>DAOMZR010000006.1:0-16695 GCA_035400585.1 bacterium | reverse complement strand
TGTGGACCTTAAGGGATTCGAACCCTTGACCCCCTGCTTGCAAAGCAGGTGCTCTAGCCAGCTGAGCTAAAGGCCCATTTAGTTGACAATAATCAAAATCATCAACTAGTCCATAATAAACAATAATTTATATCAAGTCAATACTTATATTTTACTTAAACCCTCCCTCTGGTTAGTGGTGATAAAATGATATTTAAAAATCCGTCAACCATTCCAGTCATCATTAATAATCCAATGAATATTATTATTAAACCGACTAATTTATACCCCATTCTAGAGCCTCCTTCGGCGCCAAGATGTTGTTCAAACCAATTAATCCTGCCAAAATTTTTTAATAGCCATTCAGTATAAATAACTATTAGTGTTCCTATTACTATAAATATTAAACCCCCTATTATTTTCATACTTTTTAATAATTAATAATTTATAATTAATTTTTTTATTGTATATAATTTAACGGATTTTGTTTAACTCCATTAGATATAACCTCAAAGTGAATATGCGGACCAGTTGACCAACCAGTTGATCCCATGTCGGCTACAATGTCTCCTCTATTAACCTCATCCCCGGCTTTAACGTGTAATTTAGAGGCGTGGGCATAAAGGGTTTTTAAGCCACCACCGTGATTAATAACCACATTATATCCATAACCATTGTTCCAGCCAGATCTTTCAACGGTTCCGCTTTCAGCAGCATATAAAGGAGTTCCTGTTTTGTTAGCAATATCTAACCCTTGATGTCTCCAAGAATAATATTGAGTAATACGATGTCCAACGGTTGGCCATAAAAGCTTGCCACCATCATAACTTGTACTTGGGTTAGTAGTAATAGATTTAGCTATAGATGTTCCAGTATAAGCTGGCTTGCTAGCAGGAGTCGCTACTACTATTTTTCTGCCACCAGGTATAAATATTTTTTGATTTAATTTTAAAACTTCTTCAGAGTCAAGGTTGTTGGCATTAATAATTGATTCAGAAGAAATATTGTATTTTTTGGAAATACTACTAATAGTTTCATTTTTAGCTACAACATGCATTAAACCAGTTTCTGGCAATATTTTAAGACTATTTCCTGGTCTAATTAGAGATCTAGATGTGAGATTATTTTCCCACAAAATGGTTTCTACACTAATGCCAAAATCTTGAGCAATACTGCTTATTGTGTCTCCTGTTTGAACAACATAGCTCACAATTTCTTGTCTGGCGTCTCTGGCCTTTGGTGTTTGGGCAAGATTTGGTCTTTCTAAGGAGTCGCCAACTAAAACATTGTTTTCATCTATTTGAGTATTAATGGATGCTCGTGGCTTATTTTTTATTAAATCCCTTTGTTCTAAATATTTTGACTGAACAACAATTGATGGCCTTTCTTCATAACCACTTTCAATTATTAGTTCTTCTGGTTCCGATACTGAGAAATCACCAACGATTGTTTGAGCCAGGGCCGTCTTGTAAACTTTTTTATTGAAAGGAGTGGTATTTAAGAAACCAGTTGTTATTAGAATTAAGCTTATAATTATCAGCAAAAATACTGGGTAATTTTTCTTAAAAATATAGAGATGAGAATCGTTTTTTTTGTTTATTTCTTTGATTTTTTTGTAAATTAATATATACTTATAATATATATTAATTGTCATTTTAAAGAAAAAAAAGTTCAGAACCGCTTTTGTTGGCCTGTAAATGAGGTAATTCAAGATAAAAACTACTATTTTTTTAACCAAAAATATGGTTTTTATCAATAATATCAGTGTTTCTGCTAAAAATTTTTTAATTCTAACCTTAGTCATAAATTACTATAAAATGTTATCATTTTGTTAGTTTTTAGTCAATTTATTATGAAAAAACCAATTGTTTTAATTATCATGGATGGTTATGGAATAAACAAGAACAAAATTGGCAATGCTATTGCTTTGGCGCGTAAACCAAATTTAAATACTTATTTTAAAAAATTTCCCAACACAACTTTAAGTGCTAGTGGAGAGTCGGTCGGTTTATTAAAGGGTCAAATGGGTAATTCTGAGGTTGGGCATTTAAATATTGGTGCTGGAAGAATTGTTTATCAAAATTCTTTGAGAATTTCTAATTCTATTAAAGATGGTAGCTTTTTTATTAATAAAGAATTTCTAGAATTAATTAAATATTGTCAAACAAATAAAAAACCACTTCATTTGTTTGGTTTAATTTCTGACGGGGGAGTTCATAGTTTAAATCATCATTTATATTCCTTGCTTCTTCTGGCAAGGAAAAATAAAATAAAGAATGTTTACATTCATTGTGTGCTGGATGGTCGCGATGCACCGCCCAGAAGCGCTCTAAAATATCTAAGAGATCTTAATAAAAAGATTAAGGAAATAGGTGTCGGTAAAATAGCCACTGTTATGGGAAGATACTATGCAATGGACAGAGACTCTGTTTGGTCAAGAACTAAAAAAGCTTATGACTCCATGGTTCTTTCCAGAGGTAATAAAGCTAAAAGTTTTGAAGAGGCTATAAAACTGTCTTATCAAAAAAATGTTTCTGATGAGTTTTTTGAGCCAACTATAATTTTAGAAAAAAATAAACCGGTGGCCTCAATTGAAAGAGGCGACGGCCTCATCTTTTTTAATTTTAGAGGGGACAGAGCAAGACAAATTTGTCGAGCGCTTACTTTTAATAATAAAAATTTTGGTGGCTTTAAGAGGGAAAAGACTGTTTTCCCATTAAAAATGGTTTCTTTGACTGAATATGATAAAAAATTTAAAATGATAAAAGTGGCTTATAAGCCAGTTAAAATGAATAATGTTTTTGGTGATTTTATAAGTAAAAAAGGTTTTAAACAACTAAGAATAGCCGAGACAACTAAATATGCCCATGTAACATTTTTCTTTAATGGCGGAATCGAAAAGCCTTATAAAAATGAAGACAGAATACTTGTGCCATCTCCCTTGGTTGATACCTTTGATTTAAAGCCAGAAATGAGCGCCGTTGGAATAACTTCAAAAGTTATAAAGGAGATAAAAAAAGAGAAGTATGATTTTATAATAATGAATTACGCAAACGGTGACATGGTTGGTCATTCCGCTAATTTAAGGCCAACCATAAAAGCAATAGAAACAGTAGATAAATGTGTCGGTGAGGTGGTGAGTGAAGTGCTAAAAAAGAAGGGGATTGTTTTTATTACAGCTGATCATGGCAACGCTGAGCAGTTAATAGATTATAAAACAAAAAAACCAATGACAGCTCATACCACAAATTTGGTTCCATTTATTATTGTTGGCTTGGATAAAAATATTAAATTAAAAAAGGGTATTTTAGGAGACATTATCCCAACAATTTTAGATGTTGCAAGCATAAAAAAACCAAAGAGCATGACAGGGGATTCTTTGATTATTAAAAAATAATTTATATGCAAAAAATAATAAATTTAGATCAAGCCGTAATTAATGCTTTAGAATTTTTATCTAAAGAAAAATTACCAAAATTGAATTTAAAAAATTTTTCTTTTCCTTTAGTGGTTGGAAGTGGCAATGCTTATAACACGGCTCAAATTATTTTTTCCAAACAAAAAGCTATTATTGCCGATGAAAGTAATTTTAGAGAAATAATTTCACGTTATAAAGAATTGATTAATAAAAAAATAATTAAAGAAGTTATTGTTATTTCAGCTTCTGGCGAAAAAGATTCTGTTTGGGAAATAGAACTTGCTAAAAAAAACAAATTAAAAACTGTTTTGCTTACTTGTTCTCCTAATTCTACTGCAGCTAGATTGGCCGATAAGGTTTTGGTTTATCCCAAAACAGCCGAGCCTTATACTTATAATGTTTCTACTTATTTGGGAATGATTTTGTCTTTTACTGGAGAAAAACCAGAAAGTATTTTAAATTTTTTAAAAAAAATAAAGTTAATAAAAAAGATCTCCGATTTTAAATCTTATTCTTTTGTTTTGCCAGATGAATTTTTAAATGTTTGTCCAATGTTAGACATCAAAAAGAGTGAACTTTTTGGTCCGTTAGTTTCAATTAGAGCTTTTAGTTTTGGACATGCTCGTCATGCTAAGTTTGTGATTAGAGATAAAAATGAATTAGTGATGACTTTAGGCGCTGATAAAAATGAATATTTTGGAGTGCCAGCTAGCAGAATTCAAATCAACTTGCCTCAAAATTATAATTTTGGTTTAATACTTTCCGTAACTTATTATTTAATAGGAAAAATTCAAGAAATAAAACCAGCTTATTTTAAAAAACATATTAAAAATTATTGTTACGATTACGGTCCGAAAGCTTATGGTAAGAAAGAAAAATTTGATATTATCGTTTCTAATTAAATTTATAAATTAACTTAAAAAATATGTCAGGACATTCTAAGTGGGCAACAACCAAAAGGGCCAAGGCTGTGGTTGACGCCAAGAGAGGGGCCATCTTCACAAAATTAGCCAACGTTATAACTATCGCTGCCAAAAAAGGTGGTGATGTTGACAGCAATCCTTCATTAAGAGCTGCTGTTGATAAGGCGAGGTCGGTTAATATGCCCAAAGACAATATTGAAAGAGCTATTAAAAAAGGAACCGGAGAATTAGCCGGAGATGCTGTTGAAGAATTGTATTATGAAGCTGTTTTACCAAATAATGTTCAAGTAGTTGTAAAGTGTTTAACTGATAATAAAAATCGTAGTGCCGCCACTGTTCGTCATGCCCTGTCAAAAGCTGGCGGATCCTTAGGATCGGTGATGTGGAACTTTGAACAAAAGGGAGTTGTGGTATTAACCAAAGAAGAATTAAAAAACAAGAATATAAATTTAGAAGAATTAGAATTAGAATTAATAGAAACCGATATTGATGATTTTAAGCCGGAAGAAGATGTTTTGATTGTTCTAACTAAGATAGAAAACTTACAAAAGACTAGAAAATTCTTAGAAGATAAAGGGCTAAATATTGATTCAGCCGAAATAGAGTATGTTGCTAAAGAAAAAAATGCTTTAGACGAAGAATCGTTAGAAAAAATAAGAAATTTTGTAGAAGAATTGGATGATTTAGAGGATGTAAGCGATTATTATCTGAACGTGGAAGTATAGTTTAAAAAGTTATCCACAGCCTTTCCACATATTTTTGGAAAAATTTCAAGACTATAACGACAAACCCCTTTATTTAGAGGGGTTTTGTTTATGTTTGCCCGGTTTATTATTTTTTGCTATAATCATTTTTACAAGATATAGTGGTTATAAATAATTTTGACATACTATATATTGTGTTTATTGGGAATATATGAAATGTCCTGTTTGCCACTTTGAAGACACAAAAGTAGTTGATTCTAGGATATCAGGCGATGGCTTTTTGATTAGAAGAAGAAGAGAATGTTTAAAATGTGGTTTTAGATTTTCTACCCACGAAGAAATGGAGATATTAGACCTAACCGTTATAAAAAAAGATGACCGACGCGAAGCTTATGATAGAGAAAAAATAGTTATTGGACTAAGAAAAGCTCTTGAAAAAAGAAATTGTAGTGAAGAAAAGTTTAAAAAATTGATTTATTGCATAGAAAGAGATTTACAAGTCTTAAACAAAGATGAAGTTAGTTCGGTTGAAATTGGAGAAATTGTTATGAAAAATTTAAAAAAAACAGATAAAGTTGCCTATATTAGATACGCTTCAGTTTATCAGTCTTTCGATGGTCTAGAAGAATTTAGCGAAGAATTGGAAAAGTTATTGAAAAGCAAAAAAGATAAATAAAAATTTAATCATATAACCTGTTTTAAAAAGTTTTATCCTGCTTTAAAATTTTTTAAAGTAGTTTATAAAAAAATGCATGCCTAATCAAAATATAAGCCAAATTCGTAAAAGATCAGGTGAAATTTCTGATTTTAAACAGAACAAGATTACCGAAGCTGTTTTAAAGGCAATGAAATCTGCCGGGGAGGATAACTTATCCTTAGCAGAGCAGATAAGTGACAAGGTGGTTTCTAAGATTGCCAAAAAATTTCATCATAATACTATCCCAGCAGTGGAGGAGGTTCAAGACATTGTTGAAGAGACTTTGATAGAAGAAAAATTGATAAAAACAGCCAAGGCTTATATTTTATATCGAGACCAAAGAAGACAAGTTAGAGAAATAAATCAGAATACAGAAGAAAAGTTAATGGAGGATTATTTAGGAAGAACTGATTGGAGATTAAAAGAAAATAGCAACATGAGTTTTTCTGTTCAGGGATTAAATAACTATATCGCTTCTTCTATTTCTGCTAAGTACTGGTTGAACAAACTTTATCCAGAAGCAATTAGAAAAGCCCACGTTGATGGTGATTTTCATATCCATGATTTAGGACTACTTGCTCCTTATTGCTGTGGTTGGGATCTAAAAGATTTATTGATAAAGGGTTTTGGTGGAGTTTCAACTAAAATTCAAAGTAAGGCTCCAAAACATTTCAGAAGCGCCTTAGGCCAAATTGTTAATTTTTTCTACACCATGCAAGGTGAAGCAGCTGGAGCTCAAGCTTTTGCCAATTTTGACACCTACCTAGCACCTTTTATTAGATATGATGATCTTTCTTATAAAGAAATAAAACAGGCCCTACAAGAATTTGTTTTCAACGTTAATGTTCCAACTCGTGTTGGCTTCCAGACTCCTTTTACTAATGTAACTCTTGATGTAACCCCATCTAAACTTCTAGGCGAAGAAAATGTTATTATCGGTGGAAAAATAATGAGTGAAAAATATGCCGACTTCCAAACAGAGATGGATTTGTTTAACAAGGCTTTTGCTGAAGTTATGATTGAAGGAGACGCTTCTGGTAGGGTTTTTGCCTTCCCCATTCCTACTTATAATGTTGATAAAGATTTTGATTGGAATCGTGAATCATTGAAACCAATGTGGGAAATGACATCTAAATATGGAATCCCTTATTTTTCTAACTTTGTTAATTCTGACATGAATAGGGACGATGCTCGTAGTATGTGTTGTCGCTTAAGACTTGATAACCGTGAACTAAGAAAAAGAGGTGGTGGTCTTTTTGGAGCAAATCCTTTAACCGGAAGCTTAGGTGTGGTTACCATTAATTTGGCTAGACTTGGATATTTATCTAAGGACGAAAACGATTTTAAAAATAGATTAAAGAAATTGATGGACTTAGCTAAAGATAGCTTAGTTATTAAAAGAAAGGTTATTGAGAAATTTACCGAAGACGGTCTTTATCCTTATTCTAAATTTTATTTAGCAGAAATAAATGAAAGATTTGGTTCATATTGGAAAAATCACTTTAACACAATCGGAATAAACGGCATGAACGAAGCTGTTTTGAATCTTCTAAAATCAGATCTTACTAGTGTTAAAGGCCATAAATTTGCTTTAGAGATAATGGACTTTATGAGAGACGTTATTGCTGGTTATCAAGAAGAATCTGGAGATTTATATAATCTTGAAGCTACACCAGGAGAGGGTTGTACTTATCGTTTTGCCAAGAAAGACAAAGAGCTTCACCCAGAAATAGTTTGTGCTAACAATGAAGCTGTAAACGAAAGAGGGGCTGATCCTTATTACACAAACTCTACTCACTTGCCAGTTGGCTTTACTGATGATATTTTTACCGCCTTAGACTTACAAGATGAATTACAGACAAAATATACTGGAGGAACTGTTTTGCATGGATTTTTAGGAGAAAGAATTAACGATATAGAGTTAACTAAAAAATTAGTTAAGACAATTGTTGAAAATTATAAATTACCTTATTTTACAATTACTCCAACATTTTCTGTTTGCCCAATTCATGGTTATCTATCCGGTGAACATAAATATTGTCCCAAATGTGATGAAGAAAAAAATGGCGGTGTTTTCATCTACAATCAAGAGGAATCACATTCGGAAAATTGTCAATGTTAATAGTTTATTATTAATTTACATAGCAATATTATGAAAAATCTTAATATTGTTAATACAAAGAATATGAGCCCAATAGAGACAAACAACAGAACAGAATGTATAGTTTATAGTCGCGTTGTTGGTTGGTTAACCCCAACAGTAAATTATAACAAAGGAAAATTTGCCGAATATTGTGATAGAAAAACTTATAAAGTAAGTTCAGAAAAATTAGGCAATTTTAAGAATTAATTTTTTAAAAAAATGATTATTGGTGGTTTAGAGAAACTCAGTTTAATTGATTTTCCTGGTTATTTATCGGCTATTGTTTTCACCAAATCCTGTAATTTCCGTTGTCATTTTTGTTATAACCCCATGCTCGTTTTCGCTGAAGGCGAAAATGAATTAAAAAATATAGATGAAGGTCCTTCTTTAATCCCGGAGGAGGACTTTTTTCTTTTTTTAAAAGAAAGAGTGGGAAAATTAGAGGGATTGGTTATTTCCGGTGGAGAACCAACCCTACAGCCAGATTTAAAAGAGTTTATAATAAAAGTAAAAAAACTTGGTTATAAAATAAAGCTAGATACTAATGGAACTAACCCCGAAAAGGTTTCCGATTTGATCAAAAATAATTTATTGGATTATATAGCCATGGATTTAAAGGCCCCTCTAGAAAAATATGAAGCAGTTATTGGTGTTAAAACGGACATTAATAAAATCAAAGAAAGCATAGATTTATTAATTAATGGTAACGTTCCTTATGAATTTCGAAGCACTTTGGTTCCTGGGTTAGTGAATGAGGATGATATTCTAGAAATGTCTAAAGATATTGAAGGGGCAAATCTTTGGTATTTACAAAAATTCAAATCGGACATTAGACTGGTTAATGGTGATTTTGAAAACAAAGAATCATTTACTGACAAAGAAATGGAATATTTTTCAAATATTGGTGGAAAATTTACGAAAAAATGTTTATTTAGATCATAAATTAATTAAAATAAAAAAATATCGGTCTTCTGACCGATTTTTTTGTTTGATTTATAGTATCTATTTTGTTATAATTCTATCGACAGATTAATACTAAAAAATTAAAAGACTTTTTGTGTTTTTAACAAAATTTATAAGAATATGGAAGAGCCTAGAGAAAAAAATATATACGATTTAGTAAACAATGATAATAATGAACAATTAAAAAATGAAAACAATCGAGAAGATGGTTCGCTATCTGTTTTATTAGAGGAAAATATTAAAATAAGTAATGAAATTTTAGAAATTAGCAAATATATTAAAAAATATATTTTTTTTCAAAAAGTAATGGTTTTTGTAAAATTATTTTTAATTTTAATTCCAATTATTTTAGCTTTTGCCTTTTTACCATTTTTAAAAGGTCTGGTTGGTCCTCTTCAATCGGTTCTGAGTGTTTACAGCGGAATAGAAAGTGGAAATATGGATTTTTTGAATAATCTTAATCAATAATTTGATGTAATTATATGTCTAGCAATGATGTAATTTTCTTTGGACAGACAAATTTCAGAAATCAAATGAGAAAGTTTGGTATCAAAACCGACGATCGTCGTCGGCACATGTATTTGATTGGGAAAACTGGTATGGGAAAATCAACTGTTTTAGAAAATATGATAGTTGAAGACATTAGGGCTGGTCGTGGGGTGGCTGTAGTTGATCCTCATGGTGATTTGGCTGAAAAGGTTATTAAATATATTCCTAAGGAAAGAATTAATGATGTTATTTATTTTAATCCAGCTGATATGGATTATCCAATAGCCTTCAACTTGGTAGAGCAAGTAGATCCTCATCTCCGGCATCTAGTAGCTTCTGGATTAATTGGAGTTTTTCAAAAATTATGGGCTGATTCTTGGGGACCTAGACTAGAGTATATACTTAGAAATGCAATTTTAGCTATTTTGGACTATCCTGGTTCGACTCTTTTAGGTGTGGTTAGAATGTTGTCCGATAAAGCATATAGAAAAAAAGTAGTAGCCAACATTAAAGATCCAGTTGTTAAATCCTTTTGGGAAAAAGAGTTTGCCGGTTATGCTGACAAATTTGCCTCAGAAGCGGTTTCTCCTATTCAAAACAAAGTCGGTCAATTTTTATCCAGCTCTTTCATGAGAAATATCGTTGGTCAAGTTCAATCCTCAATCAATATGAGATCGGTTATGGATGAAGGGAAAATTTTAATCATGAATTTAAGCAAAGGAAGAATTGGTGAAGATAACTCAGCCTTATTGGGAGCCATGATGATTACTAAAATTCAATTAGCGGCTATGAGCAGAGTTGATATTGAAGAAAAAGAAAGAAGAGATTTTTATTTATATATTGACGAATTTCAGAACTTTTCTACTGAAAGTTTTGCCAATATTTTATCAGAAGCCAGAAAATATCGTTTAAATTTGATAATGGCTCATCAATATATTGAACAACTCGATGAAAGGGTTAAACCAGCTGTTTTTGGTAACGTTGGAACGATTATCGTTTTTAGAGTTGGCGCAGCCGATGCTGAGGAATTGGTTAGAGAGTTTGCACCGGTTTTTACTGAAGAAGATATTGTTAATTTGCCAAAATACGAAATGTATTTAAGATTAATGATTGATGGTATTGCCTCCGATCCGTTTTCGGCCAAAGGAATGTCGCCACTTTTAGAGGAGGAAAAAACTAATAATGTGGAGAAAGTAATTGAAAGTTCAAGACAAAAATATGCTACCGAAAGACAGGTGGTGGAAGACAGAATTATGCGTTGGCACATGGAAGATGAAGACGAAAAGAAAGAAACGAAACAAGATTCTAACGATGATTTCAAAAAACAAAACGAAACTCAAAGTGTCCCTAAAAATAATTTTAGTAAAAACAATTCAGAAAATCAGAATAATTTTAAAAAAGATGATCAAAAAAATAAAAAAGATTCTTTTTCTACTTATTGTTCGGCTTGCGCAAAGGATGTTGAAGTTTATTTTAAACCAGACGGAGTTAGACCGGTTTATTGCAAGGAGTGTTTAAAAAAAATGAAAGATGGAAGAATTAAGCCACAAAAAGTTAGTAATAATGTGCCCTCTAGACAAAACAATGTTGTTAAAAAAAGTGATAATAGAGAAGAAAAAAAAATAATTATTTCTGAACCGATAGTTAAGGATATTAGCATAGCCGAAATTAGTTTGGAGGCTTTAAGGGAAATAAGCCCGATAAATTTTAAAGGAAAAGAAATAAAAGATAAAGAAGATAGAGACAAAAATCAAAGTTCATCAAGTAATTTTAATGGCTCTCAAGAAATTGAATTAAAAGAAGGTGAAGATGTTGCTTTTGACAATTAGTTTTTATGGATTATTTAAAAATAGCTAAGGCCACAGAGCTTTCTGGTCGCGATAGAAAGATTTATAAATTTTTAGAAATTTTACCAGGAGCTTTGTCAGTCGGTAGCTTATTAATTTTAATTATTTTTTCGTTTATTAAGCCAGTTTGGGTGGCTTATTTTTTAATTGCTTTTAATGTTTATTGGCTTTTACAGGTTATTTTTCTCGGTATATATTTAATTGTTTCTTATCGTAACTTGAAAAAAAATAGGAAAATAGATTGGAAGGAAAAATGTGAAAACTTAGAGAAAGAACTGAATGTTTTACCGGACAAATGTTTGGCTAAAAGCGGAACAAGACTAAATGATGTTATCCATCTAATTATTTTACCAACCTATAATGAGGACATTGAAATACTTAGAACTTGTTTTTTGAGTTTAACCAAAAATAATTATCCAACTGATAAAATGATCGCTGTTTTAGCGATTGAAGAAAGAGGAGGTGAGTTAGCCAGGGAAAGGGCCAATATTATTGAAAAAGAATTTTCCCATTATTTTAGAAATTTTGCTATATTTGTTCATCCTGATAATATCGAGGGAGAATTGAAGGGTAAGGGGGCTAATCAAGCTTATGCTGGTAAAATGGTTAAAAAGGAGATTGTTGACAAAGAAGGTTTGGATTATGAGAAAATAATTGTGAGCGTTTTTGATATTGACACCGTAGCTTCTCCTGGTTATTTTCATTGTTTAACCTATAAATTTTTAACAGTTGAAAATCCATATAACGCTAGCTATCAACCAGTTCCAGTTTATCACAACAATATTTGGCAAACACCGTTTTTTGCTCGAGTAGCCTCGGCTTCTAATACTTTTTGGCAAATGATGCAACAAATAAGGCCAGAAAAATTAGCAACCTATTCTTCTCATTCAATGACTTTTAAAGCTTTGGTTGATATTGATTTTTGGTCTCCCAATATGGTGAGCGAGGATTCTAGAATATTTTGGCATTGTTTCTTGTATTATAATGGAAATTATCGAGTCGAACCGCTTTATTTTCCGGTTTCAATGGACGCTACTTGTGATAAGAACTTTTGGCAAACAGTAAAAAGTTTATATAAACAGCAAAGAAGATGGGCTTGGGGTAGTGAAAATGTTCCTTATCTAATTTTTAATGTGATGAAAAAATGGTCACAGTTAAAAAAAGGAAGTACCTTGAGACATGTTTGGATTCAAATCTACGGCTTTCATTCTTGGGCTACTAGTGCTTTGATTTTGGGTGTTGTTGGTTGGTTTCCAATCATTTTTGGTGGTAGCAAATTCAACGATAGTGTTATCTTTTTAAATTTACCAGATACAACTCAAAAGTTAATGACTTTGGCCATGAGTGGTCTTGTCCTAACATCAATTTTGTCTTCGATTATGCTTCCCAAAAGACCAAAAAATTTTGGTTTATTAAAAAATTTGAAATTAGTAGTAGAGTGGATATTTGTGCCGATTTCTGTTATTATATTTGGGGCAATTCCTTGTTTAGATGCCCAAATAAGGTTAATGTTTGGTAAGTATATGGGTTTCTGGGTTACGCCTAAAAATCGTTAGTTTTATGTCTAAAAAATACAATCTTAGTCCAACTGAAAGACTCAATTATGTTCATAAGGGAAAGGTTAGCCAAACCGGTAAGTTTAATTTTGCCAGAAAATTTTTTTCCACTTTCTTTCTATTGTTTATTTTAGTTTTAGTTTTAATTCCCTATTATGGAAAATTAAGTAAAAAGAAAATGTTAGAAGAAGAAATTGCTAAGGAAAAAGAAAATATTAGTCGATACGAAAAAAACAATGAAGAATTAAAAAATCTTATTTCTTATTTAAGCTCCGATCAAGCAGCTGAAGAAAATGCCAGAATAAATTTTGGCCTGCAAAAAGAAGGGGAAACGGTTGTGGTGGTTAAAATGCCATCTAAAAAAGATAATGAAGTTTTAGAAAATAATAACAAGGAAAAAGAGGAGTGTTCTTGTTTTGAAAAATGGTATAATTACTTTTTCAAAAAATAATTGCCTCTTTAGCTCAGTTGGTTAGAGCAGTGGTATCGTAAACCATCGACGCCAGTTCGAATCTGGCAGGGGGCTCATAATTAATTATCATTTATGTTTAAATTTAGAAACTTTTTTTTATTTCTGACAATTTTTATTTTTTTGTTTTGCCCTTATTTCTTAATCAAGGCTCAAAATATTGAAGCAGAAGTAGTTTTTGACAGTAATCAAGTAAAAAATCAGGCCGAAATGGAAAATACTGAAAATGAAAGCGTTGACGATCAAAAATATGGCATTAATATTAAAAATGTTTCCAGTATTTATTTAGATAAAAATACTATTTTAAAGGGTTATACCGTTGGTGCTTTTGATAATTATTTAAAGCTTTCTTTAGTTCCCGGAATTTTAGACAATGATACCGAAGTTTTAATTGAAAAAATTTCTGACACTGAAATGACATTTCCTTGGATGCTTAAAAAAATAAGTTCAGTTGTTCAATTTGAGTTTGTAAATAAAAAGGCTTATGACAATCACAAACCATTTTATATCCAGCTTAATTACGATGAACAAGATTTAAATTATAAGCAAGTATTCTTTTATGACAAGGGACAAAATTTATGGCGACCACTACCAACTAAAGATTTTCCTGAAGAAAAGTTTGTTCGATCATTAATTCACTTGCCCTATGCTCGTTTAGCAGTTTTTTCTTATCCTAAAACAGAAATTTCTGGCAAGGCTAGTTGGTATAAATTTAAAAATGGTGATTTCACGGCCTCTACTGTTTATCCCAAGGGTTCGGTATTAAGGGTCTATAATAAAGCCAACAAGAAATATGTTGATGTTGTTGTTAATGATTTTGGCCCAGAAAGAGATAAATTTCCTGATAGAGTTTTAGATTTAGATTATGAGGCTTTTAAAAAAATTGCCAATAAAGGAGAGGGAGTTATAGATGTTTTTATTGAGCCCTTATTAATACCGAAGGATAGTTTTGGTAGAGTGTTAAACGTTGGTTTAGGGATTAACAGTCAACCTCAGATAGATTCAGTGTCGGCAATTTTAATTAAAGAAAAAAATTGGGAGACTGTTTTTGAAAAAAACGCCGATCAGAAAATGTCAGTAGCTAGTTTATCAAAATTGTTATCAACCTTAACTTTTTTTTCTGTAGAAGAAAATGAAAGTAGACTAGAAGAAATAGTGAAATATAAATTACAAGACGAAGAATATAATTATCAATATTTTAATAAATGGCAGGTTGCTAGAATAACTTTAAATGGAGGGGACGAGCTTTCCATTAAGGATGTCGTTTATTCAGCTTTAGTAAGGTCGGCCAATAATATGGTGGAAACAATGGTTAGAGTTAGTGGTCTAAGTAGAGATAAGTTTATTGAAGAAATGAATAAAATAGTCAAAGATCTTGGATTAAATTCCTCTACCTTTTTTGAACCCACTGGTTTAGACAAAAAGAATGTTAGCACTGCTAGGGAATTTGCTTTAATTTCCAAAACCGCTTTGGATAAAAAAATTATAGCCGATGCTAGCGTTACTAAAAGTTATAAATTTTTTACTAGAAATGACAATAGTTTAAAATTACGTTATAATAGTAGCGAATTAGTTTTAAATAACAACTATCCTGATTTTAAAATAATTGGATCTAAAACTGGCTACATTGATGATTCTTCGGGTTATTGTTTGGTTACCAGGATTGAAGTTAAAGGGGAAAAATATATAGCGGTAATTTTAAATTCTTCTTCTCGTGATCAAAGTTTTAAAGAAATGTTAGAGCTTTTAAATTTTGCAGTTTTTGATTCTAAAAAATAGTTTATGATTAAATTAATAGAAGTTAACAAAATTTATAAAAATAAAACTAAAGTTTTAGATAATATTAATTTATCAATTAAGGCCGGAGAATTTGTTTCTTTGGTTGGTCAATCCGGTACCGGCAAAACGACTTTGGTTAAAATTTTAACTGGAGAAGAAAGAGTGTCTTCTGGCAAGGTATTTGTTGGTGATTGGGATATAACCAATATTGGTAAATCGGAAATTCCTTACTTGCGTCGTCAAATTGGAGTAATTTTTCAAGACTTTAAATTATTAAAAAAGAAAACTTTGGGCGAAAACATTTCTTTTGCTTTACAGGTTTGTGGAAAAAGCTCAAATAAAATAAAAAAAATAGTTCCGAGTGTAATGAAAATAGTTGGTTTAGCTGGAAAGGAGAATCGTTATCCCAACGAAGTTTCTGGAGGAGAACAACAAAGAGCTGCTATTGCCAGGGCCTTAGTTCATCAACCTAAAATACTTTTAGCTGATGAACCAACTGGTAATTTAGACGCTATAAATACCGGTGAAATAATAGATTTATTATTAAAAATAAATAATTTTGGCACAACTGTTATTTTAGTAACCCATAACAGAGAGGTTGTTAATAATTTAAATCGTAGGGTGATTACTATTGACGCTGGCCGAATTGTTAGTGATCGTGCCAGAGGCAGATATGTAATATAAAAATTATGTTTTTATCTTTTTTAAGAATACTAAGATTTAGTTTGCAGGACATCAGTAGAAATGTTTGGTTGTCGGTCGTAACCGTTACTATTTTAATTTTATCAATGCTTTCTATTAATACTCTTATTTTACTCCGAGCCATTAGTGATGATGCCGTCATGGCTATTAAAGAAAAAATTGATCTAAGTCTTTATTTAAAACCGGACGCCCCTGAATCAGAAATTTTAGAACTTAAAAACAAAATAAATTCAATGGAAAGAGTTAGGGTTGTTAAATATACATCCAAACAAGAAGCTTTAGATTTTTTTAGAGATAAAAATAAGAATAACCCCGAAATTTTACAAGCCATACTAGAGTTGGGCAAAAACCCCCTTTCCCCTAGTTTGGTTATTATTCCTCAAAATGTTGAGATGATCCCTGATTTAATAGAAGAGTTGAGAGCTATTGATAGTGATATTATTGAATCCCGAGATTTCTCTGATAACAGAATTCTTTTGGAAAAAATTAACACAATTACCGACAGAATAAGTGATGTTGGTTTTTTTATAATTTTAGTTTTTATTATCACCAGCTTGTTGGTTGTTTATAATTCAATCAAAGTAGCCGTCTATACTCAAAAAAGAGAGATTGAGATTATGCGCTTGGTTGGAGCTTCTAATGCCTTTATTTATTTACCTTTCTTATTTTCATCAGTCATTTATACTTTGATGTCGGTATTAGTTATGATTGCCGTTTCTTTTCCCTTGCTGGGAATTTTGCAGCCTTATTTAGAAATATTTTTTGTTGATTATAATATTAATGTTATTAGTTATTTTGTAGAAAATGTTTGGGTGATTTTTGGTTGGCAATTTATAGGAATTTCCGTGGTCAATGTTATCGCTAGTTATTTGGCGGTAAATAAATATGCTAAAGTATAATTCTTGTTTTAATTCTTGACTTGTGGCTAATTATCATTTATTATATTTTTGTTATTCGGGGATCGTCTAACGGTAGGACTCCAGGTTTTGGTCCTGGCTATTGGGGTTCGAATCCCTATCCCCGAGC
>DAOMZR010000005.1:0-20043 GCA_035400585.1 bacterium | reverse complement strand
AGGGTTCGAATCCCTTAAGGTCCACAGAAAAAACAACCCAAACTATCTTGGGTTGTTTTTTGTTATTTTTTTGTTTACTTATTATTATAATTTGTTATAATTTTAAAACAATAAATTAACCAAACATCAAATATGAATATGGAAATTTTAGCTATATTATTTTTAATACTCCTCTTTTTTTTGTTAAGCAAATCAGCTGATTTGATAGTTTTAAATTTACGAAAAACAGGAGAAAAATTAGGAATAAAAATATTTATTTTAGGAATCATTTTAGGAATAATGACTAGTACCCCAGAAATGGCCATTGGAATAAACTCAACCCTAATGAATGTGCCCGACATGTCTTTTGGAAACTTAGTTGGAGGAACAATCGTTTTATTAGCCTTAATCTTAGGAATAAGCTTAATTTTAAATCGAAAAATAAAAACAGAAGAAAATTCCTGGCCTTTTCTGGCAACCTTAATAGTTCTTTTTATGCCCCTGATATTAGCTTTTAAGGGAAGACTAAATGAAATAGATGGAATAATAATGATTATTTCATATATCTTGATAGTTTATTTTTTATATAAAAAAAATAAAAGTATAAATTGGCCAAAAATTGAAATAGTTAACAGCAAAGAAATAATCAAGCACATTTTTTGGATATTAATAGGAATTGTTTTGTTAACAATAATTTCTGATTTAATAGTTAAAACAACAATGTTTGTTTTAAGAAATCACAATATTTCGCCTTTTATAATCGGTCTGCTCTTCTATTCAATCGGAACAAATTTGCCCGAATTAATAATAGCTATAAGATCTTTCAAAAGAAAAGTTGAAGAATTGTCTTTTAGCAACCTTATTGGTTCGGCTATAAGCAATGTTTTAATGTTGGGATTTTTAAGCTTTATTAAACCAATAGATATAAATATTGATGCCGCCTACTTTTTTTTAATTATCTTTAATATTTCCTTGTTCATATTAATTTATATATTTTACAGAACAGATCAATTGTTAAGCAGGATAGAAGGTTTTGTTCTTTTGATGATGTATTTAGTTTTTATCGGTGGTCAAGTCGTTATGCAAGTTAAATAATAATCAAGTAAATAAAAAAATAACCGGAAATTTCCGGTTATTTTTTTATATTGAATCTTTTGCTATTTTACTCTTTTACCTGGATTTTCGCAGGTCTTGGTCAAACATTCATCAATCTTAGCTGTCATTTCAGATCCTAAAGAATCGGCATAACCTACCCAATATTTGTCACCAATAAATGTCATTGGAACGCCTTGAACGGTTGTGTCATAAGCTGTTGCAAATGACTCTAACAAAGTTCTATTTTCTTCATTGGCCCAAGTTTCGTAAGTCTTAATTTCGATATCTGGATATTTGTCTAACCAACTTTGCATAGCTGTTTTTTGGTTAGCGCAATGAGGACAACCATCTCCCCAGAAAAAATAAATAACTACTTTTTTTTCTGAATCGAAATCAGCCCCTTCATTAAATCTTTCATCAGATGTTTCTGTTGATGATGTTTCGCTACCAGTTGTTGTGGCAGTTTCAGTTGCAGCATTTTTTTCTAATTCCTCTATATCAAATGATTGAGGAAAAAATTTTTTACCATCATTACTAATATAAGAATCTATGATTTCTCCACCACCAATATCAATTTTCAATTTATATAAACCTTTTTCCTCTGCTTCTTCAATGCTAACGATTGTTATCGGATATGAAGGATCAGCAAAGTTATCATTAATAAATTTTTCTGCTTTCACCTTAGCATCATCCAAAGATATCACTGTTTTCTTTTCCCCTGGTTTAAAGATTAAAACTCCAACTACTACCAAAATAACAGCTGCCACTAAAGCTATTACTGCTCTGTTCTTTTTGAAAAAACCACCGCAACAACACTTATCAGAACCGCAGCAACCATCTTTACTAGAATCATGTTCGGCATGGATTTTCTTTTCTTCATGCTTTTCTTCTTTCTTGTATTCTTTGTCCATAATTTAATGATTAATTATAAATTATTTTAATAATTAGCAATCAAGATAATAACAAAAAAAATAACAAAAGGCAAACAACTAACCAGCTTTGCCGTGAATTTTTTTATTTTTTCTAATAGAAACTTTTACCGGCGTTCCAAAAAAATCAAAATTTTCTCTTAAACGATTTTCTAAAAATCGCAAATAAGAATCGTGCAAATCTTCCTGAGAACCAATTCTAATTTCAAATTTTGGGGGATTAACCCAAGTTTGTCTAATGCTATAAACCCGAGGATGCCTAACACCCCTCCCTTTGGTTGGTTTATGCTTTTTAATCATTTTATTTAAAAAATTTGATAAAACGGCATCTATTATTTTAGTTCTTCTAGACTCATCGATTTTAAGAACTAAATCAAAAATTTTATTTGTCTTTTCTCCTTTAAGCGCCGAAACAAAGACAATGGGAGCCCACATTATAAAAGGGAAATGTCCATTAATTTTTCTGGTCCAATATTTTGTATTACGATCTTCTATTAAATCCCATTTATTAGCTACAATAATAAAACTTTTTCCCTCTTCTACTATTTGTTCAACTATTTTAGCGTCTTGTTTGGTTATTTCATCATTAATATCGATTACCAACAAAATAATATCAGCGCTTTTTAAAACCTTTAAAGATTTTATTATTCCATATTTTTCCAAACCATCCGACTTGGTTCCTTTCTTGCTAATTCCAGCGGTGTCTATAATATTTATTGTTCTGCCTTGATAATTAATTTCGGTATTTTGTGGCTCTCTGGTCGTATGAGGCACTTCACTAACAATAACCCTCTCATATCCTAGAAGAGAGTTAAGAAGAGAAGATTTGCCAACATTTGGTTTTCCGATTATGCATAAATTAATCTTATCCGAAGCCAAAAGGTCTTTATTCTTTTTTTCTTCATTTTCCTGTTTTTTAAATTTGCTTAAGTTCTTAACTATTAAATCCAACAGATCTCCAGTACCAGAACCAGTTAGGGCTGAAATCGCCAACGGTTCATTTAATGATAATTTGCTAAACTCCGATAAATCACCCACCTGTTTAAAATTATCAACCTTGTTACCAACAAGTAATGTTTTTTTATGATAATCTCTTTTCTTTAAAAAATTGGCAATATTTTTATCTTCAACCAAAAGACCAGACTTGTTATCAACTACAAAAATAAGCAAATCTGCTTTTTTGATTAAATCATAAACTTGTTTTTGTACTTTTTGTTCTATTCTTTTCACACCACTCTCTTCAATATCCATCTTTCTTTTTAAGGCCAAAGAATCGGCAACACCAGCAGTATCTAAAATTTGGAAATCAAAACCACGCCAGTTTATTTCATTAATATTAAAATCTCTGGTTGTATTTTCGATTGGAGAAACTAAAGCTTGATTCTGTTCGATCAAACGATTAAAGAGGGTCGACTTACCGACATTGGTTCTTCCAATTATAGCTACTAAAGGAATATTTTTGTTTATCATATATATTAAAAACCAATTTTACCAGCGTTCTCTCCTAAAATTATTAAGAAATCAGGAACCTCTTCGCCATCTTCTTTAACTTCATTTTTTATATCTTCCGATAACCACAAAGGAAGATCGAAATAAACATCAGCTTGAAGCAAATCTTTTAAGTACTTTAAAGCTTCATTCTTGCCACCATATGTTAAATCATAAATTACAGTTCCTAAAAAATCACGACGACTGCAATTGCTTATTTTTAAAACGTCAAAATTTTTTTTCTCCAAATCAATAGCTGTTTGATTGGCCAATCCATTAATCCAGGTTCCATTTTTTATTTCTATTTTAGCTGTTTGAGAACTCTCAGAACTCATGGCCTTGATTTGTTCTTCTTTCGGAAAAAAATTATCTATCAAATATCTAATTTCTGTAAAATCACCACTTCTAGGAGATAAAATATAGGCCCCGATATCATTTCTGCCAGACACCAATAAACCACTGGGACCATCGTCTAAAACATAATTGCTTATATCTTCGCTGGTAACATCTTTAAATGTTTGCCAAAGTTTTATTCCTTCCCAGATTTTAAGATTAAAGCTTAAGCTTTCATTAAGCTCACTAATTAAATCAGAAATAACGCTTGGTTTAAAAATGTTTTCTGTTTTTAAAAGCTTATCTTTAACTGCTTGAATAATTTTTTGCTGTCTTCTAGCTCTGGCAAAATCTGATCCCTCTATTCCACTAGCATATCTGGAGCGGGCGTACTTTAAAGCTAAAGTTCCGTCCATTTTTTGTAATCCTTTTTCAATATATAAATGTTCAAAACGAGAATAGTAATCTTCATTATTTTCCTGACCAGCTATTGGATAATGGAAATCCTCCAAAGTATTTTCAACATCAATTTCCAAACCACCCAAGATATCAACTATATTAACAAATCCTTCAAAGTCAACTCTAACATAATAATGAATTGGTATATTTAACACATCGCTCAAGGCCTGAGAAACTGCCTCTCCACCACTACCCTCTTTCTTCCTTTCGGCAAAAGCATTGATTGAATTTATTTTCTGCCAACCCATACCCTCCACAGCAATATTTAAATCGCGTGGAACGGAAAGAAGGGCTACTTGTTTGGTGGATGGTTTTAAACTAGCCAGGATAATGGTATCGGTTAAATAACCTCCTTCGTGTTTTTTACCCCCCATTCCTAAAAGAAGAATGTTGATCCTATCTTGATCCTCTCCTCTTAACATTTTTTCTGAGCTTTCGGCCAAACCAGCTATTCTGCCAATAAAAGGAATTCTACCAATCCATGATTCTGAACTATCCCCAGATATCAAAACAGTAACAGTATATATCAATAGAAAAGCAAAAATAAAAGCACTTATCTTTAGTCCTAATCTTTTTTTCTTTGGTAAAACATCTTGTTCTTCGTCATCAAAAACATAGCCGTCTTTTTCAATCAGCTCTTCTTTAATTTTTTCTTTAAAATCCAAATCGATCATAAATAATAAACATCAACAATAAAAATTCCAATTTCTTGGATTATTTTTATTATAGTTTAAAAAAAATCATTTGGCAAATCAGGAAAATACAAAAAATAGCCAATTTATTGATATTGTTTCTATTTCCCAAAAATGCTATAATACAGACGAGGAAACCTTGCTTTTTATCAAGTTTTGGAACACCAATTTTAGGCTTTTTTCTATTTATGGTCGTGACCATAAACATAAGGAGCTGAGGCAAATTCGTTTAAAAATTTATCAAAATGGAGCTATCTATTTTAATAGTTTTTGAAAGACTCCGTGTAAACGGAGACTCGTATCGAGTTTTGCCAAAATCTTGATAAAACGAAGCGAGGTTTTCTTGTATAAAATCAAAAATTGGAAATAATTGACAAAAAACTTACTGAAGCGGTTTCACTTCTCAAAATATAATTATTAAGGCAAACGATTTCGGCCTTATTTTTTTTAGCTAAATCTATTTCACTTTTTTCAAAGCCTCCCTCGGGTCCAACTATAATACTAATTTTTTTAGAATTTTCTTCATTTTTTTTAATAATCTCAACCATGTCACTTCCCGAACCATCACCCAACAAAACCAAGCCCCGAGCTTCAGTCCAAATATCAGAAAATTTGAGGGGCTCAGAAATTAAGGGTAAATCTCGACGACCACACTGTTCAACTGCTTCAATAATAATTTTATTTAGTCTTTCCAAATTAATATCTTTTTTTTCACTTCTTCTGGAAATAACTGGAACAATTTTACTTACACCCAACTCAGTTGCTTTTTGAACAACCCATTCCATTTTATCCTTTTTAATTAGAGACTGAAAAAGAATTGTTTCTCTTTTAGGTTTAAAGTTATTTTTAACGTTATTTTGCCAAATAAAAATAATTACCTTTTTGGAAATTTCTTCAATTTTATATATTGACTCTATTTCTTGATTGAAAAAAGAAACTTGCTCACCAACTTTCATCTTTAAAACATTTTTAATTTGATGAAAAACAGAACAATCTTTCATTTTTATTTTTTGATCATTAGAAAAATTTTCTAAATAAAATCTATTTAATCTCATAAACAATTTTTTAAAATTTTATTCAACTGTAACTGATTTGGCTAAATTACGTGGCTGATCAACATTACAACCACGCATAACCGCTATATGATAAGCCAGAAGTTGAAGAGGAACCGTGCTTAAAAGAGGGCTAAGAACTTCTTCCGTAACTGGAATTTCAATTACATAATCAGCCAGCTCTTTAATTTTAATATCGCCTTCACTAACGATAGCTATGACCTTGCCCTTACGAGCTTTAATTTCACAAATATTACTAATTATCTTTTCATAAATATTATCACGTGGCGCCACAACTACTACCGGCATATTTTCGTCAATCAAAGCTATTGGTCCATGTTTCATTTCAGCGGCCGGATAACCTTCGGCGTGAATATAGGAAATTTCTTTTAATTTTAAGGCACCTTCTAGAGCTACTGGAAAATTTATACCTCTTCCCAAAAACAAACAATTGGTGGAGTCTTTATATTTCTCTGCAATTTTATAAACCTGATCATTAGTCTTTAAAACTTTTTCAACTAATTTTGGGATATTTTCTAATTCACTTAAAAGCAAATTCATTTTATCTTTACTAATCACGCCTCGAATTTGGGCTACGGCCAACGCCATTAAAACCAAAACAGAAATTTGAGAAGTAAAAGCCTTAGTTGAGGCTACTCCAATTTCTGGCCCAGCATGAGTATAAGCTCCAGCGTGGCTAAGACGTGGAATAGAAGAACCAATAACATTACACAAACCAAAAACAGTAGCCCCCTTTTCTTTGGCTAGTTCCATGGCCGCTAAAGTATCAGCCGTTTCACCACTTTGAGAAATAGCAATTACCAAATCATCGGAATAAATAATTGGATTACGATATCTGAATTCTGAGGCATATTCAACATCAACCGGTAATTTGGCAATTTCTTCAAAAAGATATCGGCCAACAAGCCCAGCATGCCAACTGGTTCCACAACCAATAATTATTAGTCTTTTAATTGTTTTTAATTTTTCTTCATAGTCCTGAATAGTCCTCATTTCAACCGAGACATCTTTTAAATTTATACGACCACGAATAGAATCAAAAATCGATTTAGGCTGTTCATTAATTTCTTTAATCATGAAATGAGGAAAACCGCCCTTTTCAATCTGGTCTAGATTAAGTTCTAATTTTTCAATGAAAGGAGTTTTAGAAATATTGTGAATGGTTTTTATATTAAGCTCTGAATTTTCAATAATGGCCATTTCATTATCTTTTAGATAAACAACATCTTTGGTGTATTCAACTATTGGGGTGGCATCACTAGCTAGAAAAAATTCTCCTTTATTTTCACCAACTCCAATAACCAAAGGGCTACCCTTTCTAGCTGCCACCAAAACTTCTGGTTTGTCTTTATCTAAAACAACAATAGCATAAGCTCCGATTATATTATTTAAAGCCAAACGGACAGCCTCGGCCGTTTCTACTTTTTCGTTTTTTTTAATATCATCTATCAAATGGACTAAAACTTCAGTATCGGTCTCACTTTCAAATTTATAGCCACGAGAAATTAATTCTTCTTTTAAAGAATTGTAATTTTCGATAATGCCGTTATGAATGATTGCTAAATCATTGGATTGGGAATGATGAGGATGAGCGTTTATATCATTTGGCTCTCCATGCGTTGCCCAACGAGTGTGAGCAATACCAATATTACCACTAACATCTTTTTTTTCTTGAGAAATTTTATTTTCTAGATCGCTAACTTTTCCTTTTGTTTTATAAATATTTAAACCATCGCTAATAATAGCCACGCCGGCACTGTCATAGCCTCGATATTCTAAGCGCTTTAATCCTTTAATTAAAATTGGATAGGCATCTTTTGGTCCGATATAAGAAACAATTCCACACATAAAATTATTTTTAAAAAAATTAATTAAAATTTACGACTGTCATAAGCCCAGTGCAAAACGGCCTGTCTTTGTCGAGTGCGACAACTTAAATCTCCTCGACGGCAATTATTAATGATAGCCACGATATGCCTTTTAATGGCTTTCCATCTTTTAATTTGTCGTTTATCTTCTTGCTCCAATCTTCTCCCCATATAATAACGACAATACCACTGAAACCAGCCGCGCGGATCATCTTTATAAATCCAGCCCTTCTCTCGCCAAATTTTCAAAGATTGACTAGCCCTTACTTTAAAGTAATTAAATTTAATATCATATTTTTCTGGTGATAATTTAGCTTTCTTAAACCAAGAAGACGGAAATTCTGCTTTACAATCAGTCATATACTTTCCACCAAAAATTCCCAACCCTAACATTTCCTGAGGTGTTAATTCTGGTTTAAATTCTGGAGCAAATTTTTTACCAATTGGCTCGGTTAAATAATAACGATAATTTTTCTGCATTTTATCGTTAACAACAACTAATTTCTTCATAAGTCGGAATGCCCGGAATCGAACCGGGGCTACATGCACCCCATGCACGCGTACTACCATTATACTACACTCCGAAAGTTATATTAATAATAATTAAATAGAAATGATTTATATATAAAACACAAGGATATGATTAATTATACATTATAGAAAATAAAATGTTAATATCTGTTTTTTATAAAAATATCACAAAATTAAAAAAGCTTAGTCCAAAGAACTAAGCTTAAGTATAAAAGATAAAAAGTTTCAAGGATTAGGAAACTACTACCCGAGAACGCAAATCGCCACGGGAGCAGTCAGAACTGCACCAACTGACACTAAGCCCGTCGCCGCCAGAAAGCCAACAGACGCAAGGAACACCGCCCTCGGAAAAACGCGAACCAGAACATAATGTCCAGTTGTTAATGTCTAGGTGTTTTTTTGTTTCGCTAAAATACAAGACCTCTAATAATAAACGTTCCAACAGAGTTATTCCTTGATAACCTTTTTTAGTAAGATTATCAGCCGACATGTTTTTAAATTCTTCGTCAGCTTCAATGTTGCGATTAAAAAGAACAAAGTAGGTGCCATCTGTGGTGCGATCATTTTTTGTGACACCGACACCAAGATCTTCTGTGTATAGATATACTTTAAATATCTTTCGCATGGCAGTGACAACGGCGTTCATGGTAACACCTTTGGCAACTAGTACTAAAAAATGTTTTTCGGGATTGTAAGTATCAGGAACTTGTAGCTCGGAAATGTCTACGTTCGCTCCAAACCATTCACGGTAAATTTTGTGCCAGACAACAAGAATGTCAGAATTCTCAATTTTTGTTCTTGATTTAATAAGCTTAACCACCTCTTGGATTAAAACTTTGTCAGAACGTAAAAGAGCCATTTCTTCTAAAGATAAACCTTGATCTTCCAGGAATTTTAAAGTTGCTCCAATTTCACCAAAGGTAGAGTTCCACAAACCAGACTTAACTTGTTTTTTCATTGTATTGTCCTCCTAATTTTATGCCTTGTCTATTTTTAGACTTTGGCGGATTAATGTAAAAGTGCTTAAAACAACTATCAATGCATTATAACACAATAAAACTATTTTGTCAATACAACTATTTCCCTCCAAACTTTCTGATCTTCTCGACCATAAACCAATGTTTTTCTAGAACTTTCTTGATTGTCTTGAATATTTGCCAAACTTAATGTTGGTAATAATTTTAAATTATTAATACTAGGATTCAATTTCCAAATTTTATTATTAGCTCTAAATTGAGGCCAAATCATTACAATCCGACCACCCTTTGTTAATATTTTATAAAAAACACTCAAAGCCCCGGAATATAAATCATTTAATTCTTTAACTACATCATTAAAATCCTTAAATCCTCTTTGCGGTCCAAGATAAGGTTCACAAACAATGTAGTCAACCGACTCTTCTTTTATCTCCTTATTTAAAAGTAAAACATCAGATTGAAATATATTTATATTTTTATTTCCAATTTTAAGCAAATCGTTTATCCATTCAATATTTTTTTGACTATCAGAAACAGCTTTTTCCGAGAGATCGGATCCAATAATATTTTTAAAACCCAAAAGACTAGCCTCCATTAAAATAGTACCGGAACCACAAAAAGGATCTAAAATTGTTTTTTCCTTAAAATCATTATCACCACTACGAGCCAAATTTATCATAATCTGAGCCAACTTGGGCGGAATCATGCCAGAGTGATCATCTCTATTGGGACGACCAAAATCCCTTTTAGATAAATCTTTAAATGGTTGAACTTTTAAAGTTTTTCCAATAAAAACCTTATTTTTATCTATAAAAAAACATAATTCCAAACCGCCATCAACCAGCTTGTTTTGCTCGACTATTACACTAGAAAGAATTTGCTCTCTAGAAGTTACTATTCGGCTAGAAATATTAAAATTTTTTAAGTCCTTTTTAACGGCTAAGGCTAATTTAAAAAAATCACCTGGTAATTTTTTACTGCCATAAAAAGAAAAACCAAAATTAAATTTACCACCAACATTATTCTTCTGGGCAACTTTAATTATTTCTTTTTTAGTAAACTCGGACAAGGCGTGACGATTGGCCAGACTGAAATCAGTTAAAGCTTCACCAATTTTAATTGTGCCTCCTAAAGAATTTATTAAATCATCATAGTTCAATTCTTCCAAAAAATTAGAAAAAACAACCGAACCGACTCTTTGCCAGTTGTTGTTAGGAAATAAAGCTGAAAGTTCAGCTAAGGATAGTTCCGGGTTTGATCCGAGTACAAAAAAATATTTTTTCATTAGTTTGTTTAATTAATACCTCACAGAAAATTATAACATTAAAATTTTAAATAAAAAAGGTGCAAATAAAAAAACCATTATTTATGGTTTTTTATTTTATATTAAAAATTAATTTTTGATGCAGCGGACTGAAAGACCCCTTGATTTATGAAAGTTTTCTTTACTAATATTAGGGCTATTAAACTTTAAAAATCTTCCCCAAGAATATGACTCCCCGTTAGATGATGATGACCAAAAACTAGCATCTTCTTCCAGCTCGCCAAAAAGCCCATCTAAATCACGCTTACCACTTGATTTGGCATTAAAATTAGCCGAATTATTAGATGACTGACTATTTCCAACCCTACAAGAGCTTGAATCTTCTTTCCAGCCAAATTTATTAGCTACTGATTTAGCAACATAATCAGAATTATTATCACAAAGGTATTCATTTTCCAGAGACAAATAATCCAACAAAGATTCCCATTCAGAATCCGTTGGTATGTGCCAACCATCAGGACAAAGACCCTGAGCACCCTCTTGTGTTGAGTCGTTCATAATGGCTGACCATTGATAAAGTTTTCCGTAAGCATCACAATTTGATTTTTTATTATTATAACAACCGCACCAACCAGTATCATAAGAATTAATCCATCCAACAATAGAACAACCATTATCAATTTTTAAATTTTCTCTAAACCAACATTGTCCGTTGATTTGAACTGTTTGATAGTTATATCCACCATACCTTAAATAATCACCGCAAGTTAGAAAAACAGGATCATCATCGGTTGTTGGTTCAATGATTCCAGACACAGTCAATTCTTTAGCCCCCCTCGGGCAATTCGCCTACTTGATTGCTAATACAAAATTCAACTACATAACTGGACGGG
The DNA here is from genome assembly GCA_035400585.1 of bacterium. Taxonomy (GTDB): domain Bacteria; phylum Patescibacteriota; class Patescibacteriia; order Patescibacteriales; family UBA12465. Next base: position 8,462 of record DAOMZR010000005.1, on the reverse strand, counting down.
CTTTCTAAATCATTAGGAATGTAATGATAAGTATTTGAAGCTTCCGAACAATTTCCATCAGCCGGAACAGGAGCAGTTGGAATGTTGTTCATAAAAACCTCACCCGAATTAAACGAAACAATGGAACCGCTGTTCCATTGTTCAATAGTCGGATATCTGTTGTTTTCGTTGAAAAACAATTCCAGGGCAGTTTTAATCTGTTTAATATCGGCAATTCTTTTGCTATCTCTAGCTTTAATTCTGGCTTGCTGATAAGCAACCACGGCCAAAGTTGCTAACAAACTGACTATAAAAATTACAATCAAAAGTTCAATTAAAGTAAATGCTCTATGTTTTGTTTTCATATAAATTTTTTATTTCAAAAAAATTAATCTAATATTATTTCACAAACACGATCTTTCTCAATAATTATGGCATTTTAAAAGATTAAAAACAAAAATCTCAACCACTTGCTTTTTTAAGATAAATATTATATAATAATAAAAAAAATTATTGTTAGATGCTCAATTTGATAATAATTTTAAATAAACCTTTCCCACGGTCCTTGTTTCAAGGGTCAATTCTACCAAAAGAGTAGAATTAAAGGTATTCTATAGAAACCCATTTTCTTTGAATACTTTGGGTTTTTTTATTTAAATTTAAAAAATAATAATAAAAATGTTAGCTATTTTTTAACTTCAAAATAAGTTAAATTTAGAAACATTTTGCTAAGATTGACTATGTCAAAAACAAAACCATCTGGGCTAATTCACTATGAAATTTTGTTTATCATGCCAAACAAATTCACTGACGATGAAGCTCAAAAAGTTTTCAAAAAGGTCGGGGACTTAATTACTTCTAACGAAGGAAAAATAACCCTAGAGAATTACTGGGGCAAAAAGAAATTTGCTTATCCAATCAACCATGAATATTATGGTTACTATGGCCTTTATGAATTTGATCTAGAAAGGACTTTGGTTGCAAAGATTAATGACACCTTAAGACTAGATAAAGAAATAGTTAGATTTTTAATTGTTAAGAAAGAAGTTAAAAGTGAAGAACAAATTAAAAAAGATAAAAAAATAAAAGAAAAAATAGACAGCAAGAAAAGCGAAGAATTGAAGACAAAAGAAGAGGCTAAAAAAGAAACTAAAAAAGTTTCTAAGAAGAAAGAAGAAGATAAAAAAATAGATTTAAAGAATTTAGAAGAAAAGCTAGATGATGTTCTAAATATCGATAACTTGCTGTAGTTTAAAAATTAATTATTCTTTTCTCAAAAAGAAAAGATAAAAAAATATGTATTCTTTAAACAAGGTTATGTTAATTGGAAATTTAACCAGAGACCCTGAAATTAGAAACACTAACTCTGGCCAAACAGTAACATCATTCTCAATTGCCACTAACTTAAATTGGACCGATCAAAGTGGTCAGCAACAAAGCAAGGCAGAATTTCACAATGTAATCGCCTGGAGAAAACTAGGAGAAATTTGTGGACAATATTTAAGCAAAGGAACAAAGGTATACATCGAGGGAAGATTACAAACCAGAGATTGGGCAGCCCAAGATGGTTCAAAAAGAAAAACAACTGAAGTTGTTGCTGAAAACATGATCATTTTAAGCCCAAAATCTGGCGGACAAGGACCAATGTCAGCCGGTGGTAATGATGATATTATAATTCCGGAAAGTGAAGAAGAAGATGAGATAAAAATAGAAGATATCCCATTTTAATTTACAAATTTAAACTAATAAACTTATGAAGACTCAAAAAAAGACAAAAGAATGTCATTTTTGTACCAACAATGTAGAACCAGATTATAAAGATGCTAAAACTTTATATGGTTTTGTTAATTATTATATGAAAATAATTGGCAAAAAGAGAACTGGAATTTGCTCTTGGCATCAAAGAAAAATGACAACTGCCGTTAAAAGAGCTAGAAAAATGGCTTTACTTGGATTTACACACAAATAAAATTAATTAGAAATTTATGTTAAGTCTTAGCGAAATAAAAGTAGGAAAAGTTTTGGAAATAAACAGTGAACCATTTGTAGTTATCAAAACTGATCATCACAAGATGGGAAGAGGCGGAGCAGTTTTGAAAGTAAAGATGAAAAATCTTATTAACGGAAACGTGCTAGAAAAAACTTATCAGGGAAATGACAAGGTGGATGAGGCTAGAACCGAAACTAAAAAAGCTAATTTTTTATATAAGGATCAAGATAACGCCTATTTCATGGATAATAGTAGCTTTGAACAATTTTCTCTTTCACTTGAAGACATTGGAGAACAAGAAATATATCTAAAGGAAGAAACAAATGTTGATGTTTTGCATTTCAATGACAACCCAGTAGCGATTAACTTGCCAATTAAAATGGAATTTAAAGTAGTTAGCGCTCCTCCTGGGGTTAAGGGAAATTCCAGCGGAAACGTTAACAAACAAGTAGAAATTGAAACTGGTGCAACGATTACTGTTCCACTATTTATAAACGAAGGTGACATAATCAGGATAAATACCGAAACTGGAGAATATGTAGAAAGAGCTTAAACACAAGATATTATAAAAACAAAAATACCGCTTTAAAGCGGTATTTTTTTAATTATCCAATTAAGCTTTATCTAAAGTTATTTGCAGAAACGGAATCATTCATAATCTCAACCACACCTTCAGAAGATGAACTGCTACCATCAACAGAGCCTTCCTCATTCATCAAAACCGGAAGTGTTCTGGGAGTTATGCCCTCATAACGATTAAAGAAATCTTTAACTGCTGGTATAACAACATTTTTGCGATAAAAATAGGTTGGCTTAGATTGAGAAATAACCGGAAAAACATAGGCCGGAACATACATTTCTTGACTAGTCATACTAGAATTATCGTAGTTCCATATTTTAACCAACTCAAGAGATGGTGATCCTAATTCAATATCAACAGTTTCATACTCACCTTCTCCAAAATAATCATAATAAGGGTAAGCTCCGCCATTGTAAGCAAGTTCCATTATTTTTTGTTTATCACCTTCAGTTTCATAAACAGAGCTTTCATAATTTTGGTAATACAAGCCATACAATCCGGAAACTTTTTCTTCTCTCATATCGACTTCAACATTAAGTCCAGACTTATAGCCAGACTCCTCATAGACAACTTTACCATCAACCAATAAAGGATAAATTATACTGATTGTTTCTGGTATGTAATAAGAACTTTTATCCTCGGCCAAAGAATAATCTTTCAACCAATCGTTTTGGACTTCTCCTGGACCATAAGAGCTTAAGTCAACTCCATATTCTGTTAAAAAACCATCAGCAATCGCCAATAATCTATCATTTGAAAGAACTTGATCAAATGAAAGTCTATAACCTTCAATACACTGATAATTTTCCCATCCTCCACAGATATCCTCAACTCTTGGCCATTTTTTCCAGTTTTTATATAAGGAAATACTGCCATCCTCTAAACCAAAATAAACATTATAACCAAAATCACGATCTTCAATTAGATTAAAACTAGAAATTCCAGCATTATTAAATTTATCAGTGCCTATAAGCAAATTACCTCCAGAAAAATTACCAGCAAATTCCTTGGAAATATCTAGTGGAACTCTTTTATAAACACTTTCTTCACTACCAAACATTTCAAAATCTCCTCCAGTATAAATATAATTAAACTTTACAGGAAGTGGCATAATACCCATTTCACCCGCTGGAGCAATGCTTGATTCCATTTTAACAGCAGAATAACCACCGCCACCTAACCCTAATGCTCTATCAGTTGAACTAAGAGCAGCCATCTCTCCAGATTGATTTCCGGCCGTTAGATTTTGAGATTGGGTAAATAAATCACCAAAGCTATTTTTGCCCTTTTTGACAATTTTTGTCTCTTTAAACATTTCCAAATATTCATTTTGGTTTTTATTTTGTTGAGTAAATTTTATTCCATCTTTTTGAATTTTAACAAAAGAAAAACTAACCACTAAAAGCAATAAAATTGAAACAATAACAAAAGAACGAGATAAATCAAACAAGAAACTAAAAGATGTAAAATAATTTTTAGAACTATTTTTAACTTTTATGCTTTCTTTTTTATCGATGTTTTTTTCTTCATTTTTTAACATACTTTTTAACTCTTCTGCGAACTTACTGTCCGGTTTAATATTCGGCTGTAAGAGCAAAAGTTCTTTAATAATTTTGATTAATTTTTTTTCATGTTTTTTAAATTCTGGATCGATTTTATATAAATCATCCAAAATTTTCTTTATTTTTTTATCATCTGGCATAGATTTTATATCTTCTTGAGGCTATTTATAATTAGCCAGAAAAGAATTAATTAATTTTAAATAAATTCAAAAGCAATAACAGGGCAAAGTATTCCACGGGCAAACTATCTTTTAATTTGCCAACAGCCCTAGAAAAAATTACTTTACAATTTTCTTCACTATCACCACTAATAAGAGCAATCTCTTTGTAGCTTAATTCATCCCAAACTCGCATTATCAAAACATCTTTTTGTTTTGGACTTAAAAATTCGGTTGCCTTTCTAATTAAATCTATCCTTTGATTTTTATCCGTTTGTTCTGGTAAATTTTCGTCGGAAGATAAATCAAAAACTTTATCTAAATCCATTTCTTTTTTATTAGAACGGTAATGATCGATCACAGTGTTGTAGGCAATTTTATAAAGCCAAGCAGAAAAATTTTTTCCAGAAAAATTAGAGGAGCTAATAGATTTTAAAGCCTTCAGAAATGTTTGGCTGCTTAGATCTTCCGCTGTTTCTCTGTGGCTAACTCGATAATAAATAAAGCGATAGATTTTTTCTAAATAAAGATCATAGAGATAGGAAAATGATGACAAATCTCCGTTTTGACATTGTTTTATCAAAGTTAGTTCTTCTTGCGAGCTCATAAGAAATAAATAATTAATTATTCTATCTTATATAACGAAGTTAATTTGGAAAAGTAACATCTATTTATATTTTAGCACATAATTAAATATAATAAAAAAACCCAACCGAAGTCGGGTTGTTGTTTATTAAGCGCCTTGCTTGATTGCCAAAAACCAACATTTGTCATTCCAATTGTCGTGGCTATAATCAACATCGGTGTCAAGAATCACCTCCGAGTCATCAAAATCAACACGAAGGATGTGTTTTTCCTTAAATTCATCAACAAAAAAAGCTCCTAGGGCAATAATATGGGCTTTTTCTTTCCAATATTTTTGATTAGAAATTATCAAGGAAAGAAGTTCGACAGAATTCGCTGGTCGATAACCGGCTTTTTCCATTTCTAAAATTGCATCCTGACTAGAAATAGCAAAGCCAAAATGAAATAATTTTGCCTCTAATTGAATTTTTTGCCCAACAAAATCAACTGGCAAAGGAAAATTTTGCTCATCAACGTCATCGTCAACATGAGAATATTTTCCATCTCTAATCATTTCGGAAAAAGTTTTTTGGCAATCAACCTCTAAAACAAAACTCTTGCCATTTCTGGCGGCAACTTTTGCTGCCTCTTTTTTACAAAAATCAATGACATCTTCAATAGAAAGATTAGCCTCCTCCATAAACTTGAAAAGGTCAAAAAGATCATTACTCGAAACTTGAACTCCCATTTTATTTAGTTTTTAGTTAGACAATATTTGAAGGTACAACGGAAAACTATATAATATTTAAAAAAAATTGTCAACGTAAAAACAAAATGTTATAATTTTAGAAATATGAATTTTCTAATCATTTTATACTTTTTATTGTTTGCATTCCTGAGCCGTTTAAATTTAAAAATGGCTGTTTTGGTTTTGATATTTGCCCTGCCAAGCTATTTGATTAGATTTAATATTTTATCCATACCAACAACACTTTTGGAAGTAATGATTCTGACGGTTTTTGCTTTTTTTCTTTTTGAAAAAAGAAAAGAATTATTCAAGAATATAGAAAAAAAATGGTCACAAAAAATACCCTATCCCTTTTCTTGGGAAATTGTTTTGGTTTTGGTTTTATCGTTCATTGCTGTATTTACTGCTGGGTTGAGCCTATCAGCCTTAGGAATCTTTAAGGCCTATTTTTTAGAACCAATTTTTCTTTTTATTGTAATAGTTAATATTTTTAAAAATGAAAAAGATATTAAAAAAATACTTTACGCTCTATCTCTCTCAGCTTTAATTGTGTCAGTTGCAGCTATTTGGCAAAAAATAACCGGACAGTTTATTTTCAATGAATTTTGGGCTAATCCTGAAAATCGTCGAGTCGTTTCTTTTTTTGGATACCCCAATGCAGTTGCTTTATATCTAGGACCAATAATACCAATGGCTGCTGGACTTTTTATTTATACTATAAAAGAAAGAGGAACCCTAAACTCATTTTTAAAACAACTAATATTATTTACAACTATAATTTTTGGGGTTTTAGCAATTTATTTTTCTAAATCGAAAGGAGCATTGCTGGCCATATCTCTGTCTTTGTTAATAACAATTTTTGTTTTAATAAAAAGAAAATATAAAATTTGTTTTTTAATAATTGCTTTAATTTTATTACCATCTTTTTATTTTTACAAAAAAGACTGGCTAAATTTAAAATTATCCTCTAGCCTTTCTTATCAAATAAGATTGATTGGTTGGCAAGAAACGATGGAAATGTTAAATGATGGTAATTTTTTATGGGGAGCGGGTTTGTCCAATTATCAAAACAAAATCAGCAAATATCACCAAGAAGGCTTATTTTTTAATAAAGATGCTGACCCTGATTTTAAAAGAAAAATAATAATTTTTGACGATAAATATCGAGCCGAGAGATGGCAACCACTTGAAATTTACCTATATCCTCATAATATTTTTCTAAATTTCTGGACGGAAATCGGTTTAATCGGGGCCGTGTTGTTTGTTTTTTTAATTTTCAAATCTTTGTTCTTATCTCTCAGGGCAGTTATTAAAGAAAAAAATAATAAAGAAAAATATTTATTTTTAGGAATATTTTCTTCACTTTTAATTATTGTAATTCATGGAATTTTTGACGTTCCCTACTTTAAAAATGATTTGTCGGCTCTTTTTTGGATAATTATAAGCATTTTGGCCGTTTATCAACTAAGACAGAAAGTAAAAAAATATGAATAAAGAAAACCTAACCAAGGTGATTGCCGAAAACAGCATTTATTCTCGTCGCAAAGCCGAGGAATTAATAAGATCAAAAAGAGTTTTAGTAAATGATAAGATGGCCCAATTAGGAGAAAAAGTTTTTATTGATGATGAAATAAAAGTGAATGGACAAAAAGTTATTCGCAATAAAAAAATATATATAAAACTAAACAAGCCGGCTGGCTACGTTTGTACCAATAAAAATTTTAAAGGAGAAAAAAACATTTTTTCCTTAATTAATATAAAAGAGAAGGTTTCTTCAATTGGCCGACTAGACAAAGATAGTTCCGGACTATTAATATTAACTAATGACGGAGATCTAAATTACAAATTAAGTCACCCCAAATTTGAACACAACAAAACATATTTAGTGATAATAAAAAATAATGAACAATTAAAAAATAAAAATTTTCTAAGCAAATTAAAAAATGATTTTATTAAAGGGATAAATATAGGAGAAAAAACATTAGCCAAAGCTAAAAAAATAGAAGTTGTTAAAGATCAAAATTTTAAAATTATTTTAAGCGAAGGAAAGAAAAGACAAATTAGAAGAATGTTTGATTTTTTTGATTTAAAAGTCGAAAGCTTGAAAAGAACTGAATTCACTGGTATAAAGTTAGATGGTTTAAAAGAAGGCCAATGGAAAAATCTGAGCAAAGAAGAAGTCGAAGTTTTAAAAAAATTATAAAAAAACAAGGAGAGATGGCCGAGTGGTTTAAGGCGACGGTCTCGAACACCGTTTGGGCGCAAGCTCTCTAGGGTTCAAATCCCTATCTCTCCGCAAAATCATTTAATAACAAAAATATGAAAAAAATAACACTTCATGGCCAATGGATTATTAAGGCATCTATTGATAATGTTTTTAAAGTAATAACAAACTTCGAAAAATGGCCCAATTATTTTCCTAAAGTCACTGAGTCAATACAAATAAAAAAAAGAGAAGAAAATCGTTTAGAGATGGTTGCTATTATCAAATCTTTTGGAAAAAAATTTTCGGTAAACATGAAGACTCAAATCATTCCCAACAAAGGCTTCGTTTCAAATAACGATAGTTTTGAATTTGGAACCTCTGGACACGAAGAACTGTTGCTTTCCATACATTCAGAAGGAACCTTGGTTGATTACACCTATCAAGTTTCGGTTCATAAAGTATGGTTAAGCATAATTGCCAAACCACTCATTCGTTGGTATTCAATGAAATATTGGGAAAAGGCGGTTATAAACAAACTAAGAGAAATTCTTGAAAAATAATAAATAAAATCCGAATTAATTCGGATTTTTTGTCCACAACAATCTTTCCTTTTTGCACTCCAAAAGCTATAATTATTAAACAGAAATAAAAAGATTACTCTCTTCGTATAACTAG
>DAOMZR010000004.1:0-24554 GCA_035400585.1 bacterium | reverse complement strand
ATGTTTTTATTATAGTGGAAAAAATTTTTTTAATCAATACCTTTATATTCTATAAAATTTAACAATTTTTAATAAACATTTTTTTACTTCAAAGCATCTTTTAATTTTTTCCCTTTTTTAAATTTAGCTACTTTTACTGCCGGAATCTTTATTCTTTCTTTAGGATTTCTAGGATTAACTCCACCTCGAGAGTAACGAGTTTTGACACTAAAAGTGCCAAAACTCGTTATTTTAACAGCTACATCATTTTTTAAACTCTCAATAGTTTCTTTAATTAATAGTTGAAAAAAATTTTCTGCTTCTTTTTGGGAGAAATTTAAATTTTTGTATTTATCCAAAACAATTTTTATTAAATCCTTTTGGTTGATAATTTTTTTTCCTTTTTTATTTGTATTATCTAGCATATTCAATAACTCTTAACTCTCTGATAATGTTTACTTTTATTTCTCCTGGATATTTTAATTCTTGTTCTATTTTTTTAGCAATATCTCTAGCCATTTCATAAGATTTTAAATCGTCCACTTTTTCAGGGGAAATAAATATTCTAACCTCTCTACCAGCTTGGATAGCATAACTTTTATCGACTCCTTCAAATGAATTGGCAATTCTTTCTAATTCTTCTAATCTTTGGATGTAATTTTCGAATGAATCATGTCTAGCCCCTGGTCTAGCTGAAGAAATAGCATCAGCAGTTTTAACTATTACTGAAAGTAATGTTGGTGGATTATCATCATGATGAGTCTCTACCGGAGTGATGATTTCTTCTTGGATATTATATTTTTTCAAAATATCTCTGCCAATTTCAGTATGATTTCCTTGAACTTCATGATCAACTGCTTTTCCTATATCGTGCAATAATCCAGCTTTTTTAGCTAAACTAGGATCAGCTCCCAATTCTTGAGCTAACATACCTGATAGATGGGCAACTTCAATTGAATGTTCTAGGGCATTTTGACCATAACTAGTTCTATATTTTAATCTACCAATTATTTGTGTTAATTTTGGATCAAATCCAGCCACTCCAATTTCGTAAACAGCCTCTTCACCGGCTTTGGTTATGTCGATGGCAATTTCCTCTTTGGCTTTTTTAACAGCGTCTTCAATTTTTGTAGGGTGGATTCTGCCATCTTTAATTAAATATTCCAAGGCTCTTTTAGCTACGTGTCTTCTGATTAAAGAGAATCCGGAAATAGTAATGGCATTAGGTGTGTCGTCAACAATAATTTCAACACCAGTCATTTGTTCAATCGATTTAATATTTCTTCCTTCTCTGCCGATTATTCTTCCTTTCATTTCGTCACTAGGCAAATCAACTGTAGTGGTCGTTAGTTCGGCTGTATAGTTTGATGCCAGTCTTTGAATAGCGAAAGCTATCATATTTTTAGCTTTTTCATTGATGGCTTCATTAGATTGATTTTGAAGCTTGGTTATTCTAGCCATTAAGTCTTCGTTGTTTTTTTCCTCAATGCTCTTTATTAATAAATCCTTAGCTTCTTCTGGCGTTAGACCAGCTATTTGTTCTAATTTTTTAACTTGTTCTTCTTTAATTTCTTTTATTTTTTCTTTTATTTCTTGAACTTCATTTACTTTGTCATAAAGTTTTTGTTGTTTTTCTTCCAGAGCTAACAATTTTTGAGAAAATGAAGTCTCCCTGTCTTCTAGTCTTTTTTGAAGATTATTTATTTCTTTTCTTCTGCTTAATTCTTCATTTTTGGCATCCTCAATGATTTTTAAAGCTTTTTCTTGGGCCTCCAGTTCATATTTTTTCTGTTTGGCCTTAGCTTCGTTTAATATTTTTTCTGCTTTGTTTTCGGCTCCTTCAATTTTTTTAGCCGATGATCTTTTTTGATAAAAAAAACCAACAAAAATACCGCCGACAAGCAATGCTAGGTAGATGGCATATTCCATATTTTTATTTTGTTTTAGGAAGAGTAGACAAGTCTGTGAAAAGACAAAAACAAACAAAAAACACTAGATTTTTTTAGAAAATATCCCGTTTTTTGTTCTTATATGAGTTTTTATTTTATTTTTTTCAATTAAAATTATCATAATTGCCTGATTTCCTAATACAGTTTTTAATTTTAAACCTTTCTGGGCTTATTCTAGCAAAATATTTGTCTTTTGTAAAGGTTAAAAAAAGAGCGAAAACGTCTTTTATTTATTTTGTTTTTATGATATATTGGTATTATAAAATTAATAAAAAAATAAAAATATGTTTAAAAATCAAAGCTTTAAATTTAAGTCATTTATCTTTATTTTCTTTATTCTGATTATCGCTGTTTCTTTTTTGTTTTTAAAGATCAAACAAAGATATCAAGCCAGGAATTTCGTTGATACCAACGAGATTGTTCAGCAAGATAATGGTATCAAACTAACTGCTAAACATTCATCTAAAATTAAAAAATTTAGTAATTTACAAGAATTTGATTCTTTTGTTAAAAATAATTCAACTAATACTAGAAACGATTATAATTATTTAAAAAAGACATCTTTGGCTGTGGACATGGCTTTTGATGAGGTGGCTGGTCTTCAAGCGGCTCCCGCTGAAGAATCAATGACCGAGGGTCTTGATTTTTCAACTACTAATATTCAGGTTCAAGGAGTTGATGAAGCTGATATTGTTAAAACTGATGGTAATTATATTTATTATGTTTCCGGTCAAAATCTTTATATTATTAGTTCTTATCCTGCCGAAGAATCTAAGATTATAAGCAAAATAGAATTTAAATCTAGTCCGACAGATATTTATATTAAAGGAAACAGTTTGGTTGTTTTTGGCAATGATTTTCCTGTATATGAGGGTATGGCTTATAGAGAGCTTTCTTATATTAGACCAATGTCTTCCAGTGTTTTCTTGCAGGTTTACAATATTTCTGATCGCTTGAATCCTAAAAAGGAAAAAGATATTAAAGTTGATGGCTCTTATTTTAATTCTCGTCTTATAGGAGATTATCTTTATTTTTTTGTTAATAATTATAGTTATTATAATACTGGTTTGCCAAAAATGTTTTATCAAGATCAAGAAGTTAGTTTTGATTGTCAATCTGGCTTAAAGTGTATTTCTTCGGAGATTTATTATGTAGACGATTACTATAATAATGGTTTTGATTTAACTAGCGTAATCTCTTTGAATGTATCTGATTTTAATAGTGAGCCACAAAATCATTTTTACTTATTGCCAGCCGGTCAGAATCTATATGTTTCCAGGGACAATGTTTATCTTACTTATACTAAATATTTAGATGAGTATGAAATAGAAACCGAAATTTTATTAGACACTGTTTATCCTCGCTTAATTGATAATGATAAAAAAGTTATTGATGAAATAAATTCGGTTTCGGAGAATGTTTTGAGTTTAGGAGAAAAGAGGGCTAAGGTCAGAAGAATTTTAGATTTATATGTTAGTGTTTTATCTTTGCCAGAGAGGGAAGCTTTACAAAAAGATGTTGATAACAAAATGATGGAGAAATATCCAAATATTTTGGATGAATTAGAAAAAACAGTTATTCATAAGTTGGCTGTTTTTGACGGATCAGTCGAACCAATTTTTATGGCCGAAGTTTCCGGAACTGTTTTAAATCAATTTTCAATGGATGAGTCCGATGGTTTTTTTAGAATAGCCACCACTAGAAATCAGACTTGGTCAAGATTCGAAAAGGAAACAGTTGAATCTTACAACAATCTTTATGTTTTAGATTCAAACTTAGAATTGGCTGGTAAAATAAAGGGCTTAGCAGAAGGAGAGAGAATTTATTCTGTTCGTTTTGTTGGTGAAAAAGCCTATGTAGTGACCTTTAAACAGGTTGATCCTCTTTTTTCAATTGATTTAAAAGATCCTTATAATCCCAAAGTTCTGGGAGAATTAAAAATTCCAGGATTTTCAAATTATTTACATCCATATAGTAGCGACATTTTAATTGGCTTTGGAAAAGATACCAAAGATAAGGATGGTCGGGTTATAACTGGCGGACTAAAATTATCTTTATTTGATGTTTCCTCCGACGAACCAAAAGAATTAGATTCGTATATTATTGGCGATTCTGGCAGTGAATCTATAGCTCTTTATGATCATCGAGCCTTTTTATTCTCTAAAGACAAAAATATTCTTGCTGTGCCAGCCGTTTTAAGAGAAAAAACAGGCGATAATTCTTGGGGAAATGTATCGTTTAATGGTTTATTGATTTTTAACATCGTTGATAATAAATTTGCTTTACAAGGAAAACTAAGCCACTCTGATTCAAAATCATTTGATGATTATTATTACAATTCTGTTAAAAGAGGGTTGTTTATCAAGGATCATCTTTATAGTTTATCTGACAACCTAATTAGAATAAATAATTTAAGTGATTTAAAAGAAGTTTTATCTATCAAGATTGATTAATATTTATGAAGATTAAAAAGTTTTTTGTTATTACTCATTTTTTTCTTTTGTTATTTTTTATTTTAGCTGTTTTTAAACCCACGTTTTTTTATTGGTCTTTGTTGCCGGTGAATTTAATTTTGTTTTTTATTTCTTACAGAATAATAAGCCTTAGATTGGATAAGAGTTTTATTAAATATTTGATTCTTCCTGTATTGTTTATAAATGCTTCTTTTTTCTACGGTAGCTTGCTGGCCGGTAAATTTCTTTTTATTCTATTTTTGCTTTTAGCCGTTTTTCTTTTATTTTATTATTATCGTAGTGCTGTCAAATATTATTTTATTGAATCGGATCGTAAAAAAAATTTACCACTCTGGTCGAATCTTTTTGGTTTTTTGACAGTTTTTCTTTCCTCATCCTTTGTTTACAGTTTGCCCTATTTTATGAAAATAGAGAGTTGGTTGTTGGTGTTAATTTTGTCAATAATAGTTTTTATTTCTTTCTTTCAAAACATTGCAGTTGAAAAAATGCCAATTAAAATTGACCTTTTTTTCTCTTTTTTATTCCTATTTTCAATGGTTCCATTACTTTGGTCTTTACTTTTAATGCCATTCAATTATAATATATTGGGTCTATTAACATCTCTTTTTTACTACAGTGCTTTAAATTTTGTGATTTTTTATCTAAAAAAAGATTTAACCGTAAAAAAGGTAAGATATAATTTGCTTTTTACATTTTTGCTTCTACTAATTATTTTATTGGGAGCTAGGTGGAAATAATTAAAAAAATTCTTATGGATAAAAATAATAAAAAAAATAGTTTTTTATTTTTCTTTTTACTAGGATCTTTGTTTTTTGGTATTTTGGGGGGTATATTCTCCTATTTTTATTTTTATAAAAACTTTTCTGATAATCAACTTTTTTCCCAGGAATTAGATTTAAGTTCTTGGAATTACGATCGTGCCAACTTTGTTATTCAAGATGCTAAAAAGGTTGTTATTAACCAGGATTTAAAAATTGAAGAAAATATTGGTTATTTTGAAGAAGCCGTTGTCGGTGTTTTTAAAAAGAGTAAAAGTGCCGATGACTTTTATTTTTTTGATGATTCTATTTTAACCGGATTAGTTGTTAGCAGCGATGGTTGGGTGATGATTAATATTTTGGGAATGGAGAGTTTTGATAAAAATTTAATTAAAGATAAATCATCTTATGTTGTTGTTGCCAAAAAAGACAAAAAAATTCACGAAATAGAAGATGTAGTTTATTCAGAAAAAGAAGGGGTGCTATTTTTAAAAATTAAAGATATCAACAATTTTTCAGTTAAATCATTTGTTAGTCCTTCTGACTTAAAAACTGGTCAATCATTAATTCTTTATGATTTTTCTGGTAAAATTAGCCCTACAAATTTATTGTCTAAAAATTCTACACCACTAATAAAATCAACTGATAAATTTAAAAACATACTAATCTTAAATTCAGAAGTTTTAAGTGATTTTAAAAATTCATTTCTTTTTGATTTAAATGGTAGCTTGGTTGGTTTGGTTTCTAGTGATGCTCAAATTCATTCTATTAATGATTTTAAGCCAGTTATATTTGGATTTTTTAAAAACAAGAAAATAGATAGAGTAAAGTTTGGTTTAACCTATGTAAATCTTTTTGATGTTGTTGGTCAAAACAAAGATTTTTATTCAGAGGGAGCTTGGTTGTACAACAATGGTCTGTCGGCCGTTGAAAAAGGTAGTTTGGCCGAAAAGGCTGGTTTTAAAACAGATGATATAATAACTAGAGTTAATGATTATAAAATTGATTCTAAAAATGATTTATTTGATGTTTTGAATAATTTTACAGTGGGCGATAAATTAGTCTTTTATGTTTTAAGAAATGATAATTTATTGGAAATCAAAGCTGATCTTCAATGATAATTTTTATTTTTCAATGTTTATTTTTAAATTAAAAATAATATGAAGCTGCAAAAACTAGAAAAGAATAAAATAAAAGACAAAAAAGTTCTTCTTCGTTGTGATTTTAATGTTCCCATAGCTGGTGGTAAAATTAAAGAAGACTTTAAAATTCGCCAAAGCTTAGAAACAATTAATTTCTTATTGAAAAATAATTGTAAAATAATTTTACTTAGTCATTTGGGTCAACCTAAAAATGGTTTCGATAAAAAGTTTTCTTTAAAGCCAATAGCTTCACATTTATCAAAAATATTGGCCAAGAATATAAATTTTTTATCTTATGATAAATATTCAAAATTTGTTGATATTAAGAAGAAAATAAATGATGAACTGAAAAAGGGACAAAATATATTTTTGCTTGATAATATTAGATTTTTTGATGGTGAGGATCGAGATTGTTTGCGCTTAGGCAAGTCTTTGTCCGGTTTGGCCGATGTTTATGTTAATGATGCTTTTGCTGTTTCTCATCGTGCTAATTCATCTGTTTCGGCTGTTAGAAAAAATATTCCATCTTTTGCTGGAATGTTGTTAAGCAAAGAAATAGATAGTTTAGAAAAAATTATTAAACCAAAAAAACCTTTAGTTTTAATTATGGGTGGCGCTAAAATTGCCAGCAAAGCTCCTATAATTAAAAAATTCTATGACAAAGCTTCTTTTATTCTTTTAGGCGGTGCTTTAGCTAATAATTTTTTTAAAGCCCAGGGTTTTAATATTGGTCAATCACTTTTTGATGAAAGTTCTGATAAAATAGTTAAAACTTATTTAAAATCAAATAAAATAATTTTACCAATTGATGTTGTTGTTGGTTCCAAAAATGGTAAAAGTAAAATGATTAAACAAGTCAAAAAATTGAAAGAAGTGGCGGATGGAGATTTTATTTATGATATTGGGCCAGAAACGATTGGTTTATTTTCTAGATATATAAAGAAAGCTAAAACTATAGTTTGGAATGGTCCGATGGGCAAGTTTGAGGACAGTAGTTTTAAAAAAGGAACTGTTATGGTTGCTAGTCAAATAGCTACACATTCCAGAGGAAGTGCTTTCGGTGTGGTTGGCGGGGGAGAAACTGTAGAGGCTTTAAATCTTTCGGGGATGGCTTCTTATGTTGATTGGGTTTCGACCGGTGGAGGCGCTATGCTCGATTATTTATCGGGAGAGGAAATGCCAGGAATAAAATAAAAATTAAAATATTTAAAATTAATATAAAATTTATGTCAAAGATAAAAGAAATCAAGGCTAGAGAAATTTTGGATTCTCGCGGAAATCCAACAGTGGAAGTTAAGGTTACTTTGGAAAACGGAATGTGGGCCAAAGCTGGGGTTCCTTCAGGAGCTTCAACCGGCGTTCATGAAGCACACGAACTTCGCGATGGTGATACAAAAAGATATAGTGGTAAAGGTGTTTTAAAAGCTGTTAAGAATGTTAATACCATTATAAATAAAGGCCTAAAAGGAGAGGTTGTTTTTAATCAAGAAAAGATTGATAAAAAAATGATTGCTCTAGATGGGACAAAAACTAAAAAGAAGTTGGGGGCCAATGCTATTTTAGGAGTTTCAATGGCTGTGGCTCGAGCGGCCTCTATGGCTAAAGGGCAAGAGTTGTATGAATATTTGGCTGAAACTTTTGGTTTTGATAAAAACTATAAACTGCCAACTCCTTCATTTAATATTTTTAATGGTGGAAAACATGCTGACACCAATTTAGATTTTCAGGAGTTTATGATTTTGCCAAACAAAAATATTTCTAAATTTTCAGAAAAATTAAGAATGGGATCAGAAATTTTTCATGAATTAGGAAAAGTATTAAAGGATGCTGGTCTTGATACTGATGTTGGTAATGAAGGTGGTTATGCTCCTAATATTAGTTCAACCATTGCCGCTATTGAATATATTATTTTAGCCTCCGAAAGATCCGGATATCAGCCAGGGGTTGATGTTTTCTTAGGAACAGACGTTGGATCATCAGAGTTTTATAATGAAAAAGAAGGAAAATATGAAATTTCTTTGGACGGGACAAAACTTTCAGCATATGATTTAATAACTCTTTATCATGAATGGATTAAAAAATATCATATGATATCAATTGAAGATGGTTTAGCTGAAGATGATTGGGATAACTGGCAAGTTTTGACCAAAGAATTGGGTGACAAAATAATGTTAATCGGTGATGATTTGTTTTGTACTAACGAAGAAAGATTAAAAAAAGGAATTAAAAACAAAGTTGCTAATGCCGTTTTAATAAAATTAAATCAAGTAGGAACAGTTAGTGAAACAATTAAAACAGTTAAATTAGCTCAGAAGAATAATTATAGTTTGATGGTATCACATCGCAGTGGAGAAACTACCGATGACTTTATTGCCGACTTGGCTGTTGCTGTTGGCGCTGAGTTTATTAAATCAGGTTCACTGTCTCGTGGTGAAAGATTGGCTAAATACAACAGATTATTAGAAATTGAAGAGAATTTGCTATAAAAATTTTTATGGCTGAAATTTCAAGAAAAAAACCATTAGTTCTTCTAACTATTAACGGTTGGGGAGTAGCTTCAACGATAGAAAACAATGCTATTCGAAAGGCCGATGTTAGTGATTTTAAAAATCTAGTAGCTAATTACCCATCTACCGTTATTAGCCCTTGTTTTGATAGTCTTAGTTCTAATTATGAAGTTTTAGGTTCTGGTCGTAAAGATCAGCTAGACTTTATTATACGAAATTCTGTTTCTAAAATTTTAGATAATTCTGGTTTGAGCCAAATTAAAATAGCTGATAGTGAGAATTTTCCCTTGCTTTCAGTTTTTTTTAATAATCAAGAAGAAAGGTTTGTTAATGAAGAATGGAAAATAGTTAGAGAGAAAGATGATTTTTGGAGATTGTTTTTTAGTTCTGACGAGAGGATAACTCATAAAACAATTAACGCCATAAAATCAACCAAATATGATTTTATTTTTTGTAATTTAAGTGAAATTGGAAATTTTGCTTTAGAGGGCAAATTTGAACAAACAATTTTAAAAACAGAAAAAACATCTATTGCTTTAAGAAAAATATCTCAAGCAGTTTTGGAAGAAGATGGAGTTTTGATTATTCTTGGATCTTTTGGTGCAGCTGAGGATGTTTTTAATGTTAATACTAAAATTGCTAATCTTAAAAAAACAAACAATCCGGTCCCACTTATTATTATTGGCAGTGATTTTCAGGGAAAAACTATTGGACTAGAAGAAGCACCTAATAATGATTTAAGCTTAATAAAATCTCAGGGTGATTTTTCTGATATTGCCCCAACCATTTTAAAAATAATGGGATTTGATATTCCGGCCGAAATGACTGGAGAAAGTTTTATTTAGTAAGATTTTATTTGGTATTATTATGAAAAAAACTAACTTCCAAAAATTAAAAAAAATAGAACAGAATCTTTTACAAAAAGCTTTTGAGGCTATGGGTAATTCTTATAATCCTTATTCTAAATTTTATGTCGGAGCCGCTATCTTAGATAGTGAAAACAAAATTTTTGTTGGTACTAATGTTGAAAACGCTGCTTATGGCAATACAATTTGCGCTGAGTGCTCAGCTTTAACTAGCGCTAGAGCAGGGGGAGTAAAAAAGATTGTTAAAATCGCAGTAATTGGCAAAAGTTTCAAGAAGGCAGTGTTAGACCCAGTTTCTCCTTGTGGATCTTGCAGACAAATGATTTTTGAAGTTTCTCAAGTTTCTGGAAATGATATTGAGGTTATTATGTCTAATACTAAAATGGATAAAATTATTATAGCTAAAATTAGTGAACTTTTACCGTTAGGCTTTGGTCCAAATAATTTTAAATCTAAATAGATATGCATTGGATTCTGTTTTCATTTATAACAGCTATATCAGAATCGTTAAAAGATGTTTTTAGTAAAAAAAGTTTGCGAAAAATAGATGAATATATAGTTGCTTGGTCACTTAGATTTTTTTCTCTACCATTTTTATTGCCATTATTATTTTTTATTGATGTTCCGTCTTTGAATCAGAGTTTTTATTTAATGTTATTACTTTCTGGATCATTGAATATTTTAGCAACTATTTTATATATGAAAGCTATTAAGGAATCGGATTTATCATCTACCGTTCCTTTTGTAGCTTTTACCCCATTATTTTTATTAGTTATTTCTCCTTTTGTTTTGAATGAGTTTCCCGGAGTTTTTGGATTTATTGGTGTTTTGTTAATAATTTTTGGTTCCTACATTTTAAACATAAAACAATCATCAGATGGCTTATTGAAGCCATTTAAGTCTATATTAAAAGAAAAGGGGCCAAGATTAATGCTGTTTGTTGCCTTGATCTGGAGTATTAGTTCTAGTTTTGATAAAATTGGCGTTCAAAATTCTTCTCCTATTTTTTGGGCAATAGCAATAAATTCTTTTATTTCGATTGTCATGTTTCCTCTGATTGTTTATAAGTCATCAAAAATATTTCTTCAATTAAAAAATAATTTTAAAAAATTGTTACCAATTGGTATCTTTAGTAGTCTAACTCTTGTCTCTCAGATGACGGCTATAAACATGACTTTAGTTACCAATGTTATTTCTATTAAAAGAACCAGTTCAATTTTTAGTGTTTTATTTGGCTATTTGATTTTTAGAGAAAAAAATATAAAAAATCGTTTGCTTGGCGCTATTATAATGATTGCCGGTGTTGTCTTTATAACCTTGTTTGATTAAAGATTATAAAAAAAAGAGGTTTTAACCTCTTTTTTGTATTAGTTTTATTTATTTACTATAACAAGATATAAATTACAATAGCGATAATTATTCCCAAACAAGATCCAGCCAAAACCTCTCTTTTGGTGTGTCCAATTCTTTCTTTCATTTTGGGATATTTTTGATCTAAGAATTGATCTTCGTTTAAATCTTCCACCAAAATGTTAATTGTTTCGCCTTGTTGACCTAAATACATTCTTAGTTTTAGAGCGTCATTGATAACTATAACTGCAAAAGCTATCGATAAAGCAAACAAAGGTGATTTAAGTCCCTCTACCAGTCCTATTATTGTTACCAAAGACATAACAAAAGCACTGTGGCCGGACGGCATGCCAGCATAAGTGAAAGCGAAGAAATCTCTAAGCTTCATTTTATTCCTTTTGCTTAGTGATATTTTTAACCCCTGAGCAATGGCCGCTGATACAAATGGTGTTAATAAAATTATATAATCAGACATAAATTAAATATCTAAATTTGAAACATTTTTAGCGTGAGTTTGAATAAAGGTTTTTCTTTTTGATACATCGTCCCCCATTAACATATCAAATATCATATCAGCTTGAGCCGCATCTTCAACCGTTACTTGTTTTACTATTCTAGTTTCTGGGTTCATGGTTGTCTCCCATAGTTGTTCTGGATTCATTTCTCCCAAACCTTTGTATCTTTGAATAAATAATTTTTTGCTTTTCTTTTCTTTTTTGTCAGCTATCTCTTCTTCGTTTGATTCCTCATCCTCTTCTACTACATCTTCTTCTTTTACATCGCCACCGACTTCTTTAATTATGGCCAATTTTTCTTCTTCAGAATAGGCATATTTTACAAGTGATCCTTTTTTGATTTGATAAAGAGGTGGTTGAGCGATATAAATATTGCCGTTAGTTATTAATTGATTAAAATAACGGAAAAATAAAGTGAGCAAAAGGGTTCTGATATGAGATCCGTCAACGTCAGCATCGGTCATAATAATAATTCGATGATAACGTAGTTTTTCAATATCTAATTGATCGCCGATGTTTGTCCCTAGAGCTATAACTAAGTTTTTAATTTCATTATTAACCAACATTTTATCCAACCTAGCTCTTTCTACATTTAATATTTTTCCTCTAAGTGGTAAAATTGCCTGGAATTTTCTATCCCTTCCTTGTTTAGCGCTGCCACCGGCAGAATCTCCCTCTACTATATATAATTCGCAGTCTTCGGCTTTATTACTAGAACAATCGGCCAATTTTCCTGGAAGAGTCATTCCTTCCAAGGCACCTTTTCTTAAAATTGAAGCTCTGGCTGTTCTGGCGGCCAATCTAGCCTGAGCAGAAAGAACACATTTTCCTATAATACTTTCAGCTTCTTTTGGATTTTCTTCCAAGAAAGTTAAAAAAGCATCTCCGAAAACTTGTTCAACGTAAGTTTTTATTTCAGCATTTCCCAATTTTCCTTTAGTTTGTCCTTCAAATTGAGGGTTTGGTAATTTAACACTAATAATAGCTGTTAATCCTTCGCGCACATCTTCTCCGGTTAGATTTTCATCTTTTTCTTTCAATAAATTTTTATTTCTAGCGTAAGAGTTTAATGTTCTGGTTAAAGCTGTTTTAAAACCAACCAAATGAGTTCCTCCATCAACATTATAAATATTATTAGCGAAAGGTAGGGTGGTTTCGTTATATTCGTCGTTATATTGCAAGGCAACCTCTATCTTGCAATCATCTATTTCTTTTTCAACATAAAAAACTGTATCATGTTTAACATTCTTTTGTCTGTGTAGCGATTTAATATATGACTTTACACCACCTTCAAAATAAAATTTGTATTTTTTGGGGCTGTGTCCTGGTCTTTTATCAATAACATTAAGAATAATTCCTTTAGTTAAATAAGATTGTTGTCTTAGACGATCAAGTATTTTGCCCCAATCAAATTCTGTTTCTGTAAAAATAGTAGCGTCTGGTTTAAAAGTAATTATTGTTCCAGTTCTTTTAGTTGGTCCAATGGCTTTAATATTTTTTAAAGGTTTGCCAATTTTATATTCTTGCTCCCAAGCTTTACCATCGCGATGAACTTCTGCTTTTAAATATTCACTTAAAGCATTAACTACTGAAACTCCAACTCCATGCAGACCACCAGAAACTTTATAACCACCACCACCAAATTTTCCTCCAGCGTGTAGTTTTGTTAAAACTGTTTCTAGGGCAGATAAACCGGTTACTTTGTGTTTTTCAACTGGAATACCACGACCATTATCGTCAACCTCAACCATTCCGTTTTCCAAAAGAGTAACACTAACTTCAGTGGCATAACCAGCCATAGCTTCATCAATACTGTTGTCAACCACCTCCCAAATAAGGTGATGAAGTCCAGCGGCTGATGTTGATCCAATATACATTCCCGGCCTTTTTCTAACTGGGTCTAAACCTTCCAAGACAGTTATGGCGTCGGCGCCATAATTTGATTTTACTTTTTCCTTGCTATCCATATTTATATGATAATTTCTTAATAAATTTAATGATAAAAACAAACAAAAAAGCGACTTTTCGCTTATTTTATAATGCTAAATGACAATATAATTATAACAAAATATTTTGATATAGTAAAGAGTAATTATTGAACAAAAAGCCTTTGACAAAAGAAATTATATTTAGTAATATTCTTTGATAATCTAGTAAAAAAGAACATTAAAATTTTATAAAAATGCAAATAGATATAGGAAAAATCAATGTCTTGCCCCTCAATTTAACCCTTGAAGTTGACTATTTGAAGAGTGTGGATCAATTAATTGCTTTAGGTAGGTATGATTGGGTTAATGAGGAAGTTGTGGATCCGGATGTTTTTCCGATTCCTGAAGAGTTGATGGGGGCTAACTCAAAAATATCGGCTCGAATTTGTTATTTTAATTGTCCCTTTGAAAGTGATATTTTACTTGCAAAAATGAAAAAAAACTTTTTTCGTCCGGCCAATTTTTTTGAACTTTTAGTTTTGGGTTATAAATATCCTCAACTACAAACCAGATTCCCGATTGTTGCCCTGGGCTCTGTTTGGACTGGTTCTATCGCCAACGGTGTTCCGGTTTTGCAGTTTGATGGAAAGAAAAGGATTCTAAATATTTCTTGGTTTGGCAGAGATTGGGAGGGTAATTTTCATTTTCTTTGTATTCCTGTCTAATTTTTTAAACTCGCTTAAATTAAGGCGAGTTTTTTAATTTTATTTTGACTTTTTAGCTCTTTTAAGATAAAATTTAATTATAAATAAACATTTATATATATCTTATGTCAAAAATTTTAGTCACTGGTGGCGCTGGTTTTATTGGTTCCAATTTAGTTGATAAATTAATAGATTTAGGCAATGAAGTTGTTGTAATTGATAATTTATATAGCGGCAAGAAGGAATATTTAAATCCTCAAGCCAAATTTTATAACCTAAGTATTTTAGATAATAAAGTAAAAGAAGTTTTTGAAATTGAGAAATTTGATTACGTTTGCCATTTAGCCGCTCAAATAGATGTTAGAAAGTCAGTTGAAGATATGGAATTTGATAATCAAGTAAATATTTTAGGTGGTCTTAATGTTTTGAAAAATTGTCATCAATTTGGAGTTAAGAAAATAGTTTTTGCTTCATCCGGTGGAGCTGCCTATGGTTTCCCTGGACAAATTCCAACTGCCGAAGATCATTTGACCTATCCCGTTTCCCCTTATGGTATTAATAAAGTTTCTTTTGAAAAATATTTAAATTATTATTATAAGGTTTTCGGTCAAAAATATACCGCCTTAAGACTAGCTAATGTTTATGGTCCAAGACAATATAAAGGAGGCGAAGCCGGAGTGATTGCCATTTTTACTAGCAATGCCATATCCAAGAAAAAAAGTTATATTTATGGAGACGGGCTTCAAACTAGAGATTATGTTTATGTTGATGATGTGGTGAGTGCTTTTATTTTGGCCTTAGAATCTGACTTTGTGGGCGATTTAAACATCGGAACTGGTGTCGAAAAGAGTTTACTAGAGGTGGTAGATGCTATTGAAAGTTGTTTGGGAGAAAAATTGGATATAGAACATCAGGAAGCAAAATTAGGAGAAGAGAGAAGAAGTTGTCTTAATTTTAGCAAAGCTAAAAAAGAAATAAATTGGCAATCCAAGGTTAATTTAGAAGAAGGAATAAAAAGAACAATTGAGTGGGCTAAAAATAATAACTAATTTTTTATGTCAAAAAAAATAATAGCTGGAAACTGGAAAATGAATTTAGATTATAAAAATTCTTTGCTTTTAGCCGACAAGCTTAGCAAGATTTTAAATATAAAAAAATCAAGAAACGAAGTTGTTGTCTTTCCCGATTTTTCTTCTTTATTTTTGGTTTCCAGAATTATTAAAGACAGTCAGATTAAATTCGGATCTCAAGATGTAGCCCATAAAAGTTTAGGAGCCTACACCGGTGAGGTTTCTTTAGAAAGTTTAAAACAGTTAAATTGCAAATACATTTTAATTGGACATAGCGAAAGAAGACAATATTTTGCTGATACTGTTTTGGTGGCTGACAAATTATTTAATGTTATTAAAAATAGTAAAATTAATCCAATTTTATGTATAGGAGAGAATTTAACAGAAAGAAAGAATGGAATTACCTATAAAATTTTAGACAAACAACTAGAAGAGGCTTTTTCTAAATTAAAACCTAAGGATCTTGAAAATAGAAATATAATCGTTGCTTATGAACCCGTCTGGGCCATTGGCACTGGACTAGTTGCCGAAACAAAAGATATTGTTTTGGCTCATAAAAAAATTAAAGAAAAATTTTCTAAAATGTTTTTTGGTAAAAAAATAAAAGAAGTAAAAGTTTTGTATGGTGGTAGTGTTAATGTCGATAATTTTTTAAATTTACAAAACTTAAAAGAGGTTGATGGTTTGTTAATTGGCGGAGCTAGTTTAAAGGCCGGAGACTTTTTAGATATAGCCTATAATTTTTAAATATATGTATAATATTTGGCCACTTATAATAATTTTAATTGCTTTGTTAGTAGTCTTGTTTATAATTTTTCGTCGCTTTCCGGCCTTGGCAGTGCTTGATGTTGAAAATATTCCTGAAGAAAAGGAGCAGATGATTAAAGAAAAAATAATCAAGGATAGAATGAGAAGAAAATTTTTCAATCTTAATAAATTTTTTGGTTTTTTGGGAAATTTTTTTAATAAAATTTCAAAACTTATTTGGGATGGTTTAGAAAATTTTAAAAAGAAACAAGAAAAGAAAATAGAAACCAACTCTTTAATCAACGTTAGCAAGGAAGATAAAATTAAATTATTATTTTCTCAAGCTAAGGAATTAATCAAGGGGGAAGAGTTAAAGGAAGCAGAGCAAAAATTGATTGAAGTAATTAGTTTAGATGACAAAAATTTACCAGCCTTTTTTGAATTAGGAGGATTGTATCATTTGCAGGGAAAACTTCAGGAGGCTAAACAAACCTTGCTCTACGCTTTAAAATTAGCCGAAATTGTCAACTCCAAACAAGATCAGGCCGAAATAAATTATAATTTATCATTAATCGCCAAAGATTTAAACGACATTGATGGGTCTATTTTAAATCTACTTAAAGCCTTAGAAAAAGATCAAAACAATCCTCGCTATCTTGATTTAATGCTTGATTTGTGTATAATTAAAAAAGACAAAAATTTAGCATTGGAATATTTAAAAAGAATAAAAGAAGTTAATCCAGAAAATCAAAATATAGCAGATTGGGAAGAGCAGATTAATAATATTTAATTTAATATTTAATTTTTAAGATTGCCGAAATAGCTCAGTTGGTAGAGCGTTTCCATGGTAAGGAAAAGGTCACGGGTTCAAATCCCGTTTTCGGCTCAAGTTTTTTTAAAATTTTTGTTTAACTAAAATATGTTTCATGGCTAAAACCAATAATAGAAACAATCTCCATCGAAAAAAAAGGGGCAGTGCTCCGAAAAACCCAAGGCACCCTAAAGCCATAACCATTCATCACATAATGCCTAAAAGTCGAGGCGGAAATGATGATGAGGTTAACAAATCAAAAATCGTCGCCTACTATCATGGTAAATTTCATGAATTGTTTGGCAACATGACTCCCTATGAAATTTTGGCTTTTTTAGAAACTTACTTTTGGAAAGGTCAAGAAGATTGGATAAACAATTATTCTTTCAACAGGTGTGATTTTATTGAGGGTTATAGTTAGATAAAATTTTAGGCTATCAAATTGATAGCCTTTTTCTTTTGTATTTATTGTGTTATAATTTTTCTACTTATAATTAATATATTAAAATATGGGAAATGAATACAAAGAAAATATCGCCTATTATCCAATAGTAGGCTATAACGCTCCTGATTTTTCTATTGAAGCTTATTTCAATGATCAAATTAGAAAAATCAATTCTTATGATTACCGTGGTTCTTGGTTGGTGGTTTTTTTCTATCCCGGTGATTTTACCTTTGTCTGTCCAACCGAGCTTGGAGATTTGGCTGAAAAATATCCAGAGATAAAAAAAATAGGAGCTGAAATTTTAGCAATTAGTACTGACAGTGTTTATGTTCATAAAGCTTGGCATGATTTTTCTCCTTTGGTTCAAAAGATAAAATATCCATTGCTTTCCGATCATAATGGTGATATCAGTCGCAAATATGGTGTTTATTCAGAAGAAGATGGGATAGCTATGAGAGGAACTTTTATAATTGATCCCGATGGAATTTTAAAAGCAATGGAAGTGACTGATGCCTCGGTTGGTCGAAGCAGTGAAGAATTAATAAGAAAATTAGAGGCTTGTAAATTTACTTATGAACACGGTGATCAGGTTTGTCCAGCCAATTGGAAACCTAAGGGGGAGACTTTAAAACCAGGATTAGATTTGGTGGGTAAAATATAGTTGTATTTTATTTAAAACAATATAAAAAAGGCAGATTTTTCTGCTTTTTTTGTTTATTCTGTCTGATTTGACAAATATTTTAAAATATGCTATAATTAGCAGTTGGTATAATGAAATTATATTAAACCAACGAAGGACTTTGAAAATTTAATAATTATAATATAAATGGAGG
The DNA here is from genome assembly GCA_035400585.1 of bacterium. GTDB lineage: Bacteria > Patescibacteriota > Patescibacteriia > Patescibacteriales > UBA12465. The sequence goes on along the minus strand of DAOMZR010000004.1, from coordinate 6,476 downwards.
AAAAAATCATGAAATTAGCCGATCGCTTTATTGGAAAAGAGCAGTGGACTGCTTTCTTTCTTGTTAGTTTTTTTATTAGTTTTGTTGTATCTGTTCCTGTTTTCTTGGTGCTTGATCTGGGCTTGGTGTATGGCTTATTAGCTGGAATAGTTATCTTTATTTTTATTTCAATTTACGGTTTGCTTCAAGGATATTTGTTTTTTTACAACAACTATCCCGACTGCAAGGATATGGAAATGAGAAGATTCTATTCCATTCCGGAGAAACATGCTTGCCTAGTTGAAGTAAATGGAGTTTATCCAGAAAAGCCCTTGTATGCTGGATACTATTTTATCTTTCCTTTTTTCAAAATAGTTACTTTTTCTCAAACTATTTTTTTGGGAGATTTTAACGGAATAATTTTCGATGGGAACGATGAAAATAAAATTGATTTTGACAATGGAGTATCTACTCCAATAGAGGCTATGTATGTAGCCCATCTTTATTCTGGACCTGAACTTGGAACTGATTTAACAACGACCGGTAAAACAGAAAAAGAAGCTAAGGAAATAGAGGACATTGTGTCCATATTAGCTTCAATGCTGGACAAAGAGAAAGACGAGATTAGGGCAATGAAAACAGTAACGCGCGAATTAAAAAGTACTATTCTCGAAAACAGCATCAAAAGATATGCTAAAGAGGAGAATGCTGACAATAATATTCGCGAAATGTTAATGTCGCTCTTGCGTTTAACTTTGGGCAGTCAAGATTCTAATAAAGCCAGAAAAGATAAAATCGGTTTGGACAAATTGAAAGAAGAAGATCCTTGTGTTTTTAATTCAATTATAAAACACTATGGTGTCGATATTCGCTCAGTGAATATCTCTGATATCAAATTGTCGCCCGAGGAAATCGAAATCAACCGCGCTAAGTATCAAGCCAGTCTTAACATTGAAATTGCTAAGGATAAAAGAGAGACAGCCGTTATTGAAGCCGAAGGTAAGGCCAAGGTTATGGAACTGGAGGGTCAAGGTTTGGAAAAACAGATTGCCAGTATCGTTAGATCAGGTGCTTCGGCTCAACAAGTTTTGGAGTATTTGACTAAGATGAAGCAATGGGAGTCAATGAAGGCTACTGACAAATCCTTTATCATTGATAACGGAGGAAGTATCGCTGGAATTTTGGCAGCTATTAAAAGTATTTCTAATTCTTAAAAAAAGTAAAGAAAATGAGCGCAAATAATTTTGGTGGAAAAACTAAAAACATCCCGATACCAGAAGTGGTAAGCCCACAGACTGATAATAGCACGCCTCAGGAAGCGCCCAAGCCAAAAGAATTAAGCAAAAGTCAGGAGTCTTTGAAAAACTTTATTTTAGCTTTTCTGGTTGGTGCGGCAACTTTCTTGCCAGTTTGGTTTATCATGATTAACTTCGTTAATATTCCGATGCCCAGATTTATTCATATTAGTTTGGAAGATTGGAATTTTTGGATTAGCCTTCTGGGATCTTTGCTTGCGGCTGGTTTAGTTCTGCTTACAGCTAATGCTGTGGCCGAAGAAAAGAACAAATGGACCGAAGGTATTTCTTGGGTTCTAATAATTATTTTCACCTGTTGGGTGATTGGTTATTACGGTCATTTTAGAAAAGTCCAAGAACCAAACGAAGATAATATTTCTTGGGCTGATCATTGTCTTGATAACAATAAAAATCCATTTAAGGACTATTTACCCGATCATATATTTACTCTTGATCGAGGCGAAGAAAGTTTATGGGTTGATTTTAAGCCTGGACAGAGAATGAACACTTGGGGCAATCATCAATACTACAAAATCATTTTCAAAGATGGTTCTGTGTTTACGGTTGATGGTAACAACGGTGTTAGAAATTTGCCAAAGATAAGTCAAAAGACTCAAGTTCGTTTTGAATCTTTGTCTGACGGACAAACCATTTATGTCTATTTGTTTAACATTTAGACTTTTAAGGGGTGAAGAAATTCACCCTTTTTTATTTGCTTTTTTAAAAAAATGATGTTATTATCATATTATAAAATCGTTAAAATATATTAATTTTTTAAATATGTTTAGAAAAATAATTATTGTTTCTTTTTCTTTTTTAATATTGTTTTTTTCTTCATTTTCAGTATCTTTGGCTCAAACTACTCAAGATAATGTTAGTCAACCGACTACTGTTAAGCTGTCCAATCCTCTAGGGGCTGGCGCTACCGCCCAAAGTGTTATTGGTAATGTAATTGATAAAGTTTTAGGAGTAGTTGGTGCTTTGGCTTTGATAATGTTTATTTATGGTGGTATAACCTGGATGACAGCCATGGGAAATGAGCAACAAATTAGCAAAGGAAAGGACATTTTAATGTGGTCAGCTCTTGGTTTAGTAGTTATTTTCTCATCTTACGCTCTAGTTAAATTTGTTCTTCAGGCTATTGGAGCTTAATTTTTTTAATAAAAATCACTGGATTTCAAGAAAAACTTGGAATCTTTTTTGTGGTTGACATAATTTTATTTTCTAGTACAATATATTTATTGAATAAAAATTTTGGGTCGATACCAAAGCGGTCAACTGGGGCAGACTGTAAATCTGCTGGCGTTAGCCTTCGTAGGTTCGAATCCTACTCGGCCCACATATGTTAATTCATCCTGATAAAATCGGTAGAAGTTTTCTAAAAATACTTTTAGTCTTATCCTTATCTCTCGGGCTGGTTGTTTTTGCCTTAGTTCTCATTTAAATTATATGCCAGAATTACCAGAAGTAGAAACAATTAGAAACGGTTTAAGCCGTTTTGTTTTATTTAAAGAGATTAGAGGGATTTTTTTGTTCGATCCTAAAATTTTTTCTGGTTCAAAAAAAGAGTTAAAAAAAATAGAGAGTGATAAATTTTCTAAAGTTGAAAGGTTGGGAAAAGCCTTGGTTTTTTCTTTCAAGAAGAGTGAAAACAAGATGATTGTTCATTTGAAAATGACCGGACAATTAGTTTATTTTATTAAAGAAAAAAATAGTAATTTAATTTTAACTGCTGGTGGCCACAGTGAAAAGGAAAAAAGCAAGCTAAGTTTACAAGACTTTAAGCATTTAAGATTTAAAATATCTTTTTTCGATGGTAGTTTCCTGATTTTAAATGATACTAGAAAATTTGCTTATCTAAAATTATTAAATAGCGATGACTTAGAAAAAATGAAAAAGAGATTGGGTATTGAACCACTCTCACCCCAGTTTACTTTGAAGTTTTTTTTACAACTAACTGAGAATAAAAAAAAGAACGTTAAGGCTTTTTTGCTTGACCAAAAATATATTAGCGGTATAGGAAATATATATGCCGATGAAGTCTTGTTTGCTTCCAGGGTTAATCCTAACAGGCGAGTTAGTAGTTTAAATTTTGAAAAAAAGAAAAGAATTTATCAAAATATAAAAAGAATATTAAAATTAGCTGTTAAGAAAAGAGGCACTACTTTTAATGATTATGTTGATGCCAGCGGACAAAGCGGTGGTTTTTTGCCACTACTTAAAGTTTATGGTCGGAAAGGTCAAAAATGTAAAGTTTGTGGTGGATTAATAAGCAAGACAAGACTGGCCGGCAGGGGAACTCATTATTGTCCAAAATGTCAATGTTGACTTTCGCTGTTTATTTGTTATAATAGCTCTAGATTGCTGAATTAGCAGTTTATTTATAATTGTTAGGTTAAATATATGTCTCAAGACAACATGATAAAATTAGAATGTACTGAATGCAAAACAGTTACATATCATTCTCATAAAAATAAAAAGACTTTAAAGGCTGTTCGCTTAGAATTGAATAAATTCTGTAAGATTTGTAGAAAACATACTTTACATAAAGAAACAAAATAATTTTTTAAAATAATCAAAAAAATGAAAAACGAAAATTTGGCTAAGCCATTTTTGATAGTTTTGTTAATTTTAGCGATTGTTGCCTGTTATCTTGTTTTTAAACCATTTCTGACTGAGATAGTTATTTCGGCGGTTTTGGTTTCTTTTTTTTATAGGCCATTTTTGTGGTTAACTAAAAAATTTAAAGGAAGAAGAGCTCCGGCAGCTTTGCTAATGTGTTTATTGGTCCTTTTAATTGTGATAATTCCAGTTAGCAATTTAATAATTTTTTCTGGTAAAAAATCTGTGGTGGCTTACAACGAAACAGTTAATTTCATTAACAATGCTAACGATAATTTAAAGAGCAGTCTTTTGTCTAAGATTGATTTTGTTAATTTTGAAGATAATAATGTTAAAGATTTTATCTTAAAAATTACCGATACGATTAAAAATTGGATAAGCAAAGGAGCGGCTACCGTGGTTAAGGGAACGACTGGATTCTTTGTTTCTTTGGTTTTGATAGTTTTGACTATGTTTTTCTTTTTTATTGATGGTGAAAGAATGGTTGAAAAGATTAAACACTGGTCACCACTTCCTAATAAATACGATGTCGAATTATTTAAAAAATTTAGAGAGGTTAGCTATACCGCAGTTATTTCGACCTTTTTGACAGCCGCTATTCAAGGTGTTATTGGTGCTATTGGTTTTATGATTGTTGGTTTACCAGCCTTTTACGCTGGAATTTTAATAGCTTTTTTCTCTTTAATTCCTTATATCGGATCGATGATTATTTACGTTCCGGTTGGTATCTATTTGATTGTCACCGGAGAAGTTTTTAAGGGTGTTTTTGTTTTAGCCTGGGGTTCAATAGTTATTGGAAATACCGATAATATTTTAAGAGCTTATTTACTAAAAGGAAAGTCCAAGGTAAATCCAATTTTTATTATTTTTGCCTTAATGGGTGGTATTGCCTTGTTTGGATTTTGGGGGTTAATTTTGGGTCCTTTAATTGTAGCTTTATCGGCCACCATTTTTCATATTTATGAATTAGAATACGGTAAGGATTTGGAGAGATAGTTGGTTGTTGTTAAACTAAGAGTTTTATAATTAATTTATATAATTTATGTTGGGACCAAAAACAAAAAAGAATTTGGAAGAAGCTTTTGCTGGAGAATCAATGGCTAGAAATAAATATGATTATTTTGCTTCTGCTTTTAAAAAGGCGGGTTATGTTCAAATTGCCAATATTTTTGAGGAAACTGCTAGAAATGAAAAAGAACACGCTAAATTATGGGCTAAAGCATTAGGATATATTCACGAAGATATCAAAGATAACTTAAAATCAGCTATTGAAGGAGAAAATTATGAACATACCAGTATGTATCCTCGCATGGAAAAAGAGGCGCTGGAAGAAGGACATGAGGATATTGCCAAATTGTTTCGTGAAGTTGGCGAGGTTGAAGAGCATCATGAAAAAAGATATAAAAAATTGTTAGAAAATATTGAAAAAGATATCGTCTTTAAAAGAAGTGAGACAAAAAAATGGAAATGTAATAATTGTGGCTACATTCACGAGGGCGGCGAAGCTCCTGATAAATGTCCAGCCTGTTCTCATCCTCAAGCCTACTTTGAAATTTTTATTGAAACCTATTAGACATAATTATTAATTATAAATTTATGGCAAGTAGAGTTGGTAAAATTTACGTTTGTGAAATTTGTGGAAATGAGGTTGAATTTATAAAAGATAGCGGAGCTCCAATAATTTGTTGTGGAGAACCGATGAAAGATAAGGAAAAAGCTTCGGAATAATTGAAATTAGAATCAGAAAAGAGCCGTTGGAAAACGGTTCTTTTTATTTAGTGTTTAAGTTATTTTCATAATGTTTTTTGTATAATTTTATTATGAAAAAGGATTTAAAATATAAAGCTAAAAAATTAAGAGCTAAAGGTTATTCTTTTAGAGAAATTAGCGAGGTTTTAAAAGTTTCCAAAAGCACGGCGTCTCTTTGGACGAGAAATTTAGATCTCAATATTAATGCTAAAAATAGATTAAATAATTTAGAGATTGTTGGTAGAAAGAAGGCAATAATTACAATTAAGAAAAAGAAAAAGGAAGAGTTATTGGAAATTAATAATAATTGTAATGTTTTGAGAGATAAAAAATATGACAGAGACGATTATAAATTGTTTTTAGCTTTGCTTTATTGGGGAGAGGGAGCAAAAACCAACGGCAGTTTAAAGTTTATAAATTCCGATTCAAGAATGATAAGAATTTTTTTGTTTTTGTTACGAAAATCTTTTTCTATAGATGAAAATAAACTTAGTGCTTGTATTCATCTACACGAATATCATGATAAAGAAGAAATGATAAATTTTTGGTCTCAAGTTAGTGGTATTGGCGAAAATAAATTTTATGTGTATAATAAACCACATACTGGAATTAATAAAAAACTAGGATATAAAGGATGCTTGTCAGTTTATTATGGAGATGTTAAAATATTTAAAGAAATTTTTATTATTATTCAAAGATTTATAGAATATTGCGGGATTAGTTAAATGGTATAATGGACGGCTCCAAACCGTCAGTCGTGGGTTCGATTCCTACATCCCGTGCGCGGACATTTCTGTGTAAAATGACCCGAATGCCGAGCATTTCAGGGTT
>DAOMZR010000003.1:0-34101 GCA_035400585.1 bacterium | reverse complement strand
AAAATAAAAGATTTAAAAATAACAGCCGAAAATTTTGCTGAATTAATCTCTTTAATTTATCAAGAAAAAATAAATTCTACCTCTGGACAAAAAATATTAAAAATTATTTTTGAAAAAGGCGGAGATCCTAGCAACATTATGAAAGATCTAGGACTAGAACAAAATAACGAAGAATCGTCAGAAGATTTAGAAAATATAATTAAAGAAATTATATCTAAAAACCCAGAGCAATTTGAAGATTTTAAAAATGGCAAAGAATCGTTGTTGCAGTATTTTATTGGACAAGTAATGGCCGAGACCAAAGGAAAATATAATCCTAAAAAAATAATTGAAATAATAAAATCAATTAAATAAATATGAAAGCAAAAAAACCAGCTTTTACTTTAGCCGAAATTGTTTTAGCAATTATTGTTATTGGCTTAATATTTTCAATAGTTTCTTTTTCTTTGGGAGAATTAAGAAGAAGTGCTCGCGATACCAAAAGACTAAGTGATATCGAACAAATTCAACTAGCCTTAGAAGAATATTATTTGGATGAGGGCACCTACCCTGATTCATTAAATTTCGGTGAGAGTTTAGTTGGATCAACTACCGATAAAATATACATGGCTAAAATTCCACAAAATCCTCAACCAAGATCAAGTGATTGTAGCGAAACTGAATATTATTATGCAAAAACAAACAGTGGCTACGAATTAAGAAATTGTTTAGAAAGAAAAAATAATGATTACGATGCTGGTCAAAATTGTTTTGGACCAACTGGGATAATAAGCTGTGGTTTTGTTTGTGGTACAGATAAAATAGTCGACGTGAGAGACGGAAAAACTTACGAGACAACAAAAATAGGTGAACAATGCTGGATGGCTGAAAATTTAAATTATGACAATGGCTGTGCTTCTATTCCCTTTGTAAGCGGAACAGACAACGGTTGGTGTGGTTGTTATGATAATACATCAGCAAATTGTTTGACCTATGGTAAACTATATCAATGGAGCATAACTCAAAATAACATTTGCCCTAGTGGTTGGCACATACCAACTCACGATGAACTAACAACACTGGAAAGAGCCGTTTGTTCTTCTGGCACCTGTTTAACAGATTTTCCTTATGATACTACAACCGTTGGCACAAGAGGAACAAATGAAGGATCTAAATTAAAAACAATAACTGGTTGGACATCTAACAATGGAACTGATGATTATGGCTTTTCCGCGCTACCATCTGGTTTGATGTATACTGACGGTTCTTTCGGGTCTCTCGGTTCTACGTTTGCTGTTTGGTCATCAATAACTAGCTCGGGAGCATCATGGCAAAGACAGCTTTATTCAACAAGTTCCGGATCATATAGAAGCAGAGCTTTTGTTCAGTGTGGTTTAAGTATAAGATGTTTAAAAGACTAAGTAATAAACTGTTTTATTATTTTTTCAGCTTCATCTTTATCTTCCAACCAAACAATCTTAGCTCCCATTTTTTCCCATCTTCTAAACCAAGACATTTGTCTCTTAGAAAACTGGCAAATAGCCGTAAATAAGCGATCAATCAATTGTTGTTCGCTTATTTTATTTTGCAGGAACAAAGATACAAAACGATATTCCAAACCAAAACTTTCCAATCTTTCAAAACTAACACCAGATTCATGAAGTCTTTTAACCTCACCAATCATATCTTCGTTGTTTATTCTATCTAATAATCTTTTATATATTTTTTCTTTTATTACTTCCCTTTCAGGATTAAGTCCTAAAATTAAAAAATCATATTTTCTCTTCCCTTTTTTAGGATTAAAAGATTTTTCATCAAGTAATACTTCTAAATAACGAGCCAATCTTCTTTTGTTATTTAAATCACTATTGTTAATGCCAGCAAAAAAAGTTTTATTTATTTTTTTAATTCTGTTTTGCAAGTCGGATAGCTCTAAAGACTCATACTCTTCTCTTTTTTCGAGAGATGGCTTGGAATCTGATAAAAGATAATTATCAACTACCGCCTCTAAATATAAACCGCTTCCGCCAACCAAAAACGGTAGCTTCTTTCTACCTAAAATATCATCAAAAGCTTTGAAAGCTTGAACCTGGTAATCAGCTAGAGTAAATACTTTTTGTGGATCGGCAACATCGATTAAATGATAATTAATTTTTTTACCATCAACAAAATATTCGTTTAAATCCTTACCAGTTCCAATATCCATTCCTTTATAAACTTGACGACTATCAGCGCTAACTATTTCTCCATTAAATTTATCAGCTAGTTTTACGGCTAAAGAAGTTTTGCCACTGGCCGTTGGACCAAGTATTGCAATAACCTTATCCTTTTTAACTTTAATTTTTGTTTCTTTTTTGTCTTTATCTCTTAATGAACAAGAAAAGTTCTTATCAATAATTTTTCCCTGAATTTCAAATTCAAAAACTTTCTCAATTTGAACTTTAACAAATTTACCAATAAAATCATTGGGGCAATCAGCTTTCTGCTTTGTTCTAACTATTTTAGCCGTTCTAGTTCTGCCGGTTAAAAAACCCTTGCGATCAAAGCCTTCTATTAAAACATCAACTTCTTTATTTAAATATTGTTTATTATTTTCTAAAGCAGTTTTTCTTAAAACAATATTTAACTCCCTTTCCCTTCTCTTTTTTTCTTCCAAATCGACATCATCTTTTAGATAAGATGAAACTGTTTTATAGCGAGGACTATATTTAGAAATATAAACCAAATCAAAGCTTATTTCTTTAAAAAGCTTTTTAGTATTATTAAAGTTTTTAAATTTTTCCCCCGGAAAGCCGACAATAACATCGCTAGTTATTGAAGCTGAAAAGCCATTTTTGAAATCCAGTGCTTCTCTAATTTTTTTAACACTTTCTTTATAACTCTCAATGGTATATTTTCTGTTCATTGCCTCTAAAATATCATTATCTCCAGATTGGACTGCTAAATGAAAATGTTCACAAACATGCTCCGCCTTTTTTAAAACTCTAATTAATTTATCACTAACATCTTTGGGGTGGCTAGAGGAAAATCTTAACCAAAAATCACCTTTCAGTCCATCAATTATTGATAAAAGATCGGCAAAATCTATTTTTTTTGATTTTATTTTAAAGCCAAACTCTTTACTTATTCGATCGTCGTTTTCAGAATAATAACTATTAACATTTTGGGCTATCAAATTTATTTCTTTAAATCCTTTTTTAATTAAACCTTTAACTTCCTTTAAAATATCATAAGCTGGGCGATAAACCTCCCTGCCTCGAGCATAGGGAACAACACAATAAGAACAAAAATTATTACAACCATTGCCAATTGGGACAAACGCAGAAAAACTAGAAGAATAATCAGCTTTTAAATCCAAATAACTTTTTTCCTTGTTTTTTATTAATTTAACTTTAGGAAAAAAATTAATAAGTCTTTTATCAAGATTTAATAAATCAGAAATATTAAACCAAATTTTAACTCTCTTTCCCAAGCTTTTTTGCAAGTCTTCACGTTCGCTTAAACAACCAGTAACAACTATGACTGTTTTTTTGTTATTTTTAAAAATTTGATTTATTAAGCCATGAATTCTATCTTCGGCTGATTGCTTTACTCCGCAAGTAACAAAAATAACCAATTTAGCTAATAAAAAATCAGGATTATGTTTAAATCCAAGTTTTTCTAAATAACTTGCCAAACGCTCACTATCAGCCCTGTTCATTTGGCAGCCAATTGTAATTATATTATAGGTCATAAAAAATCATAAAATTTAACTAAATTGTTTCAGTAAACAACTTTCTCCACAGACAATCTTCTATGGTTTTGCTAGTTTATATAAAGAAAAGGTTTCGTTAATATTTTCTACTAATTTAATTTGCAAACCAAAATCTTTTAATCTTCGATTATTTAAATAATCAACATCCTTTTCTGGCAAGGTAAAATTATAATAATAAACTGGTAAATAATTAACTAGTTTGGCATAGTTTCTGTTCATATTATCATCATTAAATCGACCAACTATAACCTTTCTTTCGGGAAAAAGAAATTTATCATGATATTCGGTTATCACAACCGAATTATTCTCTGTTAGCTCGATTATTTTAGATACCTCTGTCTTAGCTTTAATGGTTTTAGAAAAATAATGTTTTAAACCTTCTTCTGATCCACTATAAACATACTTAAAAGATAAAAACATCATAAAAACCAAAGTCAAAGCAGAGGTTGAAATACCAATAATTTTGGCAATTTTTTTATTTTTCCAAAAACTAGAAATTAAACTAATTTTTAGAATAAAATAAGAAACAAACGGCAAAACACCAATATAAATCGGTAGCCAATAGCGAGTGTAAGAATTACCAATTGTAAATCTGCTAGGATCGGGATTATCAACAAATTTCCAGGAACCGTAATAAAAAATCAGAAAGAAAGAAACCAAAAACCAAGAAAGCAAATAAGGATAAAATTTTTTTAACTTCTTTTTTTCAGAAAAAATATACCAGACAAAGCCAATAAGAGCTGGCCAACATAAATACCAAAACATTTTTACAAAATACTTATCAAACATTTCCAGTGACTGCATCGGATAAAAACCAAAATAAAAAATAGTTTTAAAAACAAACTTTATTAAAATTTTAACATCCAGTAGACTACCAATAAAAACTGATTTGATAATACCTCCGCTAGCCTGACTAATTTGGCTGATGGATTTATTCATTTCATAATAACCGCCATAGAAAGGCGAACCATATAAAATCTGGTTATTATAAAAAATCGGTATCAAGGCTAAAATAAAAAAACAAACCAAGGCGGTCAAACGAATTAAACTTAATTTTTTGTTTTTTAAAATCAAAAAAACAAAACCAGCTACTAATAACCAAATAAGTTCCGAAGATCTGACAGCTATAGCCAAACCAAAAAACAAACCACTTAGTGATGCCATTAGAAAATCGAAATAAAATAATCTTCTAAAATAATTATTTTTATCCTTTTCGGGGGTAGTAATTCTTTTATCAAACAAAACTGCTAGAAAATACAAAGCAATAATTAAAAAAGAAAGAAATAAAACATTGTGGAACAAACTTCTGGTTGAATAATATATTAGAACCGGAAAAGAAAATAATAACAAAGATGAGATAAAGGCATTTTTACTTCCAAATAACTTCTTAATCAACAAATAGTAAAATATTAAAGCTAAAGAAGCAAAAAAAGGAGTTAAATAAGGAATTATACCAACGCCAAAAATCTTAGCTAAAAAACCATAATAAATTGTCATCCCCAAAAAACTAACAGGCTTAATAAAGCCATTTTCACTGATATAACTCCTTGGTCGAACAATATCTTCGGCTATAAGATTATATTTTTCAAAAACATAGAGATTATCGGTTTGAGCGTACAATTTAGTAAAGACATAGTTGGCATTTTCATCGGGAGAAAAAAATTTCAAAAAATTGTTTTTTTCCTGAAAATTGGTCAAAATCGAAGTCATTAGAAAAAAAACCGCAGAAAAAGCAATGATAATAATTAAAAACCTATCTTTTTGGGTTATTCTACCTATATTTTTGATTATTTTTTTGATATTAGTCATAAGAAGAGCTTATCAAAAAAGACTCATAAAATCAATAAAGGACTCCTTTTTGGGAGTCCTTTATTAGCGTAAAATTTATTTTAAAAATTCTTTAATTTTATCTCTGAAAACAGCTGCATCAAAAACTTTATTTTTAACTTCAATCTCTACCTGGTCACTACCGAGATCTATTTCACCGCCACTTAACATCGAAGCTTCCATGCCCCCACCAAGACCAATTTTTTCTATTATCAATTTGTCTTCATAAATCTTGACCAAAGCCATTTGACTTCCCTTATTAATAGTCCAACCACCACTAGAACTATCTTTTATTACTTTTAAATTCATATCTTTTAGATCCTTGTCAAAAAGATTTTTTATTTGATCGGCACTTCTAAAGCTTTCTTCAATATTACCAGTAGGAACTTCATTAATCGCAACCGATTCTATCGGCAAACCACTATTTAGACTTTCATTTGCTAAATTATCATCTAAACTAGCAACTTCATTATTGGTTCCTTCTGGAACGTAAAAGGTACCACCATCACCTTCCATTGGAACAAAGTTTATTTTCTGCCCGTTTTTCATAAAAACATCAATTTCTTCAATCTCACCAAACCCACTATTGCCATATACTGGATCAACATGAGAAATGTTATCCAGTCTAATAGAACCAAATTTTATCTTAACAGAATCATTTAATTGGTCTTTGATAGAAAAAACATCATTACCCTCCATTTTAACATCAAACTCGGTTTTCAGAATGTCAATCCAATTGTTTTCTCCCAATTTATTAGAGAGTTCTTCTATTTTGTCCAGGCTACCTTCAACTGTTGCGTTTTCAATGACTGTATTATCTACGGAATAAAAATTAGCTTTAGCAGCACCAACTCCTTCTTCGCTTAGTTTATAGTTTAAAGAGCTTCCGTCTTCTAAAGTTATTTTATAACCACCCTCTATTTTAGTAATGCTAGCAATTTTATCCAGATCGCTATTATTTTCTAAAATAATTAAATCTGAATCTTTTGATAAAATTACTGGATCGTTTTCTCCGAGATCCTTCATGTCAGGATATTCCCAACCATCTAACCCAGAGCTTGAATTTTCAACGCCAGACATTTTTTCTGAAGAAATATTAGTTAACCCCTCTAATTTATTATGATTCTCGCTAACAAGTTGGCTTTCAAAATGAATTTTACCATCTGGCCCAACATTTACTTCTTTGATTTGATAACTGGCCAATTTTTCTATTTTTTCTGTCGGTCTTAAATTCTCCTCATTTAACACCTCTTTCTCTATTGCGACCTTATGATAAAGAGGGTTATCCTTTATACCTTCATTGCAAACAACATAAACCTTTCCATCCTCTCCCAAAATAACCTGATCACCAGGATTCACGTTTTTGCTAAAAGCAGCTGCTTCAGTCATTTCTCCAGTTTTGGCATCAATAAAGTTAACCTTATATTCATTGCCCATATGACCATCAAATATTTTAGAAACACCATTTCCCTTCTCTAAAACAACCACTTTATTTAAATTTCCAACTTTTTCTAGTGATTCAATTGCTTCGGGACTTAAGCTTTCAGTGTTAACCCCGATTAAAGAAGTTTTTTCAATTACTTGTTCTCCGGTTTCAACAAAATTTTCTGGTGAGCTAGTTAAATTTTCAGAGAAGTTATTATAATGAAATGTGTTTTCTGCGCTAACATTTTCAACAAAATTGGTTTGATTAACACTCTGTGTTTCCTGCATGGAATCAAATCCCTTTACAAAAGCTTGAACATTTTCGTTATGACTAATTGGTTCACTGTCACTAAACAAATCTAAATCACCAACTTCTCTGATTAAAGCACCAACACTAGCAAAGGCGCCGGCAGTCAAAGCGCCATAAATAGTTTTTTTAACAATATATTTTTTTCTTTTGCTTGATAAATCTTTTGAATAATTTTCTAATATTTTATTTAAAAGTTCCTGGCCAGCTTTAAATTTACCCTTTTTACTTATTCTATCTTCTTTTTCCTCTCCGCCAACTCCTTCTTGGTCAGCAAATAAATATTGAGAAACAATTTGAGATGATAAAATCAAGTCAGCTTCATCCAAGCTTCTTTGTAAATCAAGATGGTTCAACATTTTTGCCTCATTACTACCATAATTTACCAATTCTTTGGCAATTTTTTCACGAGTAAACAACATTCTCAAACTTAAAGATTCCGCTAAGTCCTTTAGTTTATTTGCGTCTGGTTCGTCTTTCAAGCTTTCTTCTTTTATTTTCTCGGCTAAGTTGTCCAATTTGTCTTTCAAGCTTTCAGCACTGGCTATATTTAATCTTTCTGATTTCTCTTTAGTTAATTTTTCATCTAATTTTAAATACTCTACTCTTAAATTCAAATATTTCTGCGCATCTTCTGGTTTGGTATTTTCATTTTCCAACCACTTGTCTGGTTCCAAACGAAACTCAGCCGGAATCAAAACATCCATTTGTTTCTTAAGATTCTTTTTTTGTAGAGAAATTGGACTTTCAATTTTAGACTTGTATATATCAAGTTTATCTTGTTTTCTAAGTTTTTCTTTGGCTGTCCTATTTCCCCTTATACCACCAATAGTCATTATTAAAGGAATAGCTGAAGCTGATAATGATAAAGCCCCAAAAACAGAACGAACAGTATAACCCGAAGCCATATAAGCCATTTTTTCCTTACTACTCATCGATAAAACAACCCTCTTAAAAAATCCTGGATTTTTAATGGCTTGTTTCCATTCTTCACTTAAAACAGAATCATTGCTTAGATCACGAACCATTTTTAGTTGAAAATCGGCTTTGTTTATTTTAGATAAAACATCACCAGAATTTCCTAATTGTTTTAAGGTTTCTATTTTGGCATTAAAATAATTTTCTTTGGCTTGATTATATTTTTTCCTATCTGCTTCAGTGGCGCTTTCATAAGCCATTTCCTTTGGAATTTCTAAAAATTTATTGGCCAATAAATTCAAATCTTCGATAGCTTTTTTTTGTTCATCGTTCATTCCTTCTTCAATTTTCATTAAAGCAATTTCAGTTTTGCCATTTTTTTCAGAAACATCCACTTCCAAGCTGCTCATTATTTCCGACAAAGATTCTAGTTTCTTTTCATTATCCTCTCCGATACCCTCACCAGACAAAGCCTTTAACTCTCTTTGTTTTATTTTTTTAGTTAAATTATTCTCTTTTAAATTAGCTCTTAGCTTACTAAAAAGTCCATTGGTCGGACTAACCATTTCCCTGGCCTCTTTAACAGCATAAGAAGAAACATTTTCTAAAATTACACCTTTTAAATTTTTCAAAACTAACAATTTTGATCCATTGCTTAGTTCATTAAATTTCTTATAACTTTCACTTTTTAGTTTTTCTTCAGTAATTCCCAAAGATTTTAATTCTTCTTTTAAATATTTAGAAATTTCTAGTTCTTGTTTTTTTTCTGCTTCTTTGTCACCTTCTTTTTGCTCACCATCAATTTCATTTTTTTCATTATTAACCGCTGGTTCACTTTCAGAAATATCAATACCCATCTTTTTTAAATCAGTAGATGAGTCTTGTGGTTTTTCCTCATCCCTTTTTTCTTCTTCTTTATTTTTAGCTGATTTTTCTGTATCATCAATTAAGTTCTCCCCTTTTTTGCTGACATATTCCACTCCGTATTTTTTTAATCTACCAATTAAGACCTCTCTTTCGCCCTTAAACTGTTCCTTGCCGCCCCGATCTAATCTGTTTAATCTGGTTTTTAGTTTTTTTGTTTCCCCTTCAACATCAACAATGCTAAAACCAGCTTCGACTGCTTTTTTTAAAAAAGAATCATCATCTTGTGTCTCATTTTTACGCCCCAATGTAATTTGTTCTGGCATAATTTTATAGATTAAATATATTATTGATTATTATTAAAAATAAAGTTTTTATTTTTTTAATATTTATTTAATAATTTTAAAATATTATTTTTATTTAAGTTATCTTAAAATAATCTGTTGTTAGCTTATTCAAAAAACATCAAGCTATATAACTGTTAATTATACCATATTTACAAAAAAAAGTCAATACAAAATCTATGAGAGGTTTGTTGCTATATAAATATAATAACAAATATAGATAATAAAAACAATAAAAACTATCTATTTTTCTCGGAAAAATAATAATCAAATATTTCACCAGCAATGGTCACTGGTAAATCACTGCCTTCCTTTCCTTCTTCTATCAAAATGGTAATGACTATTTCTGGATCATCGTAAGGCGCAAAAGAGGTAAACCAAGCATGGGGAGTTTTATTGGTTCCCCATTGAGCCGTTCCGGTCTTGCCAGATATTTTGTAAGGCAAAATATCCAAGCGTCTAGCACTGCCTGAAACAACGGTTTGTCTCATGCCGTCTTTAACTATTTTTATATTCTTATCGCTTATAAAATTATCTCTAATAATTTCTGGCTCTATTTTTCTAATTAATTGATTTTCACCATCTAATATTTCTTTAACTAAATGGGGGCGATATAATTTGCCGCCATTAGCAAAAAAAGCGGTAAAATTAGCTACTTGAAGTGGTGTGACTAAAATATCACCTTGACCGATAGAAACGTGATAAGTATTTCCGATATACCAAACCTCACCTCTTGATTCTTCTTTCCACTCTGGAGTTGGAACAAAGCCCCTAGCTTCTTGAGGTAGGTCTAATCCACTCTGAGCACCCAAACCAAAAAGATTTAAATATTTAACAATTCTATCAATTCCAAGTCCAGAAAAATTTTCATAACCACCGCCAATATAATAAAAAAAGGTGTTTACTGATTCAGCAATAGCTTTTTTAACATCAGTCATGCCATGACCACCGGCTTTCCAATCAGGAAAAAACCACTGGCCAACATTAATGCCACCGCGACTATTAACATAAGTGCTTTCTTTAACAACTCCCTCCTCAAGAGCGGCGGCAGCGATAGTTGGTTTAAGCGTTGAGCCAGAGGGAAAAGTGCCATTAACAGCCCTATTAAACAAAGGTCTGTCGGGATCATTTAATAATTTACTATAATCAGATTGGCTTACTCCTTTGGAAAAAATATTATTATCATAAGCTGGCCAAGAAACTAAAGACAAAATCTCGCCGTTTCTCGGGTCCAAAACTACAACCGATGATCGACCCAAATTATTTTTTTTAAGCCTTTCTTTTAATATTTCTTCAATTTTGGCTTGCAATTTAGAATTTAGACTCAAAACCAAGTTGGAACCATCTACTGGCAATGTTTTATTAATAATTTTTTTCTCTCTACCTAAAGCGTCAACTTCAGTGTATTTTTTTCCCTTCTGTCCTTTTAATTCATTTTCATAAAAATATTCCAATCCAGTTTTTCCAATATAATCAATTAAAGAATATTCTTCACCAAAAACATCCAAATCTTTTTCAGAAATTTTGCCAGTATATCCAATAACATGAGAAAGACTTGATAAAGAACTTTCTGAACCAACATACGAACGACCCATTTTAACAGAGAGAGAAACCCCTGGCATTTTTTCAGTTTCTAGGGATATGGCAATAACAGCCTCATGTTCTAAATTATCCATTATAAACAAGGGCCTAAAAGATTCTAAGGAGCCATATTTAATCTTATCTAATTTGTTTTTAACAAAATAAAAATAATCACTATCTTCTAAAAATTCAAAGGAAGAATAATCTCCTGTATTTTCAGTTACATTTTGAGCGTCGGTATCTTCGGTTTTATTGTCAATTATAAAAGAAAGCTGGCGCAAAATTCGATCGCGCTCTAGCTCATCTTTTGGCATTTCAGAAGGGATTAAATAAAGAACAAAGTTAGCTTCATTTTTAACTAAAGAAATTCTATTAGAATCATAAATAATACCTCTTTTGGGCTCAATACTAACGGTCCTAACCCTATTACCTTCCGCCATAGCACGATATTCATCCCCTTTAAAAATTTGCAGCCAAAAAAGACGAGCCAACAATATAAAGAAAAACAACAATAAGAAGGAAAAAATATGTTTAGTTTTGCTGGAATCAAAAGTTTTTTTCAAAGTCTCATTATTGTTTTCACCAAATAAAAAAGAATCTTCCATCCACCCTAAATGGTAGAAAGAGTCCTTAAGATTACCAAATTTAAATTTTTTTTCCTTGACCACAAAAGGATCAAAGTCTTTTTTGTCTTTACCAAACATCAACAGTATTTTAGCATTTTTAAACAAAAAAAGACACCCCGGAAAGGAGTGTCTTTTTTATATACATCAAACTATCTAGTAACAGTAATAGTTTTGCCTTGTTCAGCCAAAGGAGCTTCAACGGTAATTCTTCCAGTAGTTGAAGAAGAAACGATTGTATAGTTAGCAGAGGCAGTTGCTCGAGGGTCAACTGGAACGCTAACTAAATAAGTTGGTACTAAAGCTGACAAATCTACATCACAACTAGTGGTTGCGATACCAGATTTAATACAAATATCGGTTCCAGTAGCAGTGTCAACTGGGATAGTGTCTGGTACATCACCGTCATTGTCAATAGCGTACTGATAAACAGCATTTAAGATAGTATTAACATCAACCCATCTTTGTGAGTTTCTGGTATCAGCTAATTGTTTTCCTGGGTTAAGAGCCAAGATAACGATACTAGCTAAGATAACCAAAGCAGCTACCGCCAACAAGATTTCAAGCAAAGTGAAACCTTGGTTTCTCTTTTTATTCATAATTTTTTTTATTTTCATGAATTATCTTTTAAAAAATAAAACATGAAAAATATTTTAATTTATATTAATAAAAAAATAATAAATCTATCGACCTTTATTATTTTTTACTTTAAATTTAATATAACACAAAAATCAAAAATCTCCAAATTTTATAACTGTTAAAAAAATGTGAACAATTAAAAATCGGCTATTTCCTGCCATGACGAAATAATTATATCAGGATTTAAGGCATTAATCAATATTCTTTCTTTTCTAACACTATCACCAGAAAAACCAGAAGATTCTATTGTTCTATTTTCTCCTGCTCCAGAAATAACATTATAAGAACAATCTCCTTCTAAAAAGCTTAGATTAGCGTTACCCAAATAAGCCCTGTTTAATGATATCTCCAGTAAAGCCTGCTCTGAACAAGTTTCAGCCAATAATCTTGCCTGATCAGAATCTTTTAAGGTCAGGCTATTTTTTCCAGCCCCGGTATTTAAAAAAGCGATAGTAACTGAAATTGATAAAACAATAACACTGACTATAAGAACGCTAATCATTACTACAAAACCTGACTTGTTTTCATGTTTTAATTTCAACATATTATTTTTTACGAAGATTAACCGTGCCAAAAAAATTTTTGCTATATTTATATTCTTGCCTATTGCTGTCAGAATTATAATTAACATCAAAACTAAAAGAAATTGATTGATTGCCATCAACGATTGAATTGTTGACAAAACTTAAATTACTAACATTAACTAGAGATGAATTTAAATAATTAGATTCACCACCTTCATCGATATTTATTTGATTATTTATTAAAGAAATTACTAAGGGATTTTTTAGAGCATCAAAATGCTCTAAAGATAAAGTATCTGAGGTCGCTCCAATTGAAGGAGAATTTATAGATTGAGCGTTTCTAATTTCTTGGCTAATTATAGTCGAAGCAATAAATCCTTGTTGTTCAACTTCTAAAATTGTTTTGTTTTTTATTTTGTTACTATAAAAAATATTTAAAGAAGTAAAAAGTATCGAAAACATGACGATAAACAAGCTTAAATAAAACATAGTTTCGATAAGAGTCATTCCTTTCTTAATTTTTTTTGTAAAAAATATTTTCATAAATAGCTAAAAACTTTTAGAATCACTATACTGAATAGATCCATCGGTCATCGTGAATTCAAGATAATATATTGTTTGACCGGAAAATCTATTATTAAATCTCAAACGTAAGTCATATGGCCCACCAGAAGAAATTAAAGTATAAGGAGTTGATAAAGTGGCTGTTCCACCAGAACTTATGTTGCCACTCCACACAGAAATGCCATTAATATAAATTTGCTGCAATGTCCTACCACTCCAAAACCCACCTATTGATCTTATTGAAATATCGCTAGCCCCACCATTAGAAAGAAGTATATTAGAAACATTTCTGTTGTTTAAGGGTGGGATAGCCACAGCTGCCCCACTCATATCTATTTGCAAATAAGCGGCTTGCATAATAGCAGTGGTGCTTTCTGAAACAACATTCGACAAACCAGAAATATTTTCATTTTCATCACTAGTCTTAATAGCAAAATAATAAGCAGTGCTAGGTGATAAACCGGTTACATCCACAAATTCAAAACTACCAGCAATCTGCGGGGCAGGTGGAGAAGAAAAAAGAGTGGCTGATTCCCAATTAGTGTCATTTATTGGGCTCTGTGAATATCTAATTTCATAGGCCGTAGCTAGACCAGTCCAATCATCATCACCAGGAGCAGTCCAAATAAGAGTAACTAGTTCGTGGTCACTATAAATTGACATTAAATCATTTATAGCCGCCGGTGGGGTTAAATCTTCACCAGCACCAGATGTAATATCGGCTTGCTTGTAAGAACCATCCGACATATTAAATCTAGCGTATAAGGTTATTGCCGTTACTCTTCTACTAAAATTAAAAGATATGGGATATGTGCCAGCTGATAAATTAATATCATAAGGGGTAGATAAATAAAAAGTTGAGCCAGAAGTTCCCGAACCACTCCAGACAGTTGTTCCTCCAATAACCATTGAATTTATTCTAGTGTTGGAGTTTACACCCATCCATATAAGTTCTATGCTATCTATAGTTATGGTTTCATCTGGACCACTATTTGAAAGAAGCGTTCCATTTACCTGATTATTATTTATTAATAGACCAGAAGTATCAACTATTAATTGTTCAGCTTGAGTTAACACAACTCCACTACCTTGTTCTTGCCAATTGGTAAAATATTTACTTAAAAATAAACTTCCAGAACGTCCAGGACTTTTAGTCCAAGTAACTAAAACGGTAGCTTTCTTAATATTTTCTGAAATAGTGCTAATAGTTACCGCTCTGTTAAAATCACCAACCTGATCGCTTGCCCCAGAAAAATCCCATTGACCAGAAGTAAATGATAAGCCATAGACACCATCAACTAAATTAACAAAACCCCTGTCTCTAATACTAGAAACAGCTTCCAGTCCTTCTTTGGCAACAAAAGATGATCTAGAGCTGATATTATCACCTTTAATAGAATCGCTAGCATAAAACAAAAATCCCAACAAAGAAATAAGAACCAGACCCATAACCGATCCGGCTAAAAGAATTTCAACGCTACTAAAACCTCTTTTTTTGTTTTTAATATTTACAAACATACTTTAATGAGAAACAATTCCTCTTTTATTAACACTAATCGTGTTTGAATTTAATCTCAAGCTTAAAATTACACTTCCAAAATCAGATGTACTTCCAGTAATCTTATCAAAAACAAATTCATTATTACCACTAATAATAATATTTTTATTTGTTAAAATTTTTTCATCAAAAGCTGAATTTCTGGATAAAAAATCATTGCCACTAAAAACAATAATATTGCCATTTAGTACTTTAACACCCCAGGAAGTATCATGTTGTCCACCGATAGACAAAGCTTGAGCTCTGCGCAAAGAAGCAACAACCATATCGACCGAAGAACTTAAATCTTCTTTATTTTTGGCAGAAAAATAGATAGGAGACATAACTCCAGCCGACAAAACCAAAATAGAGACAGTTAAAAGCACTTCCAACAAAGTAAAGGCTTTTTTACTATTCATAAAAACTAATTAATATTGCTAATTAAATTATAAACCGGAAGAATGATAGATAAAGCAAGAAATACCACGCCCAACCAAACAGCTATTAAAAGAACCGGTTCTAAAACAGCTGACAAATTTCTGGTAGTAATATCCAGCTTCTCTTCGTAATTCTTTCCTATTTTAAGAAGTATTTCTGGTAATTTGCCAGAGCGCTCACCAACAAAAATCATCTCCTGAACAGAACTTGGTATTAATTTTTGTGAGCCATTAAAAGAATTAAAACTATCTTTAAGAGATATACCATCAGAAACGCTTTCCGATAAATAAAGATAGAAATCGCCGTAAAAAGGAAGAGTACTGGCCTGATTCATTAATCTTAAAGATTCGTCTATAGAGAAGCCGGCATTAAGCAGTGTTCCTAAAACATAACCAAAACGAGATAGTTCAGCTTCTAAAATTAATTTTCGAGTACTAAAAAAATTAAATAAAAATTTTTGACCAATAACTTTTGTTTTTTTGTGAACAAAGATTATATAAAAGAATAAAAATAAAAAGATGAAAAGCAAAGGAAAGAAAAACAAGCCATAGTTTCCAAAAAAATTACCAACAGAAATCATAACTTTAGTTATAGTCGGCAATTTAGCATCTAATTGAACAAAAACTAAGGCTAATCTTGGCAAAAGAAACCAACTCATTCCAGTTCCAATAACCAAAACCAAAAAAAGAACTAAACTGGGATACATTAAAGCTGAATAAACTTTATATCTAAAAAATTTTTCTTTTTGATGTTGAAGCGATAAAATATTTAAATTTTCTACTAAATGCCCAGAGTCTTCTCCGATCATAATCAAAGAAATATCTCTCTTAGAAAAGATTCCAGTCTTTTCAAAAGATTGCCACAAAGAAAAACCAGAATCAACACTATCCTTAATTCCGTCAACAACTGATTTAAAAGATTTGTTTTTGACACCAGAAGATACAATCGATAAAGCCTCGGGAATATTTATTCCGGCTTCAACTAAGGTTGCTAAATTTTCTATTAGATAGCTTTTATTTAAAGACATAAACTATGGTAAAGCAACGCGTAATAAATCATCTAAAGATGTAACGCCAGCCTTAACTTTCTGCATACCATCAGAAAACAAAGAACCAGATCCTTGTTGCTTGGCTAGTTCCCAAATTTGTTTAGCTGATGGCCTGGAAAGAATTAAATCTTGTAATTCCGGAGTGTTTAATATTATTTCGAAAATAGCCGTTCGACCATTATAACCAGTATAACCGCAAGCCTCGCAACCATGAGACTGATAAAAAATATTATTATCTTTTTTTAAATATTTAGCTACATCAGGATGTTCTTTTTTAAAATCATCTTTAGAAATAGAGACGCTATAGCGACATTTTTCACAAAGCTTTCTTACTAACCTTTGAGCAATAACAACTCTTAAGGTAGAGGCCAATAAAAATGGTTCGACCCCCATATCTAAAAGACGAGCAATAGTAGTAGCTGAATCATTAGCATGAAAAGTTGATAATAATAAATGTCCGGTCAAAGAAGCATTAACCGCCATTTCAGCTGTTTCTTCATCTCTAATTTCTCCAACCATAATAACATCTGGATCTTGACGAACAATAGTTCTAAGACCCCTAGAAAATGTTAAATTAGTAACTGAATTAACCTGTATTTGGTTTGTGCCTTTTATTCTATATTCGATTGGGTCTTCAAGGGTAGTTATATTTACTCGAGGATTATTCAAAAGTCTAAGCAAAGAATAAAGAGTAGTTGTTTTACCACTTCCAGTTGGACCGGAAGTTAAAATCATACCAAACGGTCTTTGAATTTCTTTTCTCATTAAATCCCTATCTTTTTTTTCTAGCCCAATTTCATGCAAACCAAAACCTTTAATATATTTAGCTAAAATACGGATAGCTATTTTTTCACCACTAACTACTGGCAAAATAGAAATACGCATATCCACTTCTTGTTTACCGAATTTATAATTCATTGAGCCATCTTGAGCTGAATAGTGTTCATCTATTCTAAGACCACTTTGAACTTTTATAAAATTTAAAATGTTGTTGTAGTATTCATTGGAAACTCTACCAGCCTCTTGTAAAACACCATCGACTCTAAAACGAATAATAGTTTCTTTTCCCTGTGGTTCAAAGTGAATATCAGAAGAATTATAAGATAATGCATCTCTAAAAATTTCAGTAACTATTTCCTGGGCCACTTTGCGACCACTTTTAATAATATCACTAAATCTGGTTTTAAGAGGTTTTTTATAAAAATAATCCAAAGCAAAATCAATATCT
Organism: bacterium; assembly: GCA_035400585.1. Lineage (GTDB taxonomy): Bacteria > Patescibacteriota > Patescibacteriia > Patescibacteriales > UBA12465. The sequence goes on along the minus strand of DAOMZR010000003.1, from coordinate 16,501 downwards.
TCTGGCAGTGAGTATGAAATTGTTATATTTTCAATCGGAAATAAATCACCCATACTCATAAAAACTTTTTTTGATTCGCTTGGAATATCGGAAGTAAAAAACATTTTATCTTCATCTTCTTTAGTAAAGATTAAGCGATATTCTCTAGCAATTTCTTCTGGAAATTTAAGTATTTGCTCATAAGATGGCAAATTATTCTTCAAGTCAAAATAAGGAACTTTTTCATACTCAGCTAGAGCTTGCCCTAAAAGTTTTTTATTTAAAATTCCTTGATCTAAAAAATAATCAACGATTGAAGCATTATCGCCTACAGATTTTTCTGCCTTTTGTAAATCAAGCGTGGTGATATAATTTTGATCTAAAAGTATTTGCCTAATTTTATTCTCGTCCAAATTCATAATTTTTATTTTTTATTTTTTATCGTCTTTAGCATTATTATTTAAAAAATCACGAACATAATTTACTATTTCAATGATGCCAACATCTGATTTTACAAAATATTTTAAAACACCAAAAGCCTGAACTTTTTTCAAGTCATCTTCTTGTCCAAGATTAGAAGTAATGATTACTGGCACCTTGCTCTTAGCTTGTTGTAATTTTAATAAAACATCAAAACCACTAATGTTGGGCATAACCAAATCTAAAAGCATTAAATCAAATTTATCCTTTTTGAGATAATCCAAAGCCTCCTGCCCGTCAAAGGCAGTTCTAGTTTTAAAACCAATGCTAGAAAGCTTTAATTCTAAAGCTCTAGCAAAAGGTCTTTCATCTTCAACTATTAAAATTTTCTTAGGACTAGCAATCATAGGATAGAAAAAATCCTATTGGTTAATATAAAAAGCTTTAGCAATGGATATTAACTCTTCGGTTATTTTAATATGCCTTTCCTCGTCTTTAAGTATTTTTTCAACTATTTTTTTGTCATTCTCATCGTCTAGTACTTCCAACAATTCTTGACACAAATCTCTGGCCCGAACTTCACTGTCTAAACCTTTTTGTAAGTTAAGCAAAATTCCTTCTTGGCTCATTGAGCATTGATTAAATTTCATATGTTTAGACTTTAATTATCGTATTTATTAATGACGCTATTAATCAGTAATTTATGGGCCTTTGATTCGTCCCTTAGGGTTTTCATGCCATCACTAAAAAAAGCTTTGTTATCTTCAGAAAAACAATTTTCAATACCTAAATCTATCAGAGTTTGATAAAGCCAAATCAATTGATTTTCGGTTTCTTCTTCGGCTCTAAGTTCCATTAACACTTTTTTTCTTTTTATTTTTTTTTCTTCTTCACTCATAAAAATTAGGTTAATTTTAGAACAAACAAAGAAAATCTTTGTTCAAATTTCTAATACAATAATAACATAAAATAAAAAAAACGACAAATAGTATTGTCGTTTTTATCCTTTCTATGTCTTAATTTTTCAGAATTCCAACCACCTTGCCAGCGACAGAATAAAAATCTCGATCATCCTGATGAATATAGATTGGGTCATAGCTAGAAGTAGACTCTGATATTAGCATTATTATTCCACGATTTTTATCTTCTTTAAATTTCTTAATATTGGCCAAACCATCAATAATTGACAAGACATAATCACCATTTTCAGGGCTTTTCTTTTCCGAATCAACTAAAACATAATCACCATCATCTATATTCTCCCCATTAATTAGGGCTTTATTCATTGAATTACCCCTAGCCTTAACCACGAAAAGATTCTTATTGTTATTTGTTATTTTAGGAGAAACCTTTAAATAGCCTTCAATGTGATCTTCGGCAAAAGAAATTGCCTCTCCACAGTTAGCCGAACCAAATATCGGCAGAGACATTAGGTTTGATTTTACATTATTAATAATATCCGATATTTTTCTATATTTACCATTTTCGCTCTTCAAAAGACCTCTTTTTACTAATTGCTGGAGATGATGTTTTATTTTTTGAGGATTTTCTCGACCCTCACCCACAGCCTCACTAATATCACGTAAGGTCATCTCTGAAATATCACTATTTGATGATAATTTTAATAATTTCTTTTGTAAATCATGCATAAAAATGGTGTTTTAATTATTATATCTTTATTTTAAGCCTATTTTACAAATCTGTCAAGTTTTTTTGTCAAACTTATCCACAGGTCTTGACAAGTTTTACTTATTGACAAGATATTTTTTATTTACTAAAATAAAAATATAAAAAATAATTAATCAATATTTTTGATAATTAAGTTAAATCTAATTATTAAAAATAAATAAACAAATGGATAAGCAAGTAGTTATTAGAGGTTTTGCCTTTAAAGGAAAATTCCCCGTCAACTTCTCTTTTGACAAAAAACCGGGAGTTTATGTTGTTGCTAATCCCAAAAACAAAATAGCCGATATCGGTGAAACCGAAAACTTGAAAGAAAGGATTTCACTTTACAAAAAAAACAAAGGCTGGAGTGTTTGGTTTTGTAATGAAGAAAATCAAAAAGTTAGGCAAAGAATTAAAAAATTTGTAGCTGAAAAATACCAGATGGCTCAAATTTAATTAAATGTAGAAAACAAAAAAAGACTTTTTAAAAAAAGTCTTTTTTAAATGCAAAAATTATTTGAAAAAAATAAATATTATTTCAAGGAAAACAAAATAGCTCCAGCAACTATTAAAACAACTCCGATCAATCCTTTAATACTAAATGTTTCGCCTAAAAAGATAAGTGCCAAAATAAACACAAAAGCCATGCTCAAACGATCAATAGCTACTACGGCCGTTGCTTGTCCGTCTTTTAAGGCGAAAAAATAAAATAACCAGGAAAGAGCACCGAAAATACCAGAAAAAGCTATCAACCACCAATCTTTGGAAGAAAAAGAGGAAAAAGAAAAATTTTGAAATTTCTTTAATAAAAAACTAACAATTAACAAGAAAACAGCCATAATAACCGATCTAACGGTAGTAGCTAAAGTTGAATCAATATTTTTTAAACCCAATTTACCAACAATAGCTACTCCAGCTGCAAAAATAGCTGAAAGCAAAGCATATACTAACCACATATAATAAAATTAATATTTTTTATTTGTTTTAAATCTTCGAGAGCTGTCTTTTTTTGTAAATTTTTTAGAAAAGCTTACCCTGCTCATCTCTCCTCTTTTATTTTTAGAGCGAGAAGAATTTTCTGAAGATTTTAATTTAGATGGTTTAAATTTAGAATAATCATTTTTCTCTGGACCCTTAAATTTAGAAAAACTACTCTTTTTTTCTGATCTAGGAGATGAAAAAGCATTATCTGCTTTTTTATTTTCATATTTATTTCCATAAAAAGAAGAATTGCTTGTTCTGGGTTTTGAAAATTTTCCACCCTTAAAAGAGCCTTCGTTTCTGCTTGTATCGCTTTTTCTGCCTCCAAAAAATTTTTGCTCACTTATTCCTCTGAAATCATTCTTGCTAAAATTTTCTAATCTTGAAAATTTGTTTTTACCATATTTTTCATCTTTACCATACTTTTTATCTTTGTTATACCTTTCATTTCTGTCATACTTTTTATTTTTATCATATTTTTCTCCCCTGTCATATTTTTTGTCTCTATCATATTTCTCGTCTCTATCATACTTCTTGTCTTTATTATATCTTTCACCAAAACTATACCCTCCTTCTTTTTTATATTTTTCATCTTTACCATATTTTCTGTCTTCATTCTTTCTGTCATTAAAAGATGCTGGATTTTCCGATCTTACAAACTTTTTTTGTTCAAATTTTTTGTTTTCAGAAAATCTTGAACGACTAAAACCTGATTGATTGTTTCTGTTAAAATCTCTTGACTTAGCGAAATTATTTTTGCCAAATTTACTGTAAGAACTAGCTGTTTCTTTAGTTCTTGTTCTTCTTTCTGGCTCAGCCTTCAAAGATCCAATCTTCAATAATGGTAAATTTTTTCTGATTAAACGTTCTATTCTTTGTATTTCTCTGCGTTGATGAGGAAGGGCAAAAGAAATAGCTTTTCCCCCTTTACCTGCTCTAGCTGTTCTACCTATACGATGAACATAATCTTCTGAGTTATCTGGCAAATCAAAATTAAGAACCAACTCTATATCTTTAATATCTAGTCCACGAGCCGCCACATCGGTAGCTACTAATATTCTCTTGGTTCCATTTTTAAAAGAAGCTAAGGCCATTTTACGCTGACCAAAGGATAAATTGGAATGAATTTCACTTACTTGATGACCGTCAGTTTTAAGTTTTTCAGTTAAATTAGTCGCTCCATGTTTTGTTCTAACAAAAATTAAAACTAAATTTTTATAATCAAGCAATATTTTTTTTAAAGTTTCCAAACGCTCCTCTCGATGAACTAGATAAATTTCTTGATCAACTAGTTCAGCTGTGGTACCGGCTGGAGCCACCTCTATTTGAAGTGGTGATTTTAAATATTTTTCAGCTAATTTAATAATTGGAGCTGGCATAGTGGCTGAAAAAAGAAGAGTTTGTCTATTGATCGGTGTCAGCTGAATAATCTCTTCAATTTGAGGGGCAAATCCTAAATCAAACATCATATCGGCTTCGTCCAAGACTAAAACTGAAATATTTTCTAAATTAATTGTTTTTCTCTTATAATGATCCAACAATCTACCAGGAGTAGCAATCATAATTCTGGGATTATATTTCAAACCATATATTTGACGATTAATAGCTTCTCCACCAATCAAAGATATTGTTCTTAATCCAGAATTTAATGATATTTTTCTTAAACTTTCCTCAACTTGAACAGCCAATTCTCTGGTTGGTAAAAGAACTAAAGCTCTAGATTTATCTTGAAGCAATCTTTGGACTAGTGGTATACCAAAAGCCAAAGTCTTTCCCGTTCCTGTTTGAGCAATACCTATCAAATCTTTGCCAGAAATAGCAACAGGAATAGCCTTGGATTGAATAGGTGTCGGCTCTATTAAGCCATTTTTCTCCAAAGTAGTTAAAATAGCGGGTTTTATTGCTAAATCCCCAAATTTCAAATGTTTTTCTTTATTGTTTAACATAAAATAAGTGACCCGGCGTCTGCTGGTCACTTTTAACATGACGAAAGATGCAAGTCCTATAAATAATCATATTACAATAGTACCATTGGCTTTAAAATTAAGCAATAAGGGGTGTAAATAATAAAAAAACCCACTAAATACTTTAGTGGGTTGAAATATAATTCAAAGAACGCTTCTTTAGGCCGCTCCCAACAAATTGGTGAGGGCAATATTTTGTATTTGGATTGGCGCTTTAATAAACGCCTGTCTTTTCTCTTCTTCGGTTTGAGCTTTGCTAATCATTTCTGTTTGCAAGAACTTAGCTAAACCATTATTAGTAATTCTTAATTTCTCTAAATTCTCATAGGCTGTTAATAGTGTTTTAAAATCAAATTCTAGTTTACTGATTGTATTTACAATTTTTTCTGATATCTGAAAATCGCCGATGATTAAAGCCATATTATAAACTCTAATCAATTTGCCCAAATCGTTGCTTTCTTTTTCTAGAGAAAACACATCCCTTAGGCATTTGGTTTGAATTTTTTTTCTGTCCTTGTTTTCCAGAGCCAAACTATGATCAAATGTTTTTGATAAATTATCAAAATTTCCTTTGGCCAGAATATATAATGTGGGGATTAATAATTCTTTTCCCTCTTTGGATGATTTCACAAACAACTTTTCCAAAATAGAAAAATCAACATCGAGTTTTAAAATTCTTGATATAAAATCAGAATTATTTTTATTCTTGGAAGTTGTTAAAATTTCACAAATCCTTTTTGACTCCTCCAGCGTTTGCACGATATCCACCAACGACAAAAAGGCTTTGCCAAATATTTGAGGAAATTCATCGGATTTAATGGCAACAATAGTTAATCTGTCAAAAATTCCCTCAGCCAGAGAAAGCATTTCTTCCAAAATAACCTCTTTAACTTCAGGATCTTTGGCGCGAGCTAAGGTGTTATTGAGCTGATCAAAACCCAATCCCAATTGACGCATTTTACTCATGGCCAGATTCTTTAATTTTTTATCATCGCCGTATTTGAGTAAAATTTCAATCCAATCCTCGATACCTAAGACTAATTTTTCTATCTTTCCATACAACATTCTTTTAAGCCTGCTCCAATTCTTTTCTTCGTAATAGGATTGTAGCAGCTCTTCTTGCAACATTTCATATTTCTCAACCTCACTTACTATTAAGCGACGCAAGGGGGATCCTGGTTTAACTCTACGATGGGTTCTAATCAGCTCCCTGTAAGAGCTGGCTAGGCTAAGCATTTTTTTAAGGCCTTTGTTTTTATATTTTTGGCTAACACCAACAATACTAACAAATTGTTCAGCGCTTAAAAAAGTTTTTATCATTGGCAAAAGTTCATCTAATCTTTCTTCATTAATTGGATTTCTACATTTAACAAGGATCATTTTTTCTTCAAAAGAAACAGCGTGTAATTCCATTATTTCTAAAAATTTCTCCTCCATAACAATATTGCCAAACGACAATCTAAAACCATCGTTAGCCTGCTGAAAAGTTTTCGCCAATTTACTCATTTCATTTAGGGCCATATCTTTGAGTGTTTTGGCAGAATAACGATTCAGTTCAAAAAATCTTTTCCAAGAAATAAAATCATCAGCAATTTTTTTTAACTCGGTGCTAATTTCAGAAAAACGTTCAACGGGTAAATAAAAATATAGTTTGCTAAATTCCTCTAAACTTAAATAAAGGAAACCGAAAAAATTTAAGAACCTATAAAAAAAGTTCATTTCAACTATAACCACTTTTTGGGCAGATATGCCTCTCAATATTCTGAGCGCGCTTAAACTTAAGTTAAGACCTAGGCTCTTTAAACTTTTTGTTCTCATGATTATTATTTTTTTAGTTATTATTCAGATTTTAAGTTACTTAAACTTCATTACTTAATATTATTAAAAGTAATGAAATCTTTCCGAAAATATTATCATTTTATATTAAAAATGTCAATGATAAAAGGTGGATATAAATATAATCCCCCTGAGAACCTCAGGGGGATTAGGGTTTGTATTAGCATAAGCTAATCATAGTTAATGTTCTCTTTTTCCAATTTGTTTAGACTTAAAGCCCTCCACTTTTTTGATTTACAAAAAAATAAAAACACTAATTTTGATCAATGGAACAATTGCATCCATTGTCATAATCCTTGTCATCGTCATCCTTCCCTTTGTCGCTGCTGCCACTGACCTCCTGGATGATGCCGATAATTCCCCCAATAATGAGGCAACCGATTAGTGGATCCATGGTAAGAAAACATTAAAATTTAAAAGTTAGAAAAGAACCTTGCTCATAGCAAGTAGTGAGAGTTGATAAACATAGGAAGAAAAACACATGCTTCTTTAAAAAAACTTAGAACAACCACTTTTTCATTGAAGCCATTACTTTCTGAGAGATTTTATCTTAAAATTTCAAGCAAACCTGAAATTAAATTAAGATCCGGCCTCTTTAAACTTTTTATTTTTATAATTAATATTTTAATTATTATTCAAATTTTAAGTTGCTTAAAACTCATCTTCTTGTACGAACAAGGGTGATGAAATCTTTGCAAAAATTTTATCGTTTTATATTAGAAATGTCAATGATAAAAGGTGGATATAAATATAACACCCCCTGAGATTCTCAGGGGGTTTAGGGTTAGCATTAGCATAAGCTAATAATAGTTAATTGTTCTTCTTCACGTATTTTTTGGTTTTAGGCTTAAGAAAAGAATATAAGAATGTTAATTTTGGTCAACGGAGCAATTGCATCCATTGTCATAATCACTATTCTTATCATCGTCTTTGTCACTCCCCTTATCATTGCTGCCTCTAATTTCTTGAATAACAGCGATAAGGCCTCCGATAATTAAACCGCCTACAACCGGATCCATGATAGAAAATTTTAAAATTTAAAAAACTAAAAATTAGAAAATAACCTTACCAATAGGTAAGTAGTGAGAGCTAATAAATATAGGAAGAAAAACATGTGCTTCTTTAAAAAAGATAAAATAACCACTTTTTTATTGAAACCATTTTTGAAGAAGACAAATTTGATTCGATCTATCGAATTCATTTTTTGTCTACTACCCAATTTCTCAGAGAGAAAATCAAGAGAGTTTATCATATGGCAACGGCTTTATATATTCATCAGGATTAAAATAGGTCCACCAAAATAAGCAGGCGCCAAAACATTTATAAAATTTAGAGCATCCTCGACAATTTTTTGATGGATAAGAGTGTGTGATTTCTTTTATTTTAGGAAAATAATTATTTATTCCATTAATAAAAGAATCTCGGTCAAAGTCGCCATTTGAATCACGACAGTTAAAAAGTTTTGTTCCGGCAAAATTAGTACAGGGCAAAACATCTCCCTGGGGATCGATGGAAACAATTCCAGATTTGTGGACACCACAAGAACAACCACTACTCAATCTTTCATTTTTAACTAGCTTATCCAAAAAATCATCAGGATAAAAACATATAGGAACTCGGCTTGAAAAAACAATTTCTGGATACAAGTCATGGGGAAAGAGTGAGTCAATTTTAACTACAAAATCGGCAACTTCCCTAGGATTTAAAGCATAATCACCATTAACAGCTCCTGGGGAATCAAAATTTATACTCGGAGTTGCAAAATTGATAAAAATTTTACCGGAATGATTTCCAACAAAAATTTCCCTCTTCATAGTTCGAATAAAATCTTCAACCTGATCGTAATTGTCCTTGCTGACAGTAATTGCTGAAAAAAATTTAGGAAACTTGAGATGGGCTAGATTTAATAAAGCTTTATAAGACATATCAAAGCTACAACTACCAGTTACCATATTATGTCTTTCAGCGTCAGCTCCTTGAATTGAAATTTGAAAACTATCAACGCCAGCTCTGATTAATTCCTGTAAATAATTTTCATCACCCATTTTCCTGCCATTGGTAACTACGGCCACATAACAACCTTTATCCATTTTAATATATTCGATTAAATCTATTAAATGAGGATAAACCGTTGGCTCGCCACCTATTAAGTGAAACTTTTTAATACCCATTTTTCTAAGTTCATCAACTAACTGATAAGCAAAGTTTAAAGGCATGTGTAGTAAACTTTCGCCTTCAATAAATTTTTTTACCATGCTTTGAGCGTAACAAAAATTACATTTATTATTACAAGCATAGGTAACCACAATCCAAGCGACCCTTAGTCGCACCTTCAAAAACTCTTGAGATTTTTCCATATTATGAGCTTTCATTTAAATTTCAAAGTACTTCTGGCTATAATATATTCTTTTGACTAAATTGTCAATTGGTCAAAAACCATAAAAATAAAGGTTATTTTTTATTTTTTTCCATCTTCGTAAATACCTAAATATATAAACAAGCCAACCAAGATCAAGAAAAAAATAACTCCGATAAGAAACATAAATATTATTTTTTAATACTTAATTTCAAAAAAGGGTTCTCATCATCAAAGGTTATTTTGGGCATTTGATGACAAATAATTTCTCGAGGAACACCATATTTCATCTCATACAATTTATCGACAGAACAAAATAAAGCCTTAGAATAATCGAATCCCATTTTATGACTCACATTTTTAACTGATTCCTCTGATTGTCCCTCAATTTCAACATACGGCTCTAAGTATGGCCATTCATCAATAGTGATTTCGACATCATTTAAAATCCAAAGCTCTCTTTTGCTTTCCTGATAGGCCTTTCTTCTACAACCAACAAGAGCTAACATTTCTGAAGCTCCTTCAAAATCATTTATCATTAATGAAATTTCTTTTTGATCTTCAATTTTATCGCCGTTGATTATTTTTAAACTCAAAGTATTTTTATCTCCCTCATCCCTAACTCTTAACCAAGCGCCTTCTTTTTGATGGCCAGATGGCAGATCAAAAACCTCTCTTCTTTGGAGAAATTCCGGCTTAGACAAAGATGCTCCAATTTCTTTTAATTTTTTACGGATTTCATCTTTGTTAATGTTTATAAAAGTTGCTTCGTATTCAATTTTCATATAATAATTTTTGATTTAAAAAATCGTTCTTGAAATTCAATTAAAGAATAAATTTGTTCTTTAGTATAGTTTTTTTCACTTGGAACAACTATCAATTTGTCATCGTCATCATCGAGCCGATGAACAATGGCTATACACTTTCCAATGAATTCTTCAATTGGTTCAAAAACTCCTAAAATATAAGCATCCAATTCTTCTCCATCTGGAGCCAATACTCCTGGAACATAGCCATAATTAAGCGAATAATAAATATTATGCCTAGGGTGTTTAGATCCGAGCGGTCTATCTATTTTCACTTGAACTATTTTGTTCAAAAATTTAATAGCATAGTCTTTCATAATTAAATTATAGCAAATTAATAAAGAAACAGGAATTTTTGTTTTTTTTATATAAAATCTAATATAAAAGGGTTGTCAAATGACAACCCTTATTTATTTAAGCGGGCGGAGTGTAGCGACAAGAATAATATTCAATTGAAAAATTAGGTTTAAGTTCTTCAATTTTTTTAATAGCCAAAGCTTCGTCAAAAAAATTACCAGCCTTTTCGCGAAGTAAGTCATCACTAATATTTTTATCTTTTATTAGATTAATAACTTCTCCCGACAACTCCACTACCACTTCCGCGGTTGGATCAATAAACTCCTCAACTTTATTACCATTTTTTTTATAAACAGTAATAATGTTACCAGACGGTTCAATTGCTATACCAAAATCCAAAATCGGAAAAATGTTTTCCATAAAGAAATTCTCGATTTCTTTATTTCTATTTGCTCCCTTTAAAACAACTTTCATGGTATATTTTTTTATTTAAAAATTATTTTCCAAAAGAAACCGCTACCATAGAATAAAATATTCAACACCGACACTACCGTAAAAACTTCAATTGGCCAACCAGGAAGATAAAAAAGTAAGCAATGAGCAAACACTCCGAGCAACGAAGAAATGAAAATTTCTCTTGTTTGTTTTATTAGTTTGCTTTCGTTTAATCGATAAACAGCTATTCCCATAATGGCTGGGCCAAACAAAGGAATTATGGTTATAAAAAAAGCTGCAAAAAAAGGAACTAAACACATTACAATTCTTAATTGTTGATGCATAAATCTGTAGGTAGATTCTCTCGCTCCCAAATTGTTTCCAATTTCAATTTTTTCCAAACGATCATCAAGTTCATTTTCATTGGTTTTTAAGCCACAATTTTCAAGTTTTACAACTTCATTCATGCTTGTAGTTTTAAGATTTTTATTATTTTAAAGTTCATTCACAAATTTAAAATCACTCAAGTATCCTATCATAAAAGATTCGATTTGTCAATTATAAAAAAAGAGTCAGTTTTAATTAACTTTTAAAAAAACACGAATCACCGATATAAACAAAACAAACCAGTTTATCATCTTTTCTCTATCAAAGATTTAATGAAATCATTATAATTAAGTTGCTCTTCTATTGAATTATCAATTTCAAAGGCTATTAATTTACCAAAAATAAAATCGGGCAAATCCCTCAAATACAAAAAGTCTTTTTTTGATTGAACCAAATGCATATCCTGATTAGCTTTTGGATCATAACCACTAAGATGATTACAGATGAATAATCTTTTATTATTTCTATATTTATAAACGTATTTATAATCGTTATTATTAAGAATTGCTTGTTTTCTATAGTGAGCCAAGTCAACACAAAAACCACCAATTTTTTCAACTTTAACATTGGGAGCTACATAATCATCAGTTGACATTTCTAAATATAATTTTTTATAAAATCCTCGCCAGTTTTTTATAATTTTAAAATGATCTTCGTGAATAGTAAAGCACTTCACTTTATATCTTAAAAATAACATCTTAACTTCATCTCGAGTCATGTCTGCACGTAAATGAACTAAAGGAATACTTCGAATGTTGGATTTTTTAAGACTATCATAAACTCGTTGACGATCACTTAATTTAAGGCGTTCTAAAAATAAAGCTACTTCTGGCAATTTAAATTTTATTGCTTCATTTATCTTGTTAATACATTCTTTTGCGTTTTTGCCAGTAATACTTACTATAATTTTATATTTTTTCGTAATTATTGTTTAACATTTTTCAAAATAATTATAGCATATAAAATAAAAAAAGACCCGAAGATTGGATCTTTTTTAAATTTTGTTAAAAATTTTTAATACAGTTCTTTCTCTGCATGATATATGCATTTGATATTATAAATTTTTTCTCGTTCTGAGGTTATCAAATGATAATCATTTGGCTGAAGATTGTTGCGATTAATAAAATTAATCAACGTTGCTTCGGCAGTTGATCCTGAAAAATTTGTGAAAATTGCAACAAACGCTTTTTTCATGGTTATGATATTTTAATTTACAACTTATTTTATTTATCAGTGCCCTTTATTATACCATAATACTATTTTTTTGTCAATAATAACCCCAGTAAAGATATAATAGAACCCAAGGAAAAACCTATAAATAAAGGAAGAACAGGTCTTTTAGAGCCTGTTTTACTACTTGGCACGGGGTCGTGGACTATGTTAGAACTGAAGTTATCATTAAATCGATTAATTTAGTAAATTAATCCACTAAATAAGTCTGTCTAACAATATTATATCCATTAAACTTAGTGTCATCCTCCGACTTTAAATCAACAGCCTCTAAGGTTTTTGATAACTCGCTTAGATATTTAAAAAGTACCGGCCTATTACTTGCCGAACCGCCTGAATGATCATCGATTACAATAGCCGTTTTGCGATTTTCTTTTTCGGCCAAACTTTTTACATACCCTATAACCTTATCATAAAAGTCTTTAACCGATAATGAATTAATTAAATTTTCTATTGGGTTAAAACCTCTGACAACCAACAACGGCTCTCCATTTTTTGATTTTGTTTCAATCAACATAAAAGCTCCGGCTAATCTCTCATATTTTGTTTCTGGATTTTGCCTAATAATAACCGGGGTAAAATTAGGAAATTCTTTCAAAATACTACTATACTTTGAAGCCCAACAAGCATCAGCTATATGTCCAGAAAATTCAGTTAATACCCCCCTGGTCGGAATTAATTGAATCCTAGAAACATCCTTAGATTGACCACCGACATCTTGCAACAAAGCCATCTCTTCACTAATAGCTTGAGCCGAAATTATTTCATTGAACATTTTTTTCGCTTTCTTATCAGTAAAATATTTGGACATAGTCTCTTGATTAGTAATATGATCAATAAAATCAAGAACCCAAGACATATCACTAATATTTGGCTTATCTAAATCAATATTATCCAAGTCGAAATTTAAACTTTGCTTGTTTTTAGCAAAGCTCGTTAAAAAAACTGTTTGCCTTAATAATTCATTAAATTCGTTATTCCTGGCTAAAATGGAAAAATTATTTTGAAAATCTTTCAAATCTCTTATATTAATAGATTCAAGTAAGTTTATTTTTTGATTAATTCCCTCCCTGGCCATAGGATTGGGCATATTATTAGATTTCTCTTTTAATTCTTTAATTAATTCTAATCTCTTAGCCTCTATTTTTTCTACTAACTCACTAAGAGGGAATTTTTCTTGATACAAGTTTTTGGCTGTTTTGATAGAGTTAACTAACACGGAAAATCTATTTAAAAAATGCTCATTAAAATGATGGTTTTCTCTGCCTGCAATATCAGATTTAGCTATTAATAATTCTGGGCTGGGCTTGAAATTATGATTAAGCTCTTTTATTTCACCATTGTTTTTATTGTTAATATAATTAACAATAATACTTTTAAAACTCTCGTCATCCTTCGTTCCCCAATTAGCCTCTTGCAACCTTATGTATGATTGAAAATATGGTAAATACAAAGAATTATCATTCCCCGGCAATAAAACTTCGGGGTTGAAATTTTCTGAAACAATCTCTTTTTTAAATTCAATAAATCTCTCTTGTAGCTCCCTCAAACCATCATTACCACCCTTTTTTAATTTTAATTTTTTTATAATTTCTTTATCATCGCCACTAATACCTTTAATCATATTGTAATTATCAGCGCTAGCAAAAGTTCCAAATATTTCCGAGGTTTTAGCGACCAATTTATCTAAGGGGGGATTAAAATATTCATTAATTTTTACAATTTTAGAAAATTCTTGAAGCGAATTTATTAATTCATTGCCAAAATCCCGATTAAGATTCTCAAATTTTTCTATATTATTAACTAAAGAGTCAACGGCTTTTGCCTCAACTAACTTTAAGGCTATTTCCTGATCTAATTTTTTAAATTTTTCCAAATTATCAATTAATAAATTAATATTACCTGCCTCAATCAATCTATTGGCCAAATATTTATCGGCCGCGAAACATAGATCTAAATCTTCTTGAGAACGAGATAAAATATTTTCATTTGATAATTTAATAAAAAAAGAAGTCAAAACCCGATTATCATCGTTAGTAAATAAATCTATATTTTTTATATAAAAAGAGTCTTCGGGTTTATTTTTAATACTTTTTATAATTGAAAAAAATAAAACAATCTTTTCACCAGTATTTCTTTCAATAAACTTATCAAGATAATCTCCGGAAATTTGGAAATCTAAATCTGACAAATAATTATTTTTAATAGCATAAATTAAAAAATCTTCAAAAGCATCAGTTCTGCTTATTGCTTCGACAAACTTATTTTTATTATCAGCTGTTAGGCCGATAAAACCTTTATCCAACAACTTCTTTAAAGAATTAGCACTATTAACTTTTTCTAAAAAATAATCGAAAAGACCGCAATCTTCAAAATATTTTAAATCAATACTGCTATTCGCAAATCTATCTCCAAAATTATCAATCAAGCCCTTTAGAGCCTCCAAGCTTGGTTTAAAACTGTTAAAATTTGAGAAGATAATATATTCTTCGCCGGCATCAATAAATAATTGCAAAACTTTATCGGATAAATGAGAAAAGTTTTTTATATTTTTTTTGATAGCCCCCACATAACCATTTTCCCATAATTTAATAATATTTTCTTCTCCAACATTATCTATCCTGTTTATTTTTGCCGCCAAAACATCCATATCGCCTTCATTTATAATATTTGCAATTAAACTATCCGTGGCAATCCCTTCTTTAAGGTCATATCTTCTTAAAATATAAGAACTTTGCCTATTTTTCTTTAATTTCTCAATTAATATTTTTTTATCAAAACCAACGTCATAATTCGCAGTTCTTTCTAAAAGGACTGGGGCATAACCATTTTCAGCCATTTCATAAAATTTTTCTAAATCTTTAACGTTTGCGTGGTTGCGATTATTATGATTATCACCCAATACCAGAGTTATATCAGTAATAAACTTATCTCTAGTATCTCGATATTCTTGTTTATCTTCTTCTGACAAACTATTATTAATTTCATCATCTGCAACTGTTATTCCATAATAAATAATTAACGCATAGGCCTTTTTTAATTCCGATGGACTCTTAATATGTTTATCAATAAAATCTAATATCAAACCCTCTCTTGTGTCTAAATTAAAGCACTTTAAAATTTTATCTAAAGCCCAAAGAGGCTTAGTTTCTGAAAAACGATCAAAATGATGTAAAAATTTATCTATTACATCATCGGCTCCATTATTAAAAATATCTTTAGCCACTAAATTACTAAAAGATTCAAATTTAGGAAAAATTTGGGAATAATATAAATCAGACTGCTGTTTATTTTCAATCATTTTATCGGCGACAAAAGACGGCAAAGTCTTAAAACTATAATAATCACGATCTCTATAAAAACTATCTAGAACCTGAAGTTTATTCAGAGCTAGCAGAGTGTCAGAATCAAGATCATTTTTTTCAAGATTGTATTTATTAGCACCTTTATTTCTATTATACTCATTTTTATTTGATAAATAATTTTTAGCCGCTTTATAAAAAGCCCCTTTTCGACCATCATTAACCGCAACGTCAAGTATGTCCTCATGGTCTACATCCTGTTCTTTTTTATATTGCAATTCTGAGTTTTTCTGAATTTCTGAAGTGCCGAGGCTTAATAATAGCAAGTGATTATAATAACAGCTGTCAACCGTGGCTTTTTCACTCAATAAATCATTTTCGGCTTTAGCAGTTAATAATTCTTTTAAATCAGAAATATCTTTCTCCGGATTTTGAATTGGACTAGTTTCATTATTTGATCGCCAATCCATCAATTCTTGCAACCATTCCTGAACAATATCCTCCACTTTTTTATCTTGACCGATTTTTTTAAAATAATGACTAAAAAGCTCCGCTGATAAGCCAAGTTCTCTATCAATTTTTCCCCAATATTCAATTTTATTCTCCTTTTTTATTTGCTCAAATTTCATATTTTATCCAGTAAAATCTTATCTTTACTTTACCAATAATTTAGCCATTTGTAAACCAAAACAAGGGCACTCTAATTAAGAGCGCCCTTGCTAAAAACCTGCTAATTTGGCTAATTTTCTATTACCACAGAGGTGTTAGCACCTATCTAGGAATCGAACCCTGAAATGCTCGGCATTCGGGTCATTTTACACAGAAATGTCCGCGCACGGG
>DAOMZR010000002.1:0-236339 GCA_035400585.1 bacterium | reverse complement strand
CAAAAGCTATAATTATTAAACAGAAATAAAAAGATTACTCTCTTCGTATAACTAGTAACACCGATGGATTTAAATAATCAAAAAACATCAGAATATAGCGATGAAGAATTGCTTGAATTATCGCTAGAAAACACTGCTTATTTTTCTCTTCTTGTTAAAAGATACAAGGAGAAGTTTTTTTATTACTTAAAAAGATTTGCTGGCTTTAGAAACGATGATATTGAAGACGTTATCCAAAATTCTTTTATTAAAATATACAAGAATTTAAACAATTTTGATCCCAAGCTTAAATTTTCCTCTTGGGCTTACCGCATAGTTCATAACGAAGCCATCGATGAAATCAGGCGCCAAAAAAGAAATAACCTACCACTCCTACCAGAATTAGAAATACCAGACGAAGACATCAATTTAAGCGAAGAATTAGACATAAAATTAGAGAAAGAAAAAATTAAAAAAGTTTTAAAAGAACTAAAAGAGGAGTATCGAGAAATAATAGTTTTAAGATTTTTTGAGCACAAAGAATATAAAGAAATTTCTGACATTTTAAAAAAACCGATTGGAACAATCTGCACTCAAATAGATAGGGCTAAAAAACAATTCAAAGATAAATATCAAAAATATGTTAAATAACTTAGAGGATAAAATAATTAAAAAAATAGAAAAAGAAAGGCTTAAACCGTTGAGCCATTCATTTTTTGTTGTTAGAAGAATCGTATTTTGGTTAATGATATCTATTTTGCTTATACTGGCCGGATTATCATCATCTGTTATGTTTCTGATAATTAAACACGGGGATTGGGACATTTATCGTTTTTTAGGGTCTAGTCAAACTACGTTTTTTCTAAAAGCTTTTCCTTATTTTTGGTTACTAGGAATAATTATTTTTTTGGGAATAAGTCTTAACAAAACAAGAAAGGCCGACGGAACCTACAATTATCCTTTTATATACCAAAGCCTTGCTGGAATAGCTATAGCTCTAACACTGGCCGTAATATTTTTTGCCTCAGGATTAAGTCAAAAAACGGAAACCTATTTATCAAATATTAACATCTACAGAAAAACAAATTATCTCAGATCTTCCTGGGAAAACCCAGAAAAAGGACTGCTGGCCGGAACACTAAAAATCGTAAATGATGAATTCATTTTAAAAGATTTTTCAGAGGTAGAATGGATCCTAATCTTGCCAAAAAATAATTTTATTGGAGAAGAATTGTTAATTGATAATGATAAAATAAAAATAATAGGAGAAATAAATACAGAATCACAAAAAAATGAATTTATTGTAAAAGAGGCAAGGTCGTGGAAGTGCGGTTGCCCTCATTGCGCCAAAATGGAAGGCTCCTGCAATAATTGTTCTGGTGGAAATAGTTGCAATTCAGAAAATCAATGTGAAATTTATAAAACGAAATAAAATAAGAACTAGCAACGTATAAGAGATAGAAAGCGCTTTTAATAATTAATTATTTTAAAAAACTATGAGAAAAATTATGGCCCTAAGTGGCATATCTTTAGCTCTTTTTATCGCTGGTTTAATATTTTTTGCTAACTCCAGTGCCAACAACGCTTCGGCTACTGAGGCAGAGCAAAATACTGACAATTCAAAAACTGCTTGTCCATATTTTGCCGAAAACGGTACTTGTGCTTGTACGGCTAATGGTGGAACATGCAATTGTGGTAAAAATGGAAATGGAGTTTGTGGCGGAAAAACAGCTACAACAAACAATCAGGGAAGTCAAACAAAGCCTACCTGTGGATGTCAAAATAATCAATAAGAACAATTTTATAATAAAAACAACCCTATAAATTGGGTTGTTTTTATTTTTATGAAAATAATACTTTATTTTTTTCTTTTTAGTTTGTATAATTCTTTAGATTTTCTAGTTATCACTAAAATGGTTAACACTGCGATGTAAGTAGAAATAATAGAACCAGATAATTCGTAAGATTTACAAATCATATCCAGCACAAAAAGAGTGCCAACTAAAACCGACCAGATAATAACAAATATTTCTCCTGGATGGCCATCTTCATGTTGATCATACCAACGTTCAAACTCCTTATTGCTAACATAAATAGCCAGAATGCTAACATAAATAGTCGCCACCGCATTTATTATCCCTTTATAGGCATTAGAATAAATAAAATCAATAATTATCGTGGCAAAAAAGAAAAAAGACCAAGCGTTTATCAGTTTACGCCAAAAATTAAAATTATTTTTTGATTTACCTTTTTTCATATTAAAAATCTTGATTGTATTAAGAAAGCCCATCCTAAAATGGGCTTTTTGCTCTTTTTCTAATGGCATAATTATATTATTTTTTTTATTTATAGTCAAACAAGAAAATTTTTGAAACAAATTTTTAATAATTATATAAATCTATCAAATTTATTTTTCCTATGTTATAATAAGTACATAAAAATAAAAATATGTTTGAAAACACTTTTCCTCAAAATAAATTCACAAAAAATCACGATAAATCATTTCCTAAAAATGAAACCGATTTGCGTTTTGAAAAATTGGTCTTAGAAAAAGAAATGAGCACGCTAGAAACTATAAGCACAACGGCTCGTTTAATAAGCAGAATAAAACCGTTAAGCTTGGCGGAATTTAAAGTAATAACCGATGAATATATTGATTTTAGAATTAAAAGAAAAGAGTTTGAAAAAGCTCTATACTATTCTTATAGTGCCCTAGTTGATTGTATTAAAGACCCAGAAAACACAGAAAAACAAGAAAGAAAAAACAAGATACTAGATTATATTTCTTTGTGCGCTCAAGAAATAAAAAATAAAAACTAATTACAGTGAATAATTTAAACAAAACTCATCTTTATAAGATGAGTTTTTTGTAAAAAGAAAGATTTAACAAAAAAAATATTTATTTTATTTCTAAAACCTTAGGATAATTAGTTAAGTTCTCGCACGAATCATCTTTTATAACCACCACATCTTCAATTCTAACTCCGCCAATATTTTTATAATATAGTCCTGGTTCAACAGTAACCACATTACCATTGATCAATATATCATTTCCTAATTTATTAAGATAAGGTCCTTCGTGAACGTCTAAACCGAGACCATGTCCCAAACCATGAATAAAGCCATCATCCTTTGAAGAAGAAAAGCCCAAATTATTAAATTTTTGACAAGCTAAATTATAAAAATATTTACCATTTTCCCCCGCTTTAATTTCAGAAATCATTTCTTCCTGAACTTTTAAAACGGCATTGAAAATGTTTTTGAGCTCATTGCTGGCCTTACCTTTGACATAAGTCCTGGTCATATCAGCAAAATAATTATTTTTTAAACTACGAGGGAAAATATCACAAATTAATGGTTGATTGGCTAAAATCTTATCAGAACCAGGGTGATGTGGCATCGATGTTTGAACACCGGAAGAAATTATTATTCCCTCAGAACTAAACATCTTTTCTTTAAATAAAAATTGCGAAACTATCTCTTTTAAATATTCACTAGTCAGATAATCATTTTGATAATATAAATAATCTTTTTTTATTATTGATTCTTTCAAAATTTCCTCTATCAAAGAAAAAGCTTTTTTAGTCTTGTTTAAACTTTCCTTTATAAAATTAATTTCGGTTTCGTTCTTAATTTTTCTATTGGAAAATAAATTATTATCAACCAAAATATCACAACCACTATCTTTAAAAGACATAAAAAGACTTATCGGAAAATCATCAGAAACAATTAGTTTATTTCCGTCTCCGTATTTGTTAATTATTTCTTTGGCTAAATTAAACAAGGAATAATTATTAGATAATTGTAAGTCAAAAATAATAGGATCTAAGAGAATGGCTGATATTTTTGGGTTTTTGTTTTTTTCATTGAAGACACCAAATTCTCTAGAATCTAAAAAAACAAAAGTTCCCTTTTTGTTTTCTAAAAAGAAGAAGGAATCAGCAATATTCATTTTCAAAAAATATAATAAATCACTATTTTTTGTATTGGCATAAACTAATTTATTCATATTTATTCTATAATTATTTTATTTTGTGATTTGTCCCAAGCCGGAGTAATAAGGTCCAATGTTTTAGCCCTACCCCTAATTTGATATTTTTGCCCAGGAAAAATCATAATTAAATCATCTTTTTTAAGATAAAATATTTTTCCATCAACATTAACCTTTAAACTTCCACTCAAAACAAAGATGGTTTCTGTGCACCTTGAATTAACAGACCAACCATTATCTGGATAATTACCCCTGGCACTTACTAGCGCTATACTTTGCTCCTCTTTCGGGTGGCTCGGATATAAATACCCAGAAGTTCCTCCTGGAATATCAAATTTTTTAGCCTGATTTTTTGAATACTTCATATTATTTTTTTCTAAACATATTAAAAATGTAAGAAAAGTTAATTATAAATATATAAATTCATTATTTTTTAGAAAAGGGGGTTTTAGGCCCCCTAAAATTAAATTGTTTTGTGCTTAATAAATTCTTTTAGCACATAGAACGGGATGACTAGAAACGGCGCTTCCAAAAATTTGTATTTTCGGCCTATCTCCAGCTAATTGAATCACGGGGCTACTACCAAAATCTTCTTTTATAATTTTTCCGAAAGAAGCATACTCGGTCGCCTGAGAAATTATTATTTTTTTTAATTCCTCGCTACTTAATTTTTTGTTATACCAAGTAGAATAAAAATTACAAGAAGCCTCGGCAATAAAATCAAGCTCTTTCTCAGGATTTTTACCGGTGTTTTTCCTAATTTCTAAGAAATTACCAGCGTTAAACTGCTCACGAAAGAAACCAACGCTCTCATTCCAGCGACCGTTAGCCCATTCTTCTTGACAAAGACGAACCTCAACGTCAATATTCATATCTCTCATCAAATTTACAAATTTTTGATTTGAATTTTGGCATCGATAAATAAATTCATCTCGACTAAGACCAACTCTTTTAAGAATAGAATCATCGTTAGCTTCAAAATCACCAATCCCATAAACTATTTTAAATGGAATTTTGTGTTTTTTGAAAAAATCAACCAAGGCTGGAGTCATTCTCACAAATTGTTTAGCAACCAAACCGATATCACTACCAACACCCCTAAAAGTGTACTCATAGGGAATATCTTTTCTGCCAGTTGCTCGATACTCATAATCAGGACAAAAAGCACCGGTTATAATAACTGTTTCTCCTTGCAAACCACGATAAATAGAGTTTATCAAATTTTTGAGAATCAATTCTGGAGGAAAAATCATTTCCTGCTTAAGAAGAGTTATGGCCAAATCCCTACCAACATCACCTAATCTATCAAGCAAAATCTTTGCTTTATGACTAATTGAAGGTGGTAAGCCGTTAGACCCCGGCAAATCAAGAGCAATAGTAATTAACTTACTAAAAGCTCCCTTAAACCCAGCTTGCTCAAAAAAAATTCTGTTTTTTCCCATTTCATGAACACTGTCTTCTGGAATTTTAAAGTTAAATTCTGCCTCTGGATTGGTTTTTCTAATAAGCTCCCAGGCTAATTTGTTTTTTGGCCAAACACCGGAAGAATCTTTCTTGTCAAAACTTTTTAATTCTAAGCCTAGATTCCTAAAATGACTGGTGTTTTTATTGCTTTGAAGTTTTAACCAATCATCGGAAGAGAGATTTTTTAATTCTTCCCAATCTACTTTTTGAAATTGAAAATTTTCGGCTATTTTTTCAGCCTCATTCTCATTTAATGCCAGCTCAAGCTTTAAAAAATTAGCGAGCTCAATTTTTCCCCCTTGCTGATAAGCCAAACTAATGCGTTCAGCCAACTCAATAAAGTTCCTGTTCATGATTCAATTATTTTTTTAATTAGACTTAAAGAACAAAAAAGCCGATTGTTTGGTGGTAATCGGCTTGGCTTTAACTTTGTGTTTTTATTTTTTCACTATGATTTATTCACAAAGACAAAACTAAGCCGATTTTCATAAAAAAAGATTACCAACATAATAATAATGTGGCTGAACCATAAAGAATAAGTCATATAGTTTCTGTTTTCTGTCATATTTTTTGTTATAATTAAAAAGTTATAAAAAAGCCGATTGTTTGGTGGCAATCGGCTTCATTTTATCTTCGTGTTTTATCTTTTTCTTGTTAGAATTTATTTACAAAGGCAAAATTAAGTCGACTTCCGCATAAAAACAAAAAGCTGACCATAATATAAATGTGGCCAAACCAAGTAATATTCATATTTTGCACTTTGTATCTTCTCATACTTTAAAAGAATATTTTAAAAAAAATATTTTGTCAAATTACTGCTGTGGAAAAACTTTTCAACAATAAGTTTTTTAGATATAATATATAATAATGTTATTTTAAAAAATTATTAATTATAACAATATGTTGAAAATTATTATTGCTTCTGGGCCGGTTATAGTAGAAGGCAGCAGGGTTTTGCTAAATAAGCATGGCGAAGATAATTTTTGGAAATTTTGTGGTGGAAGAGTCGAAGATTATGAGCTAAATATCAAAGAAACAGCTGAACGAGAAGTAAAAGAAGAAATGGGCTTAGATATTAAGATATTAGATAATAATCCTTACTTTTTTTATACCGAAAAAGAAAAAGATGGACAGATGATTAGTGTTGTTTTGATTCATTTTCTGGCCCAAAGAAAAAATGAAATCTTTCCCGGACAAGACATTAAAGAATGGAAATGGATAGACCTAAAAGATTTAGAGCAAGAAAATTTAGCACCAAACATCAAGCCAGCACTACAATTTTTTGGTTTTATAAAATAACCTTAAAATGATGCAACAAAAAATAAAAATTTCCAAAAACAAACACATAATCCTGGGTATATCAAACAAAAAAGATGGGTCTTTAAGGCTAATAAATAATGATCAAAAAACAGAAAAAAACAGATTGTCTTTTTTTTCTAAGCTTGACATTAAAAAAGAAAAAATATTTTCAGCCGAATTAGTTCATAAAGACAAAATAACCATAATAAAAAATCATAAAAAAAATGTTATAAAAAATTGCGATGGACTAATAAGCAAAAAACCAAATACCCTGCTAACAGTAACCGTAGCCGATTGTTTACCGGTCTATTTTTATGATTCAACAAAAAATATCATCGGAATAGTTCATGCTGGCTGGAGAGGATTGGAACTCATGATAATACCAAAAATGATAAAAATTTTTAAAAACAAATACAAGTCAAAAACAACTGATATAAAAATCGTAATAGGTCCTCATATTCAAAAATGTCATTTTGAAATTAAAAATGATTTGGTTAAAAAGTTTAAAAAATATAATAACTCTATAATTAGAAAAAAGAATAAAATATTTTTAAATCTCGGCCTAATTGCCAAGCAACAAATGTTGATGAATAAAATTCCAGAAAAAAACATAAAAATAAATCAAAAATGCACTTATTGCTTGAAAGACAAATATTTCTCCTACAGAAGGGATGGAGAAAAAAATTTTAAAACAATGGCTTCCTATATTGCTCTAATTGAAAAATAAAAAGCAAACAAAAAAAGAGAATAAAATTCCTCTTTTTTTGTTTAAGTTAGAAAAAAATTATTTACTGTCTTTAATAATATAGACGAAATAGAAACTAAACAAGAAAAGAACGGCTAAAAATAAAAACAAATATTGAACTTCATAAAAACTCAAAACTAAAACACCAAAACCAGAGCCAATCAAATATCCCAAAGGATAAGATGTTCTTAAAAAATTAATATGACTAACATTTTCAGCATTAACTATCTTGAAAAATCTTGACTCTCTCATAGACTCAATTAAAGCGGCTCCAATTCTGCTAAAAAATAGAATTGCTCCCCAAATAAAAGGACTAGAAGATTTAACAAAGAAAAACAAAATTAAAGATGTCATTAAAATTAAAAGACCAGTAAACATTATTTCTTTTTCTCCTAATTTCTTATCAGCTATTATTCCAGCTGGTATTTCAAATAAAACAAAAGGTATAAGCATAATTGAAAACATTATACCAAGAACTGACCAATCAAAACCAATAACCCCGTGAAGATAAATTGGTATAAAAACTACGGCTGAATTAAAAAATAAATTAAGAAAAAAGGAAACAAAGTACACTCCCTTTAAACTAGGGTTTTTCCAAAAATCGACCACTGTTTTTAAAATATTAGCCTTATCATAAGAAACCACCTTGCTGACTTTTTTTTCGTTAAAAACGATTATTAAGTAAAAAAATAAAATCAAAATTGAAGAAGCAAGATATACTAAATTATAATGATCGTTACCAACAACCAATTTAGAGGCAAACATCGGAGAAAAAATCCAACCGAGATTCATAAAAGTAAAATAAATTGCCCTGGTTTTGCCAGTATTGGAATTTTCGGTAAAGCTTTCTACGAATAAATCCATATTAATCCACAACAAGTTAGAGCTGATCCACATTCCTATAAAAAACACAAAAAGCCAAATCGGAGCTGGGCTCATCATCAAAACCATCAGTGAAACGATATTTAGAAGCATCATCAACTTCGATGATAAAAGATTGCTAAATTTTTTAATAATAGTCGGAAAAAATAACATAGCCAAAAAAGTCATAATATTGGCCGCTACAAAAAACAAACCAACAAACTTTGTATTAACAAAATTCTCAATAAAACTAGAGTTAATATAAGCCGGGAAAGCCGTTGAAATGGCCAAAGTAAACCCAGCTAAATACAAAATTATCAAACTCTTTTTAATCTTGAAATTAGAAATTCTTCCGAAAAGATGAAATCTATACATAATTTTTATATTAATTTTTTATTATAAAATCTAAACCAAAAAACAAAAACCGTTAAAACAACAACAACGCTCATAAATTGAGGGAATCTTAACCCTAGAAAATTAGGAGCGAAATCAATTCTTATAAATTCTAAAGAAAAACGTAGAATTGAATATAAAATCAAATAAACCGCTGTTATTAAAAACTTGCTATTAAAATTGCTTTTTTTCTTTTTTAAAAAATAAAAATGTAAAAACAGTAAAATAACAAAGATTAACAAAGAACCGAGAGATTCGTACAAAAATGTTGGATGAAAAAATTCTTCAAAAACATATTCCGGTGGACGATTAATAAGATTAATCGGAATTCCCCAGGAAACACTAGTTGGTTTTCCAAAAAGCTCCTGATTGAAATAATTTCCCCACCTTCCAATTGCCTGAGCCAGTGCCAACCCTGGAACAATTAAAAACGAAACCGAAAAAAAATCATTCCAAAAACTATTGTACTCTAAGCCTCTTATTTTTTTCTTTTTTACAAAAAAATATAAAACTATAATTCCGGCTAAAATACCTCCGTGAATAGCTAGTCCTCCTTGCCAAATTTTAAAAACATCAAATGGGTTTTCCAAATAATATCTCCACTCTAAAAAAACATCGTAAATCCTAGCACCAATGACTCCAAAAATAATTAAATAAAAAGACAGGTCAAACAGATCGTCTTTGTTTATTTTATAAATTTTAGCCAACAACAAAACAACTATCAAAGCCGAAACAATCGCTAAAACCATGAAAAAACCATACCAATAAATTTTGATAAAACTAAGAGAAAGCAAAACTGGATCTGGTTCAAAATTATGTAAAAACTTAATCATCTAAGAAGCCTAAGAATTCAGACTGTGCGGGCGGAGAGACTCGAACTCTCATGGATTGCTCCGCTTGCTCCTAAGGCAAGTGCGTATACCAATTTCGCCACGCCCGCAAAATACATAGATATAATAATATAAACCAATAATAAGTTCAAGGGCTTAAAATGGTTTTTAAATTTTCTATAAAAATAAAAATATGTTATAATAAATTCAACTAAAAACTAATTATTTTAAAAAAATTTATGGCCCAAAAAGACTTTATAAAATTTTTTGATGAACTAAGAATTAAAGATGTGCCAATGGTAGGTGGAAAAAACGCATCTTTAGGTGAAATGTACCAGAAATTATCTAGTCAAAAAATAAACGTTCCTTTCGGATTCGCCACCACTGCCTCTGCCTATAATTACTTCATGGAAAAAAGTGGTTTAAAAAATAAAATTAGAGAAATATTAAAAGACTTAAACACTCATGATGTTAAAAACTTAATGATTAGGGGGGAGAAAGTTAGGCAAGAAATATTAAAAGCAGAATTACCAAAAGATTTAAAACAAGAAATAGTTAGTGCCTATAAAAAATTATCTTCATTCTATAAAAAAGAAAATGTTGATGTAGCTGTTAGATCATCAGCTACAGCTGAAGATTTACCAGATGCATCTTTCGCTGGTCAACAGGAAACCTATTTAAATATCAGCGGATCAGAGGATTTATTGATTGCTGTTAGAAAATGCATAGCCTCTCTTTTCACTAATAGAGCTATTTCATATCGAACTGATAAGGGTTTTGATCATTTTAATATTGCTCTTTCTGTTGGTGTGCAAAAAATGTCTCGCTCTGATTTAGGAGCTTCTGGGGTTATGTTCACAATAGACACCGAATCAGGCTTCAGAGATGCGGTTTTAATACACTCCATTTATGGACTTGGTGAAAATATCGTTCAAGGCAAAGTAAATCCTGATCAATTTTTTGTTTTTAAACCAACGGAAAAAATAATTTATCGAACCATTGGGAAAAAAGCGATCAAAATGATCTATAACAAAGATCATAACAAACCAGTAAAAGACGTTGCTGTTAGTCTTAAAGATCAAGCCAGACAATCAATTACCGATGAACAGGTAATTAAATTAGCGCAGTGGGCTATGGCCATTGAAAAACACTATGGAAAAGCCATGGACATAGAATGGGCCTATGATGGACAAGATAAAAAATTATATATCATACAAGCTAGACCAGAAACAGTAGAAAGCTCAAAAAATCTTAACATCTTAGAAAGATATAAGTTAAATAAAAAAGGTAGAATAATAACTCAAGGTCAAAGCGTTGGAAATAAAATCGGCTCTGGAATGGTCAATAGAATAATGAGCGTCAAAGATATTAAAAAATTTAAAGCTGGACAAGTCTTAGTAACTGATATGACCGATCCTGATTGGGAACCGATCATGAAAATAGCCTCAGCTATCGTTACTGATAAAGGCGGTAGAACATGTCATGCAGCTATTATATCTCGCGAGATGGGAATACCCTGTGTAGTAGGAACAAACGACGGAAGTAAAAAACTAAAAGGGGGTGAAAATGTTACCGTTAGTTGTGCCGAGGGTGAGGTTGGCTATGTTTATCAAGGAAAACTTCCTTTCAAGATAGAAAAAACAGATATTGGAAAAATGGCCAGACCAAAAACAAAAATAATGATGAACATCGCTGAACCAGACACAGCCTTCTTAAACTCTTTTATTCCAAATGATGGCGTTGGTTTGGCTCGTTTAGAGTTTATTATCAATAATTTTATTAAAGCTCATCCTTTGGCTTTGATAAATTTCAAAAAATTAAAAGATAAAAAACTAAAAAATCAAATTGATAAAATAACCGAGGGCTATAGTGATAAAAGTAAATTTTTCGTTGATAAATTGGCAGAGGGAGTAGCTATGCTAGCCGCTGGATTCTATCCTAAGGATGTAATTGTTCGTTTATCTGACTTTAAAACCAACGAGTATGCTAATTTGATTGGAGGAAAAGATTATGAACCGATAGAATCAAATCCAATGATTGGCTGGAGAGGTGCTAGTCGTTACTATTCCAAGGAATTTTTACCAGCTTTTAAATTAGAGTGCCAAGCTCTAAAAAGAGTAAGAGATGATTTTGGTTTGAAAAATGTCAAAATCATGATTCCTTTCTGCCGAACAGTTGAAGAGGGTCAAAGAGTTTTAAAAATTATGGAAGAAAACGGATTAAAAAGAGGACAAAATGGACTAGAAGTTTATGTTATGGCTGAAATACCAGCCAATATTATTTTGGCAGAAAAATTTGCCAAAATATTTGATGGATTTTCAATTGGATCAAACGATTTAACTCAATTAACACTGGGAATCGACAGAGATTCTGGCGGAACATTAGAAGTTGCTGGGGTTTCTAATGAAAAAAATGAAGCCGTTAAAGAGCTAATCAGACAATTAATTTCCGTTGCCAAGAAAACAAAAACCAAGGTTGGTATTTGTGGTCAAGCTCCAAGTGATTTCCCAGACTTCGCTGAGTTTCTAGTTGAATGTGGAATAGACAGTATTTCACTTATCCCAGATTCAATAATAAAAACAACCATGGCCGTAAATGCTAAAGAAAAATCATTAAAATCAAAATCTAGATTCTTAGGATTATTTTAAAACTTTCAAAGATAAACAAACAAGAAAAGAAGGACAAAAAATCCTTCTTTTTTTATTAAATTCAATATTCCAGCTTAAAAACCATAAAAAACAATATACTTGACAAATATTTTCAAATATGCTATAATCGTTTGTTAGATAATAGAACTTTGAAAACAACGGTTAACATAATTAATATCTAAAAGATCTTAATGTTATAAAGGTTTTTTAAATATTAATTATGTTTAACTAAAAAAATAACAAAACCATGAAGAAGATTGTCGTTTTATCAGTGATGTTTCTTTTTTCAGTCATTTCTTTTTCTTCTTTCGCTCAATCAAATTCTACTTTGAAGCTTATTAAAGAGCTTAACAAGGGGAGAGAAAAAGAAATCGCTTTGGTTGAAAAAAGATTCAAAAATGCCTTCGAACCAGGTGTTGAAGACAAAAAAACAAAGGAAATTGAAGCCATCAATGCCCGCTACGACAAGCTAGTAGAAACAGCTTTGTCCAGCCAGCAAGTAGAAAAAGTTGAACAACCGCAAATCGAAGAGAAAAGAACCAGAAAATTTCTCGGTGGTGCAAATGTAGAGGTTCAAGGCGACCAAGGAAATTTTTCCGGTAGAACCGCTAATATCGAAAGAGGTTCAAATGCTTACGCCACAGTAGTATTAGCCGATGCTAATGCAACCTTAATTAAATCTCTTTCTAGAAGCGGAAATGTTGTTTCTGCTAGTTCTATTGGAAATACTGGTCTAGAAGGTGTTGTGGCCAATAGGAATCGTTACGGAGAAATGAAAATAGTAATCGAAGGTGTGAGTTCCGGAAACAATTTTAAAAAAACATACCTACTAAATTCAAATCAAAGCGTAACCGACTATCTGCTGCCCGGAAGATACAGGGCTATTATCAAACAAAATGGCAGAACACCACTAATTGAAGAATTTGATGTTCTGGGAAGTTCAAACATGACCGACAACTATGAAGGTCGGCCAGTATTTTGGGCTGTATGGGGTGGTTCAAGAAACTAAAACGGTTTCAAAAAAACCAAAAAAATAAAGGAGCAAAAAATATTGCTCCTTTTTTCTTTTTAAATATTTGATAAATTAATTGGTTTTTGTGCCTGTTGTCCCCCCCGGTGTTGTTCCGCTACTTCCACCTGGTAAATTTTTAAATACAAAGGCTGTAATTGCATAGGCCAAAACAACGATAATCACACCGATGACAGCATTACTAATTCTATCTTTGGCCTTACTAACCTGTTCTTCGTTTCCGCCAGCAGTCATCCATTGATAGCCACTAAAAATTATTAACATCAAGAAAACGATTCCCAAAAGAGACAAAACAGTTTTAATGATACTGCCAACTATATTATCTGCCCTAGTAGCGCTTTGAAGACCGGAGGTGTGCATAAAGGAAACAGTTTGATTTCTGGTAGCATCAGCAACAGAAGTATAGGTTTCACTAGTTTGTGGATTTGCTTGAGCTAAAACAAAACTAGGAACAAAAAAAGATGAGAAAATAAATAAACCTAAAATTACAAATATTTTTTTAAATTTCATATATTTTTATTAAATAGTATTTAAGAAATATTCTTCTATCAAAGCCCAAATAGCATAAGCCGAAACAGTAATAACTAAACCAATAATAGCATTTTTAATTCTATCTTTAGCCTTGCTAACTTGCTCTTCGTTCCCACCAGCAGTCAT
Source organism: bacterium (assembly GCA_035400585.1). Classification (GTDB taxonomy): domain Bacteria; phylum Patescibacteriota; class Patescibacteriia; order Patescibacteriales; family UBA12465. The sequence goes on along the minus strand of DAOMZR010000002.1, from coordinate 222,442 downwards.
CCATTGATAACCTCCCAGTATTATTAAAATTATAAAAACAACGCCTATCAAAGAAAGAGCCGTACTAACAATCCTTCCGATAGTTTCTGAAAGAGTAAATTCATTAGTATCACGAGAAAAACCAGCTGAGAAACCAGTTTGTTTTAATTTATCAGTAACACTGCTGTCACTAATTTGAGCCAAGGAAAAAAAAGGAATTGTTAAAATAGAAACAAGAAAAAAAACGAACAAAAATTGTTTTAAAAAATTTTTCATATTATAATTAAACTTATTTTAAATATATTACACTGTTGGAATTGGGGCAAGTGGTTTGGCTATAAAAACATTTAAAATTAACCAGCTTAAACTGTATGATATTAACACTATCACCAACCCTATGGCAGCATTTCTAATTATATTTTTTGCTTTTCCAACTTTTTCATCATTTCCACCGGCCGTCATCCAAAGAATTCCGCCATAAACCATTAAAACAATAAAAATAACCCCTAAAAAACCAAGAACGGCTGATATAACTATTCCGACTATTGTTTCTGGGGTTTGAGCGCCAGAGACATCAAAACCCATTTTACTAGCAGATTGATCAATTTTTTTGGGGCCGAAAGCGTTGCTTAAATTATCTTTTTTAGCTGGATCGCCAGCGTTAATATTTGAAACAAAAAAGACGGAAAATACAAGAACCAAAGATAAAAAAATAGAAAAAAAACGTAAAAAATTATTATTAGAAATTCTCATAATTATTGAAAATTGAAAGATTTTATAACCAAGAAACTGATAGAATATGCCAGAACAACTATAACAAGACCGATTATTGATTCTGATATTATTTTTTTTGCTTTATCAACTTGCTGATCATTACCCATGGCTGTCATCCAAAGAATTCCGCCATAAACAATTAAAACTACAAAAATGACACCTAAAAAAGATAGCAAGATTTGAATTAAACTTCCAAGAGAAACACTAATATCTTCACTATTCTTAAAAATTTTAGATTTAGAATGACCGGTTCCCTCTGAAGCCAAATCTAACCCACTATTAGAAGAAAAAGAATAACCAGCCAAAACTATAGCTGGACTAAAAAACAAAAAAAACAACAAGAAAAAGGAAAAAATTTTATTAATTGTTTTTTTATTAAAAATCATAAAAATTATCTACACTTAGAATCAAGCTCAGAAAAAATTTGTTTGCAACCATCTCCACCAGAATATAAACAAGAACAATAAATATAACATTCTTCTGATTTGCCTTTATAGCAAGAGATGGCTAAACACTGCTCTATATTGTTTTTATAATATTCATCATCTAATGCACATTGACAATATTCTTGAGCTGCAGGGAAATTTCTTTCTTCTTCCGCACATTGTTTAATCCTAAAATTTAAAACATCATTGCGCCATTTTTCCATCTCAGCATCTCTCTCGGCTTGATTATTGTCAGTTTCTGGTAAAGCAACATTTGCCGTGCTAGTGCTATTTTCATCTTGAAAAACCTTCCTGGTGGATTGGTTCCCTATAAACTGAACTATGGCGAAAGAAGCAAAAATACTAATGATTCCTATTATCGACCAAATCATTATGTTTTTAGACTTTTGAATTTGTTGTTCATTACCAGAAGCTGTCATCCAAAGAACTCCACTGTATATTATTAAAATTAAGAATACCAAACCAATAAAAGATAAAAGAAAACCAACAATACCACTAACTCTTGAAACTATACTGCCAGTAGCATCGTCAGATGGTGTAAAAACTTTTGGCAAATTACCAGACATTGTTGTCACTCCTAAACCATATTCAGTGCTTTTGGCCATCACAGAAAAAGTAATTGCAAAAAACAAGAAAAACGACAAGACGATGACAAGTGGTAGGATTTTATTTTTATTCATAATATAAACTAAAATATCTGGCCTATAAATCTGGTAATGGCATAGGCGGAAAATACTATAACAAGACCAATAATTGATTGAACCAATAAAGTTTTTGCTCTTTCAACTTGTTGTTCATTTCCGCGAGCAGTCATCCATAAAATTCCAGCATAAATAACTAAAATCATAAAGACAACAGCTATAAAAGAAAGAACCGCCCCTATTATTAAACCAACTCTAGTAGATAAATAAAAGCCGGAATCGTATTTGTTAACCTCATCAACGCTAAAAGCCCCTTTTAAACTTTCCTTACCAGAAACAACATCATCAAGCCCCCAACTACCACTAGCCAAAGAAAAATTACCCAAAAACAAGGTAACAAAAAATATCAGAAGAAATATTATTTTTTTCATAATATAAATCGAGTTTAGATCAAAAACGGAAACTCACCACGCTTCTTAAAACAATAAATCACTTCAAGAAGTATGGCGCCTATTGAATAGGACGCCAATTTCTAAATTCGAGTTTAGAAACTAAAATAGAAATATTTTAGTTATTTGTAGCTTCCATCAACGTATTTAAGACGAAAGTTGTGATTCCCCAAGCAGCTAAGATGATAACTAGACCAACAACACCAGCGCCTAATAATTTTTTAGCTTCACCAATTTTGTCTTCGTTACCAGCAGCAGTCATCCATTTAAAACCTCCCAAAAGGACTATGACTACAGCTACTATACCAAGTAAAGTTAGAACTGTGTTTATTATTTGAGCAGCCATTTCTCTAGGATCTTTTTGACCTAAAGCAATACCCTCATCCCCATTTTTAACATAATTTAAGCCGAAAACATCGTCGTTAGCTGCGGCTGGATTAGTTAAAGCTAAAGAAACCAAAGGGAAAACAAACAAAGAAATTAATAACAAACTAAGAATTTTTTTTCTCATAAGTCACCACCTTTCTAGTTTTTAATTTTTACAATAAAATAATAACATATATTTCAAAAAATAACAATATTTGTTATACTAAACAGAGAATATGAAGAAGTTAAATTTCACCAAAATATTTATTATAGCTTTTTATTTGCTATTTTTTTTATTGCTTTTAAAAAACTCCCAAGGGTATTTAGATCCCGATCTGGGATGGCATCTAAAAGCTGGGGAGGAGGTTGTAAAAACCAGAGAAGTTAATAAAATAAATCACTATAATTACGTATTTGGCAATCAAAGCACCTGGGTTAACCATGAATGGCTATCAGATTCTATAATGTTTCTAATCTACGATAATTTTGGTTATTTTGCGTTAAACATTGTATTTGCTTTGATTGTTCTATCTACAATAATAATCGCTCATAAATTTATAATAAAAAATTTTACTACAAACAAAAAATCTTTTTTTATAATTTTGCCCCTAACTCTTTTAGGATTGATATCATGCCAACCACATTTTGGGGTTAGAGTACAAGAATTATCTATTTTATTTTTGCTACTGGAATTAATATGTATTTATAATTTTGAAAAATCTTCAGTAAAAAAAGAAAAAAATTCTTGGAAAAAATTGATACCAATATTGATAATTATCATTTTTTGGACAAACATGCATGGCAGTTTTTTACTAGGAATATTTATTCTATTTTTTTATTTATTTATTAAAATATTTGAAACTCTTTTTTTCTATTTAAAAAACAAAAACCAAACAATAAACAAAATAGGCTCATTTTTCAATTTTGAAAGTTTAATAGAAAAAAAATATTTAAAAATATTTTTTGTTTTTTCTTTAATTTCAACTTTTCTAACAATTATTAACCCCTACGGATTAAAGTTGTTTGATTTTCTTTTTTCCTATAAAAATAATGCTTATTTAACTATTATTAGTGAATGGTTACCTCAATATTATTACCCCTTTTTATACTGGCAAATATTATATATTGCTATTATTTTAGCAATTATTATAATCTCCTTTCTTTTATACAAAAATAAACCAAAAATAAATTCCGCTTGGAATCTCTCTTTAATTTTTTTGTTTATAATACTAGCTATTAAATCTAGAAGGCACTTCCCTCTGTTATTTATAAGCTCCTTGCCCTTCATTTCTTTCTTTCTATATGAGGAACTAAAAACTTTTTTAGAAAATATTAAATTTAAAAAAACAAAGCTAGACGCATTCATTAAAACATATATATTATTAATATTTCTGTTTGTTTTTGCCCTACTAATAATAAATATAAAAATAATAAAAAACCCTTTTGATTATTTTTGTAATGATTATCCCTGCAAAGCTTTAAAATTTATAAAAAACGATATTAGCCTCACGAACGCTAGAATATTTAATTCATACGGCTGGGGAGGGTATTTAATACACGAGTGGCCAGAAAAACAAATATTTATTGATGGCCGTTTACCACAAAAAAAGATTAACAATCATAGCTATCTAGAGGAATATCTAATGTTCACCAAAAAAGAAGAAATAGCTAAAAAAATTGAAGAATATAAAATAGAATTATTTATACTAGAAAAAACTAAAAATAGAAAATTGAACTGGCTTGATAAAAAAATAATTGGCGTAAAAGAAAAAACGAATCAAAAAGGTTTTTTATTGGAGTTTTTAGATAAAAATTATAATAAGATATATGAAGATGAGATATCTTTAATTTATCTCAAAAAGTAAATAAATGGACTACAAGGACTACCAAAAAATAAACCAAGAATACTTCTGGCACAAGGCTAGAAATGCTTTTATAAATATAATATTATCAAAATATTTAAAAAATAATGACAAAAAAAATAATATTTTAGAGATAGGTTGTGGAACTGGATATCAGTCTGATGTTATATCTAGATATGGAAACTATACTGGACTGGAAAAAAACCCGGAAGCAATGGAAGAGTTGAAAAAAATCGACAAAAAAGTGATAAATTCTAACATAGAAGATTATGAAACCGAAGAAAAGTTTGAAACAATTTGTCTTTTTGACGTTTTAGAGCACATAAAAAACGATTTGGATGCAATTAAAAGAATAAATTTTCTTTTAAAAAACAATGGTCTTTTTTTTATAACCGTTCCTGCTAAAAAAATATTGTTCAGTGAGCATGATTTAGCCATGGACCATTATCGAAGATATGAAAAAGAAGAATTAAGAGATTTGCTAATTAAAAATAATTTTGTTATTAAAGAAATCGGCCACTGGAATTCTCTTCTTTTTCCGTTAATTTTTGTTTTTAGAATAATCAAAAAAATTATTTGTAAAAAAAATAAAAACAAACAAAAGCATGAAAGTGATGTTCAAAATTTGCCAAAAATAATCAACAAAATTCTTTACTCAATATTAATTTTCGAAAATAAACTTATAAAAATTGGTTTAAAAATGCCTTTTGGCCTAAGCTTGTATGTAATTGCCCAAAAAAAATATGAAAATTGATTTTATTATTCCGGTTTACAACGAAGAAAAATTGCTTAAAGAAAGCATAACCAAACTTTATAATTTTTTAAACTCACAAAATTATTCTTTTTTTTGGCAAATAATAATTGCTGTTAATGGATCAAATGACGATACAGAAAAAATAGCCAAAGAAATAAGTGGAGGTAAAATAAAAAATATAGTCACCAAGAGACAGGGAAAGGCTCATGCTATTAGATTGGCCATCGATAAAAGCTCAGCTGATTATGCTATATATATGGATGTGGACTTAGCCGTGTCTCTAGACAATATAAATGATTTACTGCCGAACATTTATTCTAATTATGACCTGGTAATTGGATCAAGGCTTCTCTCGTCTTCAAAAAGAAATCGATCAATAATAAAAGAGCTTAGTTCTAAAATTTACGTATTATTATCTAAAATAGTTTTAAAACATAACTTCTCCGATTTACAATGCGGATTTAAAGCCATCAAGAGAAGCTCCTTCAATAAAGTAGCAGAATTAATAGAAGATAGAAATTGGTTTTTTGATACTGAGCTTTTAATTTTTTTTCAAAGAAAAAATTTTAAAATAAAGGAAATACCTGTTGATTGGTCAGAAAATCGTTATATAAAAAGAAAAAGTAAAATCATATTATTTAGTGATTCAATAAAATTTACCAAAAAATTATTTAAACTAAAAAAGAGATTAAAAAAAATCAACCCAAAATATTTTTGTAATGAAAAGCCTTAATCACTTTCATTTTTCGATTTAGGGAAATAAAGATAAAATCGAGTCTAGACAACTCTATATTAATTTTTCGAAAGCTACAATACAAAAAGATAGCTTTTTTTAAATTTTTAATTTGTTTAATCTTCAAATTTTCTTCTGGAGACAGCCAATTTCCCATTCTAGTTTTTATTTCAAAAAAAACAAGCTCCCCGTTTAGAGAAGCTATTAAGTCAATTTCTAGTTTACCAAAACGCCAGTTCTTTTCTGCTATCACAAACCCTACTTTCTTCAAATATTTTAAAGCCAATAATTCTCCAAATTTTCCTGTTTTAATATCAGAAATCATTCTTACATTATAGACGAACAACTTAAAATAAAGATAAAATAATCATTATTATTTACTTAGAAGAAAACCATAGTGATAATTGCCAGCATCAAATTCTTCTTCTATTTTTATTCCCAAAAAAGAGGTTAGTTTTTTAATTTCCTGACGAGATATTTTATAAGAAGGTGACAATATAAAAGGAGAATCTTTTTCATTCCATTCTACTAGTAAAAGCTTACCTCCTGGCTTCAAAATCCTCATAGCTTCCTTTAAAACATTTATCTTTTTTTCTGATTGGTGCAAAACATTAACCAAGAGGGCCGAATCTAAGGAGCTAGGAGCTATTTTAGCTCCACCAAAAACCTCCAAATCGCTCCAAACAGTTTCAACCTGTGTCAAATTGTCTATTTTTGCCCCTTTTTTAATTGATTCTAAACTATCTTTAATTATATCAACTGCATATACCTTACCACTTTTACCAACTATTTTAGCCAACAGAAAAGTAAAATAACCAAAAGCACCACAACCCAAGTCGGCTATTTTTGAACCTTGTTTTGGTTTTATCTTTGACACCAAATATTCTATATCTAGTAGATTGTTTTTTATCATATAAAAAGATTAATTTTCAACTAATATTTGTTTAATCACCAAATTTTCTCGACTATATTTCTTTTTAGCCGAAACATATATAAAATTAATGCCTGACTTTAAATAAATGTTTTCGGAAAAATATCCATCACCATCACTTAAAACAGTTTGTCCATTTATCAAAACTTCACTTTCAACGTCTGTTTTTCCTTCTATTAAAATAGAAGGGGTGTTAACTATTTGCTTATCACTAATATTATATACCTCTAAAAATGGGGGGGCAAAAATATTTTTTAAATAAAAAAACAAATAAAATAAACAAATAATTACCACCAAAAAAATTATAAAATTTCTAAATATTCTCGGTAAAGATATAAAGCTTTTCCAACCAACAACTTTATTAAAAAATATATTTTTTTCAAAATTTTGAGCCCGGTCTTGTTCTTTAACAAAATCTCCTACAATGTTCTTATGCCTAATGTCCAAAAAATCAACATATTTTTTAAAAAAAATTTTAGCATAAACACCCTTCGGCAATTCTCTATAATTACTATCTTCAATCGCCTGCAAATATTTTTCTTTAATTCCAGTTTTTAAAGAAACCTCTCCTAAACTAATTGATTTTTTCTCTCTTATTTTTCTAATATAAGAACCAACGGTTCCCTGATCTAAAAAAATATCCTTTTTAACAAAACCATTCATTTTTTTAAAACATTAATCAATAAAATTATATTTCTTAGACAAAATTGATATATTCTAACAAAGATATTGTTGAAGAGCTTCCAGTCCAGTTTACGCCCAAAGCTTTCATGGCAAATTCAATTATAATATAACTCATAAAAACAATAATTAACCCTATAGAAGCATTAACTATAATTGTTTTGGCTTGCTGAACTTTGTCACTACTACCAGCCGAAATTAGAAAAGTAACACCACCATAAATAAAGAAAAGCAGAGCCAATGATCCAACTATTCCCAAAATAAATTTTGTAACTTGTACTCCCACCCTTAATATGTCATTTAACTCATAATCACCTTTTTCATAAGAAGAGTTTCCCTCGGCAGCGCCAGGAACAATAGAAACAGCTAAAGAAGATTTGCTTAAACAAAAAAACGAAAACAAGACTAAAATGATGGTAGCTAAAGACAAAAATTTTTTATTTTTCATAAAATTTAATTAACTGTTTGTTGTATTCTATTGGCATAAAAATTCATCAGTTCAATAGTTTTATTTTCCGTATCAGCCAAAACTGCCTGAATTAAATCGGCTAGAAAATTTTCAGCCAAAACTGGATTTTTACCTCTATACCAACTCTTGGCTGTAAGAACTTGATCGGCAAAAACACCAATCTCCGGATCTTCCTTTTGTGAATTTATTAAAGACCTTAGGGCAGTTGGTTTTTTGGTTTTCTTTAAATAAGTCCCTACGTTTTCAGCATTAGTCATAAACTGAATAAAGTTCCAAGCTTCGTTTTTGTATAAACTCTTTTTGGAGACTGCTTCTACCCAATAATTAGCCATGTTTATCGGAGTAGCTGATCCTTCTATTTGTGGCAATGGCTCAACCAAAAAATTAAGTTTAGGAGCTTTAGTTTTAATAGTCGGCAAATGGTAGGAATAGCCAAACATAATTGCTAATTTACCAGAAGCAAACAAATCAACTGAATTTTCTAAATCATTGTTCCAACAATAAACCTCTTTTATTGGGTTGGCAAAATCAGTATAGAATTTAAGAGCCATCAAACCTGGGTTATAGCTTTGACTCTGAAAGGTGCTAGGTATGGTTTGAAATAAAACCTGACCAGCGTCGCTCATCATATTGGCACCATTTTGCATCATTAATATGGCCAAAATATCACCGTATCTTTCAATATTTTTTCCGCCACCCAAAGACACACCAGATTGTAAAATATTACCCTTTAAATCTTGTTTTGTTAGTTTTTTAACCATCTGTTGAAAATCACGATTCCAGTACCGAGGAATTTCTGTAATGCCAGCTTGATCAAACAAATCTTGATTGTAATACATAGCCAAAGTATCAACCGACAATGGCAAGGCATAAATTTTGTCATTTAAAACAACATCGGAGTAAACTACATCAACAAAATTTTGTTTAAGCTCCTTTAATGTTAAACTCCTCATTGTTCTAACCTCTGGAACAACCTCTTTTTTAATTGTTCCTTGGGTTATCGGAAAAACCATACTAGTTTGAGCTGGCATTGGTTCTATTTTACTCTCATATTTTCTAACCCAGGTATTATGAATAGAAAAAATATCTGGACCACGATCTTCGGCAAAGGCATTTAAAAGAGCCTCCTCGTATTCATCATATCTTAGTTTTTTGTAATTAATAGTAACGTAAGGGTGTTGAGCGTTATATTTGGCGATAATTTCAGCAAAATCATCGTTCCCATCATAAACTCTCCAATAGTTTAAAACTATTGGCTTAACTGCCTCTTGCATGGTTGGTTTTTTGCAACCAACGCCAGCAGTGAGTAAAAAAACAAAAAGCAAAAATAAAGAAATTAACTTTTTTTTCATAAGCAAATTTTATTTTATATCTAAGTATATTATAGCAAATTGACGAAAAAATAAAAGAGTAAAAAAATAATCACAGACCAGAATGGTAAAAAATAGCCTCACTCAAATCGTCCCGCTCAATATTATCTGAATTTCTTAAATCGGCAATAGTTCTGGCTAATTTTATAATTTTAAAATAAGCCCTGGAAGATAGATTTAGTTTTCCAATAACATTTTTCAAAAAGGCTGTTTTGGCAAAATCAAGTTTACAAAAAATATCAATATTTTCATGGTTTATTTCTGAATTAGAAAAAATTTTTGAATTAGAAAATCTTTCTTTTTGTATTTTTTGAGCAATATTAATTCTTTGCGCTATCAAAAAAGATTTTTCCTCTTCTTTTTTGGAACAAGTCATCTCTTCAAACTTTAACCTAGGAACACTTATGCTAATATCTATTCTATCTTTAATTGGACCGGAAACTTTTTTTTGATAATTTCCCAATTGGTTAGCGGAACAAACACATTCCTTGTTTTTATCACCATAATAACCACAAGGACAAGGATTCATTGTTCCGACTAACATAAATCTGGCAGGAAAAGAAACCGTCCCGGTTGCTCGAGAAACATTAATAAACCCATCCTCCATTGGTTGTCTTAAATTTTCTAAAACAAAACGAGAAAATTCTGGAAACTCATCCAAAAACAAAACCCCACGATGAGCCAAAGATATTTCTCCTGGTTTGGGCCATGAACCACCACCGACAATAGAAGAAGACGAGGCTGTGTGATGTGGCGACCTAAAGGGACGATGAAAAATAACATTATTTTTATTTAATTTTCCGGCTATGCTATAAATTTCAGTAACCTCTATAATTTCTTCTTCACTTAATTTTGGCATTATAGAGATGATTGATTTGGCTAAAATTGTTTTTCCAGACCCTGGCGGTCCAGACATTAAAACATTATGTCCGCCAGCGACAGCAATTTCTAAAGCTCTCTTAGCCTGAAAATGGCCCCTAATATTAGAAAAATCTGGATAATCAAAGTCTTCATCTTTTCTGTGATTAACAGTCTTATTATTTTTTATTTCAATATTGTTTATCAAATAATTAGTTATTTCTTTTAAATTTTTTAGTGGGCACAAATTGATATTTTTAATCAAACTAGCTTCTGATAAATTATCTATTGGCAAATATATATTTCTAATACCGATTTTTTTGGCAAAAGAAATAATTGGTAAAATTCCGCTAACTGACCTAATATCTCCGTTCAAAGATAATTCACCAATAAATAAGTCATTGCTTATATTTTTGTTAAATTCATAAACGTTTGATAAAACGCTAATTGCTATAGGTAAGTCATAGCTTGGACCATGTTTTTTGAAATCGGCTGGAGCCAAATTTACAATTATTTTTCTTTTGGGAAATTTTAAACCAATTCCCGAAATAGCGCCTCTAACCCTCTCCCTGGCTTCAGACACAGCCTTGTCTGGCAAACCAACAATTGTAAATAAACCCATTTCACCGCCACCCAAACAAGATTCGACTTCAATAATTTCTGCTTTTAAACCCAAGAGACCGGCTGATAAAATTTTCATATTTTATAATTTTAATTTTATTAAAAATAATAAAAAAACAGGGATAAAACCCTGTTAAAAGAATGATAAATTAATTTTATAATCAAGTCTCAAAATCTAAATTCTTTTAAAAATTATGTATGTATTCATCCAATTTTACGCTAAGCAATTTACTGATACCATCGGAGCCCATGGTAACCCCATATAATATATTAGCTCTTTTCATGGTGGCTCTGTTGTGGGTAATGGCAATAAATTGAGTCTTATCTGATAAATCATCCAAAATTTTAGCCAATCTTTCAGAGTTAGCTTCATCCAAAGCAGCATCCACCTCATCTAAAACCACAAATGGAGCTGGATTAGCACTTATGATAGCACAAATTAAAGCAATGGCTGTCAGGGCTCTTTCTCCTCCGGACAACATACTAACGGAAGAAATCTTTTTTCCAGGAGGCACAGCCAAAATATCAACTCCGGACAAGCCAATAGCATTATACTTCTTTAAATATTTTATCTTTTTCAAATTCTTAATCGATTGAGAAACTGTTTGATTTTTTTCCTCACTTGTTTCATTTTTGTTTTCACCGGTAGATTCTTCAATTTCTAACGGATCTTCTTTGATTGGAAATATTTTAGCCTGTCCACCGTTAAATAATATTTTAAAATATTCATTAAACTTTTCCGAAATAATTTTAAACTCAAAATCAAATCTATCTTTAATTAAAGTGTCTAGTTCTACAATTACTTTCTCTAATGATTTAATTGTTTTGTTTAAATCTTCTGTTTGCTCCGACAAGAATTCATATCTTTTTCTGGTCTCAGAATATTCTTGCTCTATCTCTGGATCAATTCCGCCAATTAACTCTAGTTGATTTTTAATTTTCAAAATTTCTGTTTTTAAAAAATCATGGTTAATCTCTAATTGAGTATCTTTTTTATAATTATTTATTAAAGATATCTCTATTTTATCATTTAAAATATTGTTTTCTAGATCTTCCATGCGTGTTTCTTCTCTGGCCAATTCAATTTGTTGATTATTTATTTTTTGATAAAAAAAGTGGGTTTTTGATTCTAGCTCATGGATTTCCTTTTGCAAATTGAATAGATATTGCCTTTTTTCTTCTTGATTTTTATTAAAATTAGACAATTTTAATTCTAAAGAAGATAGAACATTTCTAATATCATCAATTTTATTTTTTATTAACTCTTTTTCTTGTGGTAAAATTTCTACAAAATTTTTATTTTTTAAATCATCCAATAAAGCACATTTTTTAATTTCATCTTCTAGATTTTCTATTTTGGCTTGATTTTTAGAATCGCTAGATTTTATAAAATTTATTTTATTTTCAATATTTCCTAGTCTGTCTTTTAATTGCCCTGCTTCTTTTTCTAAAGCATCTTTTTCTTCGCGCCAATTTTCTCTTTCTATTTTTAATTTTTCCAATTCTAATCTAGAGATTGATATTTTTTTTATTAAAACCTCCAATTCGGAATCCAGCAATTTTTTTTGCTTCTGAAGGTCGGTCAAACTCTCTTCCTTGCTGTTTGATTCTATTTTTTTTGCGATTTCCAACAATTCTTTTTCTAGTTTAAATTTGTTGTTTCCCAGTTGTTGTTTTTTATTTTCTAAAAGACTAATTTCAATTCTTAATTCGCTATATTCTTTACCAACCCTCTCTCTTTGATTTTTTAAATCCTCAACCTTTTCGTTTATTTTATCGGATATGTTGTCAAATTTTTGGCCAGAAACAAAACCTAATAACTCATTGAGGTCTTCTTTGATCTCCTTCATTATTTTTTTCAAAAAAGACAAGTCTGAAGAATCATTAAGATTGTTAATTTTGCTAATTAAAGTCGAGATATCTGAATTTATTTTTTTAACATTATTGGGATTATATTCGGATTTAATTTTTTTCAACTCTTCTTCCAGTTGGCCAATTTTATCAACAATATCTTTTTCTTCGCTTGTTTTTTTGTTTAATCTTTCTCTTTGGTTTTGTGTTTCTTGTTCTAATAAAGCAATTTCGCTATTAATTTGAGGCAACTCCTTTTGAAGATCTGCTTGACGTGAAAATAAAAATGACACATCAAAATTACCTGCTTTTTCTAGCTTTAATTCTAACAAAGCCTCTAATTTCATTACTTCTTTTTGTCTCTCTTCGCGTTCAGTTTCTAATTTTAATAATTCATTCTCTAAATTATTTAAATCTGGCTGTTTTTCAAATTGTGTTGGCACGGATAATAATTTTTGGTTTAAATCATTAAGTTTTTTTGTCTCCCCTGCCTTTTCTTTGTCCAAATAATCAAGCTCGTCATTATTTTTGTTCTCAGATCTAAGAAGCTCCCAGGAACTGATAAGTTCTTGTTGTTTTTCTAAATTATTAAGTTCATTTTTAGTAGCTGAAAGATCGTTCTGTAACTTTAAAAATTCGTCGTTTAAAGAAGATTCTTGATTTATTTTTTCTATTTCGTTTTTTTTATCTTTTAAGATTAACTTTATTTTATCTTTGGCCTCTTCGTTTTCTTGAATATCTTTTTTAAGAATTTGCAACTTTTCATTTATCTCTTGCCACAAAGAACCGTAATAATTTATCTGGTGATTTTTCAGCTCTTCTTCTAAGTGCTCTCTTTTTTTAAGCTTGCCAACTTGTCTAGTTAAGCTATTTAAACGAGGCTCTATTTCATTAAGCAACATTTCAACCTGGCCTAAATTTTCTTGGCTTGTTTCTAGTTTTCCCAAAGACAAATCTCTTTTGATTTGATATTGTTTGACGCCAGTAGCCTCATCAAAAAAAGATTTTCTTTCGGCCGGACTAGTATTTAAAAAATTTTCCACCATTCCTTGTCCAATCACACTATAAGTTTTTTGTCCAAAACTAGCCTTGGCTAAAAATATCTGAACATCACTTAAACGAACTTTATTATTATTAATTAAATATTCACTGTGGCCATCCCTATAAACGCGCCTGGTTATAACTATTTCTGGCAACATTAAAAAAGCATCAACGCTATCTGATTCTGTATTTTTTTTACTTTCTCCGTCTCCATTGTTTTCGCCACTACCCTCTATATAAACATCTTTAAACTTAAAATTAGGATCTTGATTGTTTAAAAAAAGAGAAACTTCAGCAAAATTTAATCTGGCCTTTTTGTCTGAACCAACAAAAATAACATCATCGCTTTTTTTACTGCGAAGAAGCTTAGAGCTCTGTTCCCCCAAAACCCAACGTATAGCGTCAGCAATATTTGATTTGCCAGAACCATTGGGTCCGACAACAGAAGTTATGCCTCTTTTTTTTCCGTTTATAATTCCAGAAAAAACTAATTTGTTTTTATTGGCAAAGGATTTAAATCCTTGCAACTCTAATTTTTCTAAATACATAACTCAACTAAAGAAGTAGCGTAATGCTTAAAATTAAAACTAATTAATTATAAAACTTTTAACAGACAAAATCAAATTGTTCCCACCAAAAACAAAAGCGCTCCAAATTAACAGCGCCCTTGTTTTTAAGAAAAACTATTTCTTTTTTGCAACTTTCTTTTTAGCTACTGGTTTCTTTGCAACTTTCTTTACAACTTTCTTTTTAGCTACTGGTTTCTTTGCAACTTTCTTTTTAGCTACTGGTTTCTTTGCAACTTTCTTTTTAGCTACTGGTTTCTTTGCAACTTTCTTTTTAGCTACCTTTTTCATAATTTTGAAAAATTATTTTATTGTTTAGAATAGGAACCGACCAATTCCTATATAATTTAAACTTAAATCTAAATTAATTATAACATAAAAAAAATAAAACAACAATAAAAATCAAGAAAAATCAAAAAGATAAAAAGTCGCCAACAGAAATTTTATGAAGATCACAAAAGCCACCCCTCAACTCCAAAACTTTATCAACTGGCACGGGCGAATTATAAATTTTTTCTTGATTTTTTTGATCAAATGGAAGATTTTTATAAATACCAACTATTTCATTTTCATTAATAAAAACAATATCAAGAGTAAAGTTCATGTCGCGCATGACAAACGACCTCACCCTTTTGTCGGGAAACAAAAAAAGCATACCAAAATTATCAGAAATTGATTCTCGGTTGCTTAAACCAAGGTACTGTTTGTGGTCAGAAATGACTGGCTCAACTTCAATTTCTATATTACTAATTTTTATTTTAGCTAAAAGACTTTCCTGAAACTCTGTTTTATCCACAGGTCTTGAACGAAAAAAGTAAAAAAGCAAAAAAACAAACAAACACAAAAATAAAAAAATAAATATTTTAATTTTAAACATTTTTAGAAAAATTATTTTTCATTTTCTTTTTAACTATCTTAAAGATTTCCATTATCCACAAAACAGAAGAAGATATTAATAATAAATAAAACCACTCTTCAAGGGATATTGGCTGAGTATTTAGAACTTTGCGCAAAAATGGATTATAAGTCGCAAAAATATGCAATAACTGAGCCGAAAGAATACCGACAAAAATTAAGAAATTTCTTTTAATTGGCATTTTAAAGGTTGAATTTGATTCTGAACGACAATTTAAAGCATGTATGTTTTGAAAGAAAACCATCAGCATCAATAAAAAATTTCTAGCCAAAGACTCCTCCCAGTTTAGAACCTTCAACAAATAATACCAAACGACAAAACTAATGGCTCCAATAAATAAACCAGAAATTAATGTTTGTTGGGTCATTAATTTATCAAAAATATTTTCTTTTGGCGATCTTGGGGGTCTATTCATTACACCTTTTTCACCGGACTCAAAAGATAAAGATATGTCTTGAATTCCATTAGTTACAAGATTTAACCAAAGAAGCTGAGCTGCAAAAAGTGGTAGGGGTAAATTTAAAATAACCGCCATCAAAAAAATAAATATTTCTGCCACACCACTAGAAATAACAAAATAAATAACCTTACGAATATTATCATAAGCAAAACGACCTTCTTCGACTCCGGCTACGATGGAAGCAAAATTATCATCAACTACTATCATGGTTGATGTTTCCTTGGCAACATCAGTTCCTGACCCCATAGCAACACCAATATTAGCTTGTTTAAGCGCTGGGGCATCATTTACTCCATCGCCAGTTACAGCTACAAAATGGCCCATTTTAACCAAGGCATTAACTATTTTTAATTTTTGTAAAGGAGAAACCCCTGCAAAAACGCTAGTTTTTTTTACTAAGGTAACAAATTCAGGGGTAATTTCTAAATCAGCCAAGCCAAGCTTTTCTCCAGTAATAACATCTTTTTCAGAGCGAGCAATACCAAGCTCTTTGGCAATAAACAAGGCAGTGGCTGGATGATCACCAGTGATCATTATAACTTTTATGCCGGCCCTTTTACACTCTTCCACGGCTTGTTTTGAATTTTTTCTCAGAGGATCTATAAAACAAACTAGGGACAAGAAATGTAAATCTTTTATTTTTTTCTCATCGAACTTTTTTAAATCAGATTCTGCAAAATTAAAACTGCCATAAGCCACGGCTAAAACACGATATCCCAAAGAGGCCAATCTTTCTCCTTCTTTTTTTATTTTGTTTTTGTCCAATTCCAGGGGGTTTTCTATTAAACTGGATTTGGAACAAAAATCCAAAACTCGACTAACAGAGCCTTTAACAGCTATTTTAAATTGATTAGAATTTTTATCACGATAAATTTTAGCCGAATATCTTCTTTCTGATTCATAGGGAATATCTAATAAATGATCCACAGAATCATTAATATCTTCGACGGAAAAACCGGCCTTATAAGTCATCGATAAAAAAGCTACATCCATTGAATCACCATGATAGTGCCAAACCTTTTTTGATCTCCATAATTTTCCTTCATTACTCAAAGTGGAATTTTTAATAATTTCAAAAATATTTTTTTTGTTATTATCGCTTAAACCATCCACTTCAAGAGAGCCAATTCCATTATATCCTTGGCCAGAAATATTAATTTCGGTTCCGTCGGGCAAATAAATTAACTTAGCTGTTTGTTGGTTAACAGTTAAGGTTCCAGTTTTGTCGCTAGCAATCATTGTGCAACTTCCAAGACCTTCAACGGCGGTTAGCTTTCTAACAACAACATTTCTTTTTGACATTCTGTTAGTAGCAACTGACAAAGCCACGGTTAAGGCCACTGGCAGGCCTTCTGGTATGGAGGAAACTGCCAAAGCAACAACCAAAAAGAAAACTTCCAGTGGTGCCACTCCTTTTAAAATAGAAATTATTGCGAAAAGAGCATAAAGAAATAATATGATATAGGAAACTTTTTTTGTAAAACCCTCCATTCTTATTATTAATGGTGATTTTGTTTTTTGGGAAGATAAAATAATGTCGGCAATTTGACCAACCTCGGTATTTAACCCAACCTCAACAACAACTCCTTGAGCCCGGCCAGAAATAACTGAAGCACCGGCAAAAACCATATTATTTCTTTTGCTAACGGCTATTTCTTTCTTTAATTTAAGAGTATCCTTGATAACAGCTTCTGACTCACCAGTTAAAAAAGACTCATCAACGAGTAAATTTTTACTTTCAAATAATCTTAAATCTGCTGGAACTTTCGATCCTGATTCCAAAAACACTATATCCCCAACAACCAAATCTTCGGCATCAATATCTTTTTCGATTCCATGTCTTTTAACTCTGGCTTTTATTTTTAAAAGATTTTGCAAAGAAGCTGCATTTTTTTCAGCTTTATTTTCCTGCCAAGCACCAATTAAAGCATTAAAAACTATGGCACCAAAAATAAAAAGAGCATCGGTTATTTCTCCTAAAAAAAGAGATATAGAGCCAGCGAAAATTAATACATAAATCAATGGGCTTAAAAATTGATGTAAAAAAATAATAAAAATATTAGGAACCTTGCGTTCTGGTAGTTTGTTTAAACCAAATTCTTTTTGCCTGTCAAAAACTTCTTGAGAACTTAAACCATCTTCAGATGATTTTAATGTTTTAAAAACATCCTTAATATCTAATGAATACCACATTACTTTTTTATCATTTTTTTCTATTACCATAATTTATTATTAAATATAATTAGTATTAATTTCCACTAACAAAATAATTTTCTTGTATATATTGCTGGAGCATTCTTTCTGTATTAAAAAATGAAGCATTTATAGCAATTGTATGCTGCATTGTTTCTTGCCATTTTTTTAAATTACCGTAATAACGAGGCAATATTTTATTTTCCAAAGTATAATACAAGCTTTCGGCATCCTTCTTGTTTAATTCTGCCAAGCTTGATCCTTTTCTTCTTTTGCCAATAGCCCAACCAGTTTTATCTTTAATATATCCTTCAATCCACCAACCATCTAAAGTACTAAAATGCGGAACTCCATTATGGGCCGCCTTCATTCCACTAGTTCCAGAGGCTTCATTTGGAGGAAGTGGCGTGTTTAGCCAAATATCAACACCGGCCACCATTAGTTTGGCTAAATTCATTTCATATCCTTCTAAAAAAATAACTTTTATTTCATTTTTATATTTTTCTTTTATTTCTAAAATGTCCTTAATGAACTTTTTACCATCAATATCGTTAGGATGTGCTTTCCCGGCATAAATAATTTGAATTTGGCCAAAATTATGATGAATACTCAAAAGTCTTTTTATGTCTTGAAACAAAAGATTAGATCTTTTATACCCAGTAAATCTTCTGGCAAATCCAATAGTAAAAACATCTTGATCAAGTTTTGTTTTTTGTTTCTTATAAATATAATTAATCAATTGTTTTTTTGACTTTTGATGTGCCTGCCAAATAACAGATAGGGGAATGTTAAAAACATTTCTTAATGATAAATTAGAATTTCTCCAATTAGGAATATATTTATCATAAATTTTTTGAAAAGCTGGTGACGTCCAAGTTTCTGAATGAACACCGTTGGTTATCGCGTGTATTGGATATTCGGGAAACATTTTGTTGGAAACTTTTTGATGACTCAAGGCAACCCCATTTATAAAATTACTAAAAAATAAGCCGACCTTGGTCATATTAACAATTTTATTGTCTACTAAATTTTTTAACTTATAAGGAAAATCATTTTGATATTCTAAAAAAAAGTCTAAAGGAAAAATATCGTGTCCGGCATCTACGGGAGTGTGGGTTGTAAAAACACACTTTCTTCTAACCTCTTCAATTTTATCTTCGTTTCTTTTTTCTTTGGAGGCCGAAAATAATTCAACCGCCGCCAAACTGCCATGACCTTCGTTAATATGAAACTTTCTTAGATGTTTATGGCCTAAAGATTGTAATATTTTAACCCCGCCCCTTCCCAAAACAATTTCTTGCATTAAACGATAATCTCTGCCCGAGCCATAAAGCTGTCCAGTTAGACTGGAATATTTCGGCGAATTGCCGGAAATATTAGTATCAAGCAGGTAAACAGGAACAGGATATTCGCCCCTACCATTAATTAAATACTGCCAAACACCAACCCAGACATCGTCTTTTCCAATTTTAATTTTAATCTTGTTTGGTAGTTTTTTTAATTTTGACAAATTATAGTTTGACTTTAATTCTTCCTGACCATTTAATCCTATTTTTTGTTTAAAATAACCAAGATCATTTAACAAAGTAACTCCTAACATTGGCAAACCAAGATCAGCGGCCGATCTCAAAGTATCTCCAGCTAAAACACCCAAACCGCCAGCATAAGTTTTAATATCATTTTCCAAGGCTATTTCCATACTAAAATAAGCAATTTTATATTTTCCTTTTTTATTTTGATCTTTCATAGTAATAAATAGAGATGATTATTTAATTTTAAATAAATTTTAACATAGTTTTATTTTTTTGAAAAACTTTGTTATTATGAAAATATGATGAGCAAAATAATTAAAAAAAGTCTCGGACAAGACGAAAAAATAATAAAATATTTTTCGATTTGCAATCGCTATATAAAAATAAGAATAATTGCTTTATTAATAAAGTGGTTGGCCATTTTTCTCGGAATATCGATTGGTTTGTTTTTTATAGATAAAGCTCAACTAATAGTAATTCCTGTTGGAAAAAATATTATAAGTCAAACACCATCAACGCCTTATGAAGAAATATTGGATCAAACAAATCTTTCTGATAAATTGTCCCAATATTTAAATATTATAGATGTTGAAGAAGTGGGGCAATGGATTATAAGTATTTGGATGATACTGGCCATAATATTTCTACTAATTATAGCTCCCGGCATAATTTTTTATAATGTTTTTTATTTAAGAATATCTAACGAATTCCTTTTTACTGATCAAAGGATAATAGTAAAAAGAGGCTGGCTAGAAACTTCTATCAAAACAATCTACTATAATCAAATAACTGATATAGGAGTTAATCAATCATTTTTAGAAAGAATTATTAAGAGTGGGACTTTATCAATAAGTACCGCCGGTAGTGACGGCTACGAAGCAGTACTTTATCACGTAAAAAACCCCTACGAATTAAAGAAAGTTTTGTACGATATTAAATTAGAATACCAAAAAAAGAACAATATAGCCCCTACAACAAATGAAACAATTGAAACAAAATAAAAAAGATTGTGGCTTTATACTCATAGACAAAAAAAGTGGTCCAAGTTCTCATTCTATTGTTAACCAACTAAGAAAAATAACAGGAATTAAAAAAATTGGACACGCTGGCACACTGGACCCCTTTGCCTCGGGATTAATGATTTTAGGAATAAGTCGTGGGGCAACTAAAAATATTAATTTATTTTTGAAGCTTGATAAAAAATATGAAGCTGATGTTTTTTTGGGAAAATCAACCGACACCTATGATCGTTGCGGACAGACAATTTTTGAATATCAAGGCAAAAAACCAACCAAGGAAAATATCCAAAAAAATATAGTCATTTTAGCAAACAAGAAAACTCAAATACCACCGATGTATAGCGCCAAAAAGGTTGGAGGAAAAAAATTATATGAATTGGCTAGAAAAAATATTGAAATAAAAAGAAAACCACAAAAAATAAAAATTTTTTATATAAAAATTATAAAATACAACTGGCCAATATTAAAACTGAAAATACATTGTTCCAGTGGTACTTACATTAGAACTATCGCCGATGATTTAGGAAAGAAATTAAAATGTGGAGCTCATCTTCAAGAATTAAGAAGAACTGAGATTGGAAAGTATAAAATTAAAAAAGCAATTGAAATCGAAAAAATAAATGAAAATAATTTTAATAATTTTTTATTCCAAATAAAAAATCCGAACAAGAGTTCGGATCAAAAAAATTAAATATCGCCCTCTAACTTGAATTTATAAAGAAGAGGGATTAAACCAGAAATAACCAATATAACAAAAAAAATAACATCCCCGGCCATTTTACCAGAATAATAACCGACCTCTGACAAAATTGGCAAGGATACGGCCACTAATAAAATCACTATACTGGCAATTGATAAAATATTGGGTAAAATAATTTTTATTCTTTTCACCTTTGAAAAAAAATTAATTACCAAAAAAAGACTCAAAACGGAGGCCAAGAGATAAATGTTTATTTCTCTGTTAACAATACTACTGGCAAAATCATTGCTTGCCAAGAGTTCACCGGCTCCCCAGAAAAAAACGGAAATTAGAGCTAAACTAAAAATAGCTCTTAAAATAATCTTTGTCATAAGCGATATATTTTGGTTAAACATTTATTTTAATGAACGTTTCTAAACATTTAAACACTATAAACAATAAAAGTCAACCTCGCAAAAGACCTTAAAATACTTGACAAAACATCAAAAAATTGATATATTACAATAATAAAAATATTTACAATTAATTTAAAAATATGAAAATTGGAGATTTTTTTAAAGCTCAAGGATTAAAAATTGATAAAAACACAGGAAAGATAGACAAGGTTGTTAGCGAAGAAGAAAAGAAAATTGAAAGAGAAAAAGAACTCAAAAAAATGGGTTATAGTCCAAACGGAGAGATTTTAGACAAGAAAAAAATGGACTACGATCCCATAAATGAAAAAGATTACTCTTATTCTGGACAATATAAAAAGTTTGAAAAAAAGCACGAAGAACTTTATCCTAATAATAAATTAAAAAAGAAAGAAGACAAATTCGATGATTTATCTTATTTCTATGGTGAACAAGACGACTTAGAGATAGAAAAAGAAAATCAAAAATTTTTAGACAATTTTGACAATCAAAATAATTTAGAAAATTTTATTAAGACCTACGAAGAAGCTCAAGAAGAAAAACAAGGTGGATTTGAAAATGAAAACATTTTATTCGACTCTATTAAAAAAACAAAAGAGACGGATAAAAAAGAAAATAAGAAAGTAGAAAAAGAAGATATTTCTGATTATTCTGATTTTGAAATAGACATGTTCAAAAACGCTTTAAAAGGAAAGTTAGACAAAAAAGATGTATCATTTGCTGACGGACAAAAAATGAACAATGAACAAATTGAAGAATTAATTGACGAATTAAAAAATAATCTACCAGAAGAATTTGTAAGAATAATAAATAGAAGATTAATTTCGGAAAATTTTAAATGGGAAAAAGAAAGTTTTAAAAATGAAAACTTTGTAGTAAGTTATTTTCCTGATAAAAAAAATGCTACTATAAAATACATAATGAAAGCAGAAGGTAATATGGATTTAGGAAAAATGAACAAAGTATTTGTTGATAGTTCACTAAAGGGAAATAAAGAATTAATTAAAGACGGAAGTGGCTGCTTGTTAGTGTTTTGTTCTCCTCCGCTTCAATATAGAGGAAAGGAGCAAAAAGAAAGAATTATAAATGGCAAAAAATTAGTTAAAAAATAAAATACTGAAAAACAAAAAAGAGGGTCTGCAAGGCCCTCTTTTTTTATTGGGGTGGCTAAGCGCAAAACTTGGAAAACTTTTTTAATAGAATATTTGGCGAATTAATACAAAAAAAGGCTCGCGATGTTATTGCGAGCCCTAGAAGATTGTAATGAGGAGAGGTTCTTGTTCTGCTTTAAGCTTATAAAACAAGGAAAAGCAATTACCCTTTTAGCGACCTATTGTCTAACCTTGATTACTTTCTCCTAAAAGAAGATCTAAAAAAGTTTTTTTACAGCTTCTTCAATAAATTCTTTATAGAGTTCGATCAATTCTTCTTTTGTGACACCTTGGTCCTTTAGCTGTTCAGCACCTTGGCCAATTTTTCTCATAACATCTGTTCTGTTAAGAGTCTGAGCTTTTTGGGTGAAGTCATGTTTTAAGATGAGCAGGGCTATTTGGCCCTTTCTTTCTTCTGTTAAAACTACACTCTGTGCCATTTTTTTATTTTTTAATGGTCGCTAAACAATATCGTTTAGTGAATATATATTACTATAAATATTATGTTTTGTCAACCAATTTATCTCTCACCAGGAGTCTGATAAGTCTAAAAAAATAACCATAATATTAGGGTTATTTTTATATGCTTCATTATGGGGTAGCTAGAGGGAATCGAACCCTCATCTTCGGGACCACAACCCGACGTTCTAGCCGCTAAACTATAGCCACCATCAACCGAAATATTTAAAAATTAAATTCGGTAAAAATAAATATTGTCATTACTTTCTTTCAAAACTCTTTCTGGTTCAAGATTTGGCAGTCTAAAATGATAACTAATAACAATTGTTCCGGGACGACATTCTGTTTTAAACTTTTTTTCCAATTTAATCATCATTTCTGGACTAAGAAAACAATAAAGAACATCTGCCTCTTTCAAGCTAACCTTAAACATGTCTTTTCTTATAATTTTAATTGAGCTTCCTGAAAGGGCAATTTGAATTTTGGCTAAAATATAGGGAAAGAAAGAATATTCAATTCCAATCAAATTTTTATTTCCAAACCTCTGTTCAATTGCTCTTAAAAAACCAGCCTTCCCTGAACCCAACTCATAAACATGCTCACTTCCTTTTAAATTTAAGTCTTTTAAAATAGTTAAAATGGCTTCAAATTTAGTGGAAATAAAAGGAGCAAAACCCCTAAAAACAATATTATAAAACTGAATCGAAGAGAAAACTAGGACAAAAACCAAAACAATTAGAAAAAAAGAGAAAAGATAGATCATAAAAACAAATTTGGAATAATATGTCCCAAATATTAGGAAGATTTAAAAAAATCTTTAAACCAAAACGTGTGTCCCCGCTAGGAATCGAACCTAGATATTCAGCTTAGAAGGCTGATGTTCTATCCATTGAACTACAGGGACAAATACTAACAAAAAATGTTTTACAGAAAATAAAAAAGAGCAAAACCAACGTCTAACATTAAGTAATTTAACAAAGAGATAAACAAAAGTCAACTACTCCAATTTTATAATTTTTTATTTATTTCGTCTTTAAAATAAAAATAAATTAAAAAAATTGAACCTAAAAATATCAAAACATCCGCTAGATTGAAAACCGTAAAATAAATTAGATCAAAATAATCAACCACAAAGGAGTAAACGATCCTATCAATAAAATTACTTAAAGCCCCCAAAAAAACAGCCAGAAAGCCAAAAAATTCTTTATATCTTTTTTTATAAAAAAGAAATATTAAATAAAACAAAAAAAACAACAAGATGCCGCCAACAAGAATAATTAAAAACAAACCACCTATTGGCAAAGAGAAGGCTATATATTTATTAGCAGTAAAACTAAATTTAAAAACGCTTCCAAAAATTTCTCTTTGTACTTGATCGTGTAAAGATATTTTTTTTAACAATCTATCCAATATAAAAAATATAGCTATTAATGAAAAAATAGCTATATTAATAATTTGATATTTTTTAAAAAAATATTTATTCATTTTCCTCTTGCAATCTTGTTTTACATTCAATACAAGAACTGGCCGTTGGCCTAGCCTCTAATCTTTTTTCACTAATTTCTCCACCACAATATTTACAGACACTATAGGTTCCGTTTTCTATTCTGTTTAAAGCAGAGTCAATTTCTTCTAATGTTTTTTCCAAAACTTTCTCGGCCACAACAGTGGTTGAATACTCACTTATTTCTTGAGCATTTTCGTCTGGTTTATCTCCATACTCTGGAAATTTGGCTATTCTATTGTCAGTTTCATGTAGATCTTTCTTTGACAAATCACTAAGATCGGCCAGAATTTGTTTCTTCCTTTCTAGGAGATCTTTCTTTATTTTTTCAACTTTTTTTGCGTCAATCATACTTTCTTTTAGGAAATTTTAATCCTATTAAAATCTTCTAATAAATTCTAAAAACCAGGCCTTTTTTACAGCCTTTATTAAGACCCATTATACATTATAAAAATGTTTTTGACAAGCCCAAATTTTTTTGCTATTATTTTTTTGCTTTGGAACAACATTTTATATGGAGCGGTAGTTCAGTTGGTTAGAACGCCTGCCTGTCACGCAGGAGGTCGCGGGTTCGAGTCCCGTCCGTTCCGCAATTTAGCGGGTATCGTATAATGGCTTTTATATCAGCCTTCCAAGCTGAGGATGGGGGTTCGATTCCCCCTACCCGCTCACAAAAATAAAAAGCGACGATTATTCGTCGCTTTTTGTTAATTAATATCTTTTCTTTTTCTCCGAACAAACCACCAAGACGCTAAAAAGGTAGACAACGGAACTGATAATATTATACCAATACTTCCACTTAAAGCTCTTATTATTTCTGTACTAATAGCCTCATTACTAATTATTTGTTCTAAACTGCTGAAAGGGTTATCTGGACTTACGAACAATATTAAGACCGGCAAAGAAACGCCCGCATAGGCCAAAAACAAAGTATTGGTCATTGAAGCAATGTGAGAGACTCCTATTTTGTGTGCTTTTTTAAAAACATCTTTCCAATCTTGATGAGGATTGGATTCAACTATTTGTTCAACAGAAACAACCTGAGAAATAATAATATCATCTATTACACCTAAGGTTCCAATAATTACCCCAGCCAAAAGAAACCCTTTAAAATTAATTGCATTTTGGCCTATATTTAAAAGTATAAAAACATCTTCACTAAAGGCACCCGAAAGCTTTCCTAAATTAATAAATAGCCAAGAGATTCCAATAACCAAAGATAGGCTTAAGAAAATCGACAAGGAGGATATGTGCGATTTAACGTTAAATCCTTCTGTCAAATATACAACCGAAAATAATATTAAAAAAGAACCGATAGACGTTATTAAAACTGGATTAGCCCCATCTAATATTCTCGGCACAATAAAAAAAATAATAATCAAAAAAGTTAAAATCAAAGAAATAACAGAGCGCAAACCCTTGAAACCACTAACCAATAAAAGAAATAAAACAAAGAGAACACTTATAAAAATCAAAACATCACTTCTAGAGCGATCAGTTATATAATAATTATATTGATTGCTTGTCTGATCCCAGGAAGCCAAAACAAAAAGAGTCTGTCCTTTCTTATAAATATTATTGCCTATAATTTCAATATTTCCGATACCATTAAACACTATTTCTTTATTTTTGAATTCTTTGTCTAGCCCTAAAAGAAGAAGATTTTGTTGTTTTATTATTTTTCCATCATCATTTTTCTTCTCTTCTTCTTTTATAATGTCTACTACTTTGGCTTTAAAAATTATATCGCCACTCTTATTGGAGTTACTGGCCAACACGATTTCACTAGAAAATAAAAAAACAGTAAAAACAAGTATAAAAACTAAAAAAAATCTTTTTTTGTTCATATTTAAAAACAAATAATCTATTGCGAAATTAGGCTTATTTTGTTAATATTATATTATATTTAACATATTAACAGATTTTTTGATTTTAAAAAACAAAAATAAAAAAGTAAAAAAATGATAAAAAAAGATATAAAGAAAAAATTTTCTGGATCTCAGTACTATCGACCCAAAAAAATAAAAATGATTTATAGAAAAAACAACGTTTTAAACCCCCAGAAAAAAAATAAAAAAAACATATTTATTGCCATTCTGTCCAACAGGGTTTTTATTAAATCTGTTTTATTTTTATTCCTTTTGGGTGTCGTTGTTTCTTTGGCAACTGTTCTTTGGTTGTCTAAAGATTTGCCAAATCCAAACCAACTAATCGAAAGAGAAATAGCTCAAAGCACAATTATTTATGACCGTACCGGTGAAAATATTTTATATGAATTTCACGGAGAGGAAAAAAGAACTTTGGTAAATTTATCAGAAATACCAGACTATGTTCAACAAGCAACTATCGCTATCGAAGATAAAAATTTTTACAAACACAAAGGAGTTAGTTTTTTGGCTATTGCTAGAACTGTAATTACTAACGTTTTGTATGGTAAAAAGGCTGGAGCATCAACCCTAACTCAACAATTTGTTAAAAATTCTCTACTTACATCAGAAAAAAAATATTCCAGAAAAATAAAAGAAATGATTATAGCTCAGAGAATAGAAAAAAAGTTCAGCAAAGACGAGATATTACAAATGTATTTAAATGAAATTCCTTATGGATCTAATGCTTATGGAGTAGAGGCAGCCAGCCAAAAATATTTTGGCAAATCAGCCAGAGATTTAAATTTGGCCGAAGGAGCATTACTGGCAGCGCTTCCTCAAGCGCCAAGTAGATATTCACCCTATGGTCCAAACAGGGATTTGTTAATAGGAAGACAACAATATATTTTAGATTTGATGCAAGAACAAGGCTATATTAGTGAAGAAGAAAAAGAAGAAGCTAAAAAATATGAACTTGTTTTTAAAGGACCAGAAACCAATATCTTGGCCCCCCACTTTGTAATGTATGTTAAAGAGGTTTTAGCAGAAAAATACGGAACAAAAGAATTAGAGCAAGGCGGTCTTAAAATATACACAACACTTGATTTAGAAAAACAAAAAATAGCCGAAGAAGCAATTAAAAATCGCGTAGAAGAAAACGCTACAAAATTTAATGCTAGTAATGCCTCGCTAGTTGCCATTGATCCAAAAAACGGACAAGTTCTAGCCATGGTTGGTTCTAAAGATTATTTTAATCAGGATATAGATGGCCAAGTAAATGTTGCCTTAAGACCAAGACAACCAGGATCTTCGATGAAGCCTTTGGTTTACGCAACGCTATTTAAAAAAGGTTTTAACCCCAATTCCATACTTTACGATGTTATAACCAATTTTTCTGCCTCTGGGAAAGCCTATGAACCAAACAACTACAACGGACAAGAAAGCGGTCCAATATCTATAAGAAAAGCTTTGGCCGGATCTTTAAACATACCAGCAGTAAAAGCTTTGTATTTAGCTGGTATAGATAATGTTATATCTTTAGCCAAAGATGCTGGATATACGACTTTAACTAATCCAGACAATTACGGACTTTCCTTAGTTTTGGGTGGAGCCGAAGTAAAATTATTAGAACATGTTAATGCTTATAGTATTTTTGCTCAAGAAGGAGAAATAAGTCCAACCAGCGTTGTTTTAAAAGTGGAAGATAAAGAAGGAAAGGTTTTAGAAGAATTTCAGGAAAGAAGAAAAAAAGTTTTAGAACCAAACATAGCTAAAATGATAAATAGTGTTTTATCCGATAATGGGGCCAGATCTTTCATTTTTGGAGAAAGAAATAATTTGGTTTTAGCCGACAGACCCGTAGCAGCTAAAACCGGAACTACTAATAATTTTAGAGATGCTTGGACTATTGGTTATACGCCATCTCTTGTCGCTGGTGTTTGGGTTGGCAATAACGATAATACTGAGATGAAAAGAGGTGCTGATGGCAGTGTGGTGGCTGCACCGATTTGGAATGAATTTATGAAAAATGCTTTAGACAAAAAACCAGCCGAAAGTTTTTCCGAACCACAAATAGAAAAAACTGGCAAAGCCTTAATTGATGGCGAACCAGTTGGAAAGACAATAAAAATAAACAAAGAAACCGGAGATATTGCCACCGAAAGTACTCCTAATGAGTTAGTTGAAGAAGTATTTTTTGCCGATCATCACTCCATTTTGTATTACGTAGATAAAGAAGATCCACTTGGACCAGCGCCGGATAATCCAGAAAAAGATCCTCAATTTAGATTATGGGAAGACAGAGTTTTGGAATGGGCAAAAAAACAAGATGAAAATTATAATCCAGAAATATTAAATCAAGCTCAAAATATTTATGATCCAGAAAACATACCAGTTTTTTCAATTAAAAATATTGAAGATAATTCTGTGATTGCTAATGAAAATTTTGTAGTCGAATTACAGGCTACAGCTCCTAGAGGAATTTATAAGGTTGAATATTATATCAATGGAAATTTATTAGATAGAAAAACATCCTATCCCTTTGACTTAAACAAGAACATTTCATTTCTAAATAACGGCTATTATAATTTAAAAGTTATAGTTTGTGACGATGCTTTAAATTGCGCCGAAAAGTCTCTAGAGTTTAATTTAATGTTAGATAAAAACACCGAAAAATTACCATCAAACCTTAATCTAATATATCCCACAAGTGGTTTGGCTTTAAGTTCGGCCGATTTTCCATTACCAATTAAAATGATAGTTACCAATCCAGATCAAATTATTAAGATAGATTTATTTATTAAAGATGAAAACACGGACAGCGTTAACAAAATAAAAACCATAGATGCCATTTTGAATAAAACCATAGAAACAGAGTGGGAAATGTTGCCAGAAAGTGGCACCTATAAACTTTATGCTGAATTCTATGATTGGAACGGTTTGGTTAAAAAAAGCAACCAAGTCACAATAAATATAAATTAGAGAGTTATTAAGACAAATCAAAAATTATCAAATAAAAAAAAGACGGTTGATAAAACTGTCTTTTTTTATTTTAATACTAATAAAAGAAATTAGGTATAAAAATTTTTTTGAGTTGAAACTTTTTTTTCTTTTTTCTTTTCATCAATTTTTGTTCCGATTATTTCTATTATTTGTTTAGAAAAATCTTTTATCTTTTTTTCGTGTTTTTTTCTATTATATTCTTCATCTTCAATAAACAAAACTAAATCTGTCAAAGACTTCCCACCATTTTTTATTTTTTCGGTTTTATTAATATTCTTGTTTTCTAAAGTATTACTAGTTAAATCTAGACAAACCCTAACAAAGTCTTCTTCTCCGTGGTCATTTAAATATTTAAATTTAAAAAAGGCGTCAACACCACAATAATCAAGATGAGATCCGCCAGCAGAATAATATTCTAAGTCAGAATATTCGCCGCTCATCTCTTCTACAATAGTGGCATGCAAGTCATTGGCAAAATCAGTTTTAGGATCACAAGGATCAAATCCATTTGCTTGGCTTTTTTCTATTATTTCAAATTGATCGTTTTCATTAATTTCTCTTAAAAAAATATGTCTATTTTTAACAACGCGTTTGTCCATTATTTCTCTAAGTTTTAAATCAATTTCTCTCGTCAACCGTTCAAACATTTCTTTTTTTTCGTTCTTAAGCCAGACTAAAAAAGACTTTGGATCTTTACAACTTTTGTTTTCAATCAAATAATTTATAGCCAAAAAATCTGTTAACTTTTTTTCTACATTTTCTACATATTTTCGATTATTAATTGATCCTAAATAATTGATTTCCTGTTCAACTCCCCTTTTGTTTTCAAAATTTAAATTATCCATATATTTTAAAAAGTGTCCCCACCACGAATCGAACGTGGATTTAGAACTTAGGAGATTCCCGTTTTATCCATTAAACTATGGGGACAAAAATAAATCAAACAACTTGTTAATATTTAATAATTTAACAAGAGAAGGGGTAAAAGTCAATCACAATTTTTGACAAAAGACTAATATTAGCCTAAAATTATATTATAAATCATGGTCTCATTTAATAAATTAATTCTAAATCTATGTTTAAAAAAGATCAAAATTTTGAAAATTTTACCGAGGCGGAAACAATAATTGGAGAATCGGTTTTAGTAAAGGGAAATTTTGAAAGCAACGGAAATTTAATAATTAATGGCTCTTTGGAAGGAGAAATAAAAACTAGAGGGGCCGTTTTAGTTGGAGAAAAATCAAAAATAAATGCTAATATTTCTGCCCAAGAAATGATGGTTAAGGGCAATATTGTAGGAAATCTTTCCGTTTCAGAATACTTAGCCATTGGCGAAAGTGCTAAAATACTGGGCGACATCGAATGTTCTCAAATATCCATTGAAAGAGGGGCTGAAATAAATGGCAGAGTAATAATAAGTGGTCAAAAAAACAGAAGAGAAGAAAGCTTAGAAACAAACAACGAATAATACTACAAAAATAAAAACAAATTATGAACGTTTTTATTTATGACGCCGTAACAGAAAAATACAAGAAGAAAACCAGAAAATTTGAAGAACAAATAAATAAATTAGGCCTTCAAGGAAAAATTCTTTATTTAAATTCAATTAAAAATCCAGCGGAATCAATAGAAAAAGAAATAAATAGCGGCGCCAAAACAATTATAATACTAGGAAACGATAGAACCGCCAACCTTGTTGTAAATATTTTAGCTAATATTAGCCAAAATATTCCTATTTTTATTGTTCCAATTGGAAAAGATAACTTAATAGCAGAATCCCTGGGAATTGAAAATGAAAAAGATGCTGCCTTTATACTTTCGGCCCGAAGAACCGAAAGCATTAAGCTTGGAAAAATAAATCATTTATTTTTCATAAGTAATTGTCAAATAACCAACAAGGACACCTCTATAAAAATAGACAATTCCTATTCTGTTTTTTCCCAAAAAGAAACAATATATAAGATAGTAAATCTAGCCGATAAAGATCTATTTTCAAAAAACACAAAATCTTCACCTCAAGATGATAGATTGGAATTTTTTGTATTTAATAAAAACAAAGACAAAACCATTTTACCAATAAATAAGGCAATAGAAATAACCAATAACAATTTCAGTATACTTCTAGATAATTCAGTACAAATAAGTTTACCAGCAACAATTTCAATAAGTGATAAAAAAATTACTTTTGTTGTTGGTAAGGACAGGACATTTTAAAATTGTTCTACGTAGAACAATTTTAAATTTATATAAAGTCATATAAAAAACAAAAAAAATATTTTTAAATATAACAACCTAATTATATATAATAAAAAAATGTTCTACGTAGAACATTTTTTTATTATATATTTAAACCAAAAATTTTATTATTCTATTTATTACTTTATAACCTTTACTTCTGGAATTTTGTTTTCGATATCTTTGCTTTTAAAAACTAATTTTTGTTGTAAAGCTGTAAGCAGTGTAGTTAAAAACCAATAAAAAGTTAATCCTGCTGGCATGGTCATGCCTATAAAAACCGTAACTGCTGGCATCACATAAAGCATCTGTTTGTTCATAATAGCGGTCATGCTTTCATCCTTTGAAGATGAACTATCAATAATTGGTTTTTTAGTGCTCATCATTTTTGCTTGCCAAAACTGGGCCAAACCAGCCAAAACAGCCAAAACAACGCTTTTTTCTGCTAAATTAAAGAATCCCAAAGAAATAACGTTTATTGTTTCCGGGTTTTTTACAAAAGAATATAGAAGATCTAAATGATTTTGTGCAAAACCATCACGGAAAACTCTAAAAATAGCTATAAAGAAAGGCAATTGTATTAATAGTGGTAAGCAAGAAGAAAATGGATTAACTTTGTTTTCTTTGTATAAAGACATTAGCTCCATACTAAGGGCTTGCTGGTTGCCTTTATGTTTTTTCTTTAACTCATCAATTTTAGGCTGTAAATCCTGTAGTGCTTTTTGAGATTTTATTGATTTTTTAGATAATGGCAATAATATTAACTTAACAACTATGGTAAGCAATATAATAGCAACCCCTAAATCACCAAAAATATTATATAAAAAAACCAAAAGATTTAATATTGGTTGATAAAAAAATGTTTGAAAAATTTGCATATATTTTACTTAATTAATTATATAAATTATTTTACTGGATCATGCCCCCCCTTATTAAACGGGTTGCACCTTATAATTCTCCAACAAGTCATTATACCCCCTTTAATAACTCCATATTTAGAGAAGGCCTCTATTCCATATTGAGAACAGGTCGGAGTAAAACGACAAAAACCATGCGGATATAAATATTTTAATGGTCCATGATCAAAAGAAAGTGTTTTTTGATAAACACTGATTAAAAAAACAATTGCCTTTCTTGGAAAAAAATATAACTTTTTTAAAAAATCAAACATAAAGATTAAGCTTCTCTAGAGAATCAACTACAGAGTTTTTTAAATCACTAAAATCTAAATCAATAATATTTTTATTTACAATAACAATAACATCAAAACTTTTTTTAATTTTTGTCAAGTCGCTATTTATAATATATCTAATTCTTCTTTTTATTTTGTTTCTAACAACAGCTTTTTTGCTAATCTTAGAGGAAATTATTATACAAAAACGACTCTCTTCCAGGTCGTTTTTTATTACCTTAAACCCTAAAATGTTATTATAAAAACTTCGGCCAATCTTAAAGGCACTTTCTATTTCTTTAGTTTTTCTCAATCTATTTTTTTGATTAAACATTTTATTGTTTATGTTTAACCGCAAGAACTATTTGGTTAATTTTTTTCGTCCTTTTTGTTTTCTTCTTTTTATTACATCTTGCCCATCCTTTGTTCTCATTCTCTTTAAAAAACCATGTTTCTTTTTTGCTCTTTTGGCGTTTGGTTGATACGTTCTCTTTGGCATATTATTATATAAATTACATTTTTATTTAAAAACATCAAAACGAGACGATTTTTTTCGTCCTAGTTTTTATTATATTGGAAAGTTATTTTTTTGTCAATTCGTTCGTTAAATTTGTTATTTTTAAAAAAATAATATAAACTGTATTTTATAATAAGATAATTATAAAAAAATGATAATATCAATTAGCGGTTCTCATGGATCCGGCAAAAGCACAATTGCCAAAATGTTGTCAGAAAAAATGAATTGGCCCAGATATTATATGGGGGGTTTAAGAAGAGAGGCCGCTCTAAAAAAGGGATTAACCTTAGCTGAATATAACAAACTCGGAGAAAACGACCCATCAACAGACCTGGAGGTTGATAACTACCAAAAAGAACTGGGACAAAAGCTTGATAATTTTATAATAGAGGGGCGCACGTCCTGGTATTTTATTCCGCATTCTTTAAAAATATACATAGAAGTTGACCAAAAAATAGGAGCTGAAAGAATATTTGAAAGCCTCAAGAAAGAAAATGACAGAAATGAAGATAAAAATTTAAACAACCTAGAAGATGTTGTTAAAAGCGTTCAAGAAAGATACAAGAGTGATAAAATCAGATACGAAAAATATTTTGGAATTGATGTTTATGATTTAAAAAACTATGATTTTGTGATTAACACCGATAAATTAAGTATTAATGAGGTTTTTGAAAAGGTTTACAATTTTATTGAAAATAAACTAAAAGAAGGGGCATTGACAAAAAATAAATAAAAGCATATTATGTGAAGGAGGAAACATATTTTTCCTTATTTTTTAGTTAAAACTAATTATCTGGTTTATAAAAACTTAAATATATGAAAGACTTAAAAGAAACCATAGAAAATTTAAAACCTGGAATGACTATCAGAGTTTATCAAAAAATAAAAGAATTGAATACCAAAGGAGAAGAAAAAGAGAGGGTTCAATATTTTGAAGGAATTATTATTGCCAAAAAACACGGAAATGAAATTGGTGGAACAATAACTGTTAGAAAAATTTCTGATGGAGTGGGTGTGGAAAAAATATTTCCATTAAACTTACCAACTATCACCAAAATAGAAATCAAAAAGGAAGCATCGGTTAGAAGATCAAAACTTTATTTCTTAAAAAACTCAGATTTTAAAAGAAAATTAAAGGAAAGGGTTGTAAAAAATTCTTAGTAATTTTCCTGAGAGCGGGCGAGTGGTGAAATTGGTAGACACGCAAGCTTGAGGGGTTTGTGGCCATTGTGGCCGTGGAAGTTCAAATCTTCTCTCGCCCACAAGACACAATTTAGGGCGCATAGCTCAGTTGGCTAGAGCACTTCGTTTACACCGAAGGGGTCCAGGGTTCGAGTCCTTGTGCGCCCACTACACAACAAATCATCCAAATTTATTTGGATGATTTTTGTTTTATGTTTGTTTGCACAAGGACTCGAAAGCCGGAGGCGATGTGCGCTTGTGCACCGCCGAGGCCGGGTCGGGGAGCTTGGCGAGCGTAAACTGCGAAGCAGTTAAGCGAGGCTTAGCTACCGTGACCGAGTCCTTGTGCGCCCACATAAAAAACTCACTATAAAGTGAGTTTTTTTATTTTGGTTTTTTAATAAAAATCTATAATTTGATCACTGATAAACCTCTTTTTATCATGTTTTTAACCTCATCATTAGCATTAACATATTGAATGTTTATGTCGGGATGTTCATTTTTAAAGACTCGAAATATTTCATCAACAAAAGCTTGGCCAACTGAAATTACATTTTTAAAATCTAATATTACAGTTTTAAATTTATCTAGCCCCATCATCAAGCGCTTAGCCTGAGATCTTGATACATGGGGATCGTTAGGATCGGAACTCAAAGCCACCGCAACTATTGTTTTGCCGAAGCCGATTTCTTGATCGGCATATTTATCCATTATTTCTTTCGGGCTTTTTTTTGAATAAACAGAAACTATCATTTGTATTAAAGTGCCTTGACCAAAACTCTCTTTTTTTTCATTGGAAAGACACCAGTCTTCGTTTTCAAAACCATAATACATATCACTGGAAAGTATCGAAAAATGATCAAACACCCTTGAAGTAAAAAAAATACCTTCACCCGTATGTTTGGTTGGATCAGTAGTAAACTTTCCCTTAGACAAATGGAGAATTGACTCTCTAACAGAATCTAAACATAAAGCTTCTTGAATTTTTTTAAAAATTCCCACACCATTGTCCATTATAATAATTATTATTTTATTATTAACTATTTGAATCTTACTATGTATAACGGTACCACCGGAATGATCAATTGCGTTATTATACATTTCTGTAAAACCATAATTAACAATTTTTTGAACATTGTTATCATATTTCAAAATCATTGGTTTAACATATTTTGACCAAACCTTATCCTCCTCTAGTCCCGATTTTATTTTGAGACTAAATTCAATTTTGTCGCCACCAATCAAAAAATAACGAACCGATCTTGTATGTCCAACTTTTATAATATTGCCCTTTTTCACTTCTTCAGCAACATACAAATAAGCACCCTGTCTTGAAATACCAAAATTTTCCGCCACTAAAGCAACAATATTTCCGGGGTGTTGAGATATATTTTTATAGATAAATTCTTTAATTTTACCTTTTTTTTTGTTCATATTTATATTGTAAAGTAAAATTATACTATTGTCAAGTAAACTTTATCTTATTGTAAAGCAAACGAAAAAACCATTGGCTCACTTAAATTGCCGCTATTTCACCACACGACTAAAGTAAATTTATTTAAATTTTTATATCAGTTGTTCAAAATCATTTATCTGCTTATTTTAAATATTTTCCAAAAAGCTCTAACCAAAAATTCATTAATACACATTATATAAAAATAGAGCTTTTTATCTTTATGTTTTTATTATAACAAAAAAGAAAAACTAAAAAATAATTTTAAAAAAATATAAACTTATTTTATAAAAATTTTTAAACCCCTCATAAAAACAAAAAAAACTTATTCACATCTTATAAACAATTGCTAAACAAAAAAAGTAATTGTTCAAAGTCGTTTTTTTTACTATAATGAAAATAATTTTTAGACTTAAAAAAAGAACTATGACCAACGATCAAATTTGGCAAGCCGTTCTTGGCGAACTAGAAATAGGAATATCTAGAGCAAACTTTATTACCTGGTTCAAAAACACTTTTATATATAGTATAGAAGAAGAAATTGTAACCATCTCGGTTCCCAACGATTTTGCCAAAAGATGGTTGGAGCAAAAATATTATAAAGCTATAAAATCTTCTTTAGAAAAAATAACCGAAAAAAAAATAAAAGAAATTGTTTATAAAATAAACTTAGAAAAAAAAGAATCTTCATCAAAAGAACAAAAAAATGATCATGGGGAAAATAAAAACGA
This sequence comes from bacterium, assembly GCA_035400585.1. Taxonomy (GTDB): domain Bacteria; phylum Patescibacteriota; class Patescibacteriia; order Patescibacteriales; family UBA12465. The sequence goes on along the minus strand of DAOMZR010000002.1, from coordinate 185,546 downwards.
AGTTGAAAAAACAAAAGAACCAACCGAAAAAGAAACAACCAAGGAAAATCACGAACAAAAAATTAATTTAGGCAACTCTGGCCTTAATCCTAAATACTCTTTTACTAGCTTTATTATCGGCAAGGCCAACGAGTTGGCTTGTGCTGCTTGCCAGGCAATTATAAAAAATCCAGGAAAATCTTATAACCCATTATTTATATATGGTGGTGTTGGTCTCGGAAAAACTCATTTACTGCAAGCAGTAGGAAACGAATTTATTAAAATGAGCAAAAAGGTTTTATATACTACCAGTGAACAATTTACCAACAACTATATTGATTCCATTAAAAGTGGCCGAGCAAAAGAATTCAAAAATCTTTATCGTAACGTTGATTTGCTTTTAGTAGACGATGTTCAGTTTATGGGTGGAAAAGACGGAACCCAAGAAGAGTTTTTTCATACCTTTAATCAATTACAACAAGGAGACAAACAAATTATTCTTTCTTCTGACAGGCCCCCAAAGGCCATACCAGCCATTGAAAAGAGGTTAATTTCTCGCTTTGAATCAGGAATGGTGGCCGACATAGGAAAACCCGACATTGAAACTAAAATAGCAATTTTAGAAAAGAAAGCCAGAGAAAGAAATTATATATTAGAGGAAGAAATATTAAAATATATTTCTAACAGCATTCAAAATAATATAAGAGAACTAGAGGGGGCCCTAAACAAGGTAATTGCCTATCACGAATTTCACAATATTAGCCCAAATATCAGAACGGTTAAAAACATTTTAAACGACCTAACCAACAATAACCAAATAAAACCCATTATACCAAAAGACATAATAGAGGTTGTTTGCCAATATTATAATATCAGCAATAAAGATCTTCTCGGAGAAAAAAGAAAAAAGGAATTGGTTTTGCCAAGGCAGGTTGCCATTTTCTTAATGAGAGAGGAGCTAAACACCTCTTACCCAACAATAGGAGAAGAACTCGGAGGAAGAGACCATACAACCGCCATACACTCCTATAACAAAATAAACAAAGAAAAAGAAGAAAACGAAAAACTAAATCAGGAAATTATATCTATTAAACAACTTTTATACGGATCATTATAACGAACAACTTGTTAATAAAGAGTAAAAAGAAATTAATAAACTGTTAATCGGTGGTTGAAAAATAAAAAATATTTTGTGTAAAAACTATTAATAAAAAATTAAAAGATGTTAATAAAAAAAATAAAAAATATTTTATCAACAAAAAATCATACTTCAATCAGAAAAAATTAACAAGAAAGTTAACAGGCAAAATTTAAAAAAACACCAACAAAAAAATAGAAAAAAACCAATTATAAAAGTTATCAACAATCCTTATTATAGTTATTAATTTATATATATTAAATTTATAAAAAATATGAGACTAATTAGTCTAAAAGAAAATTTAAAACAAGGATTAAACATAGTTGGACACCTCACAACTAAAAATATTAATTTGCCAATTTTAAATAATATTTTGTTTAGAGCTAAAAAAGAGGGCTTGGAGTTGGTCTCAACTAATTTAGAAATTAGTATAGTTCACTTTTTAAGATCAAAAGTCGAAGAAGAGGGTGAATTTACCGTTGATTCTAGAATAATAAATGAATATGTTTCTTTGCTTCCAGAAGAAAAAATAGAAATAGAAACAGTAAATGATGAGTTAAAAATAAAGTGTAAAAACTATAGAACAAAAATAAATACACAAACAAGCGTTGATTTTCCGCTTATACCAACCATTGAAAATGAATCTTGTTTTTTTGTTAAAACAAGTGATTTTAAAAAAAACATTGGGAGCGTTTCTTTTGCCGTTTCTTCTGGCGAGGGTAGACCAGAAATATCTGGCATCTTTTTTTCTTTTGTTGATAAAGATCTTTTTTTGGTTGGAACGGATAGCTATCGCTTAGCTGAAAGAAAAATTGATTTTAAATCAGACAAAGATTTAAATGGAAAAAAAATAATAGTCCCGATAAAAACAATACAGGAGGTTGTAAGAATTTTAAATAATTTTAAAGAAGATGAACAAATAGAAAATATGGATAGCATTAAAATCTGCTTTAACGACAATCAAATTTCCTTTTCTTTTGGATCTTCTCTTTTAGTTTCTAGGTTGATAGTTGGCAGTTATCCTGATTATAAGCAAATAATCCCTAGTAATAAAAAAACCGAGTTGTTAGTAGACAAAACCGAAATAACTAGGGCTATAAAGACGGCGGGGCTTTTTTCTAAAACAGGAATAAATGACGTTGGTCTTTCTGTTAAAAAGGATAAATTAATTATTTTTTCAAACTCTTCACAGGTGGGGGAAAATTTTATTGAAATAGACTGTAAAACAAAAGGGGAGGAGGTAGAATTGTTTATAAACTATAAATATCTTTTGGAGGGTTTAAATAATGTTTTCGGAAAAGATATTTTGTTTTCTTTTCTTGATCAAAACACCCCCTGTAAGATACAAACAAAAGAAGATGAAAAATTCTTGTATATTGTCATGCCAATAAGACAGTAAAAGTATTGCTAAGTTGACCTAAATAAGTTATAATTTAATTGTTAAGAATATTTAAAAATAATAAAAATTAATTTTAATTTTTATGAATGACAAAAAAGAAATTAAAATCGGTAAGGACTTCGCTTCTTTGGTTACCGGTTTCGTTTTGGGCTTTTTAATCGCCTTTGCGATTTGTTGGAACACAATCTCTTATATTATAAGAGTTGCAATGGAAAAATAATTTTTTTCTTAAAAAAGCCGTTTTTAAATAGACGGCTTTTTTGGGCTTATAGCTCAGTTGGCTAGAGCGCTTGCATGGCATGCAAGAGGTCATGGGTTCAAGTCCCATTAAGTCCACTAAAAATGTCCATTATTTTGTGGACATAAATCGTTTATTCGTTGTATTTTTGCTAAAATTAGCAGAAATTTTTTAGTTAATAAATTGTGGAAAAGGTATAAAAAATCAACACTTTTATTAAAAAAATGATTAAAAAAGAAAGCAAAACAAAAAGTAATAAGAAGTTTTATTTGGTTTCGGTTGATATGGGATATGGCCATCAAAGGGCGGCTTATCCGTTTTTAGATTTAGCAGAGGGCGGCGTTATTACTGCCAACAATTATTTGGGTGCAAGTGAAGAAGAAAAAAAAATTTGGGAAAAAGACAGAATTAATTATGAAGCAGTTTCAAAATTTAAAGCCATTCCCGTGGTTGGCGATGCGGTTTTTTCTATAATGGATTATTTTCAAAAAATAGATCCGTTTTATCCCAGGAGAGATTTGTCGGAAACAAGTTTTCAACAAAAACATTTTTTAAAAAAGGTAAAGAGAGGCGTTGGAAAAAACTTAATCAACGAATTAAATAAAAAACCATTACCACTGTTAACTACTTTTTTTGTGGCTGCTTATTTTGCAGAATATTATAATTATCAAGGAAAAATTTATTGTGTTATTTGTGATTCTGACATATCTCGAGCTTGGGCACCTGTTGACCCAGCAAACAGTAAAGTTTTTTATTTAGCACCGAACACAAGAGTTAAGGAAAGACTTGTTCTCTATGGCGTTAAAGAGCAAAATATTTATGTTACTGGATTTCCCCTCCCAAAAGAAAACATTGGAGATGATCAAAAAATTTTAAAACAGGACCTTATAAAAAGATTGTCAGTTTTAGATCCATTCTTAGCTTATCGAAATAAATACGAAAAGTTGATAGAAGCTTATCTTTGTCCAAAATGTAAAATAGAAAAACCAAGCAGACCACTAACCTTAACATTTGCCGTCGGCGGTGCCGGTGCTCAAAAGTATCTTGGCAGGACAATACTTAGAAGATTAAAAAATAAAATTATTGAAAAAAAGATAAAATTAAATTTGGTTGCTGGATCGAGAAAAGATGTTTATGATTTTTATACTAAGGTTTTAAAAGAAGAATTTCTGCACAACAATGAAATGGTAGAAATTATTTATAATCCAGATAAAATGGAATATTTTAAGAAATTTAATCTATCACTAAGAACAACCGATATTCTCTGGACAAAACCATCAGAACTTAGTTTTTATTCTGGGTTGGGTCTTCCAATTATAATGTCAGAGCCAATAGGTTCTCAAGAAAATTATAATCGTCGTTGGCTTTTAGGAATTGGGGCCGGTGTTGATAGTAAAAATCCAGAATATGTAGATGAATGGTTGTTTGATTTTTTAAATTCTGGCTGGCTAGCAGAGGCTGCTATGAGAGGTTTTTTAAATGCTCCTAAAATGGGAACATATAATATAGAAAATATTATTCTCCACGGAAAAATAAACGAAATAGAAAAAACGAGAATAATGTAAATATTATGAATTGGATAATTTTAACGATTGTTTCCTATTTAATGTTGGCTGTTGTTAATTTAGGGGATAAGTTTGTTGTTGATAAGCTTTTAAAAAGCAGTAAAGCCTATGCTTTTACTATTGGTGTTTTAGGGTCGCTGGTTTTTTTATTAGCACCTTGGTTTTTGGAATGGCCAGGTGTTTTTTTATTAGTGGTAAATTTTTTGGCGGGAGCATTTTTTGTTTTTGCTCTTTGGCTAATGTATGAATCACTAAAAAATGGAGAGGCTTCAAGGGTGGTGGTTGTGATTGGTGGGGTGGTTCCAATTTTTACAATAATTTTTTCAATTCTATTTTTAAAAGAAACTTTTAGCAAGAATCAATGGTTTGGAGTTTTGTTATTAATAATTGGAACTTTTATAATTTCCTTTATAGTTAGTAAGAAAAAAAAGGTTTCTGTTTTTTTGGCTAAATTAAAAATTTTTTTTAAAGGAGCTTACCCTAAAAAGTGGTTATTTTTTTCAATAATGGCTGCTTTCTTTTATTCATTGTTTTTTATAACTACCAAATATGCATATGAACAACAAAGTTTTTTTAGCTCTTTCATTTGGATAAGGCTAGGAGGTTTGTTTGTTTCTCTTTTGTTTCTGGTGGATAAAAAAACCAGAATAGAAATTTTCAAAAGTTTTAAGAAAAAAGAAAAAACCCCAGCTAAAGTTGGAAAAGGCTTTATAATTTTTAATCAATTACTTGGTTCAGTCGCTTTTATAATCCAGAATTACGCAATTTATTTAGGACCAGTGGCATTGATAAACGCCTTGCAGGGCGTACAGTATGCTTTCTTGCTAGTTATTGGAATCTTTTTTTCTTTATTTTTTCCAAAAATATTAAAAGAAGATGTTTCTTCTAGTATAATTTTAAAAAAGGTTTTGGCAATTTTAATTATTGGTTTTGGTTTATTTTTTATAACTATATGATTTCTTTTATAAAAAAAATTATTGGTTTTGTAATTTTTTGCTTGTTGTTTGGATTATTTCTTTTTTACGTTCTTAAATTTCCTAAATATTATCCAAAAAATATGCAAGAAGAGTTGCCGACAGATTTTTTTGGGGTAACTTATTCTAAAAAATATGCCGAAGAATTGGGGTTAGATTGGAAAGCGGTTTATTTAAAAATGCTTGATGATTTGGATATAAAATATATTAGATTGCCGGTCTATTGGGATGATATAGAAAAAAAAGAAGGCGTTTTTGATTTTAGTGATTATGTTTTTATGATCGAGGAGGGAGAAAAAAGAGATGTCGATTTTATTTTGAGTTTTGGCATGAGAACGCCTCGCTGGCCAGAATGCCATATTCCTGAGTGGATAAATATTTTAGATGAAGAATATTTAAAAGAAAAAACCACAACAATGCTTGAGTCGGTGGTTAATACTTTCAAAAAATATGAATCTATATCTTATTTTCAAGTCGAAAATGAGCCACTTTTAAATACTTTTGGTATTTGCCCTAAGTCTGATTATGATTTCTTAAAAAAAGAAGTAGATTTGGTGAGGAAGCTGGATGCCAAACCTATTATAATTTCAGCGACTGGAGAGTTGAGCTTGTGGTCAAGAGAAACTGATATCGCCGATGTTTTTGGCACCACAATGTATCGAGTTGTGCATAATCCTTTTTTGGGATATATCAAATATCCGTATAACGAAGGTTTTTATAAAACAAAAGCTGAAATATTAAAACTGAATGTAGATAATGTTTTTATAGTTGAATTACAGGCTGAGCCATGGTTGTCTATGGAAAAAATATTAGATGTTAATAATCGCGAATATTTAGAATCTTTTAGTCTTGAGCAGTTTAGAGCTAACGCAAGGTTTGCCGCCAACACTGGCTTTAGAAGAGCCTATCTTTGGGGTGTTGAGTGGTGGTATTTTAGAGATATTGTGGCTGATGATTCTAGTTATTTAGACTTGGCCAGGGAAATTATAAAATAATATGTTATCAATAATAATTCCAACATTAAATGAAGAAAAATATTTGGGCAAAATACTTGATTTGATAAAAGAACAATCTTTCGTCGACTATGAGATCATAATTTCTGATGGCGACTCAGAAGATAAAACCGTTGAAATAGCCCAAAAATATAATTGCAAAGTTGTTTTGGGTGATAAAAACAAAAGACACGCCTCAATTCAAAGAAACAATGGAGCCGACATTGCTCAGGGGGATGTTCTCTTGTTTTTTGATGCTGATACGAGATTTTATGATAAAGATTTTTTAAAAAAAACCTTGGAAGATTTTAACAAAAGAAAGCTCGGAATAGCTGCTTTTTATTTAGATTTTGAATCAAACAAATTTTTTTATAAGTTTTATTATTGTTTTTATAATTTTTTTGCTTTTTTGGCTCAATGTATAAAGCCTGTTGGTTTGGGTGCTGCCATCATTGTTAAAAAAGATATTCATAAAAAAATTGGTGGCTTTAAAGATTATGTTTTTATTGGCGAGGACCAACATTATTGTGAACAAGCGGCAAAATTTTCTAAATTTAGGCTAATCAAAAAAACCAAAATATTTTTTTCTACCAGAAGGTTTGAGAAAGATGGTCGTTGGAAACTTTTTTTTAAAATCTTATATGGAAGCTTATATGTTTTGTTTTTTGGTCCAATGAAAAAAAAGATAATTGATTATGATTTCGGCAAATATTAATAAAATTAGTTTTTAAAATAAAAAAACAGGCCTAGACCTGTTTATTTTTTTGTTAACCAAAAAAGTGAGTTGTATCCCAAAAAGCAGCAAACACCTATGAGTAACATAAATTTTATTCCCAAACCACTTCCTAATATTATTCTGGAGGCGATAACCACAATCACAGAAATGGTAAATGCTAGGTCGTTTTTTCTGGGAAAGTTAACAAAAACTAATGGTAGACAAAATTCGAGTAAAAAGGAAATTAAAAATCCAGAACTACAACCGATAGCTCCCAGAGCCAAAGAAATATATATAGTCTCCATGTCGTTTATTTTTTAATGAACTTTTATTTTTTTGAACTTTTTATTTTTCAATTATATTTAACACTTCTTTTTTCTTTTTTTCCATTATTTCTCTATTAACTGCCTCTAAATTTAGTCTCATTTTATTTTCTGTGTTTGACCCCCTGACGTTGAACCAAAAATCTTTAAAAGAAACACTCAGTCCATCGAGCTTGTTTATTTTACCATTTTTATATTTTTTTTCTAGGGCTTTAAAAACTTTTTCTTTATCTTTTACCTCCCTGTTTATTTCGCCAGAGTGAAAATATTTTTTATATATTTTAACTTGTTCAGAAATCTTTTGGTCACTAGCCGAAAATTCTTGTAGAAGTTTCAAAATAACTATATTTGGAACTTCAAAACAACCAATCGGCATGTTTAAGAAAAAATGACCGGAAGATTCCCCGGAAAAATATATATTTTCTTTAAGCATTTGTTCTTTAATTAAAGAGTGCCCGACTCTAGTTTTTGTTGGCTTTCCATTGTTTTCTAAAATTAAATCCTCGGTTATTTTTCCAGGACGAACATCAAAACCAATTTTAGACTTAGGTTTTTCTTTCAGAAAAAATTTAGACAAAAGACCTCTAATAATTGATTGATCAATCAATTCTCCTTCATTGTCTATAAAAAATATTCTATCTCCGTCTCCATCGGTTGTTATCCCTAAGTCAGCTTTTTGTTTTATAACTTCTTTTTTTATTTGTTCTAAATTTTCTTCTTTAATTGGGTCCGCTTCGTGGGCCGGAAAATTGCCATCTAACTTAAAATTTATTTTTATCAATTTCCCTGGTAAATGTTTAAAAAGTTCATTTATAAACAAACCACCAACTGCATTGGCCGGATCAACTACTATTTTTAAAGGTTTTATCTTTTTAATATTTCCGTGTTTTAAGTCGTGTTTAATTTGATCTTTTAAAACATTCTTTTTCTTATTTAGCTTTCCTTTTGTTTTAGATTTTATTAAATTTCCACTAATTATTTTTTCTTTTAGAAACTCTATGCCGGTGTTACCGCTAATTGGGATTGCTCTTTCCCTGGTTAGCTTAAAACCATTCCACTCTTTTGGATTGTGTGAAGCGCTGACCATTATTCCGCCGTCGTATTTGTAATTAGCCACAGCAAAATAAAAGGTTGGTGTTGATGTGGTTCCGATATCAGACACATCCACCCCAGCGTCTAAAAGCCCCTTAATTAAATGTTTTTTTAAAGAAGGGGATGAAATTCTCATGTCTGAGCCAACTATAATTCTTAGTTTTTTCGCAGAGTTATTTTTTTTAAGATCTTTTTTTCTAAGTTCAACGTAGGCCAACCCGAGATTATAGGCTGTTTTTTCGTCTAAATCTTTTTTATATACCCCCCTAATATCATAGGCTTTAAATATTGTTGGATTGGTTTGCATAATTTTTTAGTTATGTTTTTTTCTAATTATTAAATAAATTGATCCTAGGCCAATAATTATACTGGTCAGAGAAAATGCCCAGCCGACAAAGGGCAAATTAAACAGTAAAAACACAATAATTAAACCACTAAAAATTTTTAGATAAACATTAGCGCTTCTCTTTTTAAATTTTTCAAAAATATAAGCTCCGACAAACATTGAAATCAGAATTCTGCTTAAAAAGATTGCTATTGCCCAAAAAATTAATCCAATTAAAGCTATTGGAAATCCGATAACTGTTAAAGAAACAATTAAGAAGGCTATTGGACCAAGCAACAATATTATAGACCCAGGCAATATTAGATTGTATTTTTTTTCTAGAATAACTTTTTTAAATTTTTCAACCTTATCTTTTAGTAGATGGTTCAAGAGAACGGCGATTAAAAAGGAAGATAAAATAGAATAAATTATTTTTCCTAAATCGTTTTTTTGGTTTCCTTGTTTCTCGGGGTTTTTATGTTTTATTTCCCCTTTGACAACCCCATCTTTCATTTTAGCTGAATTTCCACTTCTATATTCCAGCTTACCACCAACAGTTGCCAATTCGCCAAACTCTAAACTGCTAGAATATTTTTTTCTTTTAATATTATCAACGACTAAATTAATATCTTTTTCTATTTGACCATTTATTAAAGTATTATAGGAGCCGCCATGTACATTGCCATTAATTTTACCATTTAATTCTGCTCCGATTGTTTTTATCAACAAATCTTGTCCAACAAAACTATTTTTGTTTAAAACAATTGTTTCTCCCAAAAAATTAATATTTTTTCCGATAGTGCCATTTATATTTCCCACATTAGAAATAGCTCTTAAGCTCCCATCTATTTGGCCATTTACTACTAGGTTTTGCGAGACACCTATTAAATCACCCTTAACTTGACCATTAATTTGGATGTTAGACGCAACACCAATTAAATCACCGGTAACTTGCCCCTCAACATTAATGCTTTTGCCACTGAAATAAAGATTTCCTTCTACTATTTCATCTTTAGCAACGTAAATAAAGTCGGCTGATTTTATAACATAAGCCTGACCGATTGATGGAATAAAAAATAAGAAACTAAATGCCAATAAATAAATAATTTTTTTCATAGTTTATGTTTTTGAATTTTTAAGTTATAATTATTTAAGCCACAAAATGTGGCATGTTTGTCTATATTATAAAATAAAAGTATGCAAGAAGCAATATTAGAAATTATAAATCAGATTTCCAAAATAAAAAATTTAGAAGATTTCAATGTTTTAAAAAGATTATTGTCTAAGAAATATAAATTAAAACTTTTATTAAACTCCGATGTTTTAAAGGAGTATTTTTTATTAATTAAAAAAAATAAAATTAGCAAGGATTGGCAAAAAAAGCACGGAGATTTTTTTGTTTCTCTTTTAAAAAAGCGAGCAGTAAGAACCCTTTCCGGTGTGGCTCCGGTTGCTGTTCTAACAAAGCCCTATCCTTGTCCCGGAGAATGTGCTTATTGTCCTAAAAAACCAGACGTCCCTGTCAGTTATCTGCCTAACGAACCAGCCGTTATGAGAGCCATTCGTTTAAAATACAACCCTTATTTACAAACTGTTTTTCGTCTTAGAGCTTTGGAAAATAACGGGCATCAACCCAATAAAATAGAATTAATAGTTATTGGTGGAACTTGGAGTTATCTGCCAGAAAAATATAAATATTGGTATATACTCAATTGTTTTAAAGCTGCTAACGATTATCAAAAAATAAAAAAAGAAATTAACATTGAAAAAAGCGAGAAACAGATTCAGCCTAAAAAAATTCTTAAATATTTATATTCTAACAAATTGAGATTAGAGGAAGTAAAAGATTTACTAAAAACAGAGCAGAAAAAAAACGAAAAAGCTAAATATAATATAATTGGCTTAACCCTAGAAACAAGACCAGATTATTTAGATGATAAAGAGTTGTGGCAAATGAGAGAACTTGGTTGTACGCGAGTTGAAATTGGTGTTCAGGCTGTCGACGATAAAATATTAAAATTAAATAAAAGAGGTCATGATGTAAAAACAATTGCTGAGGCGACTAAAAAATTAAAACAATTTGGTTTTAAAGTTACTTATCATTTTATGCCGGCCCTTCCTGGCTCCAATCCTAGAAAAGATATAAAAATGTTTCAGGAGCTTTATAGTGATGAGAGGTTTCAACCCGATCAAATTAAATTTTATCCAACCACGGTTGTTAAAGATAGTCTGTTATACCGTTGGTGGAAAGAGGGAAAATATAAAGCATATTCAGACAAACAACTAGAGAAAGTGATAATTGAATCCAAAAAAATAGTGCCAGTTTATACCAGAATAATTAGATTAATTAGAGACATTCCCGGGGAATCAATTGAGGCTGGAAATAAAATTACTAATTTAAGACAAGTAATGAAAGACAGGGGTGTTGTTTGTAATTGTATTAGATGTCGCGAAGCAAAAGATAAGCTGATAAATGAAAAAGATTTGAAGTTAAATATCTTAAAATATAAATCTTCCGGCGGAGAAGAATATTTTATTAGTTTTGATAGTTTAGATAAAAAAATATTATATGGTTTTTGTCGTTTGAGAATTGATAGAAATAGTAAGATTAGCTCGGCCATTGTTAGGGAATTGCATGTTTATGGACAACTTGTGCCGGTTGGTGACAAAAAGAAAGTACAGCATAGTGGTTTAGGTAAAAAACTTATGGCTGAAGCTGAAAAGATTGCTCAAAAAAATAAATTTAAAGACTTGGCCGTTATTTCTGGGGTTGGTGTTAGAGGGTATTATAGGAAGTTGGGGTATAAATTAAAAGATACTTATATGGTTAAAAATTTTTAACTTAATTTATTTTTTTGTTTTTAGAAAAAGATAAACAGATTCAATTATTTTTATAAGACGCAAAATGTGCTAAAATAAGTTTGTAGTTTATAATTAGTAATCAATATAATATATGCCAAGTTTTGAAAATTTAAAAAATATTGATCAAGAAATTCTTGATTTAATAAACAAGGAGACAAACAGACAAGAAGATGAATTAGAGCTAATTGCTTCTGAAAATTATGCCTCTCAAGCTGTTTTGGAAACAATGGCTTCATCTTTAAATAACAAATATAGTGAGGGATATCCAAATAAAAGATATTATGGGGGCAATTCTGTTATTGATGAAGTAGAAACTATAGCCATTGAAAGATTAAAAAAACTTTTTGGTGCCGAACATGCCAATGTTCAGGTTTTATCTGGCTCTCCGGCTAACGCTGCTGTTTATATGGCTTTTTTGGAACCAGGTGATAAAGTTTTGGGTCTAAAATTGGACCACGGAGGACATTTATCTCATGGTCATAGTGTTAATTTTTCTGGCAGATTATATAATTTTGTTCAATATGAGGTAGCTGAAAATGGAATAATTAATATGGAAAAAGTTCGAGAGGTGGCATTAAAGGAAAAACCCAAAATGATAGTTGCTGGCTTTAGTGCTTATTCCCGTGATTTAGATTGGAAAAAATTTAAAGAGATTGCCGACGAAATTGGTGCTTATACTTTTGCTGACATTGCTCATATTGCCGGCCTTATTGCTGGTGGATGTTTAAGTAGTCCGGTCCCCTATTTTGATGTGGTGTCTAGTACAACCCACAAAACTCTTCGCGGTCCACGTGGAGCCTTTATCTTGTGCAAAGAAAAATTTGCCAAACAAGTTGATAGAGCTGTTTTCCCTGGAATGCAGGGTGGGCCACATGATCACATAACAGCAGCTAAAGCGGTTGCCTTTAAAGAAGCCCTTAAACCAGAATTCAAAATTTATTCAGAGCAAATAATAAAAAACGCTAAAACCATGGCTAGTAAATTTATAGAACTAGGCTACGATATAGTCTCTGGTGGAACAGATAATCACTTAATGGTTGTAGATTTAAGAAATAAAAATATTTCTGGTCTAGAAGCAGAACAGGCTCTAGAAAAAGCAGGAATTTCCGTTTCTCGCTCTACTATTCCTAATGATCCGGCCCCTCCAATGAAGCCATCAGGAATAAGAATTGGAACTCCAGCCATCACTACTCGTGGTTTTAAAGAAAATGAAGTTTTGCAAACAACAGAATTAATAGATTTGGTCTTGAAAAATAAAAATGATGATAATGCTTTAAACGAAATCAAAGAAAAAGTAAAAAATCTTTGTGCAAAGTTCCCTATTTATAAAAAATAATTTTAGGTTTATTTCTTTATTATAATAAAATATAATATTTAAAAATTACTTTTTAAAATATTAATTCTAAAAAGTGATTTAATTTTATGTTAAGCACCAATAAAAAGGCTTTCACCCTCATCGAACTTTTAGTAGTAATAGCTATTATTGGAATACTGGCTACTCTAGCAGTGGTGGCCTTACAACAGGCTAGACAAAACGCTAGAGATGCTAAAAGAATGGCTGATATGAAACAACTTCAAACTGCCCTAGAATTGTTTTTTAGTGAAAATAGCCGTTATCCGACAGCCGATGAGTGGAATGGAGGTGTTATTGTTTCTTCTTCTTCGCAGGAAATATTTATGTATTCTATTCCTTTGGCTCCATCGCCAGCCGATGGCAACTGTTTAGAAGCCTCTAATACTTATGTTTATATTCCCAGAGATAATGGGTCTAGCTATACTATAGATTTTTGTACCGGAAAACAAGTGTCAGACCTACCCGAAGGAGCTAAGCAAATGACACCGGGGGGAATAATAATCGGTAGTAGTGAATTTAGCGAACCATCAGATCCTTTTGCTGGAACATCAGGTACTTTTACAGACACAAGAGATAGCCAAACATATAATTGGGTAAAAATAGGAACACAAGTTTGGATGGCAGAAAATCTTAATTATGATAATGGCTGCTCTTCTGTCACATGGGTAAATGGTTCGGATGAGGGTTGGTGTGGTTGTTATAATAACAATTCTAGTAATTGTAATTTGCACGGAAAACTTTATTAATGGAGCTCTGCCATGAACGGAGAAACAGTAGAGGGTAGTCAGGGAGCCTGTCCTAATGGTTGGCACGTCCCTACTCACTATGAATTTACTGATTTGGAAAGAACTGTTTGTTCTCTTCTGGGTAATTCTAATTGTGAAATTCAATTTCCTAAAGACACCATCACAATAGAACAAAGAGGAACAAATGAAGGTGATTCTTTAAAAAGCGATTCTTGGTGTTATGACTTTCTTGGCTGTGCTCAGAGTGGTTTTAATTTGTTGCCTTCCGGGTACAGAAATAGTGTAGATGGCTCTTTTTATAATTTTGGCAGCGGTGCAGACCTTTGGCTGTCGTCTGGTGATTTATACCCATGGCAACGCGATTTAAGCATTTTTGATTCGTTTATTTATCGTGATACATATTACAGACCGTTTGCTTATTCTGTGAGATGTATAAAGGATTAACTTTCTATAAAAGGGTTTTTGACAGTAAGGTTTTTTTAATCTAAAATATAAACACAACAAAGCTCCTTATGGGGCTATGTTTGTTTTAATAATTATAAATAAGATGAAAATAATAGATGGGAAAAAAATAGGTGAGAAAATTAAAGATAGCATAGCCAAAGAGGTTTTTGATTTAATTAAAAAGAACGAAAGAAGACCAAACCTATCAATAATTTTAGCAGGAGATAGAAGTGATTCTCGTCTCTATGTTTCACTTAAGGAAAAATCGGCCAAAGGGGTCGGAATAGATACAAATTTATACTTAATTGACGAAACAGACGGCCAAGAAAATCTTATAAAAACTATAGAATTTTTAAATAATGATAAGAGTGTTGATGGTATTTTAATTCAACTCCCACTTCCTAAAAAATTTAATACCGAAGAGGTTTTAAAAAAAATTAATCCAACAAAAGATGTTGATGGTTTTTGCTTTGACCGACCAAAGGAGATTTTGTCACCAGTGTTGATGGCTATTAAAGAAAGTTTAGATTGTGTTAATAATAGCTTTAAAAAAGAATCAGCCTTTTTGTTTTATAATTCAGAAATATTTAAAGAAGAGGTAAAAAATTTTTTAGAAAAATCCAATATTAAAATCGACTCAATCTGCTCAGAAGAGTTTAATAAAATTAAAAATAATCAAAGCGATCTTGATAAAATAAAAAATAGAGTTAAATCTTGTGATATTTTAATTACGGCTGTTGGTAATCCGCATTTCATTAATAAAGATTTTTTAAAAAATAAAATGATTATTATTGATATTGGAATTACGACTAAAGATAAAAAAGTTTTTGGTGATGTTGATTTGTCTGAAACGGAAAATTTAGATCTTATTGCTACCCCAGTTCCAGGAGGTATTGGACCAGTTACCGTTGCTTGTGTTTTAAAAAACACCCTAACAGTCTATAAATTAAAAAACAAATTATAATGACTAGCCTGATTAATTCAAAAAAAACAGAAATAAAGAATCTCTTAAAGAAATATTATAATTTCGAAAATTTTCGCTTAGGACAAGAACAAGCTATCGATAATATTTTAGAGAAAAAAGATACGGTGGTTGTTATGCCAACCGGTGGTGGCAAGTCTTTGATTTTTCAATTACCAGCTTTGGTTTTAGAAGGGGCGACAATTGTTGTTTCCCCTCTTATTGCTTTAATGAAAGATCAAGTTGAGTCTTTGACAAGATTAGGCATACCAGCTACTTTTATTAATTCTTCTATTTCTCTGTCGGAAACCAATAAAAGGTTGGAAGAAATTAAAAATGGTTTTTACAAAATTATTTATGTAGCTCCCGAAAGATTCTATAGTCTTCCTTTTTTGCAATCTTTGTCAGAAGTAGAAATTTCTCTTTTTGCCATTGACGAAGCTCACTGTATTAGTTCTTGGGGGCATGATTTTAGACCAAGTTATTTAAAATTAAAAACAGCTATTGAGATTTTAAAAAAACCAACTGTTGTGGCTTTAACAGCAACCGCTACGCCAGAAGTGAGAGAAGATATAGTTAAGCAATTAAATTTAAATAATCCAGACGTTATTGTCACTGGATTTGCTAGAGAAAATATTCAATTCGGAGTTATTCATTCGAGCACCAATCGAAAAATAGACTTTATTTTAGATGCAATATCTGGAGCAAATGGTGGTTCTGGTATAGTTTATGTTGGAACCAGATCAAAGGCCGATGAAATATTAGAAAGACTACTGGAAAACGGAATAGAGGCGGTGGCTTATCATGCTGGAATGGATAATGAAAGTCGTGATTGGGTTCAAAACAATTTTATGAGTGGCGAGGCTCAAGTTGTTGTGGCTACTAATGCCTTTGGAATGGGAATAAATAAGTCGGATATAAAGTTTGTTATTCATCACGACATGCCAGGAACAATTGAAGCATATTATCAAGAGGCTGGCAGGGCTGGTCGAGACGGAACTCCTAGTTTTTGTTTACTTCTTTATTCCCCTAGTGATAGATATTTAAGAGAATTTTTTATTAAAGGAGATAATCCTTCCCCAGAATTAATTGTAAAGGTATATCAAACACTTTTAAACAAAGAAGAAGATGCTGTCAAAGGCTCTATTTTACTTACCTATGCTGAATTATCAAAGGAGCTTTCAGAAAATGTTCCTGATATGGCCATTGGAACGGCTTTAAAAATTTTAGAAAAAGAAGGATATCTGTCCAGGCCTAACGATAAAAATGGTAGCGCTTTTTTAAAAACAAAGGTTGACTTTGGGACTTTACTGAGCTCCCTTAGTTCTAGATCAAAGATTCAAATTGAAGCTTTAAATAAAATGTACGATCGTTTTAAAGATGAAATGGAAAAGGGTTGGGATATTAATTTAGAGGACGTGGCTAATTTAATTAACGTAAAAAAAGATTCAATTTTAAGAATGATAAAAAAGTTAGCTGAAAAAGATTTAGTAGAATATAATCCGCCCTTCAGAGGAACAGAAGTTAGAATTTTAAAGAGGGTTAGCCCTGATGACTTGAAGCTGGATTTTAAAGCTTTGTCTCAAAAATTAGAAAGGGCTGAAAACAAACTAAACGAAATGGAGAATTACGCTTATTATTCTGGTTGTCGTCAAAAATATATTTTAAGATACTTTGGTGAAAATTATTTAAAAAATTGTGGCAAATGTGATCAGTGTTTGCGAGGTGTTGATGAAGAAGAATCAGAACTCGAAGGTGTTAAAAGTTTTAGACAAAAAGAATATTTAATTTAGAAAAAATGAACAAAAGAG
Source organism: bacterium (assembly GCA_035400585.1). Classification (GTDB taxonomy): domain Bacteria; phylum Patescibacteriota; class Patescibacteriia; order Patescibacteriales; family UBA12465. The sequence goes on along the minus strand of DAOMZR010000002.1, from coordinate 168,628 downwards.
CCAAAAAACATCTTTTAAGCTTGGTAGCCGATAATTATGAAACTATAGCTGATGATTTTAATGAGACTAGAAAAAAACCAATGAAACCGATGGTTTTGGAAATTGTTGAATCTCTAAATATTTCATCGGAAAATGAAATTTTAGATTTAGGTTGTGGCAATGGTCGTTTTTTAGAAATTCTGGGTCAAGATAAAAAATATTTAGGAATAGATAACAGTGAAAATCTAATTAAGTTTGCTAAGGAAAAATATGGCGCCAAATTTCAAGTTCTAAATATTTTGGACCTAAATAAATTAGAGAAAAACAATTTTGATTTTATTTTTTCTTGGGCTGTTTTTCATCATATTCCAGGCAATAATTTGAGATTAAATTTTTTGGATCAGGTTTATGATAAAATGAAAGAGGGCTCTTTTTTGGTTGTTAGTGTTTGGAAATTAAGACAGAGGAAAGACTTTTTTTATTTGGCTTTAAAATCTTTTTTAAAAAACTTATTTTATTTTAGACTTCTAGACTGGGGAGATCTAGTTTTTAATTGGGGTAAAAAAGAAAATGGAGTTAGGCCGAGATATTATCATGCGTTTTCTGAGGGCAGTTTTAAGGGTGTTTTTAAAAAATCAAAATTTAAAATAGAAAAATTTTTGGAAGATAATTTTAATTATTATATAATATTAAAAAAATAAAATTAATTGGTGTATGAATAAAAAGAAAATTTTAGTTGGTTTTATCGGTCAAGGTTTTATTGGAAAAAGCATGGCTGATGATTTTGAAGATCGTGGTTATAAAATTGTTAGATATAGTAAAAATGGTTTCTCTGCAAATAAAGAAAAAATTGCTGAATGCGATTTTGTTTTTATTGCTGTTCCAACCCCCAGCACGCCTAAAGGTTTTGACGACAGCATTTTGTTAGAAGTCATTAAGCTTATTGGTGATGGTAAAACAGTTGTGATTAAATCAACCATAAAAATTGGTACAACTGAAAAATTGCAAAAACTATATCCAAAAAAATTTATAATTCATTCTCCAGAGTTTTTGACAGAAAAAAATGCTAAAAATGATGCTCGCTTTCCAGAGAGAAACATTGTTGGATATACTAAAAAATCTTTTAAAGTAGCTAAAGATGTTTTAGAATTGTTGCCAAAAGCCAAACATAACTTTATTGTTCCTTGTCGTGAAGCTGAATTGACGAAATATATGGGGAATACTTTTTTAATGTTAAAAGTTGTTTTTGCTAATGTTATTTTTAATTTAGCTAAAGCCAAAAAACTTAATTATGACAAAGTTTGCGAGATGGTTGGTTACGATTCCCGAATTGGCCACAGTCATTTACAGATAAAACATCAAGGAGGGTTGGTGGGCAAAGCTGGACGTGGTGCCGGTGGTCATTGTTTTATAAAAGATATGGCAGCTTTAGTTGAGATGTATAAAGAATCAAATTTGATTGACAAACAAAGCAAGTTGGCGCTTAATTTTTTAGAGTCGGCTGTCAGCTTTAACAATCAACTTTTATTAGACTCACAAAAAGATTTAGATTTGCTTTTTGGAGTTTACGGAAAAATAAAAAAATAAAAATATGCCTTTAATTTCTTCTATATCGGGAATAAGAGGAACTATTGGTTCTGGCGATGATAATTTAAACCCACAAAATTTTTTAAATTTTTGCTTGTCTTTCGGTGAGTTTATCAAGGAAACAAAAAAAAACAAAAAAGCCAAAATTGTTGTTGGTCGAGACGGCCGTATTAGCGGAGAGTCTTTTATTAATCTGGTTATTAACAGTTTAATATTTTTAGGAATAGATGTTGTTGATATTGGTTTAGCATCCACTCCAACAGTGGAAATTGCCGTTGTAGAGGAAAAAGCCGATGGTGGTATAATAATATCTGCCTCACACAACCCAAAAGAGTGGAACGCTTTAAAACTTTTAAACAATAAAGGAGAGTTTATAAGCAAAGACTCGGGTGAGATGGTTTTAAAAATTGCTCAAGAAAAAAATTTTTCCTTTGTTTCAATTGATAACATAGGTAAAATAGAAAAAAAATATTTTTATACTGATATACATATAAAAAAAATTTTAAAACTACCATTAATTAAAAAAGGGGCAATAAAAAAAAGAAATTTTAAAATAGTGGTTGATGGAATAAATTCTGTCGGCTCCTTGGCAATTAAAAGGTTGTTAGAAAATTTGGGCATTAAAGATATTGTTGTTATTAACGAAACCATAAATGGAAAATTTAATCATAATCCAGAGCCGATAGACCAAAATTTAAAACAACTTTTTAAGGCCGTTAAAAAAAATAAAGCTGATCTAGGTATAGCAGTTGATCCAGACGTTGATCGTCTGTCGTTTGTTGATGAACGTGGTGTTTATTTTGGCGAAGAAAATACTTTAATTTCAGTTGCCAAATATGTTTTAGAAAATTATAAATTATTTAAAAATAAATATAAAAAAGTTACTGTTTCCAATTTATCCTCTTCTTTGGGTTTAAGGGATGTTAGTGAAAATTTTAGTGGGAAATGTTTTTTTTCTCCAGTGGGAGAAGTGCATGTTGTGGCTGAAATGAAAAAACAAAAAGCTGTTATTGGTGGCGAGGGAAATGGCGGAATTATTTTTCCAGAATTTCATTATGGTAGAGATGCTTTAATTGGTGTCGCTTTATTTTTGAGTTATTTAAGTAGTTTAAAAATAAAAGCATCTGAATTAAAAGATGGTTTGCCAAAATATTTTTTAATTAAACATAAGATTGAGCTTAAAAAAGGCTTGAATATTGATATAATGTTTGATAAAATAGAGGGAAAATACAAGGGCTTAGAGATTTCCAAGTCCGACGGTTTAAAAATTGTTTTTTCTAAAGAAAAATCTTGGGTTCATCTAAGAAAATCTAACACAGAGCCGATTATTAGAATTTATTGTGAAGCACCAAGTAAAGAAAAAGCATTAAACCTTCTTAAAGAAATATCTATTAATTTACAATAAAATATGAATAAAGTTATTATTTTAGCTGCCGGTAAAGGCAAGAGAATGAACTCTGACATTCCAAAGGTTTTATCGCCGATTAATGGCAGACCAATGATAGAATATTTAATAAATTCAGTTATAAAATCAAAGGTAGACCTTCCCCCAATAGTGGTTGTTTCACCAGACAATCATAAATTAATATCTGAATCTTTAAACAATTATGACATACAATATGCCATTCAAACCGAACAACTAGGAACGGGGCATGCTGTTTTAAGTGCTAAGGAATTAATAGAAGATAATGTTGAAAACATCATAGTTCTTTACGGCGATCATCCTTTTTACAAAGAAAGTTCTATAAACAGATTAATTGAAAATCATAAATCTGAGGTTTCAATGATGACGGTTAATGTTAATGATTTTGAAGATTGGAGAAAAAATTTTTATTATTGGGGAAGAATCATTAAAAACGGCAATGAAATTAAGGAAATAATCGAATTTAAAGATGCCGGAGATTCTATAAAAGAAATAAAAGATGTTAATCCTGCCCTTTTTTGCTTTAATAAAAAATGGTTGTTTGAGAATATTATTAATCTTAAAAACAATAATAATCAAAGCGAATATTATTTAACCGACTTAATTAAAATAGCTTTTAATCAAAAAATTGTTATTGGTTTTTCTCAGGTTGAACCAGAAGAGGCTGTTGGGGTTAATAGTCCTGAAGAATTAGAGGTCGCCAGAAGCTTGGCTGACAAGTTCATTTTTTAACATTTTTTAAAAAGAAAAATTAATGAATTAATTTGTTTACTTATTGCTGTAATTGTGTTAAAATTTGATTGCTAGAGATCTTAGAAATATTGTCTTATTTTTTTATGTTTGATAGAAAAAAAATTTCAAGAAAAATTTCGTTTTTTCTGCTTTTATTATTTCTTTTTTTTGGTGTTTTTAGTTTTAATGTTTTGGCTTCAGAAGGAGATAATTTTGGTCAAGGTTTTGTTGGTAATGAATTAAATCTATCAGACAGAGATCCCAGAACAATAGCCTCACAAATAATAAATGTTTCTCTTAGTATTTTAGGAATAATTGCCGTAGCTATAGTTATCTACGGCGGTTTTGTTTGGATGAGGTCGGAGGGTAATGAAGAAAAAATAACGAAAGCCAAGGGAATATTAAAATCGGGTGCCATAGGTTTGGCTATTATTTTGTCTGCCTGGGGAATAACAACTTTAATTTTTAATCAGTTAGGTGATGCAACGGGAATAAACAGCAGTACTTATTGTGAAAGTGGTTCCATCAAATCTTGTGGTTGTGGAGGAATTTCAACTTGTTCTGATAATAAATGGGGAGTTTGTGTTGGATCTAGTTGTTTACCCGGAAGTGAGGGTTCGTGGTGTAGTTCTGGTTTGGGAAATTCTTGTCTTCCTGATAACACTCTTTGTAATTCTAATCTTTTTTGTAATAACGAATGTAAATGTGTACAAGAAGGGGTTGGTGATCCTTGCGGTCAAACAACAAACGGTGTTTGTGATAATGAGGCTGAGCCAACTTGTTCAAACCCAAATTTAGTTTGTAATGCTAATACTTGCACCTGCGAATCTCCTAGCGAAGAAGAAGAAAATTTTTCTGAATTAGGAGAACCTTGTGGTGATGGATTAACAGGAGCTTGTCAAAGCGAAGGCATTTGTAATCCAAGTCATGGATTAACTTGCGAGTCTTGTGTTTGTGCTGGCAGTCCAGTTGTAACAGGAATAAATCCTTTGGGTGGTTTTTGCCAAGATGACATTAATAAAGTTTGTGCTCAAGATGATGATTGTTCCAGCGGTATTTGTGACATAACAACACCTAATGCTGCCACTGGAAATTTTGTAACAATTAAAGGCTATAATTTTGACGAATACAATGAAATTCTTTCTGGTGTTAATTTTATTAATCAAGCAAACAACTCTCTTGTTGCCGGAATAATGCCTTCTTCGGTTAATTCTTATTGTGGAAACACTTGGTCTAATACTCAAATAATAGTAGCGGTTCCAACCGGGTTTAATCCTTCAGATAATGTTGCAGTTGAGGTTGTTACTGCTTCTGGAAAAAGAGATCGTAGCGATGATGAAAATGGTCCTCAGGTTGTTCCAATAAAAATAAATTCGATCAGTCGCCCCGGGCTATGTAGAATAAATCCAGCCGAAGCCAAGGCCAATGATTCAGTTTTATATTATGGAGTTAATCTTAATGATAGTAAAGCTTATTTTGGTAATTATTCTAATAATGTTTCTGGCTTTACTCCTAATGTTTTTAATAATGATCTTTCGGGTACAATAATTGCCCCAAATTTAAAAACTGGAGACACTAGTACTTTTGCTAAAAAACTAACATCAAGTGTTCCAAGTAATTTTATCGATTTTAAAAAATTACCAGAACCACCAAAAGCACCATCTATATCTTTTTTTGAGCCAAGTATTGGCAAGTCCGGTCAGTATGTTAGTATTTATGGTTCAGGGTTTGGGGCCAGCAGAGGTGATAGTCAAGTTTATTTTTATAATGGTAGCGATATAAATGCTAGCTTTGATTTTCCTTTAGTTTGTTTGCATTCCGTTTGGAAAGATGATCAAATAATAGTAAAAGTTCCAGAAAATATTGATTATAATAATTCTGATTATAAATTGAAACTTAAAATAGGAACATGGGAAGATATCCTTTCAACAGATTCTTTTGTGGCTAGTTCCACTTACCCACTTCTTCCAAGTTTGTGCAAAATTAGTCCTTACTCCGGACCAGCTGGCACAACAAAAGTTTCTTTTTGGGGAGAATATTTTAAGGAAAGCGGAAAAGACACAAAAGCGATTTTTAATTTTAATAAAACAAGTAACAATTTGAATGTTGTTTCTGAGGATGGAGCTGATAAATCAGAGTCTCTAGTGGCCTTAGATTCTATTACTGGTCCGGTTAAAATTTCTCGAGGAGGGCTACTTGGTAATGGCTTAAATTTTAATGTTAAATCTTGTTCCAGTAATTCAGATTGTTTAAGCGGAGAAATTTGTTGTGGTTCTCAAACCACTAACCCAGGGGCTTGTGTCGTTAATGTTAATGATTGTTTGAGCGGTTCTCCAGAAAGCTCTGTTTTTGAATGGGGATTTGACACTGGCTTTGATTCAACTGACATAGAAGAAGACGACAACATTTTTAGTTGTGCTAGTTATAATTTTTGTCCAACGGGCTATGTTTGTCCAAACTCCCCTGGTCTTTGTTCTTCATATAATGGAGAAAATTTAATTGAGGTCGGTGTTTGCAAACAAGACTGCTCCTCTTTTTCTTATTGTGGCACCAATGGTCAAAGTTGCCAGTATTTAGCGGAATCGGATAAATGTGTTGTTACTGGTCAGACATGTTCAAAAACAGTTTCCTATGATTTAGGAGAAGGCGTTGGTGTGGAAAACAAAATTGCTGTTTGTAAAAAATATTCTCTAGAAGGGGTTGGCGAAAAAAGCTTTTATGAAATATCTGTAAATACATTATGTCCAAAAATTGATGGAGTTCAATGGACGATGATTTCTAGTGGAAAATGTATTGATGTAGCTTCTATTGAATCACCGTCAACTTGTTCTATCTGTTCTGGTGATTCAGTTTGTTCTACTGACGGAACTTGTTCCTCTCCTAAGCTATGTCCTAGTGGATCTAACTGTATTAATGACAAATGTATCAAGGCGGACAAACCCGCCTGTCAATGTTGTTGTGAAATAGATAAAAATACTAGCACCGGAAATCCTGCCTGTTGCTCTCCTTTGGTTTGTTCTTATTCTTGTGGAATTAGTGCTAATCCTGGAACTGAAAATACAAATTTTGGCGTATGCAGTGGTTGTAATATAGACGAAAATCAACCACAGGTAAATGATCTTGCTTGTAATTGTGTTGGTACTAGTGGAAAATATTGTGAAGTTAATACACAATATCCAACTGGTGCTTGTTTGGATTGTACATCTTTAGGTGAAGATTCTTGTAAAGCACATAACACGACTTGTTGTTGGGATCAGGTAGAGGGAGTTTGTCGTGGTGGTGCTAGTGATAGTTCTGTTTGGGGAAGTAGCTCTCCGAGTATTGGCTATTGTCCTTATTATAGTTGTGACTCTTCGGATCCAACAGTTTGCTCCAACAACATTTCTGTTGTTGGCGATTATAAAACAAAAGAATCTTGTGATAAATCTTGTAATGAAAATTGTAAACAACTAACATCAGCTACAGAGTGTGTCTCTAATAATAGTTGTTGTTGGGATGCTAAATATTCTGTTTGTTCTTCTGGCGATAGGTTTGAAGTGGGCGAAACTAGTGGCAGTGTTGGCTATTGTAAAAGATATGATTGTAGTACAACCAATAATCTTTGTGCCATTAATTATCCAAACACAACCGGCAAATATCTGAAATTAGATATATGCACCAGTTCGTGTAAAGATTCTTCGGCTGGTTTTGGCGAAAGTTGTGCTAATAATATCTCAACCACCACAACTGTTTGTTCCGATGTTTGCAATAGATTAGATTGTTTAACTGATACAGGTTTATTGGGTGCTGCCCCTGATTGTGGTTTTTGTTGCTGTGATCCTGATGCAGCCACAGATCAGTGTTCAGCTATAAACGAAAAACTTTCTTGTTATAGAGACAAAGGTAGTTGCTCTGGACAAGAAAGAGGTTTGTGTTGTGGTTGTGGTTCTGACACCGACTGTACAAGCGCTGGTTTAGACCCAGAAAATGTTGGTTGTGGTTTTGATACTTGTTGTCAGGCTAGGCCGAACATTACGGAAACATCTCCGACAAACGAACAACAAGGAGTTTGCCATAATGCAGCAATCTCTATTACTTTTGATCAAAAAATGGATAACATGTCTTTTGTAGACAACATTCTTTTATTAGAAGAAAACTCCTCAGTTTGTTCTTCTGGTACATATTTTATAAGCTACAAAAACGATTTAACTATTTTTGAAAAATTAAAAAATTTAATAAAAAAACCTTTATATTATTTGAGCAGAGTATTTAAAATTGATGTCTTGGCTGGAGTTGTAGGGGATATAACCTCTAGCGACAAGATTTATTGTTCTGTTTTAGGCACAACTGATTTTAGAAATAATCCGGATGGAACAACGGTGGCTATTTTTCAGCCAAAATCTTTATTAAAAGAAAGCGCAAAATATTTTGTGGTTGTAAAAGGTGATTCCGCGCTTGACAGTACCAGCGGTATACTTAACTATCAAGGAGTTGGAATGAACGGACGTGGGTATAAAATTTCCGATACCAGCTGGGTTGAGGGAGATGATAATCGTTTAAGATTTAATAATTTAAATTTTGTCAACTCTCACGTTTTCTCATTTACGACTATGAATACTCCAGCCGATCAAGGGGGAATATGTAGCGTTGATAAAGTTTTGATTTCACCAGATTCGTATTTATTTCCTGAAAATACAAACAGTATAAAAGAGAATGACAACGATTCAAATAGCAGTACTTTTGATTCTGAGAAAGATTATGATAAAGCATATTATTCTTATGCTCTTTCAAAAGATAATCAGATTTTAAAACCAGTCTTAGGCTATTCTTGGACTTGGGATTGGATAATTGGATCTCAAGACGTTTTGGGATTTAAGGACGAAGTTGTTTCTTGGTCGACAAATGGTGATAAAAGATTAATAGCTGTTCAAGAAAATGTTAGCGATGCTCAAACTACAATAGCTGCTAAAGTAAAAATGGACGATACCAATACTATTTTAGATGGCAACAACACAGCTGGCAATGTTATGGCTTACGTTTTTGTTTGTAAAAATCCTTGGCCGCCAGTTAAAAATGATGGAACTTGGTCTCCTTGGAGAGATTCCGACAGTTCCTTTGGTTATTATAATTATGAATTTTACTACTGTCGTGATTCTGGAGAAGACACAACCAGTGATGATCTTCCAGCGTTTTTAAGTAACTTAGCAATTATTAAAGGAGAAAGCCCAATAAGAACTTGTAGTAATTTGCCTAGCAGAATTTGTTCTAATGATGGTGATTGCCCTGCGGGCGGACTTTGTATATCTAACTTTTTGAAGGAAGCTTATTTCTTTAAAGAAAGAATTCCTAGATTTGTTAATTCTATCTCATCTAACGACACGGGAGACGGAGGGGAGGTTGAAATTATCTGGGAGTCAGAAACTTCTTTAGTTGATAAGTATAAAATTTACTATAAAACAAACGAAGAGAGTGTTTATAAAGAAGAAGTTGTAGATCCAGCAAATGTTTGCACTATTGAAGATAACAAATATAAATGTAGTTATACTTTGAGCAACCTTACCAATTATATTTCTTATGAAATAAAAATAACCGCTTTAAGTGAAAATTTAGCTGAAACTGGTTTTTCTTCTACTGTTTCTGTTACCCCGACTAGTTCAAATATTTCCGATAAACCAACCAGTCCAAAAGTTGAAATACTTTCTCACGAAGATCGTTTAATAAAAGTTTCTTGGACTGCTCCTGCCAGTGAAGTTTCTAAATATAAAGTTTATAGGGGTGCTGTTTCTGGTGTTTATGGTAATTCTATTTTAACACAAAATAATTCAACTGAGGTGACTATCAGCTTGGCCGGAACTCAAAACGATACTTTCTATTTTGTTATAAGTTCCATCAATCCAGCTGGAGAAGAAAGTGAAAAATCATCAGAGGTTTTTGTTTATTTTAATGATCCAACGGTGAGTTTGTTTAAGTATATATTTGACAATATTGATTTTGAATCGGTTGATATTAGCGGTTTGCCACCGGGATGGTCAAAATCCCTGAAAACATATTCTTCAATTGGGGTTAGCAATTTGACTAGTAACTCCGGAAACAAAAGCGTTCTGATTAAACAAGAATCGGGACACGTTTATCCTGGCAAATGTGGCCAGGCTCTTTGTAGTAGCATGTCTGGTTGCACTTGGGACAATGTAAACAAAACTTGCAGATTTAGCAATGCTGATGATTGTAAAAAAACAGCCCCAGCCATATATCAAGAAGGAGAGAGTTTTTGTTGGATGAATACCAATAGAGTTGTTTGGGCTAGTTTAAAATATAATCTTTTGTCTTTGAATTTTAAACAAAACGAAAAATACGCAGTTAAGTTTAACTATAAAGGTAATTCTGTTGGAGAAATAACTGTTAATATTTCCCCCTCTTCTGGCTGGTCTAGCCAGTGTATGGCCATGTCTTCTCCAACAGCCCTGAGATCGCCATTTGTCTGGTTAAATGGAGCGCTCAGTCCGACACCTCTTGAGGGACAAAATCCTTGTGCTAGCGGAAGAGGATATCCTTGCTCAGAACAAGCTAATTATTGTTGTGTTCAATCACCAGCTCAAACTAAATGCTATACCGGCGTTGTTTCTAAAAATATATTGGCTGGCAACTATGTTGACTGGCAAACTTATTTTCAAACTTTTGAATATAATGACAAAATGTCTTTATGGCTAAGAAGTGATTATACTAAAATGATGGAATTTGCTATAACTCTAAGTTATGCCGATACGGTTGCTCTCGGTAGTGATTTTTATATTGATGACTTTTCTTTAATAAAAATATCTTAATAAATTTATGTTTAAAAAAATGAGAGTAAATTTTTTTAAAAGCTTTTTTGTATTATTATTTTTTTTAATACTTCCTCTTTTTGTTTTGGCCGCACCAAGTTCAGAGGACAGTGTTTCTTCTTTGGGTGAAAACGACCCAGATGCTATTGCTATTCGTGTCATTCCAAACCCGGAAAATTATAACATTCAACAATGGTATAAAATGCAAGGGTTTACTGGATCCCCGCAGTCTTTAATAGTTGATGGCTATAAGGCAATTCGAGATGGCAGAACTGTATATATTTCAGCCGCTAATATTGATTTAGAAAATAATAAAATCTATTTTAATATTTATTTAATTTCTTATAACCAAGAAGCTGATGATAATACCATCGATATTTTTGGAAAAATTTTGAAAAATTGGAAATTGAATACTAACTTAAAAGATAAAATTGGTCATTGTAGTATTTCTAGTAAAATTTGTAAGTCAGAAACAGATTGTCCCAGTGGTTATATTTGTGGCGGTTATGTTGGGCAGGATTCAGCTCACCTGTTAAATGACTCTTCGGAAGTAAATGTTGTTGGGAAAATATACCAAAAAAACAGATGTATAATAAAAGAAGATGACTATAATAAAGAACCAGTCAATACCCCGGCTTGTTTATTAGATTCTGATTGTCCAAACAATCTTTTTTGTGATAGTCCAAAATCAATGCTGATTAGAGATGTGGAAAGATTGGAAAAATTAAAAATAATCAAAACAAAATTAGAAGCTTATAAAAACTTAAATGGTCACTACCCTATTTTATCGTCCGGAACCTATGTTCCTTATGTGGCTATTTCTTCTTGGCCAAGTTGGCAGCAAACATTTTTAAACCAAATTAGCGTTTCCGGTGTTACCGACTCTATTAATAGAATAAGTTCTTGCTATGATGAAAATTCAAATTTTGATCTTCTAACTTGTTGGGAAAATGACAAGGCGGTGTTTTTAAGTACTGAAAAGCCAGTTAATTATACTAATTTTGTTTTACCAGAATACAGTTCAGTTTTTTCTTATGTAAGTGATCCGAAGGGCTTATCGGCTAGTATTTATTCTCCAATGGAATCATCAGAATATTGGGGTGAATCTTTTACCTTGCCATCTGGTGAAAACACTGATGACTTTAATCCTCCATACATTCCAGTGGATGATGAATTACCACAATATAATAACCCCTATTTCGAAGAAGCCTTAATGACTGGTCATAGTGGGACTTCTTTCGAGGGATATATAAAAGCTAAAGATCCAAGAGATCAAGCACTTAGTTGGGTTGTTTCTGGTTGCATACCAGGAAAACCGCTTTACCCAGATAATACAATTATAACCGATTGCTCTGAATCGAACTGGTCCAGTTGGACGCCAAACAAATATCCAGCTCGTGAATTAACTAATTCTGATGAAACAATTTTATTAAAATCTACTATTGCCGGTGATTCTCAACCAATAGACTCTCCTACTGTTCAGGAAAAAAACAAAAGATATATTATTGGAGTTTCAGTTAAGAATTCTTCTGGATATGAAACAATCAAAAATTTTCCGATATATATAGCTAATCAAAATCCTTCAGTTCAGGTTAGTTCAAACTACAGCAGTAATCTTAGTTCTGGTCAGGACTTCTCTTTTCCAATCTCTATAAACGACAAGAGTAAATTACAAACATTAATAGTTTGTCAATTAGACTTATCAAATAATTGCGTAAATACTTGGGAAATAAAACCTGACGTCGATAAATTAGTTGAATTTACTGGAAGCGCTTTATTTAACAATAAGTTGGTAATGGTTTTATCTATTTTAGATGCTAATAAAGAGAGCTATTCCTTAGTGATTAAAAACAAATATTCGATAAACACTCCTAATGTTTTTAATTCTAGCCACGTTGGTACTCATCGTTTTAAAATTACAGCCAAAGACCCTCATCAAGCGCAAACCTCAGTTAATTTTAATATTACTTTTACAGCCGATGTTCCAAGTATAGTTTTTAACAACTGCTCTAATTCGGTGGCTCTAAATAATAATTATAGTTGTGAGATATCTTCTAGCAAGCCGGGCGAATATATTACAGTAGATATAATTGAAAAACCAAGTTTTTTAACTTTTAGCGCTGCTAATAAAACTTTATCTGGCGTAGCTAATTCTTTGGGGGCAAAAACCATAAAAGCTAAAATTACCAATAGCTTTGGAATGTCTAGCGAGGGTACTCATAATTTTAGTGTTTTTACTAAACCGGAGGTAGAAACGGTATCTCATTCCGACGTAACCTCGAATTCTTTTAAATGCAACGGGCGCATAATATCTGCTGGTGGCAATTATGTTGGCGGTAGAGGATGTGTAACCTCGCCAGCATCTTCAAATTTGAGCATTGCTAATGTTTCCTCTTGTGCGTCTAATAATGGTTGTAGCTATGAAGCATCTATATCCGACAATTCTTCTTACATACACACACTTTCCGATTTAACTAGAAATTATCTATATTATTATAGAGCTTATGCGGTTAATCAGGCAGGCATTTCTTACGGAGCAACCAAAAGTTTTAAAACTAGAGCTGATTATCCGGTTGTAACTGTCAATCAACAAACCTTGGCTAGTGGAAATATTAATTTTAGTGGATATTTGTCAGACAATGGTGGCGGTGATTTAGTTTCTGGTAGTGCTATTTTAGCAATGGGTTTTGTTTGGAGCACTTCAGCTTCATCTCTAGAAACGTACATCGGTGCTTGTAGTTTAAACGTTAATAATTGTATTTTAGCCAACAGTCCTTACGCTATTGGAACTTTCAGCAAGGGCGTTTCTGTCTCCAAATTTACTCCAGGAGTGACTTATTATTTTAAATCCTTTGCCATGAATAGAGATTCTTATGGAGATAGAGTTGGTGTTAGTAGCGATACCAAAACTTTTGTTTTGCCAGTTGCCCCTAGTATATCAACAACCAATGTAAGTAATATAACTAGTTCATCGGCTACTTCTGGTGGGACAATCTCAAATCCAAGCAATGTATCTATTTCAGAGTGCGGTTTAATATATTGGTCTAATGATTCTAGTCATTTTGTCTCGGAAACAAAAGTTGTTTCTTCTTCTTGTTCTGGATCTTTTTCCTTAACTATGTCTAATTTATTTCCTGGCATAGAATATTCAGTTAAATCCTATATCACTAGTTCTTTCGGGACGGTTTATGGATCAACTTTTCCTTTTACAACCAAAACGACTTCATCGGTTAGTTACAATGGCAACGGTCAAACTGGGGGGACAGCTCCGGCAACTCAAACAGGAGATACTGGCACCAATGTAACAATTGCTGGACAGGGTGGATTGGTTAAAACTGGATATAATTTTGTCGGTTGGAATACAAAAACCGATGGAACTGGTTCTAATTATTTGCCAAATGCAGTGATTCAAATACCGAGCACAGGATTAATACTTTATGCTAAATGGACGCCCTTCATAAGTACAGTCAATTTAGATTCTCAGGGTGGAACCAGTGGAACTGGCAGTGTTGTTGCCACTTATGGATCGGCTATGCCGACAGCTATTTCTCCGGTAAGAAGTGGTTATTCTTTCGGTGGCTATTACAATCAGACTGGTGGTCTGGGTTCGCAATATTATACAAATTCAATGAGTAGTGCTAGAACTTGGGACATGACAACTAGTCCGGTTACTTTGTATGCTAAATGGACCCCAATAACCTACTCTGTTATTTTTGATAAAAATGACGCTTCAGCTACTGGAACTATGGCTAGTCAATCTATAATTAGTGGGGCTAGTGCTAATTTGACCCTTAATCAATTTGTTAAGCCCGGTTATTCTTTTGCTGGTTGGGCAACGTCTTCTACTGGCTCGGTTATTTATTCTAACGGAGCTAGTTATACGATGGGAACAGCTAGCGTGACTTTGTATGCTAAATGGACAGCTAATACTTATACAATATCTTTTAACGCTGATGGGGGAAGTGTTTTACCAAGTAGCAAGATTGTAACTTATAATTCCGCCATTGGAACTTTACCAACGCCAACCAAAAGTGGAAGCATGTTTAGTGATTGGTTTACTGGCATAAATGGTACTGGTACTCGATATACTTCTTCGACCATTTATAATCAAACATCTAATATAACTTTGTATGCTAAATGGGTTAGCGCGGTTACTTTGCCTACGGTTACCATTGCTCCGACCAGCAGTATTACTACCGGATCAGCTGTGTCGGGTGGTAATGTAACCAGTGATGGTGGGGCAACTGTCACAGAAAGAGGCGTTGTCTATTCTAAAACTAGTACTTTGCCTACAACAAGCACTGGCACTAAAATTGTTAGTGGTAGTGGAACTGGAGCGTTTACGTCTAATATAACCGGCCTAACCCCTGGTTCAATGTATTATGTTAGAGCCTATGCTATAAACAGCGCCGGCACTGCTTACAGTAGTTTGGTTGCTAATTTTACGACACTTTCAATGCCTAGAACACTCACTGTTTTTATCAATGGTTATGAATATGGATCAAATGTCTCAGTACAAGAAAATGGTTCATATAAAGGAAATTGCACCGACTTTATGTGTGAATATACTGTCAACAATGGTTCAACAATTAACCTAGAAGCTTCAGCATATTCTCCTACTGTTTTTGAAAATTGGACTGGTCCATGTTTTGGCTCTCAGCCTTATTGTTCTTTTACTATAAGCAGTGACACACATGTTTATGCTGATTTTGGTTGTTACGATTCTGGTGGTTCTTATATGTGTTTTCAATAATTTATATAAGTTATTTTATATAAACATCTTTTGTGCTATAATTTAATTAATAAAAATAGTTAAAATTAATAAAAATTTTATGTTCGACAATTTACAAAAAAAATCGGACGGAGTTGACGATATTTTTGCCGACACTGATCCAAATTCAGCTAGTAAAAATATCGGTCAAAATTTTAGAAATCAAATTAATAATCAACCTCCAGCAATGAGTTCAGGCAACGGCTTGAAAAATGAAAAAATTTCCAACTCATCTTTGTATGATGATGAAAAAAAGAGCAGCGGTATTTTGAAAAAAATGTTTATTTTTATAATCGTTATTGCCTTGATTGGCGCTGGTGCTTACTTTGTTTATTCTCAGATTCTTCTGCCAAAATCAATGCAAAACAAACAAGCATTAGAACAGACAAATCAACAAAATGTTAATCAAGAAGAAAGTGAGACAAATGAAGAACAAAACAACAATCGAGAACCAGAAGGTTCAACTGTTGTCGACGAAAATATTTTAATAGATGAAAATGAAGCAACGAGTAGTGACGATATTATGGGCGACGAACCATCACCAGAAGATGTTTTAAAAAACTTAGATTCCGACAACGATGGCCTTAGTGATTACGACGAAACATACACTTACAAAACCAATTTATATAATCCTGATTCTGATGGTGATGGTTTAAGCGACTCTGAAGAAGTATTGATAATTGGAACCGATCCATTAAACCAAGACACAGACGGGGACACTTATCTTGATGGACAAGAGATGAACAGTGGCTACAATCCATTGGGTGGTGGCGTTATAGATACTTCTTTATTTAAAAATTTAGAGATGTTTAAACAAAAATTTTCAAATTTAGTAGAAAAATTTAGTCTTTAATTTTATTATTTATGATTGATGATAAGAACTTAAAGAAGGAAAATTCTAGCGATGGTTCAGTTGATTCTGAAAAAAAACAAATTAAAAATCCTGTTTTTAATGTTCACAGAATGCCAAAGGGTTATAAGTCAGGAAGGTTCGAAACAGCTGTTAAAAAAAGTGATTCAGCAGACAATTTTTCAGGATCAGTTTTGGAAGAAAAAAATCAACAAGAAAAAAAACATCAAGGGAAAAAAATCGGTTTTTTAATTGTTTTTTTTGGTGTTATTATCGTCGCCTTTTTGGCCTATGCAGTTTTTTCTTATATTAAAGATCCTCAAAATTTTTCTCTGAAAATGCCTTCATTTAGTTTTTTATCAAACATTAATAAAACCAATAATAATATTGTAAGTGAAGAACTGGAAAACAAAAATATCTCGGAAGAAAACACTATAGAAGAACAATCAAATGAGCAAAATGAAATTGATGAGTTGCCCTTTATTGACGAAACAGACGTTGCTAGTTCAAGTGATATAATTAATACAGACACTTCCGATGAAACCAACACAACAACTGAAGAAAACATCAATCAAGATGATGTTATTATGTTTGATTCTTTTTCAGATACTGATGGTGACGGTTTGAACGATGACGAGGAAAGTCTTTTGGGCACTAATAATATTAGTGTAGACAGTGATAGCGATGGTTATGATGATTTAACAGAGCTTACTAATTTATACAATCCAGCTGGTCAGGGGGCTATATCAACCAATCCGAACATTGACAAGCATTCAAACGGTTCATTTTCTTATGATATTTTTTATCCTAAAAAATTTGAAATTAAAGCTCTGTCCGATGGCACCTCGGTTATTTTCTTAATCGATGATAGTTCATTTATTCAAGTTTTAGTTGAAAAAAATGAAGATAAGAAAAATATAGAGTCTTGGTATTTTTCTAGATTCTTTGAAGTGGCTGATTCTTTGTCAGTTATAGAAAAAGAAGGTTGGTCTGGCGTCTATAGTTCTGACTTTTACTCATTTTATTTAACCGATGATAAAAAAGAAAATGTTTATAGTATAGTTTATAGTTTTCCAGAAAATAAAATGGCTAGTTATTATAATATTTTTAGAATGATGATTAACTCCTTTAAATTGAAATAACGGTTTGATTTTAAAAATAAAAAAAAGACCAAATATTTTGGTCTTTTTTTGTTTATCTTAACAATCTTTTCAATATTATTTTGTGATTATTTTATCAATTATTCCGTATTTTTTAGCCTCTTCAGCCCCCATAAAATAATCTCGGTCACTATCTTTCTCAATTTCTGTAATTTTTCGCCCGGTATGTTTTGCTAAAATTCTATTCATTTTGTCCTTTATTTTTATTATGTGTTCGGCGTGTATTTTGATGTCGCTAGCTTGGCCTTCAAAACCACCCATAACTTGATGAATCATTATTTCACTGTTAGGCAAAGACATTCTTTTGCCTGGAGTCCCGGCTGCCAAAAGAATTGAAGCCATAGAAGCGGCCATTCCCACGCAGATAGTAGAAACATCACATTTTACATACTGCATTGTATCATAAATAGCTAAACCAGCCACAACCGATCCACCAGGTGAATTAATGTAAAATTTTATATCTTTTGTTTTGTCTTCGGCATCTAAAAATAGTAACTGAGCAATTATAATATTGGCGGTGTAATCATTTATTTGTTCGCCCAGAAAAACTATCCTATCTTTTAATAGTCTGGAATAAATGTCGTAAGCCCTTTCTCCCTGACTGCTTTTTTCAATAACCGTTGGTATTAAAGTCATATTTTTTTATTAGTTTTTAATGAAATCTTAGATATAATTTCATTTTGTATTTTAACACAAATTATCCACTTTTACAACCAGGGAAACCCTTGATTTTTATCTTCTTTTAATATAGTATATTAGAAAGACAGGTGTTTTAACCTGTTTTTAGTCTTGTTTTTAGATTTTAAAATAATAAGTTATCTATATATTATGTCTAAACAAAAAATAAGTTTTTTTTCCAGCAAAAAAAAGAATGGCTGGATATTCGGTTTAGTGGTCGTTTTCTTTTTATTGGTTGCTATCCAAATTGGAGACTATAAGTATAATGCTTTTTCTTCATGGCTAGCAGAAAAAACTAGCAATACTATTGTTTTGCCAAAAATTAAAGAAAATCAATTCAGATTAGGATTGGATCTTCAAGGCGGCTCTCAATTAATTTATCAGGCCGATGTTTCTAATATTAGCGATGCCGATAAAGACGATTTACTAGATGGCGTTAGGGATGTTATTGAAAGAAGGGTGAATACTTTTGGTGTTAGTGAGCCGGTAATTCAAATTAACAAGACCATAGATAATGATTATCGAATTATAGTTGAATTGGCTGGAATTAAAAATGTAGATGATGCTATTAAGGAAATTGGCGAAACTCCTAAATTGGAATTTAAAGAGCAAGATACTGAAAATATTAGCATTGACGAACAATCTTTAAGTTTGATGAATAATTACAATCAAGGCCTTCAAACTAAAATGGATGAAATATTACAAAAAATAAATGAAGGTAATGATTTTGCTCAATTAGCCATTGCCAACAATACCCCTCTTAAAGTTTCTGATGATCCAAATTCTCCTGGTACAGAAAATAATGGCGATTTGGGCTGGATAAACGAAAATGATCCAGAAAACTATAATTTAGTAAAAGATTTATCTGTTGGCCAAATTTCTAGTGTTTTTGAAAATGAAAACTTTATTAAAGTTTTAAAACTGGAAGACAAAAGAATGGGTGAAGAATCCAAATTACAAGAATACAAGGTTCGAGAAATAGCTTTGATTAAAATGACAGAAGATTATTTGAAAAGTATGTCAGAAAACTGGAAGAATACTGAATTAACTGGAAAAAATCTGAAAAGAGCTGTCTTGCAATTTAATCCTAATGACAATCGACCGGAAGTTTCTTTGGAGTTTGATGAAGAAGGTTCACAATTGTTTGAACAAATAACAGAAAGAAATGTTGGTCGACCAGTAGCTATTTATTTAGATGATTATCCAATTAGTGTTCCTAATGTTAATGAAAAAATTTCCGGTGGAAAAGCAGTTATTAGTGGTAATTTTACTATTGATGAAGCCAAAGAGTTGGTGCAAAGATTGAAGGCTGGCGCTCTACCAGTTCCGATAGAACTTATTAATCAAAAAACAGTGGGAGCTACCTTAGGACATCAATCTATTGTTGACAGTTTAGAGGCTGGAATTATAGGTATTATCTTAGTGGCCTTGTTCATGTTGATATTTTATAGATTTTTTGGTTTATCATCAGTATTTTCTCTTATTATTTATGGTTTAAGTGTTTTGGCCATTTTTAAAGCTTTGCCTTTAGCTTTTTCTTTGACTTTTGGATTGCTTTTTGTAGCTTTAATTTTGATGGCTTTTGATGAATTAAAAATACTAGATTTTCCTCTTACTATATTGTTTGTCGCTATCGGAGTTGTTTTGTTTGTTTATGGATTAAATTCAGTTACTCTTACTTTAGCCGGTGTTGCTGGTTTTATTTTATCAATTGGAATGGCTGTTGATGCCAATGTTTTAATATTTGAAAGAATTAAGGAAGAGGTAAGATCGGGAAGAAGTTTAAGGGATGCGGTCGACGAGGGAACTAGACGTGCTTGGCCTTCGATTAGAGATGGAAATTTTTCTACTTTGCTAATGTGTTTGGTTTTAATGAGCTTTGGAACCGGTGTTTTAAAAGGATTCGGAACAACCTTATTCATTGGTGTTTCAATTTCAATGTTTAGCGCTATAGTAATAACCAGAAGCTTTTTGTTGGTTTTCTTGGGAAAAAAGATGGAAAAAATGGGATTCTTGTTTGGCGTTAAAATAAAAGATAAAAATTAATTAATATTTTAACAATATGGTGAATTTAAAAGTTGTAAAAAATAGAAAAATTTGGCTATCTTTATCTGCCTTATTGATGGCGACCTCAATGGTTTTTATTTTTCTTTGGGGTTTTAATTTTGGTATAGATTTCACAGGTGGCAGTTTGATGGAAGTAAAATTTTCAGAAAATAGTCCTAGCGCGTTTGAAATCAGGGACAAATTGAATGATTTAAATTTAAGCAGTTTATCTGTTCAGCCGACAGAAGACGGAACATTTATTCTTAAGTTTAAACAAATTGACAATGGTACTCATGATTTAGTTTTTGAAAGACTAAATCAATACGCTCTTGATTTGAATAGTTCAAGCGTTGATCAGACCGATGAAGGAGAAGCTAAAACTTTTTTTGAAGAACTTCGTTTTGATTCTGTTGGACCATCAATCGGTAAGGAGTTAAAAAGTAAGTCTTTTAACACCGTTGCTATAGTTTTGATTCTAATTATTTTATATGTTGCTTTTGTTTTCAGAAAAGTCTCTAAGCCAGTTTCCTCTTGGAATTATGGCATTTCTGCCATAGTTGCCTTGTTTCATGATGTTTTGATTGTTTTGGGTGTCTTTGCTTTCTTGGGTAAATTTTATGGCACTGAAATAAATACCCCCTTTATAGCTGCTATTTTGACTGTTTTAGGCTATAGCGTAAATGACACTATTATCGTTTTTGATAGAATTAGAGAAAATTTACCAAAGAGCGATGACTCTTTTGTGGGCACAATTGATAAAAGCATAAATCAAACCTTAGTAAGATCTATCAATACTTCTTTTACAACCCTTCTAGTTTTGCTTGCAATCTTATTTTTTGGCGGAAAAACTATTATGGATTTTGTCTTGGCTTTATCAATTGGAATTTTTGTTGGTACTTATAGCTCTATTTTTATTGCTAGCTCTCTGTTGGTTATGTTTGATAAAAGAAGAAAATAAATTGACTTGCTTTTCTTATTTAGGACGAAAATTTTATAATTTTCGTCCTTTTTGTTATAATTAAATATATGAGTAAATTTAATATCGGTAAATTTTTAAATTTTTTGGTAGAGGGCTTGTTTTTGTTAATAATATTTTGTGTTCCTCTTTATTTCTGTTTTTATTTAGAAACAAACGAAATATTTGAATTTCATAAGTTTTTTATTTTTCGTTCTTTGTTTTTTGTTTTACTGTTATTTTCTTCCTTAAAGTTGATTTTTGTAAGCGATTTTAATAGATTTAAAAATATTTTTTTTATTTTATTTAAAAACTATTTTTGGCCAGTTTTTGTTTTTTTGATTTTTTCCTTGCTGTCTATTATGTGGTCGATTGATCGTTATGCGGCCTTTTATGGTTCATTGGATAGGCAATTTGGCTGGTTAAATTATTTGTTGTTGTTACTATTTTTTGTTTTTTTGGTTGTAGATATTATTATTTCTAATAATTATAAAAACAGAATGTTTAGAATCTTCTTTACTATTACTCTCTCTGGTTTTTTTGTTTCAATTTATGCTATTTTTCAATTTTTTGGTCTTGACTTTTTTCAATGGACGGAGCCAGCTCGTTTAACTGGTCGATCATTTTCTTCTCTCGGACAGCCCAATTCTCTTGGTTTGTTTTTAATTTTAATTTTACCAATTTCGTTTTATCTACTTAAATCGAAAAAAAGTTTTTTAAGCAAAGGCTTTTATTTATTAGTTTTTGCTTCTGAACTAATTGCTTTATTTTTTTCAGGAAGTCGCTCTGCTTGGTTGGGTTTTGTCGTTGGTCTTATTTTTTATTTAGCGGTTTTGTATTTTAAAAATAATAAAAGAATTTTTTATACTTCGTTTTTTGCTTTTTTGTTATTATTTTCGCTTTTATTTTCAGTTAGTAATGATTTTAAGCAGAGAGTGTTGTCTTCTTTTAATTTTGACTCCGGAAGTACGGCCTCCAGATCTCTGTTGTGGCCTAAAGCTTTTGAGGCTTTTTTAAAAAGGCCTTTAGGGCACGGCCTGGAAAATCAGAGAGAAGCCTTGATTGTTCACTATGAGAAAGATTGGGGTAAATTTAATGTTGTTAACGTTGTTTTTGATAGATCACACAATGTTTTTTTAGATGTTTTATTAACCCTGGGCGTTTTTGGTTTTGTTTTTTTTATATTCCTTGTTTTTCAATTAACAAAATTGTTATTAAAAAATATTAATAAGAGTGACAACAAGGAATTAAACGTTGCTTTGTCGTCTTCGTTTTTGGCTTATTTTGTTTTTTTGCAGTTTAATTTTTCATCGCTAACTTCTGTTGTTTTGTTTTTAGTTTTATTATCAATTTCTATTGTTTTAAATGTTAAAATATTTTTCCCTGATTTGTTTGTGGCTGACAAAAATGATGATTACAATAAAAAACAAAAATTTATTTTGTTAAAATATTTGTTTTTCATTTTAGTATTATTTATTTCGATTTTTGGCATTAAAAAACAGGCAGATTTTTTGACTAATGATTACTATTTTTTTCAAGCAAAAAGATATTTAAGCCAGGGGAAGTTTGGCGAAGGAATATTGATGTTTTCCTATATAGATAAAAAGGGCTATATGTATGATGATTATGCTTATTATTTGGTGGATACTATTTTTGGCAACTATACTAGAGGATATTTTTACGAAAAATCAATGGATTATTTGGCCAAAAAAGAACTAGAAAATGTTTTAAACAGAATAGAAAAAAGAAAGATTTTAAGTAATAGCAATTCGTTTTTTTTGAATTTTGCTGAGAGTAAAATATTTTCTGTTTTAGGTGAAGAAAAAAAGTCGGAAGATAAGTTCTTGGAATTAATTTTAAAATCATCCAACTTTCCCGATCTTTATCTTAATTATGCTAGACATAAAATAATTTTTAATAAATTAGAAGAATCTTTAAATCTGTTTTATAAAGTAAGCAGCCTGCTTCCAGGTGGTGAAATAGAAAGTGATGTTAGTCGTAATCGTTTAATATATTACAAAAGTTTAATTGATTACGAAATTAACAGTGTTCATTTTAAAATTAATAATAATGGTGTAAAATAGTAATATAATTTATTTTAAATATATGTTAACAATGGAATTGTTTTTTATTTTTTTTATGTTTGCTTTTGGCTTGATAATCGGTAGTTTTTTGAATTGTTTGATTTGGCGTTTATACAAAGAGGAGACTGTTTTGGGTAGATCATACTGTCCTAATTGTGGCAAAGAACTTAAATGGTATGACAACATCCCCCTTCTAAGCTTTATAATTTTAAAAGGCAGATGTCGTTTTTGTGATGAAAAAATTTCTTGGCAATATCCACTAGTAGAATTAATAACTGGTATTTTGTTTGCCCTGTCTTATTATCTCTCCTTGAAGCATGGTTTTTCTTTTTTAGAATTGTTTTTTTATCTATTTATTATTTCTCTTTCGGTTATAATTTTTGTTTTTGATTTAAGATGGTATTTAATTCCAGTTTGGACGGTGATTGTTGGTGGGCTGGTTGTTATTGCTTTAAATTTATTTTTTGGAGCTTCAATTCTTCATCTTTTAATTTCGATGTTAATTGGTGCTGGTTTTTTTGGCATACAATATTTAATAACTCGCGGAAAAGGAATTGGCGAGGGGGATATTTGGTTGGGCGCTTTATTTGGAGCGATTTTTCCTGATTTAAAATTATTAATTTTATCAATTTTTTTAACCTATATAATTGGAGGGCTGGTAGCTGCTATTTTGCTTATTTTTAAGGTAAAAAAGATTGGTTCACAACTGCCCTTGGGCATCTTTTTATCCCTTTCTTTGGTTATTTGTTTGTTTTTTGGCAAAGAAATAGTTGATTGGTATTTTTCATTGATTTTTTAGGTATTTTTGATTTAAAACTGGATTTTTACAATTTTATTTAAAATATGGGCAAAATATTTAATTTTGGTTTTTTTTGTTATTGCCAATGTTTTTAAATTTTAGTATAATATAGGCAATTAAACATTGCTTGATTTTTTTATGAAAAACGATATAGTTGTCGGTCTTGATATTGGTTCAAATAGTATTAAGTTAGTTATTGGCCAACATAAAGGAGAGTTTAGTGATGGTCGCCTTAGTGTTATTGGGGCAGTTTCTTGTCCTAGTGCTGGTATTGGCAAAGGTGGAATGATAAATAGCATAGAAGACGTTGTTTCTTCTCTTTCTGCTTGTCTAGAAAAGGCGGAAAGATTGGTTGGTTTGCCAATAAGCTCTGTTTGGCTTTCTTTTAATAATTCCAAAATAAAATACGAAAAAACCAAGGGGGTGGCTATTATTAGTAAAAATGATGGCGAGATTGATTATAGTGACATAGAAAGAGCAATTGATTCCGCCAAATCTTTTCCTGTCCCTAATAATTATGAAATAATAGATAGTATTCCAGTTAGATATAATATCGACAGCAACGAAGACGTTAAAAGTCCAATTGGAATGAATGGTGTTCGTCTTGAAGTTGAGGTTTTGGTTGTTTTAGCTTTAAGTGGTCAAATAAATAACTTAATTAAAATAGTTCATCGAGCTAATTTAGATATAGACGGACTTCTTTTGCCCCCGCTTTCATTATCATCTTCTTTTTTAAACAGTAAAGAAAGAGAGTTGGGATCAGCTGTAGTTGATATTGGCGCAACCACAACCTCTTTAGCTGTTTATGAGGACGGCAACTTATTACACTTGGCTGTTTTACCAATTGGTTCAGAACACATAACCTCTGACATTGCCCTTGGACTTAAATGTCCTATTAGTTTAGCTGAAAAAATAAAAATACAATTTGGTGATGCCGATTCAGAAAATTGTGACGACGACGAAGAAGTAGATATCAGACCATTGTTGAAAGATGAAAATGTAGATGACCTAGAATTTATTTCTAAAAAATATTTGTCACAAATAATCGAAGCCAGGGTAGAGGAAATTTTTTCTATGGTTGATAATGAGCTTAAAAAAATAAATAGATCAAGAATTTTACCGGTCGGTGTTTTTTTAAGTGGAGGCGGAATCTTGATTAAAAATATTCAAAAAGTTGCTAAAAAAGTTTTGGCTTTGCCGGTAACAATGATCAATGTTAATGCTTTGAAGTTGGAGGTTGATAAAGCTCAAAGTCCAGAATTTTTTACATCTCTTAGTTTGTTGGTGGCTTCTCAACAAGAGAATGGAGGAAAAGATAGAAGAGTTAATTTTTTTAAAAATAATTTTAAGGGAATAATAGATGGCGTCGGAGGCTTTTTAAAGAAGATAATGCCAAAATAGCATCAGACGTGTTTTTTATAAAAATATGCCAGAAATAAAACCAAACATTGAAACCTCGGCCAAAATAAAAGTTGTTGGCGTTGGTGGTGCCGGAGGAAATGCTATCAATAGAATGATTGAATCGGGTATAAGGGGTGTTGAATTTATTGCTATAAATACAGACATTCAAGATTTACAGAAAAGCAAAGCTAGTAAAAAGCTAAACATTGGTAAAATGATTACCAGGGGTCTTGGTGCTGGCATGAACCCGGAAATTGGTAGAAAAGCGGCTGAAGAATCACAAAACGAAATTAGAGATCTTTTAAAAGGATCAGATATGGTTTTTATAACTTGTGGTTTGGGCGGTGGAACTGGAACGGGTGCTTCTCCAGTAATCGCTGAAATAGCCAAACAAGCATCTGAAGAGGATTCAAAAAAACCATTGGTTATAGCAGTAGTAACAAAACCTTTTTTCTTTGAAGGAGGCGCTAGACAAAAAATAGCCGATGAAGGTTATAAAAATTTAGCAGAAAAAGTAGATACCATTATAACTGTTTCCAATGAAAAATTATTGGAAATAGTTGATAAAAAAATAACATTTGTTGATTCTTTTAAAATTGCTGACAATGTTTTACGACAAGGTGTGCAGGGAATTTCAGAAATTATAACAGTTCCAGGATTAATCAACGCTGACTTTTCTGATGTTAGAAATATTATGGCGGATACCGGATCAGCTTTGATGGGTATTGGTCAGGGTTCTGGAGAAAACAAAGCAGTTGATGCTGTTAAAACAGCTATTAATTCACCTTTACTTGAATATTCCATTGAAGGTGCCAAAGGTGTTGTTTTCACTATAACTGGTGGTGCCAACCTAAGCATGTATGATGTAAGTGAAGCAGCTAAAATGATTAATTCTTTAGCTGACAAAGATGCTAAAATAGTTTTTGGAGCAGTTATTGATGAGTCTTTGGGAGATGAAATAAAAGTTACCATCGTTGCTACTGGCTTTAATGACAAAAATATTAAACCAAGCAAAAAAGTTGAAAGTGAGAAAAAAACAGTTAATCCAAATCGTGACATTGACTATTATACATCGTCCAAAAAAGAATTTGATTTAATGAATGATATCAACAAAAAATCTGTTGATTTAGAAAAAGATGATAGGGATAACAAGAAATCAATTTTTAATTTTAATTCCAAAAGTTTGTTTCATAAAGACAAAATAGATGATGATGTTAGCGCCCCATCTTTTAAGACCAATAACCGTTTAAATAGTCAGCAGGACGAAGAGGAGTCAGAACTTGATGTCCCAGCTTTTATCAGAAATAAAATTAACAAATAAGTTGGTTTATTTTTAAATAGAAAAAGAGGAGTTTTCCTCTTTTTTGTTTTTTCGAAACACTCTTGACTTTTTATTTTTTATGACTAATAATTTAGTTGGTCTTATGATGCCAATAAAATAAGGGTATTTATAAAAATTAAATCTGAGTATTTAATTTTTATTGTTTTTATGTTGAAAAAAATTAAAGAAAACAGAGCTTTAGCCAAGGGTGTTTTTATGTACATTAGCTTTTCTGTTTTAGGGCCTTTATTGACTATTGGTGCCATCGGCTACGTTCTAGATAAAATTTTTGGTACAAAACCTTTTATTCTTCTAGGATCTGTCTTGGTTTCGTATGCTTTTAGTAATTTTTTGATTTTTAAGAAAATTAAAGAGTTTAATGCTTCTTTGGAGCAAATAAAAAAGGAAACAGAGCGCCCAGATGAAGATAAATATTCTGAGGAAGAAAATAAATAAATTTATATGGAAAATATTACACTAGCTTCTAATATACTTTTTTCAATCGGTTCTTTTCCAGTAACCAACACTTTTTTATGGACAGTTGTCGCTAGCGTGTTTTTAATGGTTTTTTTTGTTTTAATTGCTAAGAGAATGAAAAATGTTCCAAGTGGCACTCAAAACGTTGTAGAAATGTTGCTTGAAGGAGCCTATTCTTTTACTGAATCAGTTATTGGGCCGGGAAAGCCAGCCAGAAAGATTTTTCCTTTAGTTGGAACAATGTTTCTTTTTATATTGTTTTCTAATTTGTTAGTTTATATTCCAGGACAATCAGCTTTTACAATTTATAAAGGAGGAAGCCCAGTCCCAATTTTTAGAGCCATTATGTCCGATTATGGTTTAGTGTTAGTGATGACTTTAATTTCTGTGATTACAACCCAAATTGTTTCTGTTGCAGTTCTAGGCCCTTTCAAATATGTAGGTAAGTTTATTAATTTAAAAGGACCGTTAGATTTCTTTTTGGGAATAATGGATTTGGTGGGCGAGATTGCCAAGGTTGTTTCCCTGTCCTTCCGTTTATTTGGAAATATCTTTGCTGGCGAAGTTTTAACTGCTGTTATTTTGTTTTTAATGCCATTTTTTGCACCATTGCCATTTATGTTTTTAGGTCTTTTAACAGCTGTTGTCCAAGCTTTCGTTTTTGCTGTCTTGACCTTAGTATTTACGTCAATGGTTGTTGAATCGTCCGCTGAAGAGGGAAAATAAAAATTTATATATAATAATTAATTAATATTTTATTCGTTAAAATTTTAATGAATAAAATTAAAAAAAATATGGATGCAGATGCTGCAAAATATATCGCCGCCGGTATCGCTATCGGTTTAGGCGCCATTGGTCCAGCTCTTGGTGAAGGTATGATTGCTTCTAAAGCTATGGAAGCTATTGGTAGAAACCCAGAAGCAGGAGGAAAAATTACTCCTTTAATGTTTGCTTCTATGGCTGTTACCGAATCTACTGGTATCTATGCTTTAGTCGTTGCTTTAATTGTACTTTTTAGTTAATTTTGTTTGTTATTAAACAAATGATTTTTGATAGCTGTCGATTTTAAATCGATAGCCATTAAAAATTATTTTCAAATTTTAAAAATAAATATATGGAACTACTTAATGCCTTAGGTATTGATTGGAAAATTTTATTAGCCCAATTTGTTAACTTTGCTGTCTTGGTTTTTGTTTTATGGAAGTTTGCCTATAAGCCAATTTTTAAGTTTTTAGAAGATAGAAAAAATAAAATAGAAGAGGGTATCAAAAACGCTGAACAAGCCACACAGAAGTTAGTTGAAATTGGAGAAAAAGAAAAAGAAGTTTTAATTGAGGCTAAAAAAGAGGCTTTGAATATGATAAATGAAGCCAAAGATAATGCTGAAAAAAGAGGCAATGAAATTATTAAGAAGGCTCAAGAAGAAGCATCTTTAGCTATCGTTAAAGAAAGAGAGAAATTTAATCAAGAAAAAATAGAAATTTTTAAAGACATGAGAAATAACTTGTCAGAATTGGTTGTTTTGGCTGTTGAGAAAGTGATTGAAGAAAAAATGAATAATGAAAAGGATAGTGAAATAATAAAGAAAGCTTTAAATAATTAATTTGTTTATGAAAATTAAAGCCAAACAATATGCTCAAGCTCTGTTTTTAGAGGCAAGAGGTAAAGAGGGTAAAGAGCTTTCAAATGTAATAGATAAATTTTTTGAAGTTTTGAAAACTGATAATAATATATCCCAAATAGGAAAAATAATTTTTTATTTTAATGAGCTTTGGAATAAGGAAAATTCTTTAGTTGAAGCTGAAATAACCTGTTCAAGGTCTTTAGAGTCTAATTTGAAAAACGATGTTTTATCTTACTTAAAGAAGATTTCTAAAGCAGAGAATATTAAGATAAGTGAAAAAGAAAATAAAAAAATAATAGGTGGTTTTGTTTTAAAATATGGTGATAAAATTATAGACGCTAGTATTAAGAATAAAATTAATTCTTTTAAAAATAGTTTATTAAATTAAATTCATATAAAAATATGGAAAATAATTCAAAAGATTTTATAATCGAGCAGATAAGACAAAGAATTGCCGATTTTAAATCAGAAATCAAAGAACAAAATTTTGGTAAGGTAGTTGAAATTGGAGACGGTATTGCCAAAGTTTCTGGATTATCAGAAGCGATGATGTCCGAGATGCTTGAGTTTAAAACAGAATCAGGCTCTGTTTTTGGTGTAGTTTTAAACTTAGAAGAAGACAGCGTTGGTGCTGTTTTGTTGGGAGATGGTAGTGCTATTAAAGAAGGAGGCGAAGTTGTTGCTTTAAAAAGAATTTTAGAGGTTCCAGTTGGAGATGATATAGTTGGTCGTGTGCTTAGTCCCCTAGGAACTCCTTTGGATGGCCAGGAAAATATAAAAGCAGAAAAATTTTATCCAGTTGAAAAAATTGCTCCTGGCGTTATCACTCGTCAATCTGTTAATGAACCAGTACAAACTGGCATTAAAGCTATTGATGCCATGATTCCGATTGGTCGCGGTCAAAGAGAGCTTATTATTGGAGATCGTCAAATCGGTAAAACTGCCATTGCTATAGATACTATTATCAATCAAAAAGGACAAAACATGAAATGTATTTATGTTGCTATTGGTCAAAAAGAATCAAAAGTTGCTGGTATCGTTGCTAAATTAAAAGATGCCGGAGCTATGGAATATACTACAGTGGTTGTCGCTGGCGCTAGTGACCCGGCTTCACTGTTGTATATTGCCCCTTATGCTGGTTGTGCTATGGCTGAATACTTTTTAGATAAAGGAGAAGATGTTTTAATTATCTATGATGATTTATCCAAACATGCTGTTGCTTATAGAGAAATATCTTTGCTTTTAAAGAGACCTCCTGGACGTGAAGCTTATCCTGGTGATGTTTTTTATCTACACTCACGTTTATTGGAGAGAGCTTGTAAATTAAATAAAGATTTTGGTGGTGGATCAATTACTGCCCTTCCAATTATCGAAACTCAAGCTGGTGATGTGTCTGCTTATATTCCAACTAATGTTATTTCTATTACCGATGGTCAAATATATTTAGAGCCAGATTTATTCTATCAAGGAAATCGTCCGGCGGTTAATGCTGGCCTTTCTGTTTCTCGTGTTGGAAGTAGTGCTCAAATTAAGGCTATGAAAAAGGTAGCTGGTAAAATGCGTTTGGAGGCTGCTCAATATAGAGAATTGGCTGCTTTTGCTCAATTTGGCTCTGACCTAGATGAAGAAACCAGAAAAAAATTGGAAAGAGGAAAAAGATTAATGGAAATATTAAAACAAGATCAATACGAACCGATGGATGTTGCTTTGCAAGTAGTTGTTTTCTTTTCTTTAATTAATGGCTTGATGGACAATATTCCAGTCGATAAAATTAGAGAGTTTGAAAAAGGATTGATTGAATATGTAAAAGACAACGCTCAAGATGTTTTGAAAAACATTAAAGAAGTTAAGGTTATGGATGAAAAAGACGAAGAAAAATTAACAAAAACAGTTAATGACTATAAAGATACTTTGGATTATTTGATTAAATAATTATGGCTAAAACCAAGGAAATACAACGCAGAATAAAATCTGTTAATAATACCAAGAAAATAACTAAGGCGATGGAGATGGTGGCAGCTGCTAAAATGAGAAAATCAGTTGAGGCTGTTTTAAAAACCAGAACTTATGCCAACTTGGCCTGGACTACCATCTTAAATATTTCTGGTTCTTTGGAGGATGGCAAGAATTTACATCCATTGCTTCATGTTAGACCAGAAACTAAAAGGGTCGCTATTATTTTAATAAGCTCTAACCGTGGTTTATGTGGTAGTTTTAATACTAATATTATAAACAAAGCCGTTGCTGGCATTAAGAAACACGGAGATATTGAAACCGATTTTATTTTATTGGGTAAAAAGGGTTTAGCGGTTAATAGTCGTTATGGTTATAACATTGTGGCCGAATTTGATAAAGTTGATTTTGTTTCGGAAATAAAAGAAGTTATGCCGATCGCCCGCCTAGCGATGGATGATTATTTGAATGGTAAATACGATAAAATATTTGTTGCCTATACTGACTTTGTTAGCGCCACTAAACAAATTCCTAGAGTTAAACAAATCTTACCAATTGATATAAATGTAGATGAAGAATATTTAGGAGTTGTTGGTAGAGATGAAAGGGTTGGTACAACCAAAGAATACATTGCCGAAAAAGAAGCAAAATATTTAAGAGATAGTGAATATAACTATTTGTTTACTTATGAACCAAGTCCACAAGCAGTTTTAGATCAAATGGTTCCAAGATTAGTTGAGGTCCAATTGTTTCAAGCTCTCTTAGAGTCAAACGCTTCGGAGCATAGTATTAGAATGGCTTCTATGCATCAGGCTACTGAAGCGGCTAGTGATATTGTTAAAGAATTGGTTCTATTTTATAACAAGGCTCGTCAAGCAGTTATTACTTCCGAAATTGCTGAAATTAGTGCTGGAGCCAACGCCTTAAAAGCTTAAAAATTTTTAATATAATTTTATATAAATTAAAATAAAAGTATGGGAAACGAAAATAAAAAAAACGGAATCATTAAGCAAATAATAGGCGCTGTGGTTGACGTTTATTTCGAAGAAAATTTACCAGAAGTTTATACTGCTTTAGAAGTTGAAGCGGCTGATGGTAAAAAAATTATTTTGGAAGTTCAACAACATCTAGGTTTTAATGTTGTTAGAACTATTTCCATGGGATCAACTGATGGTTTGAAAAGAGGAGATTTGGTTGTAAATACTGGCAAAGGAATAACTGTTCCAGTCGGCAAAGAAACACTAGGAAGAATTTTTAATGTGTTAGGAGATGCTGTAGATGGTGGTGAAAATTTGGTTGATACTAAAAGATATGAAATTCATCGCAAAGCTCCAGATTTTATAGATCAATCAACCAAAACAGAGATTTTAGAAACTGGAATTAAGGTTATTGATTTAATTTGCCCAATTGCTAAAGGAGGAAAGGTTGGTTTGTTTGGTGGTGCTGGTGTGGGTAAAACCGTTGTTATTCAAGAATTTATTAATAATATTGCCAAAGCTCACGGTGGTTATTCAGTTTTTGCTGGTGTAGGAGAAAGAACTCGTGAAGGAAATGATTTGTTTCACGAAATGAAGGGCGCTGGTGTGCTTGATAAGGTAGCGATGGTTTTCGGTCAAATGAACGAACCGCCAGGAGCTCGTGCTCGTGTTGCTTTGTCTGGTCTTTCAATTGCTGAATATTTTAGAGATGAGCAGAATCAAGATGTGTTATTTTTCGTTGATAATATTTTCCGTTTTACTCAGGCTGGTTCTGAGGTATCCACTTTATTAGGTCGTATGCCTAGTGCTGTAGGTTATCAACCAACACTGGCTACTGAGATGGGAGAGCTTCAAGAAAGAATTACATCGACCAATAAAGGATCTATTACCTCAATTCAAGCTGTTTACGTTCCAGCTGATGACTTGACTGATCCAGCTCCAGCCACAACTTTTGGACACTTAGATTCAACTGTGGTTCTTTCTCGTTCTTTGTCGGAGCTTGGTATTTATCCAGCTGTTGATCCACTTGATTCTTTCTCAACAATTTTAGATCCAAAAATAGTTGGACAAGAACATTATGATGTTGCTTTGGGAGTCCAAAGAGTTTTACAAAGATATAAAGATTTGCAAGACATCATTGCTATTTTAGGTATGGAAGAATTGTCAGACGAAGATAAAGTTACTGTTTCTCGTGCTAGAAAAATACAAAGATTTTTATCTCAACCTTTCAGTGTAGCCGAAACATTTACTGGTGTTTCTGGTAAGTATGTAAAATTAGCAGATACTGTTAGAGGATTTAAAGAAATATTAGAGGGAAAGCATGATGATAAGAGTGAAGGAGATTTTTATATGAAAGGTACTATCGAGGAAGTTGTTAAAAAATAAATATGCCAGACAAAAAAAGAATAAAATTTGAAATAGCCACGCCAGAAAGAGTTGTTTTAAAAGAAGAAATTCTACAGGTTACGGTTCCAACTCAAGAGGGCGAAATTACGGTGTTGCCAAAACACTCACCTTTGGTTTCCATTTTAAAGCCAGGCGTTTTGGAATTAAAAAAACTTGATGGTGAAATCGAAATTATTTCTGTTTCTGGTGGTTTTGTTGAAGTTTTATTAAACAAAGTTATTATTTTGGCAGATACTGCTGAAAGGGCTGAAGAAATTGATATTGAAAGAGCCGAAGAGGCCAGGAAGAGAGCCGAAGAATCACTTAAAGATATGCGCAGTGTTGATGCTTCTCAATTTGCCCAATTAGCAGCTCAAATTGAAAAAGAGCTAGCCAGAGTTAGATCGGCTAAAAAATGGAGAAGTTTGAGAAAATAAAATTTTAGGATGAAATTATAGATCAAAAAAATAGGTGCAAAAACCTATTTTTTTATTGACTAAAATTTTGAAATATAATATATTAACTATCAGTTCGCATTTTTTTCAAACTTTAAATTTTACTGTCATGGCAGAAAAAAAATCAGAGAAGAATCGGGAAGAAAAAAATGAGTCGGTTAAAACTAAAAAAGTTCAAGAGAGCAGCCAAAAAACAGAAGAAAAACCAAAAAACAAAAATTGGAAAAAAGATTTTTCTGTGAAGGTCGGCTGGTAAAATGCTCAAAAATTTTTAAAAGCTCTGAATAGAGCTTTTTTTATATTTCGAATCCTCCTCTTTTGTCTTATAATAAATAAGAAGCTAACGCAGGTTAGCTTCTTATTTATCAGAGGTCCGAGTGGGATTCGAACCCACGAGTGGCAGTTTTGCAAACTGCAGTGTTAAACCGCTTCACCATCGGACCAGTTTCACAAAAACATAGTAATACATATTATTTAAAAAATCAAGGCAATATTGACTTTTATTATAATTGTTGTAAACTAGTTTAAAGTTCATTTAAAACCTTGCTTATGAATGCGGACGTGAAAGAGCAAAAAAAGTATTGGGAAGATTTTTATAGAAAAAACTTCTCAATAGAAAAGAATTTTTCTGAATTACGAATTGCTAGTTTTGATAGTCAAAAGTACGATTTGGTTATAATCGCTGCTGGCTTGTTTTTTGACAAAATTTTAGAAAAAGCCGAAAAGGTGATGGGCGTCAAAATTAAGAACGAATTGAGTTTTGGTGGGCAAATTATTTCAATTCGAGAGGCAGAAACCGATTATTTTGTTTTAGTTTCAAAAAATCTGACTAAAATAAGTTTTTTGGGTTCAGATCAGCGAGCAACAATTAGAGCAAAAGATCAGGTTACTTTAAACGAAGGATTTCTTTTTTTGATGGCTGCTTTTGAAAAGCGCCCGAAAGATTTTTTCAGTTTAGTTCTGTCTGTTTTTGCTTGTGGAGCGTCAAGATTGGAAGGAAAAAGAAATATTTTACTTCCCGGGTTAGTTTATGAAAAAAACAGCAAAACACTTCATATTGTATGGTATGATGGCTTTTACGCTGAAGCTAATTTGGACAAGCTCCAGGTCGCATTTATTTAATTTAAGCTAGGAGGGGACAAAATTGTCTCCTTTTTTTATTTTCTTGACAGCAATTTTAATTATGCTAAAATAACAATTAGCAGTCTTATGGTTAGATTGCTAAAAAATATTTATTATTTTAGTGGCTTGTTTATTATACTTCTATATTTTTAGGGAGAGGTTAATAATTAAGCTAATTATTTTTATGAAACTTAAACCTTTAAACAACAATGTGATTGTTAGGGCTTCTTCTAAGGAAGAGGTTACTAAGTCAGGGATAGTTTTACCAGACACAATGGATAAGGAAAAGCCGGAGCAAGGAGAGGTTATAGCTGTTGGTCCAGGAAAATTATTAGATAATGGTTCTAGGTTTGAAATGTCTATTAAAATTGGCGACAAAGTTGTTTTTAAAAAATATTCTCCAGACGATATAAAAATAGACGGAGAAGAATATTTAGTTATAAGCGAAAACGATATTCTAGCAATTATTGAATAGTATAAAAACATTTATTTATAATTAACGATTAATTTATATGGCAAAACAAATTGTTTATAGTGAAGAAGCTCGAGGAGCTTTAAAAAGAGGTGTTGATAAATTAGCTGACGCCGTCAAAGTAACCCTTGGCCCAAAAGGACGAAATGTAGTTATTGAAAAAGGTTTTGGATCTCCAGTAATTACCAAAGATGGAGTTACCGTGGCTAAAGAAATCGAGTTGGAAGATAAAATTGAAAACATTGGAGCTGAGATGATAAAAGAGGTTGCTTCTAAAGCAAATGATACCGCTGGCGATGGAACCACTACAGCCACTGTTTTGGCTCAAGCGATGATAAAAGAGGGATTGAAATTGGTTTCAGTTGGTGTATCTCCTGTCGAAATTAGAGAGGGTATTGAAAAAAAAGTTAATTCGATCGTCAAAAAGTTAAAAGAAATGAGTAAAACAATTGAGACAAAAGAAGAGTTGGCTCAAGTAGCCTCAATTAGTGCTAATAACAAAGAAATAGGCGAGAAAATTGCTGAGGCCATGGATAAGGTTGGTAAAAATGGAGTTGTTACGGTAGAGGAAGGACAATCTTTTGGTGTTGAAGTAGAAGTAGTTGAAGGAATGCAGTTTGACAAAGGATATGTTTCTCCCTATATGATTACTAACACCGAAAACATGAAGGCTGAAATGAATGATCCATTAATTTTAGTTACTGACAAAAAAATTGCTTCTATTCAGGAAATTTTGCCACTGCTTGAAAAGGTGGTTCAATCTGGAAAAAAAGACATCGTTATTATTGCTGATGAAGTTGAAGGTGAGGCGCTGACAACTTTTGTTTTGAACAAACTAAGGGGAACTTTTAGTGTTTTAGGTATTAAAGCCCCTGGCTTTGGCGATAGAAGAAAAGCAATGTTAGAAGATATTGCTGTTTTAACCGGCGCTAAGGTTATTTCTGAAGAAGTTGGTTTAAAACTAGAAAACGTTGAACTTGATGATTTGGGTCAAGCCAGAAAAGTGATTGCCTCTAAAGATAATACAACTATAGTTGATGGCAGAGGTGATGAAAATAAAATAAAAAATAGAGTA
The DNA here is from genome assembly GCA_035400585.1 of bacterium. Taxonomy (GTDB): domain Bacteria; phylum Patescibacteriota; class Patescibacteriia; order Patescibacteriales; family UBA12465. Next base: position 132,501 of record DAOMZR010000002.1, on the reverse strand, counting down.
AAACAAATAGAAAAAGAAATTGAAATAAGTGAATCAGATTTTGATCGAGAAAAATTACAAGAAAGATTAGCTAAATTAACTGGTGGGGTAGCTGTTATTAAAGTTGGGGCTGCGACCGAAACAGAAATGAAAGAAAAAAAAGACAGAATTGAAGATGCCCTAAATGCTACTCGAGCTGCACAAGAAGAGGGTGTTGTTCCTGGGGGTGGATTGGCCTTGGCTTTGGCTGGTGGAGCTTTTGAAGAACTGACAGATAAAAAAGCAGATAAGGCTGGTGTTACAATAGTTGATAATGCCATACTTGAGCCAATTAAACAGATAGCCAAAAATGCAGGAAAAGATGGGTCTTTGGTTTTGTTTAATATTATTGAAGAACATAAAAAGGGCAATATTAATATCGGTTATAATGCCGCTACCGATAAGTTTGAAGATATGGTTGGTGCTGGTATTGTTGATCCAACCAAGGTTGTTCGTAGTGCTTTAGAAAATTCAGCTTCAGCCGCTATTATGTTTTTAACAGTTGAAACTGTAATTGCCGACAAACCAGAGAGCAAAGATGGATGTTCTTGTGGGTCAAGCCACAATCATATGGGTGGCATGCCAGGAATGGGCGGAATGATGTAATTTTTATCAAATTTAAAAAGAGGGACTGCGGTTCCTCTTTTTTGTTTTTTATTGAAATATGTTATAATTTTGTTATAAATAATTAAAAGATTTGTTATATATGCCATGTAAGAAAAAAAGTAATAAAAAAATAAAAGTAGCCGTTAGCGGTTATTTTAACCCCCTTCACGTTGGACATTTGGAAATGATAGAAAGGGCTAAAAAAATAGGAAATTATTTGATTGTTATTATCAATAATGATTATCAGGTAAAATTGAAAGGCAGTGTTCCTTTCATGAATCAAAAAGATAGAATTAAAATTATTAAAGCACTTAGAGATGTTGATGAAGTTTTTTTATCTATCGATAGAGACAAAACTGTCTGCAAATCATTGGCTAAAATTAAGCCAGATATCTTTGCTAATGGTGGTGATAGAAAAAATTTAAATGACGTACCAGAATATGATGTTTGTCAAAAACTTAAAATTAAAATGGTTGATGGTCTAGGAAAAAAAATTCGTTCTAGCTCAATCTTAATTGCTAATGCGTCTGAAAACAAAAAAACAAAACAATAGCCTATTTAATGTTAAAAACATTGTTGTACTTTTGCTGGTTTTATTTCTAGCAATGTTTTTTTCTTATATCAGAAATATAAATTATTCTTCTGGTAAAAATCAAAGTGTTATTTTTGTGGTTGATAAAGGAGACAGTGTTTCGGATATAGGTGATAAATTGCACAATCAGAATCTAATAAAATCAGAAAGAGTTTTTAAAGCTTATATTCGTTTTTCTAAGAAAGATGCAATTTTTAGAGAGGGTTCTTATGACTTGAATTATAATATGAACATCAAGGAGGTCGTCGAAGAACTTACTAAAAAAATATCTTTAAAACCAGAAAAAAAAGTTACTTTCATTGAGGGCTGGAGTGTTCGTGATTATTATAAAGTTTTAGAAAAAAATTTTTCGACCAAAGAAGAAGATTTTTTTAATATGGTTGGAGAACCTATGCTTGATTATCAGCTCCTATCAAGCGGTATGAGACCAAAAGATTTTTCAAAACAATTTGATTTTTTAAAAGACAAACCCGATTATTATGGTTTAGAAGGATATTTATTTCCAGACACTTATCGTTTTTTTGAAGATGCCAGCCTAGAGGATATTGTAGTCAGAATGTTAAAGAATTTTGATCAGAAGCTAACCAGCAAGATGAGAGAGGATATTGCTGCTCAGGGAAAAACTATTTTTGAAATAGTTACCATGGCTTCTATAATTCAGAAAGAAGTTCAAAGTGAGGACGACATGAAAATGGTTTCTGGTCTTTTTTGGAATAGAATAAAAAACGGACAGGCCCTAGAGTCTTGTGCCACTCTAGCTTATATTTTGGGAGTTAATAAGGCAATCTACAGTTATGAAGATACTAGAACTCCATCAGCTTATAATACTTACATAAACAGAGGTTTGCCGCCAGGACCAATTTCTAATCCAGGAATCAGAGCTATTGAAGCCGCTATTTATCCAACAGAAAATAGTTACAATTATTTTTTGAGTCGACCAGACACCAAGGAAACTATTTTTAGTGTTACCTACGAAGAGCATTTATTAAATAAGAACAAATATTTAAAATAAAAATATGAGTGAAAATTCTAAAAAAATAATAGTTATAATGTTGTTTTTTTTAATAATTGTCATAGCTGTTCCTCTTTTTATTTACGTAAAAAAAAATAAGGTATCATCAACTGGTGAAAATCAACCAGTACAGCCAGTCCAAAATGAAATCAAAGAAAGTGAAGAAAATAAAATGTCGGGGCTGGAAGAGTCAATAGAATCATCGAGAGCTTTAGGAAGGCTTCCTATGGGGGAAGAAAAAATTGGGTTTGATTTTAATAAAGAGGATGAAAGTTTATATATAGAGTATGTATCTTTTCCAGATTTTTATAATGAAATTAAAAATGACACTGTTTCTTCTTTTGAAGATTATAAATTACCATTAAATATAAAAACAGATGTTGTTAACTATTATGATCTTTCTCGTCGTCTAAATATTGATTCTTCTCTAAATAATTTAAATTCTACTGGCTTTGCTTTGTTGGACAATCAATTAACTTCCAAAAATTTTTATGATGTTTACGAGGAGCTTTATTCAAAAAAAATACCACTTTTTATCACTTCCGATTTTTTGATTTATTATCATCAACAGGCAATGAAAAAAATATTTAAAGATATTGAGCAAAATATTTTTTATAAAAACCTTTGGGATATAAATTATGTTCTATTTGAAAAAGCTAAAAAAAGATATGAACAAAGACTGTCAGAAACGGGCAATATTAACGACCGTGTCTTAGAGGCTGAAAGATTAGCTGCGGCTTATTTTGCTACTTCCTTAGAGCTACTGAAACCAAAAGAAGGTCAAATAGCTCAAAATGGTGATTTAAGCAATCCTAATCTTTTTGGATTTTTAGAAAAAGATATTTATTATTTTGAAGTACCTAGTTATTTAAAAGTTGATGTTTCCAAAGAAGTTGAATTAATTACTGCTAAAAACGCCAAAGCTAAATCACCAGTTCTTCTTTACGAAAGAGATTACAAAGATTTTTTTATACCAGGAGAGTATAGTTCTAACGCCAAATTAAACAATTTTTATTTAGCCACTAAATGGTTGTCTTCCACTTTTCCATTACACTATAAGGGAGACGATTGTCCCGATTGTTATCTTGATTTTGATGATTGGAGAATCAGCATGATTAGTTCTGCTTTTATCGCTAATGATATTTTTAGCAGTCACGACTTGAAAAATGACTGGGCCAGAATTTATAAAACCCTGGCATTTTTTAAGGGACTAAGGGGTGATTTAACTTATGTTTATTATCGCGATGCTTTGGCTGAATGTTTTGGGGAAAATTACGATATCAGTGAGGTGTTTTCTGACAAAAATCCGGAGGGGGTAAATAATTTATATAAATTTCAAGCTAAAGTTTTAGAATATGATTTCTTGAAAATCGAAGGATCTTTTGATAAAAATGATTCAAACGATAAACCAAAATTAGGAGTAAAAATGCTATCAGATTTTTATTGGCCAAATGATTTCATTTTTAACGAATTGTCTTATCCCAATGTTTCAAAATATCAAGGAGAACAACCACCAAAAAGTAACGTTACTTCTTGTCGAGTAAATAATGAATTTGTCAGATGTAGTGGCTTTTCTTTGGATATTGTTAGCTTAATTTTTAACAGAAATTTGGATAACAATGTTTATTATCAAGAAAATTCCAAATATGATAATTATAAGGAACAGCTTAGCGATTTAAGAAGTCAAATTTCCAAATTTCCTAATATTTGGCACTATAATAATTATTGGCAAGGATTAAAAATAACTAAAAATTATTTGGAAAGTGATAAAAACAGATTGCCGATTTATTATAAAAATTCTTCTTGGGAACTTAAAGATTTGCACACCGCTGTTGGCTCTTGGGTTAATTTACAATTACCAGTAGAAAATTTAAAAGTTCATCAGAAGTATCAAAGAGGAATTTCTAGTTCGTCTGATTTGGATTTTATTAAATATAACTATATTGAACCAAATTTAGACTTATTAAATGAACAATTGGCTAGCACTTTGATGGTTTATGAAATGTTTTCTTTATTAAAAATAACAGAAGAATTGAGAAGTGTTTTTATGGACTTAGAAGACATGAAAGAAAAACTGGAAAGAATTAAAGAAATAATGATTAAAGAGACAAAGGGGGAGGAATTAAGTCTGGAAGACCTAAGTTTTATATCGGTTTTTGCTAGAGAGTATAAAACAGAGAAAATAGAACCCAGAATCTTAAGTATTGCTAGTAAAAACGGTAAAAAAGTTTCTTATGACATATCCAGTTCAAAGCTAGCCACTGTTATTTTCAGGCGATCAGGCCAAAATTATATGGCCGTTGGGCCGGTTTTCTCATACATTGAGAAGTAAGTCACCTGTTGATAAACTATGGAAAAAGTGTTAATATAATAGTGGTGCTTTATAATTGACAAGTTTACTGACTTATTATATTATATATATCACGGACAATCTATACTTAATTTGTTAATATAAAGTGAAAATTTATATTAATTAAATCATATTTAGGCTTTCAAAACCAAGCTTTTCTGGCATTGGCATTTTTTTGTTGAAAATCTTTTTAAAAGACAATTTTTTATTTTTTAAAATATTATTTATATAACTTATTTTATGTCTAGCAACCCAATCATTAAAAATAATCGTCTCTTTTTTACTGATTTTAAAGAGTCAATGCCAATTCCAGATTTAATTGAGTCGCAGAAGAATTCCTACGCCTGGTTTTTAAAAGAGGGATTAGCTGAATTATTAGATGAAATTTCTCCTATTATCGATTTTAACAATCGAGAATTAGAGCTTTATTTCGGGGATTATTATTTGGATAATCCAAAATTTGACGAAGTTGAAAGTCGTGACAAAAACATAACCTACGAGGCTCCTCTTAGAGTTAAAGCCATCTTAAAAAACAAAAAAACTAACAAAGAAATATCTCAAGAAGTTTATTTAGGTGACTTCCCTTTAATGACCGATAAGGGTACTTTTATAATTAACGGAATTGAAAGAGTTGTTGTTTCTCAATTAATTAGAAGTGCCGGGGTAATGTTTACAGCCGAATATATTAAAGGAAAAAAATATTATGGAGCTAAAATAATTCCAAACAGAGGTGCTTGGTTGGAAATTGAAACTGATGTAAACAAAGTTCTTTGGGTTAGAATAGACAGAAAAAGAAAAGTAGCAGTTACTTCTTTGCTTAGAGCTTTTGGCTATGAAACCGATGAAGAATTATTAAAGGTGTTTAAAGATGTTGATCTTACAAAAAACGAAGATGAAGTTGGTTATATCGAAGCTACAATTAAAAAAGATTTAGCTAAAAATCAAATTGAAGGTTTGCAAGAAGTTTATAGAAGAGTAAGACCAGGAGATTTGGCCGACGATAAGAACGTTAAACAATTGATCGAAAACATGTTTTTTAGATTTGATCGTTATGATTTTGGTAGAGTTGGTCGTTATAAATTAAACAGAAGATTCAACGAAAATTTACCAATTAATAAAGACACTAGAATATTAAGAAAAGAAGATTTGTTAAATATTGTAAAAGAAATTATTAGATTAAATATAACCAAAGAACCAGAAGACGATATCGATCATCTTGGTAACAGAAGGGTTCGCGCTGTTGGTGGTTTGGTACAAAACAGATTAAGAGTTGGTTTTGCCAGAATGGAAAGAATTATTAAAGATAAAATGAGTATTGCTGATATTGACACTCTTACTCCCAATAAGCTTATTAATGCCAGACCGGTAATTGCTGTCGTTAGAGAATTTTTCATGTCATCACAATTGTCTCAGTTCATGGATCAGACAAATCCTTTGGCAGAATTAGAACACAAAAGAAGATTATCGGCTATGGGTCCTGGTGGTTTAACCAGAGAAAGAGCTGGTTTTGATGTTAGAGATGTGCACACAACCCACTATGGACGTATTTGTCCTATTGCTACTCCTGAAGGACCAAACATTGGTTTAGTTGGTCACTTAGCTAGTTATGCTAGATTAAATAATTATGGTTTTTTAGAGGCTCCTTATAGAAAAGTTATTAAAGACAAAAAAGGACCAGTTGTTAGCGATGAAATAGTGTATTTAGATTCATTTGAAGAAGAAAAATATACAGTAGTTGACGCTACCGTTCCACTTGATAATAATAATAAATTTTTAGTAGAAACCTATCCTGGTAGAAAAGGTGGCAAGCCAGAAACAGTTAATATTGACGAGGTTGATTTTGTAGGTGTTGCTCCTAATCAAATTATTTCTATTGCCACTTCACTTATTCCTTTCATGGAACACAACGATGGACAAAGATCACTTATGGGAACAAACATGCAACGTCAAGCTGTTCCATTGGTTAAAACCGAGGCTCCAGTTGTTGGTACTGGAGTTGAACATCGAGCCGCTATTGATTCTGGTCACGTTGTTGTAGCTGAAGAAGATGGTGTAGTTGAGAAAGTTGATTCTTTAAGTATTGAAGTCAAAAACAGCAAAGGTAAAGTTAAAAAATATGTTTTAACTAAATTTTTAAGATCCAACTTTTTAACTTGTATAAATCAAAAACCAATAGTTAATTTGGGTGACAAGGTTAAAAAGGGACAAGTCTTAACAGATGGACCAGCAATTAGTAATGGTGAGTTAGCCCTAGGAAAAAATGTTTTGGTTGCTTTCATGACTTGGGATGGTTACAACTATGAAGACGCTGTTATTATTTCAGAAAGATTGGTCAAGGAAGATGTTTACTCTTCTATCCAAATTGAAAATTATACAATTGATGTTCGTGATACTAAACTTGGTCCGGAAGTCATAACTAATGACATTCCAAACATTTCCGAGGAAAAATTAAAGAATTTAGATGAAGACGGTATTATTAGAATCGGCGCTGAAGTTTCTAGCGGCGATATTTTAGTTGGAAAAATTACACCAAAAGGTGAAACTAAATTGAGTGCAGAAGAAAGATTATTGCGCGCTATCTTTGGTGACAAAGCCAAAGATGTTAGAGATTCTTCTCTTTATTTAGAACATGGAGAACACGGAAAAGTTATTGATGTTAAAGTTTTTTCACGTGATGCTGGCGATAGATTAGAAGCTGGTGTATTAAAATCAGTTCAAGTTTCTATAGCTAATTTAAGAAAAATACAAGTTGGAGATAAAATGTCTGGTCGTCACGGGAATAAAGGTGTTATTTCTAAAGTTGTTCCAGCAGAAGATATGCCTCACATGGAGGATGGAACACCGATTGATATTATTTTATCACCTTTAGGTATTATTTCTCGTATGAACTTCGGTCAGTTACTTGAAACACACATGGGCTTAGCAGCTAAGAAGCTTGGCTATAATGTAGCCACACCGGCCCTAAATGGTATAACCGAAGAACAAATTAAACAGGAACTAAAAAGAGCTGGTTTTGCCGAAGATGGTAAGGTTACTTTATATGACGGAAGAACAGGAGAACCATACGAAAACAGAGTTACTGTTGGTTATAAATACATGTTGAAATTAAACCACATGGTTGAAGATAAAATTCATCAAAGATCAATTGGTCCATACTCATTAATAACTCAACAACCATTGGGTGGTAAAGCTCAATTTGGAGGACAGAGATTTGGAGAAATGGAAGTTTGGGCTTTGGAAGGTTATGGTGCCTCTCATACTTTGCAGGAAATGTTAACCATCAAATCTGATGATGTTACTGGAAGAAGTAAAGCCTATGAGTCAATTATTAAGAGTGAAGAAATTCAAAAATTAAATGTTCCAGAATCATTTAACGTTTTAATTAGAGAATTAAAAGGCTTAGGCTTGAACGTTGATCTTTTAGGGGGAACAAAAATCGAAGAAGACTTTGAAGAAGAAGAAAATAAAAAAAATATTGATATAGAGAAAATAAATAAAGCTGATGAGCAAATTTATGACGATTCTCTTCAAGTTGTAGAGGAAAAAGAATAATTAAATTAATTACATTAATTAAATATATATGTTAAACCCCATAAAAACAAGCGATTTTGATGCCATAAGGTTAAAACTAGCTTCTCCCGAAGATATTTTGGAGTGGTCAAAAGGTGAGGTTGTTAGACCAGAAACCATCAACTATCGTACACAAAAACCAGAAAAGGATGGACTTTTCTGCGAAAAGATTTTTGGTCCAGTTAAAGATTGGGAATGTTCTTGTGGTAAATATAAAAAAATAAGATACAAAGGAGTTGTTTGTGACAAGTGTGGAGTTGAAGTTACTAGAAGCGTTGTCAGAAGAGAAAGAATGGGTCACATCAAGTTGCAAGTCCCTTGTTCTCACATTTGGTTTTTAAAAGGACTATCTTCTAAAATTGGTTTAATCTTAAACTTAAGCATTCAGTCTCTGGAAAAAGTTGTTTATTTTGCCAACTTCATAGTTACTGACGTTGATGAAAAATTAAAAAATGAAACTTTAGAGATTATTAAGAAAGAGTATAAAGGTAAAATTAAAAGCATTGAAGCTGATACTCAAAATAGAATAAACCAACTTAAAAAAGAAAGTGATAAGGATAAAGATCTCTCTGCCAAGGTAGAAGGAATGGAAAAAGAAAAAGAAGAAAAATTATCAAAATTGTCAGATGATTATGAAAAAGTTAAGAAAGAATTAAAAGATTTAAAACCATTATTAATTCTTACTGAGCAAGAATATCAAAATTTGAGTTTAAAGTTTGGTCATTTGTTTGAAGCTGAAATTGGAGCTGGTGCTGTTCAAACCTTGCTTAAGAGGATAAATTTAGACAAAACAATCAAAAAAATAGAAGAAAAATTAGAAGATGTGGTTGATGCCAAAAAGGAAAAAATGATTAAACGTCTTAAGGTTTTAAAGAATCTTAAAAACAATGGCATGAGACCAGAGTGGATGATTTTGGACGTTATTCCAGTTATTCCACCGGATCTAAGACCGATGGTTGCTTTAGATGGTGGCAGATTTGCTTCATCTGACTTAAATGATCTTTATAGAAGAGTTATTAACAGAAACAATCGTTTGAAACAGTTAATAGAGCTTAATGCCCCAGAAGTTATTTGTCGTAATGAGAAAAGAATGTTGCAAGAAGCAGTTGATTCTTTAATTGATAATTCTGCTAGAAATAGTAAAATGGTTACTGCTTCTACTGGTCAAAAGAGACAATTAAAATCTTTAGCTGATGCTTTAAAAGGCAAACAAGGACGTTTCCGCCAAAACTTATTAGGTAAAAGAGTTGATTACTCTGGTCGTAGCGTTATCGTGGTTAATCCAAAATTGAATTTAGATCAATGTGGTTTGCCAAAAATCATGGCTTTAGAATTGTTTAAACCATTTATTATTGCCGAGCTTATTAAGAGAGAATTGGTTCATAACGTTAGAAGTGCTTCTAGATATATAGAAATGGGAAATGATGAAGTTTGGGATATTTTAGAAAATATTATTAAAGGAGCTTATGTGCTTTTAAACAGAGCTCCAACCTTACATCGTTTGGGTATTCAGGCTTTTAAACCAACTCTTATTGAAGGTAAAGCTATTCAAATTCATCCTCTAGTTTGTACTGCTTTTAATGCTGACTTTGATGGTGACCAAATGGCCGTTCATGTTCCGCTCACTAAGGAGGCTGTAGCTGAGGCTAGAGACATAATGCTTTCTACTCACAACTTATTGAAACCGGCTACTGGTGATCCGATAGTTGCTCCTAATCAAGATATCGTTTGGGGGGCTTATTATCTAACATTAGAAAGATCACTTGAGAAAAAAGAAAATGACAGTGATTATCGTTATTTTTCTGACAGTCAAGAAGCTTTATTGGCCTATGATCATAAGTTAATAGATTTACATGAATTAATTAGAGTTAGAGATGGAAAAGAAATGTTAACTACAACGATTGGTAGAATTATTTTTAATAAAATTTTACCAGACAAAATCTCTTATGTTAATGAAGTTTTGGGTAAAAATAAAATAAAAAGCATAATTAAGGATTGTTTAAGTCTTTATGGAGAAGACGAAACAGTTAAATTCATTGATAATTTAAAGAACTTAAGCTTTAAATATATAACCAAGAGTGGTTTGTCTTGGGGTTTTGGCGATCTGCCAGAATTACCAGAAAAAGATAAATTAATTGAAGCAGTCAACAATCAAGTTGATCAAATTAGAGAACAATTTGAAGAAGGTCTTTTAACTGACAGTGAAAGATATAATAAAGTTATTGAAGTTTGGACAACCACTAAAGAAAAAATAGCCGAATTTTGTAAAGAGGGATTAAAACAATCATTGCCAGTTTACTCTATGATTGATTCTGGAGCTAGAGGTTCTTGGGCTCAGCCAGTTCAGATTATTGGTATGAAAGGTTTGGTAACCTCTCCTTCAGGCGCTATTATTGAATTGCCAATTAAGGGTAATTTGAAAAAAGGCTTTTCTGTTTTGGAATACTTTATCGCTACTCACGCTACCAGAAAAGGTTTATCTGATACCGCTCTTAGAACCGCTAATGCTGGTTATTTAACTCGTCGTTTAGTTGATGTGGCGCAAGATGTTATAATAACTGAAGATGATTGTGGAGAGAAAGAAGGATTATTAATAAATAGAGCCGAGGTAGAAAAAGATAACGATGATTTCTTTAGAAAAATCTTAGGAAGATATTTGGCCAAAGATTTAACTGATAAAAAAGGAAAAGTTTTAGTTGAGGCTGGAAATTTAATAACTGAAGATGTTATTAAAGAAATTAAAAATAAGGATATTGAAGAAGCTTGGATTAGGTCAGTTTTATCTTGTAAATTACACAAAGGAGTTTGTGCCAAATGTTATGGAGTCGATTTGGCTTATAACAAAGAAGTAAAAATTGGAACAACGGTTGGTATTATTGCCGCTCAATCCATTGGAGAACCTGGAACACAGTTGACCATGAGAACCTTCCATACTGGAGGTGTAGCTGGAGCTGATGATATTACTCAAGGTTTGCCTAGGGTTGAAGAAATTTTTGAAAATAGAACTCCAAAGAAAAAAGCATTAATGGCCGAAGTTGAAGGTAAAATTAAAATTGAGTTTGGTCAAAGAACTATTAGAGATAAAGACGGAAAAGAAATTTTAGTAGATAATCCTCAAGAGAAAATCTTAAAGATAATTTATAAAGGTAAAGCTAGTGAAAAATATTACTTTAAAGAATTGATAAACGAGATAAAATTATCTGGAGAAAAAGTAGCTAAAAAAGATTTAGAACCAAAGGTTAAAGTTGAAGATGGAGCCAAAATTTCAAAAGGATCTGAACTTTATTCTGTTGGCAATAAAAGTGTTAAAGCTAAAGAGTCCGGCGTTGTTAAAATTAGTGATAAATTTGTCACTATTTCTTATGAAGTAGACAAAATTCAAGAGTTTACAATTCCTAAGGGGGTTATGATTTGGGTAAAAGATGGCGAAACAGTAAAGCCAGGAGATCGTTTGACCGAAGGAAGCTTTGATTTAAAAGAATTATACAAATTGAGAGGTCAATTAGAAACCCAAAAGTATATTATTAAAGAAATTCAGTATGTTTACTCCTCTCAAGGACAACCTTTAAACGACAAACATATTGAAATCATTGCTAGACAGATGTTTTCTCGTTATATGATTAAAGATTCTGGTGATACCACCTTACTTCCAGGAGAAGTTGTTGAAGAAGAAGTTTTATATCAAGCAAATAAAGAGGGAAAATCAAAGGCTAAAGGAGAAAAATTGTTATTAGGTATTACTAAAACATCTTTAACTACTGATAGCTTTTTGTCAGCCGCTTCCTTCCAAGAAACTCCAAGAGTTTTGATTGAGGCAGCACTTAGTGGTAAAGTTGATTATCTAGAAGGCTTGAAAGAAAATGTTATTATTGGATGTTTGATTCCAGCAGGAACTGGCTATAAAGGAAAGAAGGCTAGGGAGATATATAAATAATTGTATATTTAGTTATAGAAAAAGACGAGAATTTTACTTCTCGTCTTTTTTGTTTATTTTTGCTATAATTTTATTATGAAAATAATAATAGCCCTAGGAAATTCAGGAAAAGAATATGAAAAAACCAGGCACAACGTGGCTTGGTTGTTTTTAGATTATTTTTTGGGACAAGATGCTTCTTGGGAGTTTAATAAAAAGTTTAATGCTGATATTTGTTTTCATAACAATATTTGGTTTTTAAAACCTAGAACCTACATGAATAATTCAGGGGTAGCCCTTAGATCTTTTATGGATTTCTATAAGTTATTACCCAAAAAAATGGGCTTGTTTTCCATAAAAGATCTTAATTTAACTAACGATTTGACTGTTGTTCACGATGATTTAGATATCGATTTTGGTAAACATAAAGTTTCCGTTAATGCTTCTAGCGCTGGTCACAACGGCGTGCAGTCAATAATTAATCATCTAAAAACCAAAAATTTTAAGAGAATTAGAATAGGAATAAACAATGAGACTAGAAAATATATTCCGGGAGATAAATTTGTTTTGCAAAAGTTTTCCGAAAAAGAAATGTCAGAACTAAATAATATTTTTAAAGAAATAAAAATATAATTTAAATTTAAGTTGTATAATGTATGCCATTTTTTTAAAAAAAATAAAGAGATTGCACGTCGCACAGCAACTATGTGCAATAAAACTCTCAGTATTTAAAAATAATCCAAATATTATGTTTAAACAAAAACGAGGTTTTACCCTCATTGAACTCCTAGTAGTAATAGCCATTATTGGCATACTAGCAACACTTGCAGTAGTAGCCCTACAACAAGCAAGATCTAGAGCTAGAGACTCTAAAAGAATGGCTGATATGAAACAAGTTCAAACTGCTCTAGAACTATTCTTTAATGAAAATGGCAGATATCCCACTACCGATGAATGGAATAGCGGTACTATAGTTTCTTCCTCTTCTCAAGAAACATTTATGTATTCTATTCCTTCTGCTCCTTCTCCTGCCGATGGTAATTGTCTAGAAGCCTCTAATACTTATGTTTACACACCTCAAAACAGTGGAGCTAGTTATACCATTGATTTCTGTACTGGTAAACAAGTATCAGATTTACCCGAAGGAGCCAAACAAATGACTCCAGGAGGAATAATAATTAGTAGTGGTTCTACTGGTGGTGAGGCTCAGTTTGTTTGTGGTGCTAGTACAATTTCTGATGCTGATAATAATATTTATCAAACAATTCAAATTGGAGCTCAATGTTGGATGACGCCCAACCTTAAAACTACCAAATATAGAAATGGTGTGTCGATATTAAATTTAACTGATAATACGGCATGGTCTAGTGATACGACTGGCGCATATTGTTGGTATAACAACGATGAAGCTACTTATAAAAATCCATACGGAGCTTTTTATAACCGTTATGCCATGAGTAATGTAAACGGTTTATGTCCAACCGGTTGGCACGTTCCCAATGATGACGAATGGCATGCACTAGAAAGTTATTTAGTTGATATTGGCAATTCTTGCAATCCTGATAGCGCTGGTTCGTATGAGTGTGTGCCTGCGGGAAAAAAATTAAGAGCCACTTCTTGGAGTGCTGGAACTGATGATTATGGATTTGCAGCCCTTCCCGCTGGAGGGCGTAGTTATATAGGAACTTTTAATAGTTTTAATACTCTGACTACTTTTTGGTCTTCTTTTTCCGATGATAGTTATAACAGAAGAATAGTCAGTGGTTCAAGCGATGGTATAGCCAGAAATATCGCTGATCCTAATCAGGGTGTTTCAGTTAGGTGTTTGAAGGATTAAACAAATAAAAACATAAAAAAAGAGTTCAAATTTGAACTCTTTTTTATTTGTGGGCATAGATGGACTTGAACCATCGACCCCCGCCTTATAAGGGCGGTGCTCTAACCAACTGAGCTATATGCCCGTAAAGTGGGCGTATCCCGACTCGAACGGGAGACCTTTACGATGTCAACGTAACGCTCTAACCAACTGAGCTATACGCCCTAAACGTAAAGAAAAAAACTAGATTTATTCTAGCTGTAGTGATTTTAACACTATTAAAATATTTTTTCAAGACGTTTTTTAACCGTTTCTATCACTGTTTTTTCTACTTCTTTTATTGGTTTTTTAATATTGGCTTGAGCTATTTTTTTTGTTCCTTCCGGGCCATATTCTTTTAATATTTCCAGAGAATTTATATTTTTAACAGAGTAAACAATAGCTTTGGTTTGAAAAATTTCCTCATTTTTTTCATCATGAATAATTATTGTTTTATCATCAAACTCACTCTTATCTTCTTCGTTGATATAATTATTTTCTAAAACAGACAGCTCTGACAGAGAGTAGAAGATAATAATTATTTTGGCGCTAGGCATGCTAACTATCAATTCATCTATTATATCTTGCAAATTTTCTTCTCCGGCTTTGGTTTCTCTAAAATCATTTTTAAACAAAGTTGCCCAAACAATACTATTACTCTCGATTGATTTTAAATTATTGAGAACTCTTCCCCAAAGCTTTAAAGTATTTAAGCTTCTGGATCTATATAGATTAGAGACTATCTCTTCTCGTTTGGCGCCCAGCTCAATCAAGTCAGAGCTCACTTTTAATGTCTGAGGTGTTAAGTTGTTAGTCTTAAAACTTTTAGTTTTAAATATTATTCCAGTAAGCAAGCAAGTCGCTATTTGTTCGTCAATTAATTCTTTTTTATGATCAAAAAAAAGATTATAAACAACCTCGCTGGTGGAAACCGCATTTAAATTTATGATATTTAATTGTCCGAACTCTTCATTTTCTGGGCTATGATCAATATTTATAATGTTGGTTTTATAGAAAAAATCAATATTATTATCATAAATTCTGCCCAAAGATTCTAAATCGTGTGTGTTTAAGGTTATTATTAAATCATATTTAAAACCACTCATGCTTGATTTTATGTCATCATTAGTGAAAAAACCATTTTGAGGTGATATTATAAAATTTAATTTATTATCTTCAATAGTGTATTTCACATGACTAACTTTAGTGTTGCTTAAATCCAGCGATACAACAAACTTCATCAAATTTTCCAATGAGTTTTTTATTTCCGAAAAGGCCGGTAAAAATTTAAAGGACTCAGCCGGAATTTTAAAATTATTGTTTTTTTGCATTTTCTCAGCTCCAATTTCAACATTTTTGCCAATTTTTTTTAAATATAAATACATAGCCAAAGAACTGGCAATGGCATCGCCGTTCCAGTCAATAGGAAAACTAATCAAAATGTTTTTTGATTTATCTATTAAATTAAAAAATTGGCTACTTGTTGGTAACATAAAAAATTTAAGCTAACTTTACATTATATCTTTATTTTTAGTTTCAGTCAACAAGGTTTAAATGTACAAAAATTGACAAAAATGCCAATAAAAATAGGCAAAAAACAACATATTGACAATAAAATTTAAATATAGTATAAATGTTCGTTAGACTTTAGTATATTAAAATTTTAGCTTTAATTTAAAACCAAAACCCTTATAAGACATGGATGAAGTAGTAACTAAAAAATTACTCGTAGAATTTCCAACCGGCAAGGATTTTTTAATCGAAGCTTCCGACGGTAAAAAGAAATTTTCAAATTCGGAAATTTTTAACATCTATCTTGACCAAGATTTTAGGAGTCCGAAGCTTGATAAGTTTGGTCCAGCTAGCAACGAGATTGTCTTGGATTTCTACGAATTGAAGTCCGATGGTAATTTTAAAGAAATTTTTAATTCTTTCGGAAAAGATCTAAAAGATATCTGCTTAACCCAATCCCAAATGATTGATTTCTGCAGAAAATATCGAAGAGAACCAATTTTTCAGGGATATACCTTGTTTTTTCTTCTCGAAGAAAAGAGTGAATTAGAGAAAAAGAACGAATATTTTGTTGTTTTTATTAATTTTTTTGCAAATGGAATAAGTGCTGTGGTTAGTAGTTTGCAATCTAACCATCTTTGGAAGCCTAAAGATCCTAGGCTGGTGGTTATCCCGAGGTTTTAAAGAATAAAATATTTTTGACCAGTTTTTAACTGGTCTTTTTTTAAAAAATTATGACTTTATTTGACCAAAAGGCCTAATTTTGCTACTATAAAATAGTAAAAAAATATATGACTCTCAAAAAATATCTCATTTCAATGAGCTTTTTAAGCCTTTTGCTTTGGGCTGTTTTTGTTTTTATAGCTCAAGTGGTTAATCCAGAAACAACTAATTGGGTTGGCTTGGCTTTGTTTTATTTTTCTCTGTTTTTTGCCTCAAGCAGTGCCTTGACTGTTTTAGGTTTTGTTCTGAGATTAATTTTCTCTAAAAGTAACCTACCATTCAACCTAGTCAAAACCTCTTTTCGTCAGTCTTTTTTACTGTCCTTTTTGTTAATCGCTATTCTTATAATGTTAGCCGGGGATTTATTTTCCTGGTTAAACATAATAATTGTTATATTAATTTTATCAATTGTGGAATATATATTTATATCGGAAAAATAATTTTTTAAATATGAAAGAAAAACTATTAAAACTAAAAGAAGAAATAAGCAAGGGATTAGAAGAAGTTAAAGATTTGGTAAGTCTTAAAGAATTGGAAGAAAAATATTTTAGTCGCAAAAGCGATTTTAATAATATTTTGAAGGGCATAAAGGATTTAAGCGAAGATCTTAAAAAAGATATTGGGCAGTTAGCTAACAACATTAAACAGGATTTGCTGGTAAATTTACAAGAAACTAAGGCCAGAATTGAAAAACAAAAAATTTCTAAAGAAAAATTTGACCCAAGTTTGCCAGCTCAAAGAACGGAGATTGGACATTTGCATCCATTAACCCAAATTAGACAAGAAATAGAAGATCTTTTTTATTCTATGGGTTTTATGGTGGTTGAAGGGCCAGAGTTAGAAAGCGATTATCATAATTTTACTGCTCTAAACTTTGCCCCTCATCATCCAGCCAGAGAGATGCAAGACACATTCTTTGTTGATTTAAAAAACAAGGAAGGTCAATATGATATGATTATGAGAACCCATACCTCTCCGGTTCAAATTAGAGCAATGAAAAAATATGGGGCTCCTCTCAGAGCTATTGTTCCTGGCAGATGTTTTAGAAATGAAGCCACTGATGCTAGGCACGAACATACTTTTTATCAACTAGAAGGAATAGTTATTGACGAAGGAATCAATTTTTCTCACTTAAAAGGTGTTTTAGAAACTGTTGGAAAAAAACTATATGGTCCAAACACTAAACTTAGAATGAGGCCAAAATATTATCCTTTTGTTGAGCCTGGAAGCAACGGCGAGTACACTTGCTTCTTATGTGGTGGAAAGGGTTGTCGCGTTTGTAAATATTCTGGTTGGCTGGAAATTTTGGGTTGTGGCATGATCCATCCTGAGGTTTTAAAAAGCGGTGGAATAGATCCTAAAAAGTATTCCGGTTTTGCTTTTGGCTTTGGTTTAGATCGCTTGGTAATGTTGAAATACAACATAGACGATACTCGTTTGTTTAATAGTGGGGATTTAAGATTTTTAAAACAATTTTAATTCTTTTTTAAGACATAAATTTCAAAATTAAAAATATGAACATATCTTTAAACTGGCTAAAAGAATTTGTTAATCTATCAGGCATAAAGGTTGAAGACCTTAAAGATAAATTAACCAAACATACAGTTGAAGTAGAGCAAATAATTAAACAAGGAGATAGGTTTAAAAATGTTGTTGTAGCTAAAATATTAGACGTTCAAAAACATCCTAAGGCCGACAAACTACAAATTGCCATAGTTGATGCTGGCGAAGAAGAAAATTTAAAAATAGTTTGTGGCGCTCCTAATATTGAGTCTGGTCAACTTGTTCCATTGGCCAAAATTGGTTCAGTTTTACCAAATGGGCTGGAAATAAAAAAAGCCGAAATTAGAGGAGAGGAGTCAAATGGAATGCTTTGTGCTGAGGACGAACTTGGTTTGGGAGATAGTCATGAAGGCATAATGATTTTAGATAAAAGCGCTAAAATTGGCCAAAAATTTTCAGATTATTTAGGTTTAAATGATACAATTTTAGAAATAGACAATAAATCAATTTCTAATCGTCCTGATCTTTGGGGTCATTATGGAATAGCCCGTGAACTCAGTGTTTTATTTGAGACAAAATTAAAAGAATATAAACCAAAAGAATTAAAAATAAAGAAAACAAAAAATGAATTGAAAAATATTGAAATTGAAGTAAAGGAGAAAAAACTTTGTCCTAGATACTTGGGTTTAAGGGTGGATAATATAAAAGTTTCTGATTCCCCAAAGTGGTTGAAAGATAGACTAGTTTCTATCGGTTTAAAATCTATAAACAACATAGTTGATGCCACCAACTATGTGATGTTTGAATTGGGTCAACCTCTTCACGCTTTTGATACTGACTCAGTAGACAAAGTAATTGTCAGAACAGCTCAAAAGGGAGAAAAAATAATAACCTTAGATGGAGTAGAAAAAAATTTAAACAACAGTGATTTGGTTATCGCTAACAGCAAAGAAGCCATTGCTATTGCTGGCGTTATGGGTGGAAAAAATAGTGAAATTAGCAATACTAGCTCTAGTATTATCATTGAATCAGCCAATTTTGATGCAGTTTCTGTTAGAAAAACAGCTCAAAGATTAAACTCAAGAACTGATGCTGCTATGCGTTTTGAAAAAGGATTAGATCTAAACTTGTGTTTGTTGGCAATTAATAAAGCCTGTGAAATAATTAAAGAAATGTGCCCTCAAGCCAAATTTGATTTGCCATTAGTTTTTGTTGATAATTTTGAAAAAGAAGAAAGAATTTTAGAGTTAGATTTAATCTGGGCAGAAAAAATAATAGGACAAAAAATAAGCGATAAGGATATAAAAAAAATATTAGAAAGTTTGGGCTTGAAGATAAGAAATAAACAAGACCATGTTTGGGATTTAATTATTCCGTCTTGGAGAATGAAGGATTTACAAATTAAAGAAGATATTATAGAAGAAATAATTAGAGTATTTGGTTATAACAACATAATTCCTTCATTGCCAAAGGCAGATATTAATCCCCCAGAAAAAGATTATAGCTTAGAAATGGAAAGAAAAATAAAAAATATTTTAGCACTAAGCTATGGATTGACCGAGGTTTATAATTATTCCTTTGTTAGCGAGGAGCAACTTCTAAAATTAAATTTAGATTATGGTTCTTATATAAAATTGTTAAATCCGCTTTCTAGCCAGCACGCTTTACTTCGTCAAACACTAACGACCAATTTATTGCTTAATATAAAGCACAATCAGGCTAAATACGATGATATTAATATTTTTGAGATTGGCAATATCTTTTTAAATATTCCAGGAGGATTAAATAAGGATGAAACCTTTTCAGAAAGCTTGCCTTATCAAGAGAAAAAAATGGCCATCATTTCTTCCAGAAACGATGGCGGCAGTTTTAAATTCTTAAAAGATTTAATTTTTAATTTTATTTTTCAACTTTCTGGTGGAGCAGAGGTAGATTTTTTACCAACGGAATCAATAATTTCTTGGGCTGATAATCAAGAAAAATGTCTTTTGTTGTTAAACGGAGAAGAAATTGGTTTTTTGGCCAAAATTGATAATAATATCCTTGCTAAAAATGGAATTAAAAAAGAAACATCTTCACTGGAAATAAGTTTGAAAAAATTATTATCAGTTATTTCTAGTATTGGATTGAGACAATATCAACCAGTTCCTAAATTTCCAGCTGTTAACAGAGACTTGGCTTTTGTGGTTGATCAAAAAGTGTTGTTTATAGACATAAAGAAAGAAATACAGGAATTTACTTCTTTAATATCTGATTTAGAGCTTTTTGACGTTTATTCTGGTGAAAATCTTGGTCAAGGAAAAAGAAGCTTGGCCTTTCATATTAGTTATCAATCGAACGAAAAAACTTTGACCAACGAAGAAATTGACTTGGTTCAAAAAGATTTGATTAAAAGATTGGAGCAAAAATTCGGTGCTCAAGTTAGAGATTTTTAAATCTCAATTTTCACATTTCAATTTATAATTAAATAAAATTTTATGATGCAAACTAGCGGGGACATTTTAAATTTTTCAATTTCACTGGCTGTATTGGTAGTAGCTTTCTTTCTCTGTTGGTTTTTATTTTACCTTATAGTTAGTTTAAGAAGAGTTTATAGAATTACAGCCCAAGCTAAAAAAATAACTGATAAGATTGAAAATTTAGTAAACTTAATAAAAAGTCGCGTTAAACAAAGCGGTTCTTATCTTTTTCTTTTTTCTAAATTAGCTGATAAAGCCATGGATTATTTTAGTGAAAAAATGAAAGAAAAAAAAGAAAAAGAAAAAGAAGAGAAAACAGAAAAAAATGGTAAAAAAAATAAATAATTGATTTATGAAAAAAATAATTTTGACCGGGGATAGGCCGACAGGTCAATTACATATTGGTCACTTATTTGGATCTTTGTTAAAAAGAGTTGAATTGCAAGACCAATACGATTCTTATATCATGGTGGCCGATGTTCAGGCTTTAACTGATAATTTTAATAACCCACAAAAAGTTAGAGATAATGTTTTTGAGGTTGTTTTGGATAATTTGGCCGTTGGAATAGATCCAAATAAATCAACTATTTTTATACAATCAATGATTCCCGAAATTGCTGAATTAACTATTTTTTATTCTAATTTGGTTACCGTTTCCCGTTTGCAAAGAAATCCAACTGTTAAGGAAGAAATAAAACAGAAAAAAGAATTATTTAAAGACAGCGTTACCTTTGGTTTTCTTGGTTATCCGGTCAGTCAAGCGGCTGATATTACTGTTTTTGGGGCTGATTTAGTTCCAGTTGGAGAGGATCAACTACCAATGATTGAGCAAACAAAAGAAATCGTCAAAAAGTTTAACAGTATCTACGGCAATATTTTAAAAGAACCAGAGGCTTTAATTGGCAGTGTTGGTCGCGTCAAAGGCTTGGATGGAAACACTAAAATGGGTAAAAGTTTAAATAATGCTATTTATTTAGCTGATGAGCCAGAAATTATCGAACAAAAAGTTAAGAAAGCACTAACTGATACTAAAAAAATAAAAATAGATGACAAGGGCAATCCTAACGATTGTATGGTCTATTATTATCACAAGATTTTTAGTCAAAATAATTTGAAAAACATAGAAACAGAATGTAAATCTGGAAAAAGAGGTTGTGTTCAGTGCAAAAAAGAATTAAGTGAAAATATTATTAAATATTTAGAGCCTATTAGAGAGAAGAGAAAATACTATCAAAACAAGCCGGAATTAGTGAGAGAAATCATTGAAAATGGAACTAAAAAAGCTAAAATCATGGCCAGCGAAACGCTGAAAAAAGTAAAAGAGGGCATGAAGATTAATTATTTTTAATTGTTTTTAAATTTCAATCAAAAATAAAAAAAGAATGAATAATTCATTCTTTTTTTATTGGTATGTTAAAGTTTATTTTATTAAATAGCTTTTGGGTAATTTTTTAATTTTGCCATTTTGTTTTTCTAAAAAAATAATAAAAGAAAAATCATCATTCTTTGCCATGTAATTAACGAGATTGTCGGGGCTGACCGTTTCTCTGGCATAGGTTTTTTCTTTATCTATCTCGAAACCAATTTCTTCTAGTGAATGATAAATCAATTCCGAACAATATAATTCTTGATCGTTTTCGGTTATTAAATCATAATCATATTCTTTTCCAATTTGATTTTTGCTTTTATTTAAAAAATTGATTATTTGCTCTTTATCTTTGTTTATTCTGAAAGCTACAAAAGATTTAAGATAAGAAGATTCGGAGATATTGGATAATTCTTTTATTTCCCTAATTTGAACGCCGTCAGAACTACTATCTATAACCAGTATTTGCTTGTCGTCCTTATAATAAAAACTGAAATTTTTAAATATTTCTGACTCTTCTCCAAAAAATTTAATAAGTTGGTTTTTGCTTCCCAGGTATATGGCCGAGTGTTTCCATTTTCCTGGTATAAAAAGACTACTTAGATATTTACCACTGCTGGTAAAAAAAATATCCCCTGGTTCAAGGTTCGGTAAATTTTTGCTTAAATCATTCCAGGAAATGTTATTTTGTCCGTCTATTACTTGATAATTTTCACCAATATATTTTGAAATTTGATTGTTTTCGATTATATAATCCCCAACACTAGCCATTACTTTTTTTTGTAATGGCAATCTTAAATTTTCACTGATTATTTTTTCTTCTGGAAACAAATAAGACAACAACAGGCCTAGTAAAAAAAATACAAAAATAAACATCAAGGATTGAAAAACCTTTTTAACAACATCTTTTTTATTAATTTTTATATTTAATTTATTCACAGTCTTTGTTGGAGCATTTTGGTCCATTTTTATCTTGAATCATTAAACTGCTACATTTAGGGCACTTTTCTCCAGTTGGTTTAGCAAAATAAGCATTTTTACATTTAGGATAAGCGCTACAAGCATAAAAAACACCACGACGGCTGAATTTTTTGACTATTTTTCCCTCTTCACATTTAGGGCATTTAATCTCAATTTCTTTTTCACCATTTTTTTCTATATTTTTTAAATTTTTACATTTAGGATAGTTGCTGCAACCCAAAAAAGGACCAAACTTTCCATTTCTAATAATCATTTCTGATCCACATTTTTCGCATTTTTCATCTTTGTATTTTTCTTTCAATTCTAACATTTCCTGACTATCTTCTTTTTTAATTTCTTCACCTTCTTTTTTTAGTGACTTTATATTTTTACACTCTGGAAAGGCGCTGCAAGCTAGAAATTTTCCATAACGACCGGTTTTAATAATCATCTTAGCTCCGCACTTGTCGCAAATCTCATCACTTTCTTCTTCGGGGGAAAATCTTTGCTTGTCTAGTTCTTTATATTTTTCTTCCAGATTTTTATTGAATGGTTCCCAGAAATTTTTGATAACTGGTCGCCACTTTTTTTTGCCGTGTGATATTTCATCTAAATTGTTTTCCATTTCAGCTGTGAATTTATAATCAACTATATCTTTGAAGTGTTGAGAGAGCAAATCATTAACAACAAAAGCTATTTCAGTTGGAAATAATCTCTTTTTGTCGTCACGATTGACGTAATTTCTGTCAATGATAGTTGCTATTGTCGGGGCATAAGTCGATGGTCGTCCAATACCATGTTTTTCCATTTCTTTAACCAAACTAGCATCAGAATATCTAGCTGGTGGTTGTGTAAAATGTTGTCTATTTATTAAATCCTCTAATTTTAATTTTTCTTCTTTTTTCATTAAAGGAAGTTCATTTTCGCTTACTTTTTCGGGGTATATTTCTAAATAGCCTTTGAATTTAACTGTTTGTCCATTAGCCCTCATCAAACATTCTTGTTTTTCGCCTGCCATTATATCAATAGTGACTGTATCTAAAACAGCCTCTGACATTTGAGATGCTAAAGCTCTCTGCCAGATTAGCTGATAAAGTTTAAATTGATTTTTATCAAGTTTTGCTTCAATTTTTTCAGGAGAGTTGTAAACCTTGCTAGGTCGTATAGCTTCGTGAGCTTCTTGGGCATTTTTATCTTTAACTTTAAAAGATCTTCCTCCGGTTTTAAGATAATTTTTGCCACAAGTTTCTTCTATATACTTAACGGCCTCTTCTTTAAATTTCACTGAAAGATTAAGCGAGTCTGTTCTCATGTAAGTTATGTGTCCCATCTCATATAATTTTTGAGCCACAGTCATTGTTTGTTTAGCACTAAAACCAAAACGACGATTAGCCGTTTGTTGAAGAGTAGACGTTATAAAAGGCGGTAAAGGACTTTTTTTAGTTTCTTTTCCTTCAATTTTTTCTACTATCCATTCCCCGCTTCTTAATGACTTAACAGTTTTTTCAGTCTCCTCTTTATTTTTAAAATGAAATTTGCCAAGAGATTTATTATTTATTTTTATCAATTTTGAATAAAAATGATTATCATCTTTGGAAAGCTTGGCCTCAATGTCCCAATATTCTTGAGGAATAAATTCTTTTATCTCTTTTTCTCTTTCTACTATTAATCTGACAGCTACGCTTTGTACGCGACCAGCCGACAAACCTTTAGCAACTTTTTTCCACAAAAATGGTGATAATTTATAGCCAACCAAACGATCTAAAATTCTTCTAGCTTGTTGGGCATCAACCATTTCTTGATCTATTTGACGTGGACGGGTAAGGGCCTCTAATATTGCTTCTTTGGTTATTTCATGAAAAACTATTCTTTTAGTTTTGTTTTCCTCAAGGTTTAAAGCTGTAAATAAATGCCAGGCGATAGCCTCTCCTTCGCGGTCTTCGTCAGCAGCCAAAATAACCGAGTCAGCTTTTTGAGCTAACTTCTTTAATTCACTAACCCTAGTTTTAGATTTGCTAGGTATTACATATTTTGGTTCAAAATTATTTTCTAAATCAACTCCCAGTTCGCTTTTGGGTAAATCTCGAATATGTCCAAAAGACGATTCTACTTTATAAGTGTTATCTAAAAACTTAGAAATAGTTTTGGCCTTAGTTGGCGATTCAACAATTATTAAATTCATATTTTTATTTATAAAAAGATTATAGTATTTAAAAGAAAAAAATACAAATTAAGCAGAATTCAACTTAAAATAAAGTTTTTTCCTCCCAAGTCTTTTATAAGCCCTTTTATTTCCAGGGAGTTAATAGCGATAAGTATATCAGAAACGTTTTTATTGGTTTCCATGATTATGTCATCAACATTCTTCTTGTCTTGCTTTAATAATTCTATAATTTTTTCCTCTGTTTCGTTTTCTGCTTTAATTTTTGGCTTTGATTCTTTTTTTGCCGTTTCTCTTTCCATATCAAACAAATTTAATATGTCTTCGGTCTTGGTTATTATTATAGCTCCTTTTTTAGCTAGTTCATTTGTTCCTTGAGAATTTAAACTAAAAATATTTCCGACCACGGTGAGCACTTCTCGTCCCTCGTCTAACGCTAGTTGACTGGTTATAAGTGAACCGGATTTTTCCCCAGCCTCAACTACTAGTGTTTTATTTGATAAACCAGCGATTATTCTATTTCTTAAGGGAAAATTTTGTGGCCAAGGAGGTGTTAGGGGAGAAAATTCCGATAAAATTAAGCCTTGATTTTTGATAATATCTTTTATAAGCCATTTATTTGATTTGGGATGGACAACTTTTTCGCTTAAACCAGAACCGAGAACGGCTATAGTTTTTAAGTTATTCAACAAAGATTCTTGGT
Source organism: bacterium (assembly GCA_035400585.1). Classification (GTDB taxonomy): domain Bacteria; phylum Patescibacteriota; class Patescibacteriia; order Patescibacteriales; family UBA12465. The sequence continues at coordinate 107,198 of DAOMZR010000002.1, read as the reverse complement.
GAGCCAAAGAGTCTAGTCCAATAGCCAAGCCGCTTATTATGTTCAAATCAAAATCGTTTAATTCCGATATTATTTTTTTAATTACCATTTTTCCGTAAGAGCTGGGATGGCGTGATCCAACCACCGACAATGAATTGTCCCAATTGATTTCAAGATTTCCTTGATAATACAGTATGGGCGGTGGGTTATAAATGTTTTTTAATAATTTTGGGTAGGAATTTTCTTTGACATAAGAAACCATAATTTTTTCTTCAATTATGGTTGATATTATCTGGTTTATGTTGACTCGCTTTCTTTTGTCTAAAAAATTTTTGATTGTTTCTTTCCTCCATGGCAGAGTATATAGGTCAATATCTTTGGAATTATAGGCATTTTTTAAGGTCCCAAATCTTTTTATAAGGCTTTGATATTTAAAGTTGTTAAAATTAATTAAATTATTGAAAATCACGGCATATTTTTTTTCCTCGTCCATTTTTTTGCTTAAACCCCAAAGGGTTTGTTAATTCTAGAAAAATATTATATAATTATGTTGCTGATAGTAGTCTTTTTTAGCTAAAAATAATGATTATTTAATATAAAATTATGATAAATATTTTTAAAAACGATCGCCAGAATTTTAATAAAGTTGAAACGCACGAAGAAAACGATGGTTTTTCACCAGAATGGTTAAAAGATGATCTACCAGAAGGGCAGTTATTGTTAGATGTTTATCAGACTGATGATAAAATAATTGTTAAATCAACTATGGCTGGTGTTAGTCCAGAAAACCTTTTTATATCTTTAAATCACGATATGCTAACTATCAAAGGCAGAAGAGATTATGATCATTCATTAGATGATAGTGACTGTTTGATGCAGGAATGCTACTGGGGTTCATTTTCCAGAACAGTAATTTTGCCGGAAGAGGTTGATTCTAAAAAAATAGAAGCGATTTTAGAAAATGGGGTTTTAACCGTTTCTTTAGAAAGAGTTTATAAAAATCGTCAGATAAAAGTAAAAATAAAAGCTTAATTTTATGGAGATAAAGTTAAAATTTATTGGTTTTAAAAATGATTATGCGGTTTTGAAAAATGATGAAAATAATCAGGAAATTCTTTGGCCGCAAAATTATCTTCCGACGGGAATAAATGAAGGAAGTTATCTAAACTTTTTAGTTTCAGAATCAAGTCAGGACGATCTTAAAAGAAAACAATTAGCCAAAGATATATTAAATGAAATATTAAATGTTGAATAAATATGAGTTTAAAGTTTAAAAAAGCTATTTTTTTAGTTTGTGATGTTTTGTTGTTTTTAGTTATTTTTTTATTGATTTTTTATCTGTTTTTTGAAAGTAAGTTTGATAACAAAATTTACCCCAATGTCTATCTTAATGGTTTTAATTTGGGTGGTCTATCAACTGATGATGCTAAAAAAATAGTAGAAAAAGAAATAGAGGAATTTGATGCTCAAGGAGTAAGAATAATAGCTGAGACGGAAGAAGTTTTATGGAGACGTGATGTTTTTTCCTTTGATCCCGATTTAGTTTCACAAACTGTTTTTTTTGATATTGAAAAAACCATGGATGATGCCTTCTTGCTTGGTCGCAGTGGAAATATTTTTTCTGATTTCTATTTTAAAACATCTTCTCTGTTTGTAAAACGTAGTATTCCCCTTTCTTTTCTATTGGATAAAGAAAAAATAAAAAAATATCTTTATGACAGCTTTGATCAGTCAATTAGCTTAGCTAAAAATGCTGATATAATTAGTAATAAATCATCTGATTTTAATGATTTTTTGCAAACAGAAAATGTAGGTGAAAGCAATGGAACAGCTAGCTCCAGTATCGTTTTTATAATTACCCCAGAGGTTTATGGCAAGCAGATAAATTATGACAAGTTTTTTGTTGACTTTGAAAATAACTTAGCTTATTTAAAAAACGACAATATAGGCTTAGATTTTATAGAGGGTGAGCCTGAGATAAAAATAGTTGATGCTAATGGCTCAAAAGAAGAGGCTTATAGTTTGCTAAATTTAGCTCCTTTTAATTTAATTTATAAAAATGATAAAGAAGAAAAAATATTTACCATTAGTAAGGAAGATTTTTCTACTTGGCTTAAATTGAGCAGGAAAAATGATGTTTCAAATAATGGTTTGGGTGTCGATAAAATAGTTGTTGACTTAGATTCAGAAAAATTTTTTTCTTTCCTAAAAGAGAAAATATCTCCAGAAATCGAAAGAGAGCCTACCAAACCTCAGTTTGAATTCAAAGATGATAAGGTTAGTTTTTTTTCTCCAGGAAGTGATGGTTTAAAAATCAATCAAGAAAAAACATTTGATAATGTTTTGAATTCTTTTGTTATGAAAGATTTCAGCCAAGTTCTTTTGAGTGTTGAAATTTCCAAAACAGATGATGTTGGAAATACTAATGATATGGGGATTAAAGAGTTGATAGGTAGTGGTCATTCTAATTTTGCTGGATCACCCACTAACAGAAGGCACAATATAAAGGTTGGCGCTGAAAAATTAAATGGCTTAATAATTAAACCAGGCGAAGAATTTTCTCTAGTAACTGCTTTAGGCCCAACGACCGCTGAAGCCGGATATCTACCAGAATTAGTTATTAAAGGAAATAAAACAGTTCCTGAATATGGTGGCGGTCTTTGTCAGGTGGCCACAACTATGTTTAGAGCTGCTCTTGGAACTGGGCTGCCAATAACTGAGAGAAAAAATCATTCCTATCGAGTTTCGTATTATGAGCCGGCTGGAACTGATGCCACTATTTATAGTCCTCGTCCCGATCTAAAGTTTAAAAACGACACTAATCATAATATATTAATTCAAGCTCGGTTTGAGGGGGCAAATGATATGTATTTCGATTTTTGGGGAACTTCCGATGGCCGTTTATCAACCACTACTTATCCAGTTATATATAATATAGTTAGACCAGGTCCAACTCAAATTATAGAAACCACTGATTTAAAACCAGGAGAGAAGAAATGTACCGAAAGGGCTCATTCTGGAGCAGAAGCTTATTTTGATTATTTTGTAACCTATAATCCTGGCACAGAATCGGAAAATAAAGTTGAAAATAGATTTTATTCTAAATATGTTCCTTGGAGAGAGGTTTGTTTGGTGGGAGTAGAAGCGAAAGCGGAAGTTGTAGAAGACGCAGAGAATTCGGCGGATACAGAAAGCCCAGAGGTTTTAAAAAATTAAACTATTTTATATATAAAAAAAGAAACTCGTAAGAGTTTCTTTTTTATTGAAGTGATACTATATTTATACTTTTTGAAAAAAATAGGTTTAGGCGAGGCGGGCAAGAAAATCTCTTCTAGAAATTTTAGAGCCTTGGCCCTAGAAACCCTAAAAGAAAGTCCCATGCTTGTCGTGCCCTTCTCGCCTAAACCGATTTTTGAAATTTATCTTATCAATCGTCAACCAGGTACTATATCACATAATAAAAAAAATGTCAATAGTGTTATCCACATGCGCTTTTTATCTGTTTTTATTGGTTTTTTTGTGATTTTTAACTAAAGCTTGTTTTGACATTTATTAAAATATATTTTAATTAATAGTTATATTTGAAATGTAATTATATTGACAATTTATAAAAATAAATATAAAATAAAACTGCTTTTAGATTATAGCTAAAAGTAGTTTTTATTTATGAGATTTTGGCCCCTTCGTCTAACGGTTAGGACACCAGGTTTTCAACCTGATAACACGGGTTCGATTCCCGTAGGGGTCACAAAAAAACACCTTAAATTAGGTGTTTTTTATTTTTAATAAAAAAGAGGGAATTTTTTCCCTCATTTATTATAAATTATATCCCAATAAAATAGATGATATAAAAATTATTGATAAAACAAAAAAACTAAATATCGCTATTAAAAAACCAATTAAAAAACCAGTCATAATTCCCACTGTCAAACCAACAGCTAATCCCATGGTAAGGGCTAGTTTTAAACCTATTTTTAAATTTAGCTCACGATATTTTTCAGAACTACCTATTTCGTATCCAAAAATAATACTAGCAACAGAACTTATTAATATAAAAAACAAGTAACCACTGACTAGTCCGTCAATAAGCCACATGGTCCAAAAAACAACCACAGCTATTAGAATTGAAAGAATTAACCATCTTTTTATACTATACTTGTGAAACATTCTTTTGTTTTTTTCTTTACTGTAATTTAAATTCTTTCTAATTAATAGAAAAAAAATAAACAAAAAGAGAATGTCCCAGATTCTGGAAACTGAGATTGGTAAATTGTAAATTGTTGGTAAATTAAATAGGACTCTTTGTTCGTTTTTAAAAAAGATTATTTGTTTTATTTCTGGAATTAATTCTTTTCCAAAAATAATTATTCCCAAGAAGATGAAAATTATAATCAATACAATAATTATCTCCCAATGCAGATCTTTTTTTCTTATTTTTATCATTTTTTTAATTTTAAGGTACTCAAACTTAATAACAAAATTAAATTATATTGATTATTTGTTAAGCTGTCAATTTTATTTATTGATCAAAAAGTTGCAAATATCCCCGTCTTGTACTATATAATCTTTTCCCTCGGTTCTAACTAAACCTAATTCTTTGGCCTTTATTTCTCCGCCAGTTTCAATAAATTTCTCCCAATTTATAACTTCAGCTCTAACAAATCCCTTTTCGAAATCAGTATGGATTTCAGCTGCCGCCTGGGGAGCTTTAGACCCTTTTTTAATAGTCCAAGCCCTAGTTTCGTCCTTACCGGTAGTAAAAAAAGTTTCTAAGCCTAAAAGTTTGTAAGAAGCCGAAATTAATTTATCTAAGCCACTTTTATTTATTCCCAATTCTTTCATATATTCAGCTTGTTCTTCTTCTGGTAATTTAGCAATTTCTTCTTCCATCTTAACGTTAATTCTGACAACTTCTCCATCCCAACTAAAATTGGCTTCCTTTTCGGTATCGTCAGAATTAAGTGCATAGATAATTGGTTTTATAGTTAGCAGGCTTAAACTTTTTATAAACACTTTTTCTTCATCTTTCATTTCCAATTCTCTGACGGCTCTTCCTTGATCCAATAATACCTTTATTTTTTCTAAAATTTCTTTTTGTTTAATAATTTCCTTATCTCCGCTTTTTATTTCTTTAGCTACTTTTTCCAATCTCTTTTCAACTGTTTTTAAGTCGGCAAAAATTAATTCCATATTAATTGTTTCTTGATCTCCTATTGGATCTATTTCGCCGTTAACGTGGATGACATTAGGATCTTTAAAATCACGTACCACTTCACAAATAGCATCACACTCTCTGATGTGTGATAAAAATTGATTGCCCAAGCCTTCGCCTTCGTGAGCGCCCTTAACTAGTCCGGCAATATCAGTAAATTCAATAAAGGTAGGAATAATTTTAGCTGGTTGAGAAATTTGAGCTATTTTATCTAATCTTTCATCGGGCACTTTTACCACCCCCACATTGGGGTCAATAGTACAAAAAGGATAGTTAGAGGCTTCTACTTGTTTTTTGGTTAATATGTTAAATAAGGTTGATTTTCCAACATTAGGCAAACCAACGATTCCGATAGATAGTGGCATATTTTTAATTTTTTTTTATTTTAATTATTTGAATTATAAGTTATCCAAGCATTCTTTATCTTATATTATTTATTTAAAAATGACAATAATATGGTTGTTATTTATATAAATTTGATAGCGAAATTAAAATAATTAATTAATTTTTAAAATAGCTTTATTTTGCCCTCTTGACACCCCCCAGGGGTATCTGCTATAATATATTTATAAATAAATTTTAGCAATTTTTTAAGAAATATGAGAAATATCGAACAAAGAATAAATATTATAATTGGACAATTGGAGGGAATTAAAAAAATGTTGAATGAAAAAAACAAAACTTGCTTTGATTCGGTTGTTCAGCTCAAAGCGGTCAAATCAAGCGTTTCTTCTTTAATGGATAAAATTTTAGAAGAAGAATTTGATGTTTGTTTTGACAAACAATGTCCGGCCAGCAAAGATAATCTAAAAAAAATTGTTTCTGAATTTATAAAAAAATAATTTTAAAATAATAATAAATAAAAACTTTTTAAAAATTATCTAAAGATATTTTAAAAGGTTAAACAAATTTATGAGCAAAGCTCTAGACGTAAATAAAGGTGAATTTTCTAAAGAAGTTTTAGAATCAAACATTCCAGTTTTGGTTGACTTCTGGGCTCCATGGTGTATGCCTTGCAGAATGATGGCCCCGATTCTAGATGAGCTATCAGCTGACTTAGAAGGAAAAGTTAAAATCACTAAGGTTAATACTGAAGATCCATCCAATCAAGATTTAGCTGTTGAATATCAAATTCAAAGTATTCCCAATATGAAATTATTTAAAGATGGCAAAGTATTAGCTGAGTTTATCGGCATGAGATCCAAAGATGCTTTAAAAGGCGATATAGAAGCTCACTTAAATAAATAATTTCATAAATTTTTGTCATTTTAATTTTGTTTATAATGACCGAAATTATTAAAACTATGTCTGTTTTTGACAACATTGTTAATAGGTTTAATGATTTAAAAGATGTAATAAATTTACAAGACGAAGACCTTAAATATTTATTAGAACCAAAATTAGTTTCTCACACTGAAATAGAAGTTGATGGTCAAAAATTTCCTGCTTGGAGAATAATTTCTAATCGTGCCTTAGGTCCAGGAAAAGGTGGTGTCAGATTTCATCCTGATGTCAGTGAAGACGAAGTTAAATCTTTAGCTTTTTGGATGAGTTTAAAAAATTCATTATTAGATCTTCCTTATGGTGGGGCTAAAGGCGGTGTTAAATTTAATCCCAAAGATCATGATGCTAAATTCTTAGAAAAAGTTTCTCGTAAATATATCGATGCTTTTTATAAAGTTTTAGGACAAGATAAAGACATACCTGCTCCCGATGTTTATACCAATCCTCAAACCATGTCTTGGATGCTTGATCAATACGAAAAAAATGTTGGTCATCATGAACCAGGAATGATTACTGGCAAACCAGTAGAATTGGGCGGGATAGCTCTTAGAAGTGATTCAACCGCCAAGGGAGCTTATTTGGTAACATTAGAAATGGTTAGAACCTTAGGTCTTAAAGAAAAAGGGTTAACTGTGGCTATCCAGGGTTTTGGCAATGCCGGACTTAATGTAGCTAAAATGCTTTATGCCGATGGCTTTAGAGTGATAGCTGCTAACGACAGTCGTGGCGGAGTTTATAATGAAGAAGGAATTGATGTTAATGAGTTGATAAAGTTTAAAGAAGAATTTGGCGTTGTATCTGCTTTTTCTAATTATAAAGCCATATCCAATGATGAATTATTAGAATTAGATGTTGATATTTTAATTTTAAGTGCTTTAGAAAATCAGATTACTGAAAAAAATGCTGATAAAATTAAAGCTAAGCAAATAGTTGAAATTGCTAATGGGCCAATAAACTATGAAGCTGATAAGATTTTGTTTGGCAAGGGTATAACAGTGGTTCCTGATATTTTAGCTAATGCCGGAGGTGTTTTAGTTAGTTATTTTGAATGGAGTCAAAATAGAACTGGCAATATCTTAGACCAAAATTATTTAGCTGGACTGTTAAATGAAAGAATGATAAAATCTTGGCACAATGTTTATAACAAACACTTAGAATTAGATAAAAAAATTGATCTTAGGAAATCGGCTTACATTATCGCTCTTGAGAGAATAATTAAGGCTGAAAAACTAAGAGGTAATTTATAATCTTATGGTTTATGATTTAATAATTATCGGAGCTGGACCAGCTGGAATAACGGCTTCTATTTATGCCTCTCGTTATAAATTAAATCACCTGGTTATTGGAGAAATTCCCGGTGGTCTTATTACCGAAGCCCATAGTATTTGCAATTTCCCGACCGAAATGGATATCAATGGCTTTGATTTAATGCAAAAAATGCAAAACAATGCCATACATCTTGGAGCTGAAATATTATCGATGGAAAGAATTTCTAAGATCGAAAAAGAAGGAGAAATTTTTAAACTTGAAACTGAAAGTAAAAAAATATTTCAAGCCAAAACTATTTTACTAGCCACAGGAACAAAACATAAAAACTTGAATGTAGAAAATGAACATAAATATTTAGGCAGAGGTTTGGCCTACTGTGCTACTTGTGACGCTATGTTTTTTAAAGATAAGGTTGTAGCTGTCGTTGGTGGTGGCAATAGCGCCTTAACAGCTGCTTTGTATCTGGCCGAAGTTGCTCAAAAAGTTTATTTATTGGTTAGAGGGGAGGGGTTTAATGGTGAAATTTCTTGGATTGATCAAGTTAATAAAAATGAAAAAATTGAAGTTTTATTTAAAACTCAAGTAAAAGAATTGAAAGGCGAAACGAAGTTAGCAGAAATTGATTTGGATAAAAACGGGGAGATTTCTTCTTTGCAGTTGGATGGTTTATTTGTAGAAATTGGAACAGATCCTGATAATTTTTTATCAGATCAATTGGGGGTTGATAAAAATGAGAAAAAATTTTTAAAAGTTGATCAAGCTCAAAAAACAAGCGTTTCTGGGGTTTGGGCGGCTGGAGATTTGACCACTAACTCTAATTATTTTCGCCAGGTTATTACAGCCTGTAGTGAAGGAGCAGTGGCTGCTTATGATATTTTTTCTTATTTGCAGAAAAAAAAGTAATTTTTTAATTTATAAAAATTTGGTATAATAAAAGGGCATATTAATTTAATATGTCCTTTTATGTTTCATTTGAGAAATTTTTATATAAATAGAAAAAAAAGAGTTGGTTTTTCTTTAATTGAGCTTTTATTGGCTGTTTCAGTTTTAGTTATACTTTCAACAATTGTTATTATAACCATCAATCCTCCTAAGATGTTGGCTGAAGCTAGAAATTCTAAAAGAATGATGGCCACTAGGGCGATTTTGGACGCTACTCAACAATATTTTATTGATAATCAAGATTCAGATTTTTTTGGCAAAAATGACTCTTGGTTTATGATTGGAAATTCTAGTAGTAGTTGTTCCATTAATTGTAGTTTTTCTAGTGATGACATTTTGGATGGATTTACGGATGAAAATGAAGCTGATTTTTCTTCTGGTGTTTATAGTCAAAGCGAGTATTCTTCTGGGGTGTCTTTAAATGGTGCTGGTAAGTTATCTGGCAATGGTTTTTATGAGTCAGATATTAAAAACTCTGCTACTGATTTTTTTTGGGAAAATATATCTTTTTTTCCAGAGGGGCCTTACAAAAAAAATTTGTTGAACAATTGTCAATCAGAAACTTCTTATACGGTTGGCAATATCAATATGTCTAACAATTCTTTATTGTTGCACCTTGATGAAAGCTCTAATCCAGTCACAGACTATTCTTGTCAAAATAACAGCGTTTCTTCTGTGGGGTCTTTGTTTTTTAATAATGATGGTCTTTTGGGTAAGTCCTTGGGTTTTGATGGTTTAAATTCTTATTTAAAAATAAGCAACCATTCTAGTTTAAACCCTGGTAGCGGATTAAGTCTCCACTCCTTGGTTAGGAGCAATATTTCGGGAAAGACACAAAGCATATTTTCTAAGGGTTCTTATAGTTTAAAAATTGGACCAGATAATTTTCCTTACTTTGAAATGCTTAGTGGCTTAGAAAACATAAACTATGTTGGTCGGCCTGGAATTGGATCACAAGTAAATTCAACAATTGTTTTTGATGGTTCTTTATATGTTGCTGCCGCTACTTCTGGTAGGGTTTACCGTTATCAAGAAAATAATGACTGGATTGATACCGGGAGACTGGGAACCAATACTTATATTTGGTCAATGGTTGAATATAACGGCCAACTTTATGCCGGAACAGGTACGAGTGGTAAAGTTTATCGTTACGAAGGTGATAATAATTGGGTGGACATTGGTCGATTGGGTGTAGCAACTTATGTTTATTCTTTGGCAGTTTATGATGGCAAGCTTTATGCTGGCACCAATGATGCTGGTCAGGTCTTCCGTTACGATGGTGATAATAATTGGGTTAGCTTAGGTCAAATTGCTACCAACACTCAAGTTTGGTCAATGGTTGAATTTAATGGCAAGCTTTATGCTGGAACATACAGTACCGGTCGTGTCTATCGTTATGATGGTGGAACAACCTGGACTGATGTCGGAAGATTAGGAACAGGAACTTATATTTATTCTTTGGTTGTTCATGATGGAAATTTATATGGTGGAAACAGAGGAAATGGTCGTGTCTATAGATATAACGGTGTAAATACGTGGACAGATGTTGGTCGACTGGGCATTGATACCTATGTTTATTCTCTAATTTCTTATAACGGCTCTCTTTATGGTTGTGGTGGTGCAAGTGGTAAGGTTTATCGTTATGATGGAGGAACAATTTGGACTGATGTCGGAAGATTGGGTCTGGCAACTTATGTTTATAGTCTAGTTGAATATAATGGATCTCTTTATGGCGGAACAAATTATGAAGGGCTGGTCTATAAATATAATGGAACAAATTCTTGGACCAGCCTTGGTCATTTTGGACTGGGATCTCAAGTTAATTCACTAATCTCTTATAGCGGTAGTTTGTACGCAGGAACTTATGGTTCTGGTAGGGTTTATAGATATGGTGGTAGTTTGGGTTGGCAAAGTACTGGTCGTTTAGGTACAAATACTTATGTTAATTCACTTGCTATTTATAACGGCCAACTTTATGCCGGAACAGGTACGAGTGGTAAAGTTTATCGTTACGAAGGTGATAATAATTGGGTGGACATTGGTCGATTGGGTGTAGCAACTTATGTTTATTCTTTGGCAGTTTATGATGGCAAGCTTTATGCTGGCACCAATGATGCTGGTCAGGTCTTCCGTTACGATGGTGATAATAATTGGGTTAGCTTAGGTCAAATTGCTACCAACACTCAAATAAGATCAATGGTTGATTTCGGTGGAAAATTATATGTTGGAGCTTATGGAACGGGACGTGTCTATCGTTATGACGGTGGAACAACCTGGACTGATGTCGGAAGATTAGGAACAGGAACCTATGTTTACTCTTTAGCTGTATATAATGGAAAAATGTATGGTTCTGGAGGATCAAATGGTCGCGTATATCGTTATGACGGCGGAACAACTTGGGTTGATGTTGGTAGGTTGGGAACGGCCACCTATACTTATTCTTTAATTTCTTATAACGGCAGTCTATATGGATCAACAAATAATTTGGGTCAAGTTTTTCGCTATAACGGAGGAACTTCTTGGACTGGTCTCGGTCAACTTGGCAGTGCTAGCATAACTTATTCTTTGGCAGTTCATGATGGGAAAATATTTGCCGGCACTAATAACGAAGGAAAAATTTTTTCTATTGGCAGTGGCTCTAGTGTTTATTCTAATTTTAATTTAAACAATGGAAGGTTCAATCAGTTAGTTGGTGTCTATGATGGCTCTAGTATTAAAATTTATGTTAACGGCCTAGAAAAAGCATCCAAAAGTGTTAGTGGCAGTTTTGGTGGAGGAACCAATGATTTGTTAATAGGATCATCTTATGGTTCTTCGTCTGGCGGTGGGTCTTTGTCGAGTGATGAATATTTTGATGGCTTTTTAGATGAAGTTGCTGTCTGGAACAAACCATTAAGTTCAACTGAGATAAATAATATTTATAAAAGAAGTGTGACAAGCTTAAAATATCAAGTAAGATCGTGCTCTTTATCTGATTGTTCTGATTCGCTTTTTGTTGGTCCAGGAAATTCCGATTCTTCGTTTTATAGTCAAGAAGTTAATAACAATAGCGCTAATGCCTTGTTTAATCTAGATGTTTCAAAAAATAAATATTTTCAATACAAAATCTATTTATCTACAGAAGACTCATCTCTAAGTCCAATTGTTAGTAAGGTTGAAATGGGAGGTGGATTAGCAGAAGATTATACGGAAAGCAATTGTTTAAATCTTGGCTCTTATCTTGTTCCAGAATATTTACCATCAATTCCTTCTGATCCCAAAACAGGTGATGACGATATGACGGGTTATGCAATAAAAAAACTAAGCACTGGCAGAATTTCTGTCAAATCTTGTGGCTCCGAACTTAATAATTTAATAGAAGCTTCTAAATAATATAAAATAAAAAAATAGACCATAGCGGTCTATTTTTTGTTTGTATTTTTTACTCTACTATTATTTCTGTGTCGGTAGCAATTATTTCCGGGGCGATTGTTTCTTCGTTTAGATAAGGATTTACGTAGGTATCGATGTCAAAAGCTTGAGGATAAAAAATGGCTCCTTTTTTATCAACATAAGATTCGATTGATTCTTCCGATCCAACATCAACTGTTATTTTATACAAACCGTATTCTTCTTCAATGTTTGTGATTGTGGCTTTTGTTCCGGGCATCATCAAGTTGTCATTTATGAATTTCTCTGTTTTGGTTTTAGCTTCGTCCATGCTTAGATTCCCTTTTTCTTTTGGTGGAAATTTAAAAATTAATAAAGCCAAAAGAGCTAAAACAACAGCTGAGATTATTATAAAAACAGCTTTTTGTTGTTGTTTTTTAGCCTCACTCACTTTTTCTTCTTTTATTTCTTCGTGCTTGTGTTCATGTTTGTGTTCCATAATTTTTTTTGTTTGCTAAATAATTTAAATTGTTTAGCAGTTTATGTTAGTTCTTATAAAGCTAAATAAATAATAGCAATTATTAGTCTTCTGAACAAGTCCTTGACAAAAAACAACTTTAATGTTATAATGAAAATTATGGTTAGTATTTAATAGTTGTTTAACAAAAAAATGTAAAAATAATGAAAAATAAAGCTTTCTTGTATGTTGTAGTTCTTCTTTTTGTGGCCATGATTTTTATTTCCCTTGGTATTGTTTTAGAAAAAAGAAATATTAAAAACAGATCGCAAAAAGAGAAGGTGCTTGTTTATATTCCTAGAACAGTTATTCTTCATTTTATTCGTCATCAGAATGTTGATTTATCAAATTCAGAGGTTGTTGGCTATGAATTTTCAACTCTTAAAACAAGAGCTATGTTTGATTATGGTTTTTGCCAGACTAAATTATTCTTGGTCGATTATCCAATTAAATCCAGCCTTGTTGTAGAGGGGACAATTAAGAAAAACTCAAAGAGAAAGCTTATAGCTCTTTCTGTAACCCCCTTATCATCAGATTTTTTTTCTTGCGATGATGATGATTTTGCTGAGGAAGATTGTAATGGCTTAAGAACAGAAAATGGGCTTCCTGTGTCATCAGATTTTTTGGGGGAATTAGTTTTAGTTAAAGGAACAAAAAATGTTTATGTCTTAAAACGCTTAAGAATGACTTTGGACAATTAAGAAAAACTCAAAGAGAAAGCGAAAACGACGATTAAATTTAAAGAGCAGAAAATTATTCTGCTCTTATTTTTTTATATAAATTTTATTTTATTTCCATAAAAAAAACAAAACAAGCTCGTGATAAAAATAAATATAAAATATTTAATTATTATTTTTTGTTTCTCTTTTTTTCTAGATTCGATTATTAAAGGGTTGTCTTGTATTATTTCTCCGGGCATTTTGTTTTCCATTTTTTGTTCTGACGGGCTTATAAATTTATCCGATAGTGGTATTATTTCCAAATTTTCTTTATTAATGTTTAATATTCCTGTTATCGTGTAATAATTTTTTTCTTGCAGCGATTTGTTGTCTATATTTGTTCCCTTTTTAATGGTTATTAATATTTCTCCAGTGTCGTCGTCTAAATAAATAGCATTGGTTTTGTTCTGAACTATTTTCCCTGATATTTTTACTAGATTGCCAATCGGAACATTTTTTAGAGATGATATTTCTGTCACATCTATTTCGTCTAGAATGTTGCTGGAAGACAAAATTATTATATCTTCTAAATTTTTAGTTTTTATTCTGTGGTTTGATTCTGTAATATTAAATTCTCCTGAAACTTTTATTTTATCTCCAATTTTCAAGTTGGGGAATTTTTTATAATAATTATATATTTGAATTCCCGGTAAATATTCTTTTTGTTCTTCTGATTCTTCTAAAATATAAAAATATTGAGAACCAAGCTCTCCTGGCAAGTTGGCTGCAATTCCTTCAACCTCAATTTGAGTATTATTTTCGAGATTCTTAATTTCTCCAATTCTAATTTTAATAATATTTTTCTCAATAGTGGTTTTATTTTTAACTGTGTTTTCGCCAATATTTTTAATCGTAATTATTTCGTTTTGAGAGTTTCTAACTTTAGTCTCATCTTTAATAATTTTAAAATCTTCAAAATTATTTTGGTTATCTTTTTTGAAGTTTATTCTTTTAATAATATCGTTATTTTCTGGATTATTGGTTGGTTTTTTATAAAAATCATTTGCTTTGCCAAAACCAAGCTTATCAATCAAGATGCTGTCTTGATTATAAAGTAAAAGTGAATTATCGGGGGAGAGAGAGTTGCTTGTAGAATAGACAAGATCTGCTTTAATTTGAGAAAAAAATTCTGGACTAGATATTAAAAAATATCCCAAAGCCGGAATTGTCCCAATAAATTTTTTATTAGAAACTAAATTGGACTCGGATCCACTAGTAGTTTTCTTTTTTAAACTATAACTTTCTAAATTTAATGGAAAATTGTTGGGATTATACAATTCTATAAATTCATTTTTAATTCCTTCATTTTGTCCAATTAGAACTTGGTTAATAACAATTGGCAAATTTTGAGCCAATGATATTTTAGGAGACAAAATCAAGGCTAAAAAAAATATTTCTTTTATAATCATTTTTTTCATAAAATAATTATAAAAAAAGCAGTGTGAAGATTTTTTAAACTAGGAATAATTGGTTGTTAAAATATTTATTATTTGAAAATAAATAGTTAGTAGTTATTCATTTTTAAATATATTTTGTTCCAACTTTTAAATACTAACAAATATTTTAGTCAAAAAAACCGCTTTTTGCGGTTTTTTTGTTTAGGTTTGTTTTAAAAAATTATTTAATTCTATTCAAAATATTTTTTAAATCTTCATCCATTTCAATTTTAAATTCTTGCCACTCACCATTTAAGTCTTCAAAACCAAGGGTGTCGGCTACTAAAAATATTCTTCCTGGTTTTACTTTTTGGTTTTGTATTTTTGACTTTTTATTTTTATATAAATTATCTCCCAAAAGTGGATGACCATAAGCAAAAAAATGAACACGAATTTGATGGGTTCGACCAGTTTTAATTATAGCTCTAATCAGAGTAAAATTTATAAATTTTTTAACAACTTTAAATTCGGTAATTGCCTGACGAGACTTTTTCAAAGCTTTTAAACTACCCTCAGCTCGGTTGTTTATTTTTTTATCATCTTCTTCTGGGTTTTCTTCTATTTCTCCGTCCGTTTCTTCGGAATGATTTTTTTCAGAATTATTATCTCCGTTAATTTTATTATACTCTTCTAAGTAATTAGCATATTCACCTCGCCCACTTCTTAATAGTTCCAATTCATTTTCATTTTTAGGTGATGGGATGGCTGCCATTTTGAATCCCTGAGACGATCTTTTAATTGGAAAATCGATAATACCAAACTCTTTATTAATTTTTCCACAAACCAAAGCTAAATACTCTTTTTTTATTTTTCTTTTTTTAAATTGATTTTTGAAAAATTCAAAAGTTTCATTGTTCTTGGGTATAATCATTAATCCACTAGCTTCTTTATCTAATCTATGAACTATGCCTGGTCTTTGAGGATCGTCGCCGACTTTAGCTATTTCCGGATATTTTTCTATCAACCAATCACATAGGGTTTTTTCTTTTATACCTTTGCCACCGTGCACTATTAATCCGGCTGGTTTTTTAACCACCAAATAATCTTTTTGATCTGAAATTATTTCGATATTCATACTATTTTATTTTAGGAGTAAATGTTTTTAAATCTTCTTTGTTTATTCCGCCCAGAATATACAACAAGGAGAAATAGAATAAAGCAGCTAAACCCACAATTAGTAAAATTAAAAAATTGTTATTGTAATATTCTTTGGGTATTAAAAACATTAAAATAGCCATGCCAATAACAGCTAAGGTTGATTTTCCTAGTGTTTGTGTTTTTGGCAGAAAATCAGTATATTTTTTTACGACCCAAATTGTGCCTAGCAAAATTACCACATTACTGTAGATTGTGACAAGGGCTCCACCTAAATAGGAATATTTTGGTATCAAAAGAAAATATAGAATCAAAGAAGTGATGGTTGTAAAAAGATAAAGAGAAATAACTTTTTTTTGTTTTTCAATTGCAATTATGATGTGAGAAAAAACCGAACTAACAAACAACAAGGAAGTTGAAACTATAAGAATTTGTAATGGTCTTCCGCTGGCGCTAAAATCTTGTCCAGCAATCATAGTCATTATTTTACCAGCTATAAATTGAGTGCCAACCATTAATGGTAGGGCTAAAATCAACATAAAATCAAAAGATTTTTGCATTACTTTATTTAAAAATTCTTTTTCTTGTTTTATCCAGCTGGCAGTGAAAATTGGTAACATTATTCCAGCGAACATATAGGGGAGCGTCCCAATAACTTCAATTGCTCTATAAGAAGCGCCATATATTCCAACTTCTTGATTATTTTTGAATAAAGACAAAATTAAAACATCCCCCTTTAAGTATAGTAAATTCAAAATAATGGTTGTAGCTAGCGGCCAGCTTTTTTTAATTATTTTTTTCCAAAAATTAAAATCAAATTCCAGTTTTATTTTAGCTGTTTTTTGTCCATAAGACCAAAGAATAATAAAACCAATAAGAGATCCAAAAACAGAAGCCCACAGCATTCCATTTAAACCGGTGTCTAGTTTGGCAAACAAAGATATAAAACCAACCAAGAAAGTTTTAGAAAGAACTTCTGAGGCCATCACCTTTTCCATTTTTAGGTTTTTTTGAAATAAAGCAGTTGGAATTTGATTAAGGGCCGGAAAGATAAAGATTAAAGTTGATATCAAAACTCCCGTTTTTATTCCTGAATCATAGGGAAAGAAAATAACACTTAAAGGAGCTAGTCCTATTATGATTAAGGCTGAAAAAAATCTGAGAGTAAAAAGATTGCTTAAGGCTTTATCCTGATTTTCTTCTGGGTTGCTAATCATTTGAGCACTTATTAGAGTTAGTCCCAAATCAGCCGACATGGCAAAAAAAGAAACAAAAGTAATAATTGTGGAATATTCGCCAAAACCACTAGCCCCCAAATATCTGGCCATAATAGCCAAGGATATTATTCCCAATACGGTTGATAATGCTTTTCCTATAATTTGAACCAAAGTATTTTTGGCTATTTTTCTTTTTAACTCCATTTTATTGTTTTTTTAGAATAGATAATATATAATATTATTACAATCAACTTAAATTTACTATTTAAGAGCTTATAAAAATATTATCATAATTTTATGAAAAAAGCTAAAAAATTTTTAACTATTGGTTTGTTTTCTTTGTCTTTGCTATTTGTTTCTGCTAGCGGTGTTGGCGCTACTAATTTGTGGGAACAGCAAAATATGCTTGATGGTAGTGTAGCCACGGCTTTCGGTGAGAGTAAAAACTCTCCAACAGATATCAGATATAGAATTGTAAAAATTATAAACTCAATTTTAGCTGTTTTAGGTATAATTACCATAATTTTAATAATTTATGCTGGATTTAGATGGATGACCTCGGCCGGTAATGAAGATGCTATTTCTAGCGCTAAAAGTATTTTAAAAAATGCGATAATAGGCTTGGTTATTATAACTTTTGCCTGGTCAATAACCTTGTTTGTTTTAAGAAGATTAAATAAAAATTATTTAGAAAGTGAAGGGGCGGGTTATTATGAGTGGGAGTAAACTATTGTCTTTTTCAAAAATTTTGTTATAATACTAATATAAAGCTAATTGATATCAATTAGCTTTAATTTTAGGTATTAATTATTGTCTATTATTGGTTTTATTTAAACCCAATAATAGAGCTTAAAAATATGTCAGAATTAATAAACGCCATTAAGCAAGTTTGCGAAGAAAAAAAGATCAACTATGATTTGGTTGTTTCTGCTATTGAATCAGCTTTGGCCGCAGCTTATCGTAAAGATTACGGTAACAAGTTGCAGAATATCAAAGTTACTTTCAATCCGGAAACTGGTAAATCAAAAATTTACGACATCAAAACAGTAGTTGAAGATTTAACCGAAGAGGAAGAAGAAGCTCTTTTAGAAAAAATAGAAGAAATAAAAAAACAGAAAATAAACAGAAAAGAAAGAGAACCAAGGGCAGAATTAAACGAAATCAAAGAAGATGAAACTTTAATTGGAGAGGAAGAAAGAAAGTTTAATCCTAAAACCGAGATTCAATTTAAAGATGCTGTTTTGGTAAAAAAAGATGCTAAAATCGGCGAGGAAATTATTTTTGATTTAGAAGAACCAGAAGGTTATGGTCGTATGGCAGCTCAAACAGCTAAACAAGTTATTGTTCAAAAAATCAGAGAAATAGAAAAAGAAACTATTTTTAATGAATTTAAAGATCAAGAAGGTGGTGTTGTTAATGGGCTTATTCAAAGAGTTGAGGGTCGTTTAGTTTTTGTTGATTTAGATAAAGCTATTGGCATATTACCTATGGATGAACAAATTTATGGAGAAAGATATAATGTTGGTGGAAGAATAAAAGTTTATATCAAAGAAGTTCGATCTGGCGTCAGAGGTGCTGAAATAGTTCTATCTAGGAAATCAGAAGAAATTGTTCGCCAAATATTTATGATGGAAATTCCAGAGTTGGCTAATGGTTTAATTGAAATTAAAAGTATTGCCAGAGAAGCTGGCTCAAGATCTAAAGTAGCTATTTATACAGATTCAGAAAATATTGATCCAGTTGGTTCTTGCGTTGGACAAAGAGGAGTTAGAATTCAAACTATAATTAATGAGCTTGGTGGAGAAAAGATTGATATAGTTGAATATAGCGACGATCCAAGTAAATACATAGCCAATGCTTTAGCTCCTGCCAAAATTTTAAGCATTAAAACTGATGATAAATTGAAAAGAGCTATAGTTAAAGTTGATCCCGATAAGCTTTCTTTGGCTATTGGCAAGGCTGGACAAAATGCCAGATTAGCTGCTCGTTTGACTGGTTGGAAAATAGATATATTGCCATACAACCCTGATGAACCAGAAGAAGTAGAAGAAAAAAAATCAGAAGAATTATTTGTTGAAAAAGAGACAGAATCGGAAAAAGAGACAGAATCGGAAAAAGAAGTAGAATCAGAAAAAAAAGAAATTAAGAAAAAAGAAAAAAAGGAAGCAGTTAAAAAAGAAACCAAGAAAAAAGTTGTCAAAGAAAAAGTTGTGAAGGAAAAAAAGGAAGTAAAAACTAAAAAAACAAAAAAATAATTATAATAATTTCTAAATAATCAAAAATTTTGTTTATTTAGATAATCTAAAAATTATGATCGAAATTTTTATTATTGCTAGCTCTTTAGTAGCTATAATTTTCGGAGGAATTCTTATTAGTTCTATCATGAGACTTCCAAAAGGAAATGAAAAAATGCAAGAAATTGCCGGCGCTATTCAGGCCGGTGCCAAGGCTTTTTTAAACCGTCAATATAAAACGGTAGCTATAGTAGCCTTAATTTTATTCGTGATAATTGCTTTAATTCCTTCTTTGGGAATTAAAACCGCTTTAGCTTTTTTATCAGGATCAATTTTATCAGCTTTAGCTGGTTATATTGGAATGCATGTTAGTGTTAGAGCTAACGTTAGGACAACCGAAGCCGCTCGTGGTGGTTTGAAAAAAGCTTTAGATGTAGCCGTTAAAGGTGGAAGTATAACTGGAGTTTTGGTTGTTGGTTTAGCTTTATTAGGAACAGCTGGTTTTTATTTTTTAACTAAAGATTTACACGCTTTAATTGGTTTCGGTTTTGGTGGCTCTCTTATCTCAATTTTTGCTCGTTTAGGCGGAGGTATTTATACTAAAGCTGCTGACGTTGGAGCCGATCTTGTCGGTAAAGTAGAATCTAATATTCCAGAAGACGATCCAAGAAATCCAGCGGTTATTGCCGATAATGTTGGCGATAACGTTGGTGATTGTGCTGGTATGGCGGCCGATCTTTTTGAAACTTATTCAGTGACCTCAATTGCTGCTATGGTTTTGGGTATAATATTTTTTGGAGAATCAACTGGAGATAAAGTTTTATTACCTTTATTTTTAGGTGGTATTTCTATTCTATCTTCTATAATTGGTATTTATTTTATCAGACTAGGAAAAAACAAAAATATCATGCAAGCTTTGTACAAAGGATTAATAGCATCAGGATTAATTTCGGCTGTTGCTTTTTATCCAGCTATCAAATGGTTTATGGCCGATAGTTCTGTTTTTCCTTTTATTAATATTTATTTAAGTGCTTTAATTGGTTTGGTGGTAACTGGTTTAATGGTATTTATCACTGAATACTATACATCAACTAAGTTTAATCCAGTTAAAAGTATCGCCGAGGCTTCTAAAACGGGTCACGGAACAAACGTTATTGCTGGTTTAGCTGTTTCCATGAAATCAACTATGTGGCCAATTTTAGTAATTGCGGCTGCTATTTTAGGTGCTTATAGTTTAGCTGATTTGTATGGAGTAGCTATTGCTGCGGTAGCCATGCTTTCTATGGCTGGTATCGTTGTAGCTATTGATTCTTACGGACCAATTACTGATAACGCCGGTGGTATTGCTGAGATGGCTGAATTAGGAGAAGATATTAGAAATATAACAGATCCTTTGGATGCTGTTGGAAACACAACCAAGGCAGTTACTAAAGGATATGCTATTGGTAGTGCTGCTTTAGCCACATTGGTTTTGTTTGCCGACTTTACTCATCGGGCTGGAGAAAAGTATGTTTTTGCTATTGATAATCCAAGTGTTTTAGTTGGTTTATTTATTGGTGGTCTTTTGCCATATTATTTTGGCGCTTTGGCGATGAGAGCTGTTGGTAAATCAGCTGGTTCTGTAGTAGAAGATGTTAGAAATCAGTTTAAAGAAAAACCAGGAATAATGGATGGTAGCCAAAAACCAGATTATGGTAGAACGGTAGATATAGTGACTAAATCAGCTCTAAGAGCTATGATTGTTCCAGCTTTAATTCCAGTTGTAGCTCCAATTTTAGTTGGTTTCTTGTTGGGAGTAGAAGCATTAGGTGGTTTACTTATTGGTTCTATAGTTACTGGTATTTTTGTAGCTATCTCTATGACTTCTGGTGGAGGTGCTTGGGATAACGCTAAAAAATATATTGAATCTGGTCATTTTGGAGGAAAGGGCTCAGATGCTCACAAGGCAGCTGTAACCGGTGATACCGTTGGAGATCCTTACAAGGATACTGCTGGTCCAGCCATTAACCCAATGATTAAAATTGTTAACATCGTTGCTTTGTTGATTATTGGTTTGCTATTGTAGTTTTAGAAGAAAAATATAAAAATAAAAAAACAGGGATTTTCCCTGTTTTTTTGTATTGACAAATTTTTAAACTTAAAGTAAAATAAAAAGTTGTTTTTTAAAAACCCTATGTTTAACCAAATCTCTGTATCATGACAAAGAAAAAATCTTCTTTTCGTTTAAAATCTGATTGGGTAACCAGATTGGCACTTATTAAAAAATTCTCTGACTCCTCTATCAAGCAGAGGGATGTAAAAAGAATTATTATAGAACTTCAGGCCGACTCACAAAACAAAGGACTTTTCAGTGTAATGGCCAAGAGAAAAAATGGTAATTGTTATTCTTATCATCCAGACTTTGTAAAAAAAGTTGAAGTGATTATTGAATCAGAGGAGAAAAAGATCGAAGAAAAAAAGAGAATCGCCAGAGAGTTAAAAGAAAGAAAAAAAATCAGGTCGGCTCGAAAAGTTGATATAAAGCCGTCAATGGTTGAGGGGGAGGTCATTCATGCTAATCCGAAAAAATTTTTTGGCGGAAAAATGCCCGGTTTGGATTTTTACGATGGAGTTATGGAAGAAGTTGAAATGGAGAACCTTTTAGCAAAAGGGGTGAGCGACGATGAATTTGGGCCAGTCGATATTTTTACGGAAGAGGAGGTGGAGTCTGAATCAAATGAATTAAATTAAAACAGATTCTAAAAGAGCCATTGCTTAGTGCGTGGCTTTTTTTATTATTTTTAGGGCTTTTAATTTTATATTTTTCTGTTATAATATTTAGGCTAATAATTATTAATTTTGTATTTATGAACGTTATAAGAAAAGATTTAGAAAAAGGACAAATTGAATTAAAAGTTGAACTAAGCATTGAAGAAATGTCTCCTTTAATGGAAAAAGGTGCCGAATCTTTATCTAAAGAGATAAAAATAGAAGGTTTTAGGCCGGGAAAAGTTCCTTTTAATGTTCTTAAGCAAAAAGTTGGTGAATTGGCTATTATGGAAGAAGCCGTAAAGATTTCACTCAATAAAAATATCTATAAGATTATTGATGAAAACATAAAAGACAAAGAAGTTGTCGGTCAACCAGAGGTTGAAATAACTAAATTAGCTCCAGGAAATCAAGCCGAATATAAAATAAAAGTTTTTGTTTTACCCGAAGTAAAATTAGGAAAGTATAAAGATTTGGGCTTAAAAGAAAACAATGTTGTTGTTGAGGAAAAAGAAATAGAAAAAATAATTAATGATTTACTAGAGATGAGAGCTAAGGAGGTGATCTCTGACAAGGTCATTGAAAAGGGAGACAAGGTTATTGCTAGTGTTAACCTGTTTATTGATAAAGTGCCGATTGAAGATGGACAAAATCCAGAGGTTACTATTTTAACTGGTAAAAATTATTTTGTTGATGGTTTTGATAAAAATATTATAGGTCTTAAAAAAGGTGATAAGAAAGAATTTAACTTGGTTTATCCAGAAAAACATTACAATAAAAATTTGGCTGGTAAATTAGTTGATTTTAAGGTAGAAATTAAAGAGGTTTACCAAAGACAACTGCCAGAATTAAATGATGATTTAGCTAAAATTTTTCAATTTAAAAATGTTAGTGATTTAAAAGAAAACATTAAAAAAACAATTGAAATTCAAAAGAAGAGAGAAGAAGATCAAAAAACGGAAATAAATCTTTTGGAAAAAATAGTCGATGATTCCAAATTTAGTGATATCCCAGAAAATTTAATAAAAAATGAAGCTAATTTAATGATGCACGAAATGGAACACGGACTTGTTTCTCAGGGAGGAAATTTTGCTGATTATTTAAAGAGCATCAACAAAACTCAAGATCAATTAATGCTAGAAATCTTACCAAACGCTACCAAAAGAGTGAAAAGCGCTTTAATTTTAAAGGAAATAGCTAAAGAGGAAAAAATAACAGTTTCTGAAAGTGAAATGAATAAAGAAATTGAAGTCCTTAAAAAGAAATATGAGAAAAACTTAGAAGCTATAAAAAATATTGATAGTTCTCATTATAAGGCTTATTTAGAAAATAGTCTTATTAATCAAAAGACCATTGATTTTTTAAAGAAATCAAACATCTCAAATGGCAGTCTTGGCAATAAATAAAAAAGCTAGTTTTGATTATGAATTCCTGGAAACTTATGATGCCGGGATAGTTTTGTTTGGTCATGAAGTTAAATCAGTGAGATCGGGGCAGGTTAATTTGAAAGGCGCCTATATCTCTTTTAAACCAGATGAAAGTGGAAAAATAGCCGCTTATTTGGTTAATTGTCACATTTCTCTTTATAAGTTTGCCGGCAAAATGGATGCCTATCAACCAGAGAGAGATAGGAAAATTTTATTAAAGAAGAAAGAATTGGATCATTTGTTCTCTAAAAAACAAGAAAAGGGCTTGACAGTTATTCCTGTTAAGTTATATACTAAAGGCAGTTTTATAAAGTTGGAACTAGCTGTCGGCAGAGGAAAAAAGAAGTATGACAAGCGAGACGATCTCAAGAAAAAAGACGAAGATCGAAGAATCAAAACTTTATTAAAAAGCAAGTTGAAAATAAGTTTGTAGCGATCATGGGGATGATCGGCTTCGACATTAAGATCATTTTTCAAACATTCAAGGCGCGCTGAGCATCGTGTAATCTGCTCAAAAAATAAGTGCAAAAAACACTTCAAGCAAAGTTGCTTTCTCATGGAAAGTTCCAGCTTTTGCTCCTGTTGCAGCTTAATATAAAATAGCTCAACCATCGGTCTAGCGACTCCTTATAACTAGTAACCGGTGTCATTTATAGGGATAGAATTTTGGGGTATCTTTCTTCCAAAATTTGAAAACAAAGAAAGATGGTTATTGTTTTTTTTCGCCCAATTTTTAAAAACAATAACGAGAAAATTAATTGGGATAATCTTGTAAAAGTGTTTGCAAAAACTTATTGGACACGGGTTCAATTCCCGTCATCTCCACAAAAATAAGCCGTGGTGGCGGAACTGGTAGACGCGCTGGACTTAAAATCCAGTGATAGTAATATCGTGGGAGTTCGATTCTCCCCCGCGGCACATTTGCGGGTATCGTATAGTGGCTATTATGCGACCTTGCCAAGGTCGAGAGACGGGTTCAATTCCCGTTACCCGCTCACTTTAATTTACTAATTTTAAAATTAATTTTAACTAAAAATGAGAAGAAAGTTTAGATTCCCGAAAGTTGATAAAAGTAAAAACGAAAAACAGTTCAGTTCTAACGAAAAAATTAGAGCTGAAAAAGTTTTTTTAATAAATGAAGAGGGTGAAAACGTGGGAGTAATGGAAACTTATAAAGCTTTAGAATTGGCACAAGAAGCTGGCTTAGATTTGGTTGAAGTTAATCCTAAGGCTGAAATCCCGGTAGCTAAAATATTAGATTTAGGTCAGTTTAAATACGAACAAGAGAAAAAGAAGCACAAGCAAAAGGTTTTGCAAAAAAAAGTTGAAACTAAGAATGTTAGACTAACCTTTAGAATTAGTAAGCATGATTTTGATGTTCGAGTAGAACAAACAGCCAAATTTCTATTAAAAGGAAATAAGGTTAAAATTGATTTAAGTCTAAGGGGTAGAGAAAAGCAACACTTTGAAAAGGCTAGAGAAATAATAATGGAATTCTATTCTGACTTGAAAAATAAGCCTAATTTATCAATAGAAGAAGAGCAGGGCTTGACAAAACAGCCAGGAGGATTTAGTATAATATTAGTTAATAAGGTAAAATAGACAAAAAAACAGGTTTAGGCCTGATTTTTTAGCTTTTTAATTAAATAAATATGCCGAAAATAAAAACCCATAAAGCAACTGTTAAGCGTTTTACTAGAACAGCTAAGGATAAGGTAAAACATCGTAAAGGAGGTCAGGATCATTTTAATTCTCGTGAATCTGGTAATACAACTAGAAGCAAAAGAAGAGATATGACTCTAACTAAAACATTAGAGAGAACTGTTAAAAGGTTAACTCCGTATAGTTAATTATTAATTTTTTGAATAAAAAACATTGTTGTTTTTAGTTTCATTTTTATAATATGCCAAGAGTAAAAAGAGGAGTAATGCACTCCAAGAGAAGAAAAAACATATTAAAGCAAGTTAAAGGTTATAAGTGGGGTCGCAAGAAGCTTATAAAATTAGCTCAAACTGCCAGAACTAAGGCTGGTGCTCATGCTTTTGTCGATAGAAGAAAGAAAAAAAGAACTGCTAGAGGTTTGTGGCAAATAAAGATAAGTGCTTTTGTTAAAGAGTACAGTCTTTCTTATTCCAAATTCATGGGTGGCTTAAAGAAAGCAAACATTGTTCTTGATAGAAAGATTTTGGCTGATTTAGCTGTAAATAATAAAAAAGTTTTAGCTTCAATAGTAGAAAAAGTTAAATCAAACATTAAATAATATGCACTGGATAAAAATAAGTCAGATAGTGATTTCAATTCTTTTAATAATAGTTATTTTACTTCAAAATAAAGGAGCTGCTTTGGGTGGTGTTTTTGGTGGAAGTGGAGCAGTTTTCTTAACCAAAAGAGGTATTGAGAAAAAGCTTTTTATCTTTACCATCATTTTGGCTGTTTTATTTTTTGCTAATTCCGTTGCTAATTTATTTTTAAATAAATAAAACGGATTTTCTACCTCAGGGATTAAGTATATCTTAATATATTTTTTTGTGGACTTATTTAATCAAAAAAGAAATACAGAAAAAATATCCGAGAAGGATGGTAATTTTTTTGTTGCTAAAATTTTTTCTGTATTCAAGAAAAAGAAAATAAATAAAGAAAAAGAAGTAATCAATACTGTCGATGGTTATGAGGATTTAGATAAAAAATTGGTTTATTCTCTTTCTTCTCATAAAATACCTAATTTCAAACAAATAAAGTACGTTAGAAAGGTGTTGAGCTTCAAAGAAAGGATGATAATCTATTTTTCTTTGTCTGTTATTTTGTTGGCTTTGTTGTTTTTTGGTTTTAGATTTTATAAAAAAAACTTAGAAATAATTCCTGAATATGGTGGTGTCTACTCCGAGGCTCTTTTGGGTTCTCCTAAAAATATAAACCCACTTTATGATTTAGCCAATGATGTTGATAGGGATTTAAGCACTCTAATTTTTTCTTCTTTGTTTAAAAGAGGAATTGATGGTTTGTTGATTAATGATTTGGTTGAGAAATATGAAATAAGTGAGGATGGTAAGGAATATAGATTTAAAATTAAGAATAATATTTATTGGCATCACGAAGAGAGACTAACGGTTGATGATATTGTTTTTACTTTTGAAGCTATTAAAAATCCAGAATACGGATCTCCTCTTAGGGCATCTTTTCTGGGAGTAGAAATAGAAAAAATAGATGAATATAATTTTAAGTTTATTTTAGCTGAGCCCTACGCTGCTTTTTTGGATATGTTGGTTTTTGGAGTTTTACCTCAAAATCTTTGGAGTAATATTGACCCCAAAAACGCTTCTTTAGCTGAGTTAAATTTAAAACCAATAGGATCTGGTCCTTATAAATTCAAATCACTTACTAAAAATAAATCCGGAGAAATTAAGGAAATGGTTTTGGTAGCCAACGAGAGATATTATGACCAGGTTCCTTATATAAGTAATTTAAACTTCAAATTTTTTTCTTATTTTGAAGAAATGATTGATTCTTTAAATAATAATTTGGTTGATGGCGTAAGTTATTTGCCCCATGGGTTAAAAGATAATTTAGTTTCTCAGAATTCACTTAATTTTCATAAACTTAATTTACCACAAATAGCTTCTTTGTTCTTTAATCAAAAAAGCGGAGAATTTTTACAGAGCAAAGATTTTAGAAAAGCTTTGGCTTTAAGTATTGATAAAAATTCCTTGGTAACTGACATTTTTTCCGGTAACGCTGGTTTGGCTTATGGGCCGATACTTCCTAATAATTTTGCTTATAATGATACCATTGAAAAATATAATTATAATCCAGAAGAGGCTAAGAAAATTTTAGATGATCTTAAATGGACGACTATGAATATTAGTGAAGAGGAGATTGTTTTAATCAGGGAGCTTATTAATCTGGAAAATAATAAGGTAGAGAAAATAGACGAAGAAACTGCTGCTTCGGATGAAGAAAGCGAAAGCAATCAAGGAGAAAGTTTAGAAAGTGAAGAGGCTACTAGTACTGATGTTTCAAATAATGAGGCTTTGGTTTTGGAATATCAAGAAAAATTAAAACAAGCCAGAGAAAAAGTAGAGCTAATTGAAAACTGGCAATTAAAAAAGAAAATAGTAAGTGAAGTTAACAGAGATAATTATGAAATGAGCGGTACCTGGAGAGTTAAGGGTAGTGATTATTTATCAATAAAAATAACAACCGTTAATTTGTCTGACAATATTGATGTTGCTAATTTTATTAAATCTAATTGGGAATCAATTGGAATAAAAACATTTATTAAAGTAATTGATACCAATCAAGTTCAAACTGATATATTAAAAAATAGAGACTTTGAAGTTTTGCTTTTAAGTCAGGTTGTTGGTAACGACCCAGATTTATATCTATTTTGGCACTCTTCCCAATCCGGTGAAAATGGATTAAATATTGTTTCTTATAAAAACAAAGAGGTTAATAAACTTCTAGAAGAGGCCAGAATGAGTTTAAACATTAATGAAAGAATTGAAAAATATAAAAAATTTCAAGAATTATTAAACAATGATTTACCGGCTGTTTTTCTTTATTTTCCAAACTATACTTATGTTCAAAATAAAAGAATAAAAGGCTTTGATGTTTCGGCCATTTCCGATCCAGCAGACAGATTTAGCGATATTACTTCTTGGTATATAAAAATTAAACGAAGAATTAACTTCTAAAACTTATATAAAACTTAATAATTTAAAAACAGAATTAAAAATTTTGATTTTTAATAATTTTATGATTAGAAAATATAAATCAGTATTACCTTCTCAATCAGAAAGGAAAGATAATACCGAAAAAACAAACAGTGGACTTGTTCGAAAAACAAGCCCAGCAAACAACAAAAGAAACTTTTCCTCTAATGGAAATTTTCGTAGCAACAGAAATCCTAGACCGACTAACTATAACCATCGACCTTCTTTTGGTAGAAGAAAACCGACTGGTTTGTTGGAAGATCAAAAGAATCAAATTGTGTCCGCCCCCAAAGATCTTAATGGTAAATTAAGAATTATGGCTTTGGGTGGATTAGAAGAGGTTGGACGAAACATGATGCTAGTTGAATATGAAAGGGAGATAATAATTATAGATATGGGCTTACAATTTCCAGAAGAAGATATGCCTGGTATAGACTATATTATTCCCAATGTCTCTTATTTAGAAGATAAAAAAGATTGGATTAAAGCTGTTTTTATAACTCATGGTCACTATGATCATATTGGCGGCATCCCACATATTATGGGCAAAATAGGCAATCCCCCAATGTTTATGGGTAAAATGACAGCTGGTTTGGTTAGAAAAAGAATAGCCGAATTTAAAGATGCTCCAGCTCTGAAAATAAAAGAAATTGATGAAAATGATAAGATCAAGGTGTCTGAGAAACTAAGCTTAGAATTTTTTAGAGTAAATCATTCTATTCCTGATTGTTTTGCGGCTATTATAACCACTCCTGTAGGAAAAATTGTTCACACCGGAGATTTTAAAATAGATTTTTCACCAGTTAACGATAAACCAGCCGATTTAAATCGTATTGCCCAAATTGGATCAGAGAATATTTTATTTCTAATGTCCGATTCAACCGATGCCACTCATCCTGGGTATCAGATCTCAGAGTCTGCTATTGGAGATGAAATGGGAAAATTGTTTGATAAAATAAGCGGTAGAATTATTATCGGAACTTTTGCCTCACAATTAAGTCGTGTGCAAAAGATTTTTGATTTAGCGGCTAAATATGGTCGTCGAATATCACTTCAAGGAAGAAGTATGAATGAAAATGTGGAAGTGGCCCATCAAATTGGTTATTTAAAATTTGATCCTAAAATTTTAGTCGAAGATCGTGATTTAAATAGAGTAAGAGATGATAAAATTATAATTATTGGTACTGGCGCTCAAGGAGAAAGCAATGCTTTCTTATCTAGAGTGGTTAATGGTGAGCATAGAAGTGTTAGTTTAAGGAAAGGTGATACCGTTATTTTTTCTTCTTCAGTTATTCCTGGAAATGAAAGAAGTATTCAAAATTTAATGGATATGGTAGTAAGACAAGGCGCCAAAATTATACATTATAAAATGATGGACATTCATGCTGGAGGACATGCCAAACAGGAAGATTTAAAATTGATGATGAGACTTATTAAACCTCAATATTTTATGCCTATTGAAGCTAATCATTATATGCTTCAAGCCCATGCTGATTTAGCTGAACAGATTGGTATCCCTAAAGATAATATTTTTGTGGCTGACAACGGACAAGTGGTTGAATTTAGAAAAGGAGAAAAAATGATTGGTGGAAAAAAATATGATGTTGTAGGTTCTTTAACCAAAGAAAAGGTTCCAACCGAATATGTAATGGTTGATGGTTTGGGAGTTGGTGATGTCTCTAGTATT
This sequence comes from bacterium, assembly GCA_035400585.1. Lineage (GTDB taxonomy): Bacteria > Patescibacteriota > Patescibacteriia > Patescibacteriales > UBA12465. Next base: position 77,354 of record DAOMZR010000002.1, on the reverse strand, counting down.
GTTTTACGAGATAGAAGAGTTATGGCCGAGGATGGTATGATTGTGGTTATTGCTACAATTGATGCTAAAACTGGAAGTTTGATTGGAAGTCCGGATTTAATTTCTCGTGGGTTTATATATATGAAGGAAAACAGAGATTTGATAGAAAAAACTAGAGATAGAGTTAAAAAAATAGTTAGAGATCAAAATCATGAAACTCCGGCTGATGACGATTATATTAAAAACAAAATTAGAAACGAAATCGGACAATTCTTATTTGGAGCCACAAAAAGAAGGCCGATGGTTTTGCCAGTTGTTATTAAGGTTTAGCTTTTGTTTAAAAAATACTTTTTTTTCAAGACCTTTCTGGGTCTTGACTTTTTTTATTTTTATGATAGGGTTATTTGAGTACTTTAAATTAGCTCAAAGCAGTGAAAAACAACAAAACAATATATAATGAAAGACGATAGAGAAAAAATGTCGCCACCCATTGATGATAATTGGTTCGAAAAAAATAAAATAATGTTTTTAAGGCCACATAGTTATTTTATTCCTCTAATTAGGAAAAGAGAGGCGAACGAGAAGGAGGGACTAAGCAGTGAGATGCTTGGTTACGATGATATTTTTGTAAATGAATTGTTTAATTACTATGCTTCAATAGTGAAGCAAAAAAAAGGAAAAAGAGATGGAGAATACAAACCACAAGTTTGGTCTCTTTCTTAAAAATAAAACCTCACTAGTCTGAGGTTTTTTATTTAAAAAGACACAAAATTCAGCTATTGACTAAATTTATTTTTTATGATATAATGTAATTGTTAATAAAAATGGTTTAAAATTAGTTTAATATGGTTATTTGCTTTAAACAGGCCAATAATCAAAAATAAAAATATGAATTTTGAAAACACAACTTTAGAAAAAAAATCAGAAGAAAAAAATATGGAAAACGAAAAAAACAACGAGAGAATAGTGGTTGAAAATCACGAAGAAGTTTCAGCTGCTGACTTAGCCGAGGCTGATTTAAAAGCATCAGAAAAAGTTGAAGAAGCCAGAAAATCAATTTTTGGCAGAATCGGAGAAATGTTTAAAGGTAAAGAAAAAACCGAAGAAGAAAAATATGAAGAGGACATGAAAAATTTAGAAAAACTTATTAAAAGTCTTACTCACACCGTTTCTGTTTCTATGGACTTGGGTGCTAGCTTTGGTGGCGGAGCAATTGAGTATTCTAGAGCCAACACACCTCAGTTAAAAGAGAAATTGAAAGAAATAGTAGAGGTTAATAAACAGTTGAGCAAAATGGACAAGGGAAAAGAAAAAGTAGATTTAATGTATAAAAAAAGAGACCTTATTCAAGAATTAGCCAGAATTGGCAGAACAGAAATAAAAAACAGATACAACAAAGCAGCTTAATAGAAAAAATATAAAACAAGGAGATTTACTCCTTGTTTTTTATTTTCCCAAATTTAGATAAAAGATTTCCGATTAAAATACCTAAAATTATTAATAAGATTATTACGAAAAAATCCTTATTAATTTCGGTTGTTTTTTGAGTGAAAGGCCAAACTTTTTTCAAGGCTCCAGCCATAAAACCAATTAAAATTGCCATCGATGGTTCTCTGTATCTTTTAAGTAGAAAGTTTAAAAATCTAACAAAAGATAGCAGTCCGATTACACAGCCAATTCCAAAAATAAGTATATATAATAAATTATTTTCAGCTAAAGGATTTTTTAAAGCTGAAATCATAAATTCATATTTTCCTAGTATTAACAGTACAAATGATCCGCTTATCCCTGGAAGTATCATGGCACAGATAGCCACCACACCACTAAAAAAAATATTTATATAACTATTAGAGAAATTTAAAGTTCCAGAAGAGGAGATAACCCAGGCAATAATAAACCCAGGAATTAAAAATAAATAATTTTTATTTTTATAAAATTTCTTTGGTAATATTAATAAAATGGAAGATACTATCAAACCAAAAAACAGCCCATAAATATGAGATGGGTAGTTTTGCAGAAAGTAGCTTATTATTTTGGCCAGAGATATTATGGCTGATATAATTCCTAAAAACAGAGAGATCAGAAAAGCTAAATTTATTTTATCATCTTCTGGAATTATTAATTTTTTATTTTTTAAAAAAATAGATTTTACAGATTTAAAGTTTATTTTTTTTAATTCTGATATTATTTTTTCATAAATACCCAAAATTAAAGCCATTGTACCACCAGATATACCAGGGATAATGTCAACCGATCCCATAGCAAAGCCTTTTAAAAATACGATTATTTTTTCTTTACAAGTTTTCTTCATAATTTAGATTATTTTTTTATAGATATTTTATATGATTTAATTATAGCATAAATTTTTTTTCTTTATAATTACCTTTTTGTTTTCTTGATTTAATTTAATTTTTTTGTTATAATATTACAATATATTTTATTTTATAATTTTTATGTAAAATTTTGAAGTCATTTTAATTTTATTATTATGCTTTTTAAATTGATTCCAAACTTTATGTTAAGAAAAAAAAATTCCCCTTTTTTTAAAAACCATAAAAAAGGATTTACCTTGGTTGAGCTTTTGGTGGTTATTGCCATCATTGGTATATTGGCAACCTTGGCTATAGTAGCTTTACAACAAGCTAGACAGAATGCCAGGGACAGTAAAAGAGTAGCTGATATAAAACAAATGCAAACAGCTCTAGAATTGTTTGCCAATCAGTATGGTAGATATCCCACAGAAGAAGAGTGGAATGAAGGCTTCATTGGTTCTTCAACTGAGGGAATTCTTTTTATGCAAGAAATTCCTTCTGCTCCCTATCCAGCCGATGGAGCTTGTTTGGAGGCTTCTAACACTTATGTTTATACTCCTAGAGATAATGGAGCTAGTTATACTATCGATTTCTGTACTGGCAAACAAGTGTCCGACTTACCAGATGGAGTAAAACAATTAACACCGGGAGGGATAATAATTGCTAGTGGTTCAGGCGGTGGTACACCAGAGCCAGAGGGTTGTCTGGTTAATCCTACTGGTTGTTCTTGGGGTTTAGTTGGAACTGCCGGTTTTACACCAGGAACAGCTGATTGGACTTCTTTGCAAATTTATAACAATACTCCATATTTAGCTTACAGAGACGGAGCTAATTCTAACAAAGCCACTGTTATGAGATATAATGGATCTTCTTGGGAATTAGTTGGAACCGCTGGTTTCTCTGCTGGTGCTGTTGATTGGACAACATTGCAGATTTATAATGGAACTCCGTATGTGGCCTACAGAGACGGTGGCAATTCCAACAAAGCTACCGTTATGAGATATAACGGTTCAGCCTGGGAACTAGTTGGAACTGCTGGTTTCTCTGCTGGTGCTGTTAATTATATTAATTCTTTTATGTATAATGGCACTCTTTATGTTGCTTACCAAGACGGGGCTAACTCTAGTAAAGCTACTGTTATGAGATATAACGGTTCAGCCTGGGAATTGGTTGGAACTGCTGGTTTTTCAGCTGGAATGGCTGGTTATATATCTCTTTATGTATATGGCGGAACGCCTTATGTGGCCTATATGGATTTTAGTGATGGTGGTGCAGCCACTGTTATGAAATACAACGGTTCATCTTGGGAATTGGTTGGACCGCTTGGTTTTTCAACCGGTCAAATAGATACTATTTCTTTGCAAATATATAATGGAACACCTTATGTCGTCTATAGAGACTATACAGTCGCTGGTTTGACTTCCATGAAATATAATGGTTCATCTTGGGAATTAGTTGGAACCGCTGGTTTTACTGGCGATGTAAACGATGTTATTTCTCTTAAGTTTTATAATGGAACACCTTTGGTTGCTTATCCTGATGGTGACAACTCTAGTGCTGTTTCGGTTATGAAGTATAATGGTTCTTCTTGGGAATTAGTTGGAAATGTTGGCTTTTCTGGTGCTATGGCTACTGATATTTCTTTACAGATAGATAATGATATCGCTTATGTTGGTTATGAAGATTTTGGCATTTCTGGTAAAGCTTCAGTTATGAAATTTGACGTTACTCCTTAAAATGTTTGCAGTGCTTCAATTTAAATAAATTAAACAAAGGCGAGTTAACCGCCTTTGTTTTTTTTATTGTTTTTATTGTCTGACTATTGTATAATTATCTTATAAACTATGATTAATAAAAGAAATATCCAAAAAGATATTAAAGAATTTAGAGAAGATCTAAAAAGGCTAAATAAAGAGCAATTAGCGGCCGTTAAACATGAAGATGGCCCTCTTTTGGTTGTTGCTGGGGCGGGTACTGGAAAAACAACTGTTTTAATAAATCGTTTAGCTTATTTAATTTTAGAAAAGGGGGTTAAAACTGATGAAATATTTTTAGCAACTTTTACAGAAAAGGCAGCTAATGAAATGATTGAAAGAGCCGATAAAATTTTACCCTATGGTTATGTTGATTTATGGATCAATACTTTTCATGGATTTGGGGAGAGAATCTTGAGAGAAAACGCTTTAGAAATTGGACTAAGCCCAGACTTTAAGCTTCTTGATGAAACAGCCCAATGGATTTTTGTAAAGAAAAATTTTAATAAATTCGATTTAGATTATTATGCGCCAGCCGGCAACCCAAACAAGTTTATTAAAGAGTTACTAAATCACTTTTCTCGCTTAAAAGATGAAAATATTTCTCCGGAAGAATATTTAAATCACGTTTCAAATTTAGAAAACAAATCAAAAAAAGAAAAAAATATAGCCGAAGATGATATTTTAGAATTAAAAAAGCTTAAAGAATTGTCCAGGGCCTTTTTTGTTTATAATGAGTTGATGATTCAAAACAATAACTTAGATTTTGCTGATTTAATAAATTGTACCATTAAACTTTTTAAAACTAGACCAAATATTTTAAAAAAATATCAAAATAAATTTAAGTATCTAATGTTGGATGAGTTTCAGGATACTAATTTTTCTCAATACGAACTCATTAAAATCTTAGCCGGCAAGCAAAACAATTTGATGGTAGTTGGTGACGATGATCAGTCGATTTATAAATTTAGAGGAGCATCTATTTCTAATATTATGCAGTTTAAAGATGATTATCCTCAAGCTAAAGAGATTGTTTTAACTAACAACTATCGTTCACATCAAGAAATTCTTGACTTAGCCTATAATTTTATTTCTCATAACAATCCTAATCGTTTAGAAATAAAGCTAGGAATAGATAAAAAACTAAAATCATATTTCAAATCGGATAATAATAAAAATATTGTTTCGGCTCATAATTTTTTAAATGAATCGGACGAAATGACTTTTGTTAGTTCAAGAATATTGGAAATTTATAAAAAAAATTCAGAATGTAATTGGTTGGATTTCGCGATTTTAACCAGGACCAATGATTCAGCCGATAAATACTCAAAAGAACTTAGTCGTTTAAATATTCCCAACCACTTTGTTTCGCTCAAGGGTCTTTATTATAAACCGATAATTTTGGATATAATTTCTTATTTTAGATTATTAGACGACTACCGTGAATCTTCAGCTTTGTTTCGAGTTTTAAACACGGAGGAATTTAAAGTTAATTATCTCGACTTACAAAATATAGTTAGTGAATCAAAAAGGAAATATTGGTCTTTGTTTGAAGGTTTGCAAAATGCCGAAAAAATAAAAGGTGTTTCCCCTGATTCTTTACCTAGAATAAATAAATTGTTGAGTTTAATTGAGGCTCACAGCGTTTTAGCTCGTGATAAAAAACCAAGTCATGTTTTTGTTAAATTTATTTATGATAGTGAGATTTTAAAAAATCTGAACCAAGAAAAAGATAAAGAAGTTTTTTCTTACATTAATCAATTTTATCAGAAGATAAAAAAGTTTGAAGAAGAAAATGAAAATTTGAGATTAAAAGATTTTTTGGAAGTATTAGATTTTGAATTGGAGGCTGGAGATTTTGGTAGACTAAAAAACGATTTTGCTGACGTCGATACAGTAAAGGTTATGACCGTTCACTCCGCCAAAGGCTTGGAATTTAAACATGTTTTTTTGGTTGATTTAGTTGAAAGACGTTTTCCTAGCGACAATCGAAGCGATAAGATTTCTATTTCATCAGAATTAATTAAAGAGAAAATTGGAGATTCTGATAATTTTCATATTGAAGAAGAAAGGCGTCTCTTTTATGTGGCCTTAACTCGAGCTAAAGAAAGTTTGTATTTAACTTGTTCAAAGGACTATGGTGGTGCCAGGGAAAAAAGACCATCTGTGTTTATAAAAGAATCTGGACTTGATTTAAAAATATCAGCCAAGATAAATTTTGATGACTTAGAATTTTTTAAAGATTTAAAAACAATAACTGACGAAAATATTGGTGAATTTTTGTTGGCCAAGGAAGAATTAAAATTACCATCCTATTTTTCTTATTCTCAATTTGCTTCATTTGATAAATGTCCACTCCAATATAAATATGCTCATTTGTTAAAAGTTCCGGTTCCAAAAGAAAAATATAACCTAACCTTTGGAAAAGTTATTCATAATACACTTTATCATTTTTTATTGCCAATACTTCAAGGTGACAATAATTTGCAATCTAGTCTTTTTTCTGAAAATAAAAAAAACGAAGAATTGTTAAGTGAAAAAAGAGTTCTAGAATTATTTCAAAAATTTTGGCAAGATGAAGGTTATGAAAACAAACTAGATAGAGATAATTATTATTTTAAAGGCAAGGACATATTAATAAATTTTTGCAAGAAGTTATTATCCGATAAACTACCTCAAATTTATTTTTTGGAAAAAGATTTGAGATATAAGTTTAATGGCAATACCATAATCGGAAGAATTGATAGAATTGACAAACTAGAAAATGGAAATTTTGAAATCATTGACTATAAAACTGGAAACGCCAAGGAATCTTTAAGCGCTGAAGACAAGAGACAATTACTTTTGTATAAAATAATGATTGAAAATGTTTTAGAACTTAAGGTAGAAAAAATGAGTTATTATTATTTAGAAACTAATAATAAACTTAGTTTCGAGGCTAAAGATAAAGATATTGATAAAACCTTAGAATGGTTAAAAAATAGCATTGAAGAAATAAATAAAAAAGAATTTTTGCCTAATCCTTCGACCTTTAATTGTTCTTATTGCGACTTTAAGGATATTTGTGAATTTAGACAGTAGGTTCGTTGTTGGTTGTTTTTTTGTGTTAAGCTTGCTTTTTTAAATAATATTTAATATAAACGATTAATTCAAAACTATAAAATTATGTTTAAAAGATTAAAAAAGAAAAAAGGCTTTACCTTGGTAGAGTTGTTAGTAGTAATAGCTATAATTGGTTTATTGGCAACTTTAGCTGTTGTTGCTTTGCAACAAGCCAGAGTTAGTGCTAGAGATTCTAAAAGAGTGGCCGACATGAAACAATTACAAACCGCTCTAGAGATCTTTTTTAATGAACATAATCGCTATCCAACCGAAGAAGAGTGGAATACCGGCAAAATTGCTGGCGTTTCTGACGTGTTTATGGAAAAAATTCCAGAAGCTCCGATGGTGGCCGATGGTGATTGTAGTGGTGAACAAAATTCATATTTTTATGAACCTCAAAATAATAATCGTACTTATCTTTTGTCTTTTTGTTTGGGAAAAGATTCTAACAATTTAGAATCTGGTCCAAAATGTTTAACTCCCGGTGGAATATTAAATCAAGATTGTGGAATTGAGGGTGGTGGTGACGATGACGGAGGCAATATTGAAAATAATTGTTTGGCTGATTCTTCAGGATGTGTTTGGCAAACCTACGGAAGTCCTGTTTTATCTGATTGGGGGTGTAGCTCTAGTTTAGGTATTTACAGTAATGAACTATATGCTTCTTATCGAGATGCCTCAGAGAGTTATTATTTAAAAATGGCTAAAGTTAACGAATCGACAGCAACACCACTAGGGGAGAGAATAGATGGTCCTGACAATTCTAATGGTAAATCATCGATGCAAATTTTTAATGGCGTGCCATATATTTCTTACAAGGATAAAAATGGATCAGACATGATTATAACAAAAAAATTTATAAATGATACATGGGAAACTATTGGCGAATATACTTCTTTTGATATAGCTTGTCAGCCGTCTTTAACCGTGTACGATAATATACCTTATGTTGCTTATAAAGATGAAGCTTCAACCGAAGAAACTTATGTCGTTAAATTTGTAAATGGAGCTTGGGAACAGGTTGGGCCAACTGTTTCTAATGGTCAAAAAGGAACTAAACCAATTCTTAGAATTCATAATGGAGAGCTTTATGTTATGTATAGAAGAGATTGTGATTCTGGCGCTCCAAAGTGGGTGATTAAAAAATTTGATGGAACTAGTTGGAACTGGGTTGGTGAGCCAATAGAAATACTTCATACTGAGAGCTCTGGTCATGCTGATTTTCAAATAAGTAATAATGGTGATTTGTATGTTGTTTATCAGGGAGGTAAAGATATTGCAAGTGAAGGCGTTGGTGAAAGAGGCGTTGCTTTAAAATTTAATGGAACATCCTGGGTGCCACTTGGTCCAAACGATGGAGTTTTTTCGGTTGGTCATGCTTCTCAATTAGCTCTTTATATTTATAATGAAGTTCCCTATGTTGCTTATAAAAATGGTAGCAATGTTTCTGCTACTAATCCAGCTGTTAATCCAGGTTTAGTGGAGGTAAAAAAATTTAATGGGACTTCTTGGGAAAGTGTAGGACCGATTGCTTCTCATAGCGAAACTTTTTCTAATATATCAATGTTGATTGATAATGATACTATCTATTTAATGTTTATGGAAGAACAATCGCCTGACAATAATAGTTCTAATGCACTAGTTATTAGAAGATTAATACCCGAACAAGCAATTTGTACTTCATTTGATTATTCTGATTGGAGCGAATGTTTTTATGGGAAAAAAACAAGAACTGTTATAAATTCTTATCCATCAAATTGTTTTGGTGGTGACCCTGTTTTGTATGATTATAATTGTTCAACTTCTGGGACATTTATTGATTCAAGAGATGGTGAAGAATATTCTTGGACCGGTATTGGTGATCAAGTTTGGATGTCCGAAAATTTAAAATATCTTCCAACTGTTTATCCTTCAAGCGAAAGTCCTCTTTCTGGGGGCAATTCTAGTTATACAGAGCCAAGATATTTTGTTTATAATTACAACGGAACTGATACGGAAGAAGCTAAAAGTTCTCTAAATTATCAAAATCATGGAGTTCTATATAATGGGGTGGCTGCTTTAACGGCCTGTCCTGATGGATGGAGACTTCCCTCTCACGATGATTTTACTGATTTGGAGAGGACAATTTGCTCTATTTTGGGTAATGATAGTTGTGATACTAAGTTTCCCAAAGACGTAACAACTAATGGCGCAAGAGGGACTAACGAAGGTAGTTTTATGGCTGGCAATTATGAAATATGGACTGATGGAGTCTTGAGAAATAATTCTGTTTTTGGTGAAAGTGGCCTAAATATTGTTCCTGGTGGTTTTTGGAATTCTTATTATGAGGGAGAAAGAGTTGCTGATTTGAATGATTATTTCCGTGCTTGGTCTTCTACTGAAATATATTCGAATAGTCTTTGGGGCCGTAGAATTACTTATTGGAATAGTGGCTCCGAACGTTTTAGTGCTCCCTATGATCAGGGCAATTCTGTACGTTGTATAAAAAATTAATAGATAAAAGATTTTTTCTTGTTAAATTAAAAAAACTGTATTTATGGATATCCTGCAACAATCAAAAAGAGACATAACAGATGTTTTAAATGAGCTAAAAACCGATCAGGAAAAAGGTCTAAGTGATAAAGATGTTTTTTCTCGTTTGGAATTTTATGGATCAAATAATCTCTCCGAAAGTAAATTTAATATTTGGAAAATATTTATATCTCAATTTAAGTCTTCCTTCGTTTATCTTCTGCTTATTGCTTCTATTTTGTCTTTTTTTCTAAAACAAAATATTGAGGGTTTGATGATCTTGTTATTTATTTTTATAAATACTTTTCTGGGATTTTTTCAGGAATATAAATCAGAAAACACAATTAAGCTTTTAAAAAATTTTATCAGCTTAAAAAGCAAAGTTATTAGGAATGGTTCCAAAATTTTAATTGATAGTCAGGATTTAGTTCCTGGTGATATTGTTGTTTTGGAAACCGGAGATAAAGTTAATGCTGATTTAAGAATTATAGATGCTTACGATTTTTTTGTGGATGAATCAGTTTTAACTGGTGAATCAGTCTTGATTTCTAAACACGGAGAAGTAATAACCGAAGAAGTTAGAGATTGCTTTTCGGCTCTTAATTTATGTTTTTCTGGCTCTACCGTTGCTAGAGGTAAGGCAACGGCTGTGGTTGTTTTTACCGGTAAAGATACTTTTTTAGGAAACATTTCTCGTCTTACCTCCCAGGTAAAAAAGGTGAGTGATTTTGAAAAAGGAATATCTAAGTTTAGTTCTTTCATTTTAAAGTTGGTTTTAGTGACTCTAGTTTTTGTTTTTGTAGCCAATTCTTTCTTAAAAGATGGTTCTAATTTTTGGGAGTTATTAATTTTTTCAATAGCCCTGGCTATATCAGTTATTCCAGAAGCCTTGCCCTTGGTAATGACCTTCTCATTTTCTAAAGGGGCTATGAGACTTGCCAAACAAAAAGTTGTCGTTAAAAGACTTTCTTCGGTAGAGGACTTAGGAAATATTGATATTTTATGTTCAGATAAAACCGGAACTTTGACTGAAAATAAATTAACCGTTCTAGATTTTTATGATTCTATTTTTCCTGTTAAAACTACTCTTCTTTATGCCAATTTAGCTTCTTCAAGATTGAGTGAAAAAAATGAACCGTTTGATATTGCCTTGCTCGATAAAATGGATGACGAAGATAAAAGAAAAATGTCCGATTTTGAGTTTATATTAGACACTCCCTTTAATCCAGAAAGACAAAGGAACAATTCTTTAATAAAAAACAAAAAGAATTTGGAGTTGGTGGTTAGGGGAGCGGCCGAAACTATTTTTGGTTTATGCCATAATTTGGATGAAAACAAAATCAAGGACATGAGAGAATGGATAAAGTCCCAAGGATTTTTAGGTAGAAGAATTTTAGCTGTTTCTAAAAAAATAATAAAAGAAATTGATTTAGATGTTTTAAAAAATAATTTAACGGAAGAAGAAAAAGATTTAGAGTTTTTAGGATTAATTTCTTTTGCCGATCCAATAAAAGAAAGTGTTAAAGAAGCAGTTTCAGATGCCAAGCGATTAGGCGTTGATTTAAAAATTATTACCGGAGATAGCTTAGAGGTTGCTGGTTCGGTGGCTTATCAAATTGGTTTAATTTCTGATCCAAGCGAAGTTGTTTTAGCTTCTGATTTGGATAAATTGTCAAAAGAAGAAAAAAATGAAGTTTTATTAAAAAATAAAGTTTTTGCCAGAGTTTTACCCGAACAAAAATTTAATATCATTAAAGATTTACAGAATAAATATAGCGTTGGTTATTTGGGTGACGGCATAAATGATGCCCCGGCCTTAAAGGCCGCCGGAGTTTCAATCGTTGTTTCTAATGCTTCTGATATTGCCAGAGAAACAGCTGACATTGTTTTGTTGGAAAGTGATTTAAATGTCATTGTTGGTGGAATTGAGGAAGGAAGAAGAATTTTTGCTAATAGCACCAAATATATTAAAGCAACCTTAGCTTCTAATTTTGGAAATTTTTATGCCGTTGCTATCGCTTCGTTTTTAATAGATTTTTTACCAATGCTACCACTCCAAATTCTTTTGTTAAATCTCTTATCAGATTTTCCGATGATAGCTGTGGCCACTGACAATGTTGACCCCGAAGAATTATTATCTCCTAAAAAATATCAGGTTAAAGACATAATAATTATTGCTATGATTTTGGGCATAGTTAGTTCTGTTTTTGACTTTATGTTCTTTGCTATGTTTTACTCAATTTCTCCAGAGGTTTTACAAACAAATTGGTTTATCGCTAGCATTTTAACTGAATTAGTATTTTTATTTTCAATTAGAACTAAAAAACCATTATTTAAAGCTAAAAGGCCGTCTAATCTAATATTAATTTTAAGCGGTTTGGCAATTATAATAACAATAATGCTGCCATTTACAGAGATTGGTCGGGCCTTGTTTAAATTTGCTAAACCAAGCATTTATCATTTAATTATCATTTTTGTAGTTACTGTTCTATATTTGCTTTGTTCCGAATTAGTTAAACTTGTTTATTATAAAAATCAAGATAAAAAAATTACTGTTAATTAATTGTTTTTCTTCCTCTTTTATAATATAATTATTGTATAATTATATTATATGGACACTCCTTTAGCTTACATTCTTCGCCCCCAAAAACTAAGTGATTTCTTCGGTCAAGAAAAAATAGTCGGACCAAAAACTTGGTTGAAGTCAGTGATTGAAAAAGATCAACTGACTTCTTTGATTTTCTGGGGACCTCCGGGGGTGGGCAAAACAACTTTAGCCTATATTATCTCTAAAGAAACTAAAACCGAGTTTATCTCACTTTCAGCCGTTAGCAGTGGCATCAAAGACTTAAAAGAAATAATTAATCGAGCCGAAGAAAACCGAAGATTTAAAAAGAAAACCATACTTTTTATAGATGAAATTCATCGTTGGAATAAAGCTCAGCAAGACGCCCTGCTTCCTCATATTGAAAATGGTTTACTCATTCTTATTGGGGCTACAACCGAAAATCCTAGTTTTTCAGTTAATTCAGCCTTACTTTCCAGGTTAAAAGTTTTAATTTTAGAGAATCTAGAAGAAGAAGATTTATTAAAAATTATAAATAGAGCCACCAAGGAGCTTAAATTAGAGATGGGAGTTAGAGAAAAGAGGTTAATAGCTAATTTAAGTGCTGGTGATGCTCGTCGAGCCTTAAATATTGTTGAAGCTGTTTTTAAATCTGGAGAAAAATCAGACTTAGATTTAATAAAAAAATTAGCTAATAAACCGCAACTTTTTTATGATAAAAACGGCGAAGAGCATTATAATTTAATTTCTGCTTTGCATAAGTCAATTAGAGGAAACGATGCCAAAGCTTCTCTTTATTGGCTGACAAGAATGATTGAATCGGGCGAGGATCCTTTGTATATTGCCAGGAGGCTTATTAGATTTGCCAGTGAAGATATCGGACTGGCTAATAATAGTGCTTTAATGATTGCCAATCAAGCTTTTGAGGCTTGCGCCAAAATAGGATTACCGGAATGTAGTTTAGCCTTAGCTCAGGCAGTTATTTATTTAGCTAAATCTAAAAAGAGTATTGCTGTTTATAAGGCTTACAATTTAACCATCGAAGAAATAAATCAAAGCGGGTCTCTTCCTGTGCCAACACATTTGAGAAATGCGCCCACAAAATTAATGAAAGATATCGGTTACGGCAAGGATTATAAATATACTCCAGAAGAAGATGATAGCGGACAGGCTTACTTGCCAAACGGCTTAAAAAGTGCTAATTTTAAGAAATTGAATTTATAATTATCTACTGTGTTTTTCGTTTTGAAAACACTGTTTTAAATTTTATTATTATGGACCCTGACTTTCTGTTTTTGTTTATTCTGGTTGCTCTATCAGCCTTTTTTTCTTCGGCTGAGGTTGTTTTTTTAAGCTTGAATGAAGCTAAAATTGCAGCCATGGTTGAAGCTAAGAAAAAAAATGCTTTACTGGTTAAAAAATTAAAAGAAAATCCCAGAACACTTCTAATCACAGTGCTTATTGGAAACAATATTGTTAATATAGCGGCAGCCTCTCTAGCTACAATTATTTTTGCCAGATATTTTGATTCAGCTGTTATTGGATTAACTACTAGTATTATGACCATAATAATTTTGATATTTGGTGAAATAACCCCAAAATCATTTGCAGTTTCACACGCTGTTTTATTATCACGTTACTTTGCCCCGTTTATTTGTTTTTTTAAAAAAATATTTTTACCGATTATTTGGATAATGGAAAAAATAACCAATTTATTGGTCGGCAGTCATCAATCCGAAAAAGTTAGCGAAGACGAACTAAGGGCCTTGGCTATGACTGGCGTTCAACAAGGAACAATTGAAAAAAACGAAGGAGCGATGATTGAAAAACTTTTTAAATTTAACGATATTTCAGCCGAAGATATTATGACTCCTAGGGTTGAGGTTGTTTATGCTCCTAAACAAAGTTCAGTTGAAGAAATTGCAATTGAAATTGAAAAATACGGTATAACTCGTTGTTTGATAATTGGCGAAACCATTGATAATGTTTTAGGCTTTGTTCACGCTCAAGATGTTTTGTTGTCTTTTAGACAAGGAAAAGAAAAAGAATCAGCACAATCACTTGTTAGACCAATAATTTTTGTGCCGAAGCAAATGTTAATTAATAATGTTTTAAAAGAATTTCAAAAAAGAAAAATACATATTGCTGTTGTCATGGATGAGTATGGGGGAACAGAGGGAATTATAACTTTAGAGGATATTATTGAAGAATTAGTGGGTGAAATAGTTGATGAGCATGATATTGATGATAATTTTATAAAAAGAATAGGTAAAAATGAAATAGTGGTTTCTGGCGCTGTTGAATGTCGTGATATTAACCGTTTTTTAAATATTACATTGTCTGAGGATGATTTAGAAACAGTGGCTGATTTCGTTTTGGAAAATATAAAAAAAATTCCAACTGAAGGAATTACAATTGAAAAAAATAATTTCACTTGTGTGGTTGAAAAAGTTGAAAACAAAGTAATTAAACAAGTACGCATAACTAAAGATTAATTTAAATTAAATAAATTTTATGACTGAAGATAATAATAAACAAAAAATGGAAGACAAAGTTCTGTCTTTTTGGCAAGAAAATAAAATATTTGAAAAAACAATTTCCAAAGAATCACCAAGAGGCGATTATGTTTTTTATGATGGACCACCGTTTGCCACTGGTACACCTCACTATGGTCATATAGTTGGAAAAATAATGAAGGATGTTGTCCCTCGTTTTTTTACCATGAATGGATATAGGGTAGAGAGAAAATGGGGTTGGGATTGTCACGGTCTTCCAATTGAAAATATAGTTGAAAAGGAAATGGGAACTAAAACCAAGAAAGAAATTGAAGATTTTGGTGTTGATAAATTTAATTTAAGTTGCAGATCAAAAGTTTTGGATTATGCTGAGGAATGGTATAAAGTTTCAGATAAATTGGGTCGTTTCATAGATAAAGAAAATCCTTATCGTACAATGGATATTGATTTTATGGAATCGGTTTGGTGGGTTTTTAAAACTTTGTGGGATAAAGGATTGATTTATAAAGATTACAGATCAATGCATGTTTGTCCTCGTTGCGAAACAACTTTGTCACAATCTGAGGTTACGGAAGGCTATCAAGATATTAAAGATCTTTCCTGTATCGCTAAGTTTAAGTTAGAAGGTGAAGAAAATACTTTTGTTTTGGCCTGGACAACAACACCTTGGACCTTGATTGGAAACGTTGCTTTGGCCGTTGGTAGTGAAATTGATTATGTAAAAGTTTCCTATCCTAAAGAGGACGGTTATTATGAATATTGTGTTTTAGCCAAAGAAAGATTAGAAGAAGTTTTAAAAGATAAAAATTTTGAAATAATCAAAGAATACAAAGGGGCTGATTTAGTTGGTAAAAAATATCAACCACTTTTCGATTATTATTTAAATGATGAAAAATTAGAAAATAGGGAAAATGCTTGGAAAATATATGCTGGCAATTTTGTGACAACCGAAGATGGAACTGGCGTTGTTCATATTGCCCCAGCTTTTGGCCAAGATGATATGAATTTGGGCAAGGAAAATAATTTACCATTTATTCAACACGTAAAAATGGACGGTTTCTTTAAAGAAGAAGTTAAAGATTTTAGAGGTCTAAATGTTAAGCCTCATGGAGACCATATGTCTACCGATATCGAAATAATAAAGTATTTGGCTGGAAAAAATTTATTATTTTTCAAAGAAAAATATGAGCACAGCTATCCTCATTGTTGGCGTTGTGATACACCTTTAATAAATTATGCTACATCATCTTGGTTTGTTAATGTTACTAAAATAAAAAATCAATTATTAGAAGAGGCTAAAAAAATTAATTGGTCCCCTGATTATTTAAAGGAAGGGCGTTTTGGAAATTGGCTGGAAGGTGCTCGTGATTGGTCAATATCTCGTCAAAGATTTTGGGCTAGCGCTATTCCAATTTGGGAATGTGCTTGTGGTGAAAGAAAAGTTGTTGGCTCAGTTGCCGAACTAGAAGAATTGAGTGGCCAAAAAATAACTGATATTCACAAAGATATTGTTGATAGCATTGAATTTGCTTGTCCAAGTTGTTCTGGTCAAATGAAGAGAATACCTGATGTTTTAGATTGTTGGTTTGAAAGTGGATCTATGCCTTATGCCCAACTTCATTATCCTTTCGAAAATAAGGAAAAATTTGAAAACAATTTTCCAGCTGAATTTATCGCTGAGGGGATTGATCAAACCAGGGCTTGGTTTTATTATTTACACGTTATTGCTGTTGGTCTTTTCGGGGTAAATGCTTTCAAAAATGTAGTTGTCAATGGAATGGTTTTGGCTGAAGATGGTAAAAAAATGTCTAAAAAATTAAAAAATTATCCAGATCCAATGATGATTATTGATAAATACGGAGCCGATTCTTTAAGGGCTTATCTTTTGTCATCACCAGTTGTAGCTGCTGAAAATTTCAATTTTTCTGAGAGAGGGGTTCAGGAGGCTTTAAGAAAAAATGTAATGCTTATAAATAATATTTATAATTTTTATCAAACTTATTCATCTGATTTGAAAGAGGAAAATTTTGCATCTTATAAGTCTAGTAAAAATGTTTTGGATCTATGGATTTTGACTAAATTAAATATTTTAATTAATGAAGTTAAAGATGCCATGACATCTTACAATTTAACCAAGGCAATGAGACCGATAACCGCTTTTATTGATGAATTTTCAACTTGGTATTTGAGAAGAAGTCGCGATAGATTGAAAGGGGACAATGAACAAGATAAAATTTTTGCTTTAGCAACCATGAGATTTGTTTTTTCTAATTTAGCAAAAGTAATGGCTCCTTTTACGCCATTTATAGCTGAAGATTTGTGGCAGAAGATTAGTGGTTTTAATTTTTCAGATAAAAATAAAAGCGTTCATTTAGAATCTTGGCCGGAGGTAGAAAGCGTAGAAAAAGGAGAGGAAATCATAATTTTGATGAACGAAGTTAGAAAATCAGTGGAAATAGGATTGGCCGAAAGAGATAAAGCCAGCATCAAAGTTAGACAAATATTAAATAAAGCAGAAATCAGAGGCAAAGATATTAAGATCAAAGATAAAAATGATTATATAGAGTTAATAGCTGATGAATTAAATGTTAAAAATGTTGTTATTTATGATAACGATGATTCAAATTTAAGTATTGTTCTAGACACAGAAATTACCGAGGACTTAAAGCTAGAGGGGGCTAAGAGGGAATTGATTAGATTTATTAATTTAATGAGAAAAGATTTAAATCTGTCGGTTGGAGATTTGGCTAAAGTTGTTGTTGTCTCTGATTCAATTTTTGTTAAAAACGTTATCAATACTTTTGCAGATAGTATTAAGAAGGAAACTTTAAGCTCTGACGTATCCTTATCTCTTAAACCGGAGCAATTTTTAGCTGAAAAAGAAATTGAAATTGACTCAGAAAAAATTGTTATATTTATTGTTTAAGATTGCAAAATTACATTTATATAGTAGATTTTTGTTAAAATTAGTGGCTAATTCAAATTGGCCACTTTTTGTCTTCTTGTTAAATTCACTATTTTTTGCTATAATGATTTTGATAATTAATTAATAATTAATAAGTTTTGGCATTTTAAAGCAATTTGCCATTCGATTCAAATTTATGACAGCTCTATGGATAATTTTGGGAGTAATTGTTTTGTTGGTTCTATATATTATTGCAATGTATAATGGTTTGATTCGTTTAAAAAACAGAGTAGATGAATCTTGGAGTGATATCGATGTTCAGCTTAAGAGAAGATATGATTTAATCCCTAACTTGGTCGAAACTGTTAAAGGTTATGCTAGTCACGAAAAGGAAGCTTTAGAGAGAGTTGTTCAGGCTAGATCAAACGCTATGTCTTTGCAAAACAGTGAAAATGTTGAAGAAAAATTAAAAGCTGAAAACACATTATCTTCAACCTTAAAATCAATTTTTGCTTTAAGCGAGAGCTATCCTGATTTAAAAGCTAATCAAAACTTTTTAGAATTACAAAGAGAATTGTCTGATACTGAAAACAAGATACAGGCTTCTAGAAGATTTTATAATGGCAACGTTCGTGATTTCAACACAAAACTAGAAGTTTTTCCAACCAATTTAATTGCTAAACAACTTGGATTTTCTTCTAGAAAGTTTTTTGAAGTTGAGGAGGCAAGTCAAAGAGAAAATGTTCAAGTAAAATTTTAATAAATTTTATATATAAATATGATTAATTTATTTATAAAAGAAGTATCAGCCGCTGGTTTGGGAACTGAATTTGCTCCACAAGCCACTATGACTGGTGGCAGTGACAGCATGACTTTGTTTTGGATAGTAGCTGGCATTTTAGTTGTAGCCGGTATTGCTGGTCTTTTTGCCTACAAAACTTTTTTTGACTAAAATTTTTTATCGAAACATTGTAAAACTATTATGCCTTGTTGGTTTTAGCTTGCAAGGCTTTAATAATTTTTAAGAACATTTATGACATTATATAATCACAGTGACAGCAATAAAAGAAAAACCTGGTTTTTGTTGTCAGCTTTTTTAGTTTTTGTGGTAGCAATTGGTTATCTTTTATCAGTTTTTTTTGAAGAGCCAATAATTCTTTATATTGCTGCTTTTGTTAGTTTTTTTTCAGCTATTTTCAGTTATTGGTTTAGTGATAAGATAGTGCTTTCAATGAGCAATGCTCACGAATTAAAATTTGAAGAAAATAAAGAAATATATCGTTTAGTTGAAAATTTATGCATTACTGTTGGCTTGCCAGTTCCTAAAATATATGTGATTTATGATCCAGCGCCTAATGCTTTTGCCACCGGAAGAAACCCTCAAAATGCTGTTATTGCTCTAACCACTGGTCTAATTGAAAAACTAGAAAGAAGCGAGCTGGAAGGAGTTATCGCTCACGAACTTTCTCATATAAAAAATTATGATATTTTACTAGCGACGCTGACAACAATTTTAGTTGGTACAATTGTAATTTTATCTGACATGCTTAGTCGCTCAGCTTTTTATAGAAATAGAGATAGTGATAACAAGAATTCTAATTTAATTTTTGTTTTACTAGCAATTTTAGTTTCAATTTTAGCTCCACTTTTTGCTTATTTAATGCAATTTGCTATTTCTCGTAAAAGAGAATTTTTAGCCGATGCTGATGGAGCTTTAATAACTAGATATCCAGAAGGCCTAGCCAGTGCTTTGGAGAAAATATCACAAGACCCTAATAAATTAAGAGCTGTCAATAAAGCCACGGCTCATTTGTATATTTCTTCTCCTTTAAAAGAGAAGAAAAAAGGTTTTTTTGCTAAGGCTTTTATGACTCATCCACCAGTTGAAGACAGAATTAATGCCTTAAGAGGAATGAAAATTTAAAATAATAATTTTTTAAAATAAAAAATATGGACACAAAAATAATTGTTACGGTTGGACCAAAATCAGAAGACTATAATGTTTTGAAAGCGATGGTTTTGGCTGGTGCTAATATGGTTCGTTTGAATTTTTCTCATGCTAGTTATGATCAGTATTATCGAGTTCAGGGAGCGGTTGAGAAAATAAAAGAAGAGACCGGAATAGATGTAAAAATTTTATTTGATTTGCAGGGACCAAGAATAAGGGTTGGCAAGTTGGATCACGAGATTTCTATGCTTGAGGGTGAAACTTATTCTTTTATGTTTCAAAAAGGAAACATCGATAACATGGAGGTGCCGATTGATGATGCTGAATTGATACAAGATTTAAAAATTGATGATCCAATTTATTTAGATAGTGGATCAATTGAATTGAGGGTTAAAGAACTAGATTTACTCAATGGAAAATTTTTAGCCAAAGTAGAAAGAGGTGGTTTATTGTTATCGCGCAAAGGCATGAATGTTCCACAAACTGTTTTAAATCGCCCAATTTTAACAGCCAAAGATTTGCTGGATATTGAATTTGCCAAGAAAGTAAAACCAGATTATTTAGCAGTTTCTTTTGTTCAAAACAGTAAAGACATTGATGAATTAAAGAAAATTTTAGGAAATGATAATATAAAAATAGTTCCCAAAATAGAAAGAGCGGTGGCTTTAGATGATATTGATAATATAATCAGAAAATCAGATGCAATTATGATTGCTCGAGGTGATTTAGGCATCGAAATGCCTCTAGAAGATTTACCAATAATACAAAAAAACTTAGTTAGACATTCTCACTGGCACAATAAACCGGCAATAGTGGCTACTCAAATGTTAGCTTCAATGATTGATCATTATCGACCAACTAGGGCCGAGGTAAGTGATGTAGCTAATGCTATTTTTGATGGAGCTGACGCTTTGATGCTTTCTGATGAAACTGCTGCCGGCTCTTTTCCAATTGATGCTGTCAAAATAATGTCAAAAATTATTAATAAAACCAACGAATATTTCAATAATCGTAATTATTTTGACGATTCCGAAGTGATCTATAAAAAATAGACTTTTATCTTTTTATAATACAAACTACTTTTTTGATGGTTTGTATTTTTTTTGTCTTTATGCTACACTATAAAGACAAAAAAGAGGTTAAATCTCTATATTTTTGTTTAATTGTTTGTATTTTTTGTAATAAATAAAGAAAATGAGTTTAAATATAATTGAAAATTTTAAAGACAAAAAATTAAAGGAAAGAATTAAAAATAAAGATCAACAAGCATTTGAAGAGCTTTATGATAAAAATGCCGATGATATTTATCGTTTTATATTTTTCAAAACAGGGAAAAAGGAAGATGCTAACGATTTGTCTTCTCTAGCCTTCTTAAAAACTTGGGAACATATTCAAAAAAACACCTTATCTAACAGGGAAACTTTAAGAGCTTTGCTTTATAAAATAACCAGAAATGTAATTATTGATCACTATAGAAGCAATCGACAAGAAAGCATCTCTCTTGATGTTGAAGAAAATAAAATAGATGTAGCCGATGAAAATATAGATATTGAGTCAGAAATTTCTACCCAAATTGATTATGAAATACTGTCTAAAAAAATGATGGAAATTAAAAATGAATATCGCGAAATAGTTATTATGAGATATGTTAACGAATTAAGTTTAGATGAGATTGCTGAAATTACTGGAAAGAAAAAAATGAATGTTAGGGTTTTATTGCATCGAGCAATTAAAGCTTTAAAGGATGTAGTCGGAGAAAGAGACTAGTTTATTAACATTTTTTTCTTGTATATTTTTTGTATTTATGATACCATTTTATAGTAATAATATTGTTCTTTTATTAATTTAAATAATTTAAAAACACTTATTATAACTTGTTTAATTTTAACGATTTATATTAAGTGAAATTTTAAGAAAATTATGAACACAAAGAGAAAAGGTTTTACCTTGATCGAGTTGTTGGTGGTTATTGCCATCATTGGTATCTTGGCAACTTTAGCTGTTGTTGCTTTACAACAAGCTAGAAAGAATGCTAGAGATGCTAAAAGAATTGCTGACGTACGCCAAATGCAAACAGCTTTGGAATTGTACTTCAATGACAATCAATACTATCCAGATGCAGTAACAGCTGGCGACACAATCGCTTCAAATGGTGTTACTTACATGAACATCGTTCCAACTGCTCCAACTCCAGCTGATGGTATCTGTACTTCAGCTTCTAACACTTACACTTACATCCCACAAGGTGTAACTGCTGGTGCTGGTTATGCTTCTTACAGAATTGATTTCTGTTTGGGTGATCAAACTGGTGGTCTAAAAGCTGGTTATAAACAAGCAACTCCTGGCGGAATTGTTCACGTTGACTAGTTTTTGTCTCCATGAAAGAGAGAGGATTAATCCTCTCTCTTTTTGTTTTTAGGGGATATTAAAAATAAACTTTTTTGTTTTCTGGAAATATTAAAAAACAAAATAAACACTTTAAGTCCACAAATTTGTGGACTTAAGTAATTATTAATCAATGTTATCAATAATAAAATGATTTTTAACTGTAACTTTTTTCAGTTTATTACGTATACTATGTTGCAAGGTAAAAACCTTATTATTTTATGACTGATAAAGAATTATTAAAACAACTTAATTCTCTGAAATCAATCAGAATGGAAGCAGGAGTCAAAGAGTCAAACAAATCTATCTTGATGACTCAGATTTCTAATACTATTTCCAATAATTCAGAAACTAAGAATTTCAATAGTTTTTTATTTTATGTTAGAAATATTTTATCAATGAGTTCTAGGCCGGCTATGGTTTTATCCGGTGTTTTTTTATTTGTAGTGACTTCTTTGTTTTTGGGAAGTGATTTCTATAAAAATTCTAAACCAACCGATTCTTTATATATCGCTCGTGTAATTAGTGAGAGAGCTAGATTGAATACAACCTTTGATCAAAATGAAAGAGAAAAATTAGCTTTAGAATTTGCTAGCAATCATGCTCGTGATATCGCCACCTTATTAATGGATCCAGAATTTAATACTGAACAAAACAAAGATGAAGTAGAAAGATTGTCGGCTAGCTTTAAAGATGAAATAAACAAGGTTAAAACTAAAGTGGCTGATTTACAAACCAGCGAAACTGAAAACAGTGAAGATCAATTAGTTTTTAGTGCTAGCGAATTAAAGGAAGAAAACGGAATTGATATTTATATTGATGGTAATAATTTTTCAGAAAACTTAGATGAAGCTACAAGCACCACATCTGAGTCTGATATTGAGGCTTCTGCCAGTACTACCCCAGAGATAGAAAATCTAGGAGATCAAATTGAAGAATTAAGTGAAAAAATAGATTTAGAAAGTAACCAAGAAATTAAAAAAAACAAACAAGTTTTAATAGAAGAAATTGAGAGTTTATTTGATGAGGGTAAATATGGAGAGGTTGTTTTAAAACTTCAAGAGATAAAATAAAGATAGTAGCGATTGAAGGTTATGCATTTTTTTGTGTTGCCTTCAATCTCTATTATTAGAGATTCGCCGTGGCCAGCAAGGTCGATTCCCGAGGGGGAAGGTGCGGATGTTAAAAACCAAATATTTCTTTAAAGATTAAAGAATTTAAAGTTTAGAAAGGCTTAAAATTTTTCACAAATAAATCGGTTAAGCTTTTCTCCGCACGCTTATAAAAATAAGCGTCGGAGTTGTGAAAAATTATCCTGCTGTTTCATGCTTATGGCAAATTAATTTTTCCCTACACTTCACTTGTTTATATAAGTGTGCGGGGGAGCGGGATCCTGACTGATTTATTCTAAACTAATTGAAAGCTGACAAAACGATTTATTCTCAATCTTTATAAGAAATCTAAATTTTATCTTTAAATGTTGTACCCCTTTATGTGCAATTTAAAGATATATCTTATAAAATCGTTATGAAAAGATTACGCAAAATTTTTGCATCTTTAGTAATGGTAACAACAGTATTAACAACAGTTGGTGCATTTGCTCCATCAGTTAATGCTGCTGCTCAAGCTGGTGACTTAATCAAAAAAGATGGTCTTTCAGCTGTTTATTACCTAGGTGAAGATGGCAAAAGATATGTATTTCCAAACGAAGCTACTTACAAATCATGGTACAGTGACTTCTCAGGTGTTGTTACTGTTTCCGCTGATGAATTAGCTAGCTACCCATTGGGAGCTAACGTAGTTATTCGTCCTGGAACAAAATTAGTAAAAATTACAACTGACCCAAAAGTATACGCTGTTGAACCAAATGGTTCATTAAGATGGGTACAAACAGAAGCTGACGCTATTGCTCTATACGGTGCTAATTGGGCACAACGTGTAGTTGACGTAGCTGATTCTTTCTTCACCAACTATACTATCGGACAACCTTTGTCTTCTAACGAAGTACCAGTAGGTTCTTTGGTAAAAAAGTCTGGTGAAAATAGCATTTATTACTACGATGGTACTAACTATCGTTTAATCGAGGATGAAGTTGCTTTCTTAGCTAACAGATTCCAAAATGCTAACGTTTTGACTTTAAGCTCTTTCACTGCTGGTGGTACAACTATCACAGGTGCTGAAGCTGCTATCGTTAAGACTTCACAATCTGGACAATCTACAGGTTGGAAACCAGGTCAAGGAACAGGTG
Source organism: bacterium (assembly GCA_035400585.1). GTDB lineage: Bacteria > Patescibacteriota > Patescibacteriia > Patescibacteriales > UBA12465. The sequence goes on along the minus strand of DAOMZR010000002.1, from coordinate 53,128 downwards.
TTACAGTTGCTTTAAACTCAATGACTCCTGCTTCTCAATCAGTTCCATCAACTGTAGGAAGAATTCCTTTTACAAAAGTTAACTTCACAGCTTCTACTGATGGTGCTACTCATCTAGAGTCAATTACTGTTAAAAGAACTGGATTAACTACCTACGGAACAACTTTTAAAGTTTGGGCTGAAAAAGATGGAGTAACAATTACTTCAAAAAGAACATTAACATCTAACGATGATGCTGTTTTAACTTTCGCACCTGCTTTAACTATTGCAGCTGGTCAAACAGTTACTTTAGAAATCTTAGCCGAGGTTGAAGGTGTTTCTGGAAATGGTGCTTTGGGAATTGTTTCTGCTTCTGCTGTTTCAGCAAGTGGTGCTACAGTTTCTGGTTCATTCCCAGTCGTTGGTAATTTAATGAGTTTCACAACTTATGACGTTACTGGATTAAAATTAACAACCCCTTCTTCAGTTTCTAGTCTTACTTTAAAGGTTGGAGATGAAGATGTAGAGTTGGCTAAATTTAATCTTGCATTAACAGGAACAACAACTCGTGATGTTGTCTTCAAAACTTTAACATTGAGAAATAACGGTGTTGAAGATTTAGCAAGTACAGTCATGAATATGCACCTAGAAAATGCTGGAGAAAAAGTTTCTGAAAATGCTACTTTTAATGGTCGTTACGCTACTTTTGTATTAAAAGGTAATGGAATGGATCTTTTAAGAGATGAAAATAACTATGATTTCATTGTAAAAGGTGATATCATCGGAAAAGACAATAGTGGAAACAACAGCATTACACTAAGACTAAATAAAAAGGATGAGCTTTATGCTTACGAAAAAGCTACAGGCTTTGGTATTACTTATGATTATAATGATGGTGTTGATTTTGATACTATCAAAATTGAGTCTGGTTCAGTTGATATTTCTAAAAAATCAACCTCACCAGCAGCTCAAGATGTAATTAAAGGTGCTAAAGACGTTGTAGTTTTATTAGCCAATGTAAAAGCTGATGAAGTTATTAATGCTGACTCTCTAAGAGTTAACTATGAAGGTGATGAAAATTCATTTCAAAATGCAAAAGTTTATTTGAATAATTCATTATTAGGTTCATTTGACTTAAAAGCATCTACAACTCCTGGTGGTCAATTTGAATTGATTGATTCATCTTTAACACTTAACAAGGGTAATAACGAGGTTAAAGTAACTGTTGATGTTAAAACAAATGCTATTATTGGCAGACAATTTAAAGCTTCTTTAAATGACACTAACCTATTAACTGCTGGTGTTCCAGAATACGCAAGTAATGGCCTTGCCGTTACTGATATTAACGGAACAGCTTCAGGTGAATACGTTACAGTTTCTGGAGGAGGCATGACCTTTGTTAGAAATGATGGTTATACTGATGGTAGAAAAATTGTTCAAGGAACAACTGATGTTTCTTTGGGTAAATTTAATATCAAAGCCACAGATGATGCTATAAAGTTAACAAGCATTTCATTAGGTGGAAATATTTCAACAGGAACTGCTACAACATCTCCTTCTCATATTTATGATATGAAGTTGTTTATTGATGGTGTTCAAGTTGGATCAACTAGAAACTTTACTTCTGCTGGAGCTACTTTTTCTTCATTAAATTATTCTATTGCAAAAAATGCAATAAAATCTATTGAATTAAAAGGATCTCTTACTAGCGAAGCTGCTGGTGTTGCTGGAACAGAATTCAAAACAAAAATGACAGTTAATGCTCAGGACTCTTTAGGTAAAACTATTGATGCCAAGTTTGATGATACTGTTAACTTCGCTGTTACAGCTGGTGGAACATTAACAATTGCTAAAGGTGCTAGCACTCCTTACTCAAACATTTTAATTGCTAAGGCTGGAGTTGAACAAGAAATTGCTCAATTTAGACTAACTGCAGTTGATGATAGTGCTAATATCACAGAATTAAAGCTTGTTAATGTTAATCCAACAGCTACAACAACTGTTGTTACAACAACTGATTCTAGAATTTCTCACTATAGCTTGTATAAGGGTACTACATTATTGGATACTACTAATCCAATTTTAGGTGTGGCTACATTTTCTATTACTGGAAACAAGTTAATTGTTCCAGCAAATGGAAGCGAAACTATTACTTTAAAGGCTGTCTTTAACCCAATTGAAGTTAAGACTGATACTGGTAAAGAACTAGCATTAATTGTAAAGAATGAGTCTATAGTAGCTAAATCATCTAATGGATCTGAATTAGCTCAAGCAAACATTTCTGGTGAAAACTTGGCTTTATCAAATCACATGGTTGTTAGAAAAACAAAACCAACCTTCTCTAAGGTTAATGGTATTGTTGGAAGTGCTTCATCTGCTCAAGAAGTAGCTAGATTCAAAGTTGCTGCTGATGCTAATGAAGATTTGAGATTAACTGCTATTGCCTTCACTGTTTCTAATACTGGAGGTGCAGTAGACTCATATTCTTTGTATGAAGTTGGAAATCCAAAGGCTTTAGCAACCGCTACTGATGGAAACTTCTCTGGATTTGAACTTGTAGTAAACAAGGGAACAGACAAGACATTAAGAGTAACAGCTAACACTATTCTAGTTGGAGCTGACAAAACTTTTGGTCTATCATTAAGCAACGTAGCTGAAACAAACAAAATTGCTTGGGGTGAATACTTCGTAACTGGCTATGAAGACCACAATAGCACTTACGTAGAAGAATTACCTCTAGATTTTGGTTCAATGAAGTACTAGTTCTCTAGTATATCCAAAGTTTTTCTCAATTTTCCTTTAATATAAATTGTAAAACAAAAGAACGGCCCCGTAAGGGGTCGTTCTTTTTATTTTATGCTTAAGTTTATTTTAGGTGCTTTGTGCTAATGTTTTTATTAATAAAAATTAATAGAAACATTATGGATAAAAATGGAGAAATAATTATTTTTAATAATGAAAAAATTCGTAGAGTTTGGTTAGAAGAAAAAGAATTATGGTATTTCTCAGTTATTGATATAATAGCTGTTCTTACTGGTAGTTCTATTCCAAAAAGATATTGGAGCGATCTTAAGAGTCGTTTAAAAGATGAGGGCAGTGAAGTGTACGATAAAATCGTACCTTTGAAAATTATTGCTCCTGATGGAAAAAATAGGGAAAGTGACTGTGCTAATACTGAGTCTTTACTAAGATTAATTCAATCGATTCCATCCCCCAAGGTCGAGCCTTTTAAATTATGGTTAGCTCGTGTCGGCTATGAAAGAATTGAAGAAATTAGTGATCCAGAGTTATCTATAAATCGTGGGCTGTCAACTTATTTAAAAAAGGGTTATAGCAAAGATTGGATTAATCAGAGGTTGAAGAGTATTGAAATTAGAAAAGCATTGACTGATGAATGGCAAAATAGGGGCATAAAAAACAAAAAAGATTTTGCTATTTTAACTAATGAAATAGTGAGAGCTTGGTCAAAGTTATCAGTCAAAGAATATAAAAAATTTAAAAATTTAAAGAAAGAAAATTTGCGTGATAATATGACTAATTTAGAGTTAGTGTTAAATATGTTAGCTGAAACTGCTACAACTGAAATTTCTAAAGTTAAAGAACCAAATGATTTTAAAAAAAATAAAAAAATAGCGAATGAAGGTGGTAAAATAGCTGGTGATGCTAGGCAAAAAATTGAAGAAAAAATAAATAAAAAAGTTATTAGTCCTTATAGGTTTAATAGTTTAGATGACAAAAAGTAAAAACAAGATATATAGAAGAATTAAAATCACGCTAATCATAAAAATCATTAATAATCATAGCTAAAATTGTAAACAAAAGAGTGGTCTCATAATTGGCCATTTTTTATTCCTTGACTTTATTGTCTAATTATTATAGTGTTTTTATATACTCAGTAAATTAAAATTTTAAACCCTAAAACTATTTATCATGGCAAAAAAAAGTAGAAAATTACCTTATCAGGTAAAAGAAGAAACCTTCAAGGGCTGGAGAGTGATTATTAATAACAGGGAAATCATCCTTATTGGTAAAAAAGAGAAAAGAAAACTCTGGGATGTAAATCTCAAGAAGTTCGTTTGCAGTTGGGATTCTTTTTTCGATTCTCCAATTTGCGAAAAAAGAGCAATAACTAAACCAGCTGAATTGGTTTTAAAACCAGTCGAATCAATGGAACCTGAACCGGTTGAAACTTAAAATATTTTTTAAAAACAAAAAGCGGAGATATAATCTCCGCTGTTTTTTTGTGACCTCTACGGGAATCGAACCCGTGTTACCAGGTTGAGAACCTGATGTCCTAACCGTTAGACGAAGAGGCCTTTATTTTAGTATTTTTCCTAAAACCCAAGAATTTCCCTTTAAAAAATCTTCCGAGCTGCTTGCTTTTTTGCCCTCTAATTGCAATTGGTCTATTACTAATATTTTATTTTGACAACTCACTCCTATTTTTTGACCAATCTTAACAAGTTGTCCATTTTCTAAATTTTCTTTTTTATCAACAATTTCGCTGGCTTTTAGTATTTTAAATAATATTTCTTTTTTTGGCAAGACTTCTTTTTCAATAAAAGCAAAAGTTCCTGGCCAAGGAAAATAAGCTCTTATTTTTCTTTCAATTATTTCAGCTAGCTCATTAAAATTAAGACGACCATCTTCTTTTTTAATCATTTTAACGTAAGTAGCCAAAGAGTCGTCCTGTTTTTCTATTTCAATTTTTTCTTCAATAAAATCTATAATAGTTTGAGCTAAATTTTCTTGGCTTATTTTTTTTATCTTTTCCATTAAACTTTTGCTGGTTTCTTCTTTTTCTAAATCAAGGCTTATTTTTTTGATTATATCGCCGGTATCCATGTTTTCATCCATTTTCATTATAGTTATACCCCCCTGAGGGTCTCCATTTAGTATTGTGGCTTGAATACAGGCCGATCCTCTATATTTGGGCAGTAGTGAGCCGTGGACGTTAATACAGCCGTATTTTGGGCTTTCTAGGATGTTTTTGGGTATTATTTTGCCATAAGCGATTACAACTATTAAATCAGGTTTTATTTCTTCTATAATTTCAGTCGCTTCTTTTATTTTTAAAGGTTGGATGACCTTAATATTATTTTTTTCAGCCAAAATCTTTACTGGTGTTTTATTAATTTGTAAATTTCTTCCTACTGCTTTATCGGCCTGGGTAATGCTTAATACAATATCAAAACGACCGTCGTCGATTAAAGATTGTAGACCGACGGCGGCCAATTCTGGGGTGCCCATGAAAATTGTTTTTATTTTTTTATCCATTCTTTTGTTTTTCTACTCTGTCAATAAATAGTATTCCATCTAGATGATCTATTTCGTGTTGAATGGCCCGTGATAACAGATTTTCGGCTTCTATTTTTTTCTTGTTTCCGTTTTGATCAAGATACAAGCAGGAAACTTTTTTATGTCGAGCAACTTTTTCATAATAAATTTCTCCCTTTTCGTTCTCAACCGATAAACATCCCTCTAATTCAGTTTTTTTGGCCCAAGATTTTTTAGTTATTTGAGGATTAATCATTATTATATTTTTTCCTTCATAATTTAAAACTATTAATCTAATATTTTTTCCAATTTGTGGGGCGGCCAATCCGGCACCATCTTTTTCCATCATGGTTTTTTCCATGTCTTTCATCAATTCAATAAATTCTGGTTTAGTTATTTCGCTAGCATCAATTTCTTTAGAAACCTTTCTCAGTATTTCATTGGGGTGCTTAACTATTTTTAATATTTTAGCCATATTTTATTTTTTATTATCATTTTTTTTGCCGAGTATTTTGAAAAAATATTTCCATCTCTCTCCTCCTTGGCATAATTCTCTGGTATCTATCAGGGCCTGTTTAATAACGGCCTCGCTGTTTTCTTTGCAAACTTTGAAGGTAGCAGCTCTTTTAAAGCCCGGTATCGATAGTTCTTTAATTACATTTAAAGCTAGATCTTGCCACTGATAAGCCGGTGGTTTTTTAGTGCTTCTATTTTGTAATATATTTTTAATATCGTCCATATGTTTATTTTAAATTCATGTCCATACTCAAATAACCAATTCCTAAATCTTTTTGATAAACCAAGGTTTCTGGTTCATAATTTCTATGATTTATAGCTCCCAGCAATATTGATATTGGTCTAAGTCCACACTCTTTTGATTCTTTAATTGTTTTTTCGTTGATATTAAAAAAACCATCAATTCCGCCTCGTCCTTTCTTAATTAATTCTATAATTTTATTATCGAAGGCTTCAGCTTTTTGATAAAAACCGCCAGGAGAGCGATGATTTAGGCAATGCGAAAGTTCGGCTGAAGCAATTAAAATAATTCTTTTATTTTCGTCGTCTAAATATTTTCCTATTTTTTTACCAAAATTAAAATGATGTTCGTTATTTTTTTCCAGACTCGAATTTACAACCAATATTTTCCCCTTAAAAGATGATATTTTTTGATTTTCTTCACTAAGCAAAAGATATAAAGGAATGGCTGCTCCGTAATCAATTTTTAAATCAGCATATAAGTCTGTTTTAATTTCATCTTCGGTAATTTCTTTAAGTTTATAAGCTAGCGACATATCTCCGGAAAAACTAAGACGACTAAAATAATCTCCGAAATATTCAAAATTTAAATCATATTGAAAATGACTATTGATTTCTATTTCGTCATTTTTATTTTTTCCGTGAGGCGAAAAAACAATTATGGTATCAATTTTTTCTTCTTTTATTTTATTTTTGATATCCAAAAGAGCTTCAGTTGTTTTATTTAAAATACTGGAGTTTTTTTTCCCAATGTTTGGAATAAGTATGGGAGAGTGAGGAATGATGTAAGAAGCAACTATCATCTTTTTTTCTTTAATCTTTTTTCTCGTTAATTGGTTCACCGTCGTTATAGAGATTTACTACTTTTTCGGGGACGATTATAATGCTTTTCCATTGATAGCCTAAACTTTCAAATATTTCACCCGAAGAGAAAGCTCTTTTTTTGCCGTTTTCAATTAAATAAACGGCCGGTGAATTTTCAGCTTTTATTATTTCTCCATCTCCAAAAAGATAAGGAGAAACGGTTTGGTATAAATTTAATTCACTTTCGTCAACCGGTATAATTTGTCTTCCTTTAAATTTTGTTTGTAGGAAAACTTTATCTACTAGAGGAGCTTTAGTTTCTTCCTCTACCCAATATATGCCACCGGTTTTTTTGTTTTGAAGTAGGGCACCCATTGGATAAGCCGATAGAATATTTATTTCTTTTCCGTCTTTATAGGAGTTTATGTCTTGCCAGGAGGCGCTAACAATTTCTTCAATATTATATCCGATTTTACGAAAGGCCTCAGTGCTGGAAAATAGTCTTTTTTTGTCGTCAACTAATAAATATAACCTTCCATCGGGCGACATTATTACGGAGTAGTTGGGAAATCTAATTGGGGCACCTTCTTCATAAGCACTCAATTCCGATGATCCAACTACAACCGCTCTATCAGGATTGTATCTGGAAGCTAAAACACTAACGCTGCTAAATTTTCTTTTTTGGCCAGATTGAACCAACCAATAGTCTTTTTCTGTTTTTAAAATCGTTCCATCTGGATATCCTTGAGACGGGAAGTATCTATTCCATATTTTCCAGAAATTGTAATTACCATTATATACATGGGGAGTATAAATATATAAAGCTGCTGTTGCTTTGTTTTCGATTAAAACTTCTATTTCATCGTTGCTAATAGTTCCATATTGATTTTTAAAAGTATAAGTTTCGTCTGTTTTAAACCAAGTTTTTCCTGGGTTAGGGTTAACCATATACCATCTAAATTGCAAAGCAGCACTGTTAACTTGCTTCCCAAAACCTTTAAAATATGGGTTACAAGCCATACTGTCTGGACAACCATATCCTGTTGCCCAGTCAAGTTGACTTTGCTTTGGCGTGGATTCTTCTATTAAGCTTTGTTCTTTTTGAAGTAATACTAGTAAAAATTTAGGACTAACCGTTCCTATTTTTTTACATTTTTGGCTTCTTTCCTCTTCTGTGGGCGAATCACTCAAAGTAACGCCATCACAGTCATAGTTGTTGACAGCCGCATTATATATTATTTCTGAAGCCTTTTTTTCCTTGCCATAAGTATCTAAAACCTTTAGATTGGCTAAATAACTATTTTTTTCTTCTAAAAAGTTTTGTATCTCTTCTAAACTCATCGAATTGAAGTCTAACAATTGATAATCCTCAATTATCCTTCCCGGATTAAATTCTATTTGAGCTGAACTTACTTTTGGCAAAAATATCAACAAAAACAAAGACAGAATAACTATTTTTCTCATTTTTTTGTATATTAATTTATTATCATTTTATATTAAATATGCTTGATTATTATAGTATATTTTTCTTTTTTAGTAAATAAAAAACCCCAAAATCAAATTTTGGGGCATGTTTTATTATTGAAGATAGATTTTAGCTCTTTCTCCGATAGTTTTTTTCCATTTTCTGGCTTCAATCGTTTGATATTCTTGAGGAATATATTTCATTAGTATGTCCATGGCATTTTCAAAGTCTCTTAGAGCATATCTTTTGTCCAAACCTCTTTCATATATTTCGATTAGCATTATAATTCCTTTTTGGACGGCTATTAAGCTTTTGTCGTCGCCATATGATCCACCAGAATAATAGTTATTATTTCTTTTGTATAAGTTTAAAAAACGAATAGTTAATTCTCGAGAAACAATCAAATCATCAAATTCTGTACCAGTATTTTGTAGTTCATACAAAAACACATAATCAATGGGAGAAATTTTTTCTTTTTTAAGTGTATATTCGGTATAGACAAAAACAACTTCTCGATAATAACTTAAAAATAATTCTCTTTTTTTCTTTGATGATTGAACTTTGCTTCCTTTCTCAGCAATCAAACATTTCATTACTTCAAGATTGTTTTGTACTTCTTTAAATTTTTTGTTTTCAACCAATCGAAGCGTCTTTGCTCGTAAGCTATCAGTTACTTTTATTATCAAAATTTCTTCAGCCTTCTTTCTTAAGTCTCTTGAACTGATATCAACTAGAACAGAATCAACATTTTTTAAACACTCACTATTTAAATAGTCTTGAGCGTTAACAATATTTTGTCCTTGAGAAGCTTCAAATATAAAGCTTAAAAGTAAAATTAGAAAAAAATTTCTTTTCATTTTTTAAGGTTTTTTTGTTTGAATTAATTTAACTATTTACCAAAGTCACTTAAAATGAACTTGGCAAATAGTTAAATTAAATATTTTTAAAGAACCGAATTAACTGATATATTATATCATATTTTTCTACAAAAGTCAATGTTTAGTTGTTTATATTTCATGCACTTTGATTATATTAAAGTGTTGTACTTACTTATTGAGCTGAGGGGATGTATTTATTCCAGGTGGGCTTCTTTTAAGTTCTTTTTTATTTTTTCTAATAAAAGAGTGTTCCTCTTAAATTCCGGATCGTTTTTTGTTAAAATTTCAAGTTCTTCTCTGGCTTTTTTTATTGTTTCATAGTCAAAAATAGAAGCAAATTTAAAATTCATAAAGCCCGATTGAATTTTGCCATAAATATCACCACCTCCTCTGTTTTTTAAATCAATTTTAGCCAAATCAAGGCCATTTTGGTATTTTTTTAAAGCTTCTAGTCTTTTTATACCTACATTGTTTTTATCTTTACTAAAAAACAAAGTATCATTTTTATTGTCGCTAATGCTTAAGAAACAATAACTTTGATGTTCGCCCCTGCCAACCCTTCCTCTGAATTGATGAAGTTGAGCTAATCCAAACCTTTCAGCTCCTTCGATTAACATAATAGTGGCGTTGGGCACATCAATTCCAACCTCAATTACTGAAGTAGATATTATTATTTTTATTTTATTGTTTAAAAAATCAGTCATTATTTTTTCTTTTTCAATAGCCTTCATTTTGCCATGAAGCATAGCTACCTCAATTTCTGGAAAAATATTTTTCTTTATTTTTTGATATTCTTCTTTGACGGATTTAGATTCGCTATTTTCCGATTCTTCTATTAGGGGACAGATTATAAAAGCCTGGCGACCCTTCAGAATTTCTTTTTCTATAAATTTATACATGGCCATTTTTTTTTCCGGCCCAACAATATCTGTTTTAATATCTAATCTGTTTTTAGGTTTAGTTTTGATACTAGACAATTTTAGGCCGTTAAACAAAACCAAACTAAGCGATCGGGGAATGGGGGTGGCGGTCATTGATAAAAAATGAGGAGTTGTTATATTTCTTTTATCATCAATATTTTTATTTAAAATTTCTTGTCTTTGATTGACGCCAAAACGATGCTGTTCGTCAACTATTGTTAGGCTTAAGTTTTTAAATTTAATATTTTCACCAATTAGTGAGTGAGTGCCAATTACCAAATCAGCTTCTTGGCAAATTATTTGAGAAATTTCTTTTTTATTTTTAGAATTTATTTCAAAGTTAGCTTCCTTCTTTTGAGATGTAAGCAGGGCTATTTTAAAATTATATTTTTCTAATAATTTTAGAGAAGTATTGTAATGTTGATTGGCTAAAATCTCGGTTGGAGCCATAAAAATAGCCTGTTTGTTGTTTAATAAGCAGTTTAAAACGACAATTAAAGCTACTATTGTTTTTCCACTACCAACATCTCCTTGAAGCAAGCGAGACATTGTTTGATCTGAGTTTGTTTCTTGAAGTATTTCCCAGGCAGATTTTTTTTGATCATCAGTTAATTCAAAAGGTAGGTTTGATATAAATTCTTTTATTTTTTCTATTTTAATTTCTAGTTTGTTGGCTTTTTTTGTTTCTAAATCTTTTTGTAAAAAATATGATTTGAGTTGGAATAAAAACAATTCTAAAAATTTAAAATAATTTATGGCAGTTTCTATGTCTTGATCTTTTTGAGGAAAATGAATTTTTTGCAAGGATTCATTTATATTTATTAGATTTTGTCTTTTTAGAGTTTCTTTCGGCAAATACTCTGTTATTTTGGAAAAATTATGGGATATTTTTTTTATGAAAAAGCGTAATTGTTTTTGAGTTAATCCATAAGTTAGATTGTAGATTGGTACTATTCCTTGAGTGTGAATTGGTTCTTCGTTTTTGTTAATTTTTTCATAAATAGGAGAGCTCATTATTAGTCGACCATTACTAGCAACTATTTTTCCGGCTAAAGATATTTGATCTCCGTTTTTTAGATTTTTACTTAGAAATGGTTGATTAAACCAAATCACTTCTAAGCTTCCGTGTTCATCGGAAACAATAGCTTCGGTAATTGTCATTCTTTTGCGCAGGCTTCTTTTGTTACGAATTAAATCAATTTTAACTTTTATGTTGATTGGAATGTTTACTTTTATTTTATTTAAATTTTCACAAATCTCATATTTTTCATAACGATAGGGAAAATAAAATATAAGGTCATTAATAGTTTTAATGCCTATTTTTTCTAACTTTTTTTCTATTTTATCACCTATTTTAGGAAGAGATTTGATTGTTTGGTTTAGATCAATCATATATAAATATTAACAGATTTTAATTAAAAAATAAAAACCACTCTATTGAGTGGTTTAAGGTATTATTTTTTTTCTCTGATTTTTTCAGCTTCTTTTAAAAAGTCGTTAATAATGTCGATTTCTCCTCGGAAGACATTTTCTAAGAAATTTCTCTTAGTATTTCTTATTAATTTTTCTTTTATATTTTTATTTTCCTCCATGGCAACTTCGTGTCTTTCGATGCTTCTTTTTAAAAGTTCTTTGGCTAATACTTCTTTAGTAAGAGCTTCTTTTTCTATAGAATCAATGATTTTTTGATTATCTTCTTTTTTTTCTAATATTTTTTTAAAAGATATTCCAGCATTTTTTATGTCTTCTTCGGATCCATCACTAAAGATAGACAAATAATCTTCGACTTGTTTATTTTCTATTTTCATTTTTCATTTTTTTGTTAATGTTCTTTTTGAATTCTTTATTCTAATGTGTGTCCCCGCTAGGAATCGAACCTAGATTACAAGATCCGCAATCTTGTGTTCTATCCGTTGAACTACAGGGACTTAATTATCTTCTCAAAGATGATATGGGAAATTTCCTCAATAGTCAAATTAGCATTAATCATTTCCCAATTATATTTTTTACCCAAGTCTAAATGTATTTTTCTAACTTTTTGTGAAAACTCATCATTCTGTTCGTGTTTGTGATTTTTTTCAACTGCCTCTTTAAATCTTTCTCCATCAAAAAGTAGAGCAATGTCTTCTTTTAATAAATGACTATTTATATTTTCTAAAAATTCTTGTTCTACCCCTGCGCCCATTCCCCAGGCAATTCCAGTTCCAGTATAATCTTCGGCAATAATATTTATGCCAGAATTTAATTTTTCCTCTAAAGTTTTTTGATATTGAGTTCTGTTAAGACAATAAATTATCTGAGCTTCGCGAGCGCTTAAATTATATGGGTTTCCGTTTCTTAAATAATCATTTAAAACTGGTCCGGATGGTGCTAAGTCATATATCGGATATTTTAGATATTCGGCTTCTATGTTTTTTTCTTTTAATCTTTCAATCAAAATTTTAGCTTGAGTGCTCTTGCCTAAGTTATTGGTTCCGTAAAAAACTATTAACTTACCTTTTTTGATTGACATATCTTTTATCGATTATCACCACTCCCACCAATCTTATCTCTTTCTAAGCGTGAAAGCAGTTTTTCTAAATTAGTATTAGCTACGTCTTCTAGCTCTAATCCAAATTCAGTTGATAGTTGCGATATATACCACAAAACATCACCCAACTCCTTTTTAATTTCTTCTTTTTTTTCTGAGCTTACTATACCGTTATCATCTCTGATTATTTTTTTTATTTTTTCAGCCACCTCTCCTGATTCACCTACCAAACCTAAAACGGGGTAAATATAATTATTGCCTTTATTTGGGTATTTGGCTGTTTTTTGAGATTCTTCTTGATATTTTTTGAAATCCATTTTGTTTATTTTCTAATTTCAGCAACTATTTTGTCAATTTGACTATGTAATTCATCCCAGGTACCATTATTAATAATATTAAAATCAGCATGGCTCATAACCTCTGGAATTTGCTCTTCTGTTTCAGCCATTTCTTCTTTCTCAAATTCTTCCATGGTCTTTTTATCATCGCCAGGATTTTCGTTTCTATTAATCACTCTTTGCAATCTAATGTCTTTGTCGGCAAAAATACTAATCAATCTGAATTCTGGCAATTCTTTTAAATATTTTATATCAGCCATTCTTCTAATTCCATCAATAACAATAAACTGACTTTGGTCGTCTCTAGCGTCTTGAGCAATTGCTTTGGCTAAAATGTCTTCGCCAAAATTTTGTCTTATTAAAGTTGAGAATTTTTGCAGATTTTCTCTGCTGGTTTCAATACTTAGCCTACCCATAGCATCTCTAAGAATTGTTGAAAAACGATAATCACTAGCATTGTTAGTGTTAATTAAATACTTCTTAACTACGCCCTTACCACAGGCAATTTGACCAACTAGGCCAATGACAATTTTTTGCATAAATAATTTCTAATAGACAACTTTATATCTAACTAGGTAGGAATTATCATTTATTTTTTTTAATTCCAAAAGCTCTAAGTTAATATCAAAATCATCGTTAAATAATGATAAGCCAGAACCAAAAATCTTCGGTTCAACAGTTAGTATTATTTCATTTATTAATTTTTTTTGCAAGAAGAGAGTGTTTAATCCTGTTCCGCCACCAAGTAAAGCTTTTTTAAAGCCCATTTTTTCTAATTCTTCTAACACTTTTTCTGGTTCTCCCTTTACCCATTTCACCCCATCTATGTTTTCTTCTGTGTTTTCCGAGAAAACAACGTTTAATCTGTTTTTGAGTGGTTTAGGAAAAGTTTTAAAAGTGTTGTAGCCCATCATAATCATTCCAAAATCTTTTGAAGTTTGGATAAAAACTTGTTTATCTTCTTTGCTGGTCCAGTTGGCAAAATGATCTTTATTTTTAGCTATTTTGCCATCAAGGCTTGAGGCCATGATCAATGTTACTGGTATCATATTAAATAGCTATTGGAGCTTTAATTCCTGGATGTGGATCATATCCCTCCAAAGTAAAATCTTCATATTCAAAAGAGAAAATATCTTTTTTGTCTGGATTGATTATCATTTTCGGCAATTCTTTTGGTTCTCGTGATAATTGTTCTTTTACTTGTTCAAAATGATTTTTGTAGATGTGTAAATCTCCAAAAGTATGAACAAATTCTCCTGGTTTTAAACCACAAACCTGAGCCATCATCATGGTAAGCAGAGCGTAAGAAGCAATGTTAAATGGAACACCTAAAAAAATATCAGCACTTCTTTGGTATAGTTGGCAAGATAATTTTCCTTGAGATACATAAAATTGAAAAACAGTGTGACATGGAGGTGGGGCTGTTTTTTTACCGGAAATTAATTGTTTTAAATCGGCTACATTCCAGCCACTAACAATAATTCGACGAGACTCCGGGCTATTTTTTATCATATCAACCGCTTCGGCAATTTGATTTATTTTTTCGCCGTTTTTGCCTTCCCAAGCTGTCCATTGTTTTCCGTAAATTGGACCCAAGTCGCCATTTTCATTAGCCCACTCATCCCAAATGGTTACTCCGTGATCGTTTAAATATTTAATGTTGGTGTCACCTTTTAAAAACCACAATAATTCGTAAATAATTGATTTTAAATGAACTTTTTTAGTTGTCATTAGCGGAAAGCCTTTTGACAAATCAAATCTCACTTGTCTGCCAAAAACACCTCTAGTGCCTACACCAGTTCTATCGTCTCTATCAACTCCATTTTCCATTACCTCTCTTAGCAAATCTAGATATTGTTTCATATTTTTGTGTTAATTATTATATTTAAATCTTAACAAAATAAAACCCTTAAATCAAGCTAAATAAAATGACAAAAATAATTAAAAGTGTTATAATAATTATACAAATATTATATAATTTTTTATGAAAAAATGCTTATATTTCTTCATTGTTTTGTTTGTATTAAGTTTTTTAGGAAATAGCGTTAACGCTCAAACTTTAGGAGAGAGATTGTCCGGTAGAATTTTGATAGATGTAGAGCGTAATGGCGAGGCTTGGTATGTTTATCCTAAAAACAATAAAAGATATTATTTGGGTCGACCAAATAACGCCTTTGAAATAATGAGAGAACTTGGTCTAGGTGTTTCTGAAACAGATTTTGCTAAAATTGATTCTTCAGAAGAAATTGGAGATGAGTATTTGGGAGATATTGAATTTGCTAAAAGATTAGCTGGGCAAATTATTTTACAAGTTGAAAAAAATGGTGAAGCTTGGTATATAAACCCTTTAACCTATAAAAAACATTATTTAGGGAGGCCGGACGATGCTTTTAAAATTATGAGAGAGTTGGGGCTTGGTATTAGTCTTAAAAATTTAGCTTATGTTCATAAAAGTATTTTAGATGAGAATATTGATGAATATAGTTCTTATAAACATAAAGTTGAAATTGAATATGACAATGAAAGCTATTATTTGGATGTTGTTGAAATTAGTTTAGACAACCCTGATTTAAAAATTATAACCGATACTGCCAATGAATTAAATTGTACTGGAAGATGTGAGGCCAAGGAATTGGTTGATTTTATTGATGGTGATAAGGTTTTTGCAGCTATCAATGGAACCTATTTCGATACTAGTGCTGAAAAATTAAATTATTATTTTTTTCCTGTTTACAATTCCAGATCCGGTATTTTTATTAATGGTGATCAACTAAAGTATCCAACCACTGGCCCAATTATGGCCTTTGATCAAAATAATAAATTTTATTATTTTAAAGACAGTCGAGATTTCGCTAGTGTCGAAAATTTTGAAAAAACTTATGAAACCAAACTACAGGCGGCCATAGGCAATAAGCCACGTTTGATTGAAGACGGTAAAAATTTGTTGATTGATTGGGAGGTTGATGAAAAACAAAGATATGTTAAGGCCACTAGAAACGCCATTGCCTATAAAGAAGGTGATTCTGGAAGCAAGGGGTCTATTTATTTAATTGTTGCTCGCAGTGCTACAGTTTCCGATTTGGCTGAGATTTTAAAGATTATGCAAATGGATTACGCTATAAATTTAGATGGTGGATATTCCGCTGCCTTATTTTATCACGATGAATATATGTATGGTCCGGGCAGAAATATTCCTAACACAATTATGTTTGCTCAAAAATAACTTATGTTGGAAAAATATATTGAAGAATTAAAAAATAAAAAAGAAATTTATTTAAGAATAAAAGTTTTTCCTAATTCTAGTAAAACTAAAGTTAAAGAAATAAAAATTGATAATATAGAAAATAAAAATGTTGAAACTTTAATTATTAATATTAAAGCTCAAGCTGAAAAAAATAAGGCCAATCAAGAATTGATGAAATTTTTAGCTAAAGAATTTAAAATATTAGAAAAATATATTTCTATAATTTCCGGGGCTAGTTCTAGAATTAAATTAATTAAGATAAAAATATAAAACGACATGGATTTATCAATAATTATAGTTTCTTATAATGTTAAGGAAAAATTAAATAATAATTTACAAGCTCTGTTTAAATCACGGGGTAATTTTTCTTTTGAAGTTTTTGTAGTTGATAACAATTCTCAAGATGGTTCAGCCGAAATGGTGGAAAAGAATTTTCCTCAAGTTAAATTAATTAAAAATGAAGACAACTTAGGCTTTTCTAGAGCAAACAATATTGCCATTAAACAATCTCGAGGTGATTTTATTTTGCTTTTAAACCCTGATATGCAAGTCTTTGCTGAGACTCTGGAAAAATCTTTAAATTTTGCCAAAAATAATTCTCAGGCCATTGTGTCTAGTTGTAAATTAGTAGATGAAAAAAATAACATCATTAGACATGTTCGTCGTTTTCCAAAGTTTTTTGATCAATTAATGATAATTTTAAAGATTCCTCACGTTTTTCCAAAAATTTTGGATAAGTATTTGGTATCTAATTTTAATTATGATCAAAGCCAGAAAGTTGACTCGGTGCGTGGTTCTTTTTTTGTGATTAATAAAAATAAATTTAAAGAATTGAACGGACAAGATCTTCCTTTGCTGGATGAAAGATATTTTGTTTGGTTTGAAGAGGTCGATTTTTGTAAACAAATTTATCAATTAGGAGGGGAGGTTTGGTACAATTCTCAGGCTGAATGTTTGGACTATGTTGGGCAAAGTTTTTCTTTATTGAAAAGAAAAAAAGCCCAAAAACTTTTTAGAGATTCAATGTTAAAATATTTTAAAAAATGGCAACCAAGATGGCAGTATTTTTTATTGAAAATATTTTGGTTAATCGGAATGTTTTTTACTTTACTTTTTTCTAGAGATAGAAAATAAAGTTTAATATTATTCAATCACTCAATTTTTCTGTTGTATCAATTGAGTTTTTTTAAAAAGTGTATTATAATTAGCAAAAAAATTATTAGTAAAAATAAGAATTTATGAAAACAAGAAAAAAGGTTTTACTCTTATTGAGCTTTTGGTGGTGATAGCTATTATTGGAGTTTTGGCAACTCTTGCTGTGGTGGCTTTGCAACAGGCCAGACAAAATGCTAGAGATTCCAAGAGAATGGCCGACATGAAACAAGTTCAAACAGCTATGGAATTATTTTTTAATGAAAATGGTAGGTATCCCACGGAAGAGGAATGGAATTCTGGTCAAATTATTTCTTCTTCTACGGGAGAAGTTTTTATGCACTCAATACCTTCGGCTCCTACCCCAGCTGATGGTGGTTGCTCAGAAGCTTCTAATACTTACTCCTATGTTCCTTCTGTGAATGGTGATAGTTATGTTGTTGATTTTTGTACTGGCAAACAAGTTTCTGATATTCCGGCCGGAGTAAAACAATTAACTCCAGGAGGAATTGTTGCTGGTGGTTCTGGTGGTGGGGTTGATGTTGTTTTAGATCCGGAGTGCACTTTTGACGATGTTCTTAGTGGTCCTGGCACTTTTTGTGGAGGTGGAATTATTTCTGGTGTGCTCATTGTAGATGATAGTCATGTTCAAGTTTTAATTGCAGCTGAAGAAGATCAGGGTTCTTTATCTTGGGGATGTGAAAACATTTTTGCTGGAGCTACGAGTGTATCTAATGGAAAAGCAAACACTGAACTTATTTTATCTAACTGTGGTTCTGGTGGAGCAGCTGAAATTGCCAGCAATCATCGAGGTGGTGGTTATAGTGATTGGTATTTACCATCCTCTGATGAGCTTGGAATGTTTTTGTCTTATATTAGATTTTATAATACTATTGATTATTGGTCTTCCACAGAAACTAATAGCTTGGAAGCTGAAAATATTCGCATTGAATATTATGCTAAAAATTTTTTGTTTGTAAAGGAAGCAAAAGCACGTGAATTACCAACACCTTCTATAAGTTCTAAATCTATTAGCAAAAATGTTAGGGCAGTAAGATCTGTTATTATAGAAGGAGGTTTTAGTGGGGGTGGTGGAGATGAGTTTCCTGAATAATTTTATTATTTTAAAAAAGCACCATTATATTTAGGTGCTTTTTTTATTTTTCTAAAAAAATGCTATAATTTTAATATGAATAAAGTTGCTATTATTTTAATAAACTATAAAGATTACGCCAAAAAGTATTTGAGCGATTGTTTGAGTAGTATTAGAAATCAAGATTTTTCTGGTGAAATCAAATTATATATAGTTGATAATGAAACTTCTGAAGAATCTTTTGAATATTTAAAAATAAGTGTTCCAGAAGCAGAAATAATTAAAAACAAAAACAATGATGGTTTTGCCAAAGGAAATAACGATGCCATAAAATTAGCTTTAAACGAGGGTTTTGACTATGTTCTGCTGTTAAACATGGATACTATTTCTGAAAAAAACACTATTA
This sequence comes from bacterium, assembly GCA_035400585.1. Classification (GTDB taxonomy): domain Bacteria; phylum Patescibacteriota; class Patescibacteriia; order Patescibacteriales; family UBA12465. The sequence goes on along the minus strand of DAOMZR010000002.1, from coordinate 34,287 downwards.
CTGAAATGGTTAAAATGGCAAAAAGTAATGAGTGGATAGGTGTTGTTCAATCTCGTTTGATGCTTTGGCCAAATAAAGAAAAAATAAATAGCCTGGGAAATGATACTCATTTTTTAGGATTTGGTTTTTGTCGTGGTTATAATGAAAATTATAATCCAGAAATAACCAAAGACGGTGTTGATATTTTTTATCCATCAGGAGCAGCTGTTCTTTTTAAAAGCGAAGTATTAAAAAAGATTGGTTTATTTGATGAAGATTATTTTATGTATAACGAAGATCAAGATTTGGGTTGGCGTGTTTGGCTTGCCGGTTATAAGTGTGTTTTAGCTAAAAACTCAGTAGTTTATCATAAATACGAATTTTCACGTTCTATTTCTAAATACTATTTCATGGACAAAAATCGAATTATAACAGCTTTAAAAAACTATAAAATAATTACTTTATTAGTTTTTTTACCAGCTTTTGTGATTATGGAATTAGGTCTTTTTTATTTTTCTTTTAAAAATGGCTGGGTTAAAGAGAAAATTCGTGTTTGGTTTTTGTTCTTTAAATTTTCTTTTTGGAAAAAAATATTTTTAGAAAGAAAAAAAATAAAGCATTTAAGAAAAGTAAAAGATTATAAAATAATTAAAATGTTGTCTGGCAAAATATGGTATCAAGAAATTTCTAGTCCACTATTATCTCTGGCTAATTTTTTCTTAAATATCTATTTTATTTTTGCTAAATCTTTGTTAAAATTGTTTAATGTTTAAAAAAAGATATGGACTTATCAATAGTAATTGTTAATTATAAATCAAGAGAAAAAACCAAAAAATGTTTGGAGTCTATTTTATTGTCCGATTTATCTAGTTTAAGTTGGGAAATTATTTTAGTAGACAATGATTCCGGTGATAATTTAGATGGACTACTGGATGGTTTTAATAATTTTAAGTTAATTAAAAGTGAAAAAAATTTAGGAATGGGTGGTGGAAATAACTTGGGAATTAAAGTTGCTGAAGGTGATTTTGTTCTTATTTTAAATCCAGACACCGAACTAGAGCCATCAGCCGTTAAAACAATGCTTGATTATATAAGAAGCAATAATGATGTTTACATTGTTGGTCCGAAGCTTTTAAATCCAGATTTAAGTTTGCAATATTCTTGTTCTTATTTTCCGAGGCCCTGGACACCTATTTTTAGAAGAACATTCTTGGGTAACTTTTTTAAAAAACATCTCGATTGGTTTTTAATGAAAGATTTCGATCATAATTATATTAAAGAGGTTGACTGGCTTATGGGCTCTTGTCTGCTTATAAGAAAGAATGGTTTTGATGGTTTTGATGAGCGTTTTTTTATGTATTTTGAAGACATTGATGTCTGTCGTCGAGCTTGGCATTTTGGTAAAAGAGTTGTTTATCTTCCTGAGGCTAAAGTTATTCATCACCATGCTCGAGAAAGTGCTAAAAAACCTTGGTATTTAGGAATAGTAAAAAGTAAATTAACCAGGGAACATATTAAATCCTGGTTTAAATATTTTATTAAATGGGGCTTGAAAAAATAGTTGTAATTTTGCATTTATTCATTTATTATTTTTAGTGAATAAGTTTAAAATTATAAGTAAATTTTAAGTTATGAAAAAAGTTAGAAAAGCCATTTTGCCGGTAGCTGGTTTTGGCACTAGATTTTTACCAGCCACCAAAGCTCAACCAAAAGAAATGTTACCAGTAGTAGACAAGCCAGTTATTCAATATATGGTGGAGGATGCAGTAGCGGCTGGAATTGAAGAAATAATTTTTGTAACAGGTAGGGGTAAAAAAGCTATTGAAGATCATTTTGATCATTCGTTTGAATTAGAGCACACATTGGTAGAAAAAAATAAATTAGATTTATTAGCTAAAATTAAAAAAATAGATTCTTTAGCTAAGTTTTCTTATGTTAGACAATCTGTTCCTTTGGGCGACGGTCATGCTATAAATTGTGCTTCTCATTTAGTTTTTGATGAACCAATTTTAATTATGTTTGGTGATACTTTATATGACGCTCCAATTTCACCGGTAAAACAAATTATCGATTTGTACGATTATTATCAAGATCCAGTAATTGGTTTGTCAGAAATTGACAGAAATAAGGTAGATAAATTTGGTGTCATTGATGGCTTGGATTTGGGTAATGGAAATTATGAAATTAAAAAATTTGTCGAAAAACCAAAGATTGAAGAAGCACCATCAAATTTAGCAGCCGTTGGTTTATATGTTATAACACCAGAAGTTTTTAGATCTTTGGATAAAATGAAAGATGGTAAATCGGGTGAAATAAGATTGGCCGACGCTTTTGATTTGATGTTAGCAGAAAATCATCCTTTATATGGAAAAAAAATAGAGGGGGAATGGTTGGACACTGGAAATAAATTCAATTTTATTAAGGCCACTATAAAAATGGGCTTAAAAGATTCAGAAATAAAAGATGATTTAGCCGATTTCATTAAAAATGTTTCTAAAAATATCTAGTTTATATGAGCCATCTTGTTAGAAGAATAATTTTTTGGTCTTTTCTTTTTTTGTTCATAGTTTTAACTATCTATTTTTCTTTATTGGCTAGTGGTTATTCTATTCTTTTATCTTCTTCCGGTGGATCTTATAAATTTGGTTTTCTACAGAAAACGGGAATACTAGCTGTTGATTCTACACCACATGAAGCTGAAATAGAATTGAGTAAAAATTTCAAGAGTTTTTTGAGCTCAAAAGAGATTTTGAAAAATAAAAAAATAAAAACTCCTTATAAAGTTAAAAATTTAATTCCAGGGGAGTATTCTTTAAAAGTAGAACTAGATGGATATTGGCCTTTTGAGAAAAAGATTTATATAAACCCAGGTCAGACCACTTATATTGAGGATATTATTTTATTAAAAAAAACCCTTCCAGTAATGATTTTTTCTTCCTCAGTTCAAAATATTAAAATAAACAATGACTCAACTCATGTAATATTTACAGAAAGTGGCAAACTTTTCAATGTTGATAATGAGTCGGAAATTTATTTAGGTGATGATGTCAAAAATTTATCTTTTATTGATAATTATTATTTATCAATAGATAATAAAAAAATATTTAATTATAAAGAAAAGAATAGTTTAGTTCTTAGTAAAAATGATGTTGGTTCTATTTATAATCTAAAAACCAACAATGGTAATTTGTATTTTTTGAATGACAAAGGTTTTTTGTCGTCCTATTCTTTTGGTTTACAAAATTTTAGCACTGTTTTAAGTGAAAGTGGTGTTGTTGATTATTATCTTTCAGGTAGCTATGTTTTTGTTGTGCTTAAAACAGATGTTAGCACTTATCTTAAAGTTTATTCAATAAGTGATAGTAAAATAGTAAAAAGTATAGAAATTCCTTCCTATGGTGATTATAAAATAATCCCATCAAACAATAACCTTTTGTTTGTTTATGAAGAAAAATTTTCTTCTTTGTATTTAATTGATCCTTTCTCTCAAATATCACAAATTAGAGAAGTTCTAAAAAATGTTCACGATGTTAATTTTATTGATAATAATAGTTTTGTATACTATTCCGATTTTGAATTGAGAATTTTTAATACTTCTTTAATGCAGGACGCTTTAATTTCTCGTTTCCAAAACAAAATTAAAAGTTTGCTATGGCATCCCAAGGGATACATTATTTTTTCTGATGGACAGAGTATAAATGCGATTGATTTTAGATATGACAAATATATTGTGAATTTATTTACATTTGATAAAATTTCTAACTTAGTTTTAGATAAAAATGGTGGAAGTTTATATTTTACAGGCAAAATCGCTAATCAGGAAGGGTTATATAAGTTGTTTATTCAATAACATAATGTTATAATTTTTATATTATTTATAAGTTATATATTTTTATGCCTAAATTTATTATCAATGGTCAAAAACCCTTATCTGGTGAAATCGAAGTAAAAGGTGCTAAGAACTTAGCTCTCAAGGTAATACCAGCTTCAATTTTATCAGAAAAACCAATGAAAATAACTAATCTGCCTAAAATAGAAGATATAGATAAGTCTTTGCAACTGATAAAAGAATTGGGTTTCAAGATTGATATCAAAAATTCAACTGCTGTAATTGAAACTAAACATGTTAAGACTATTGAATTGCCAGATAAATTGGCTGATAAATTCAGAACTTCAATTATGTTTGTTGGTCCACTGCTTGCCAGATTCAAAAAGGTAAAATTTCCTCATCCGGGTGGTTGTGTTATTGGTGCTGGTGGTCGACCAATCGATTTGTTTTTGGATGGCTTTGTTTCTATGGGGGCTAAAATAAAAGCTTCGGGCAAGTATTATTGGATAGAAGCACCAAAATTAAAAGGAATGGATTTTTTCTTTCCTAAAATATCAGTAACTGGAACAGAAAGTTTGATGATGACTGCTTGTTTGGCCGATGGTAAAACAATTTTGAGAAATTGTGCTATGGAGCCAGAGATTAAATATTTAGCTGATTACTTAAATAAAAATGGAGCTAAAATAAGTGGTGCCGGAACCCCAACAATTATAATTGATGGAGTTAAAAAAATCGGTGCCGGAGAAATAAAGATTATGCCCGATAGAATTGAAACTGGGTCATTTGCTATCATGGCCGCAGCTACTAATTCTGAAATATTAATTAAAAATTGTAACCCTGAACACGTGTCTGTTCTTTTGGCTATTTTTGAAAGGATTGGTGTGAAATTTGAAATTGGTAAAAATTGGATAAAAATGAAAAAATCAAATGGAATATCGGCTTATAGTATTCAGACTCATGAATATCCTGGTTTTCCAACTGATCTTCAATCACCTTATACTGTTTTAATGACCCAAGCTAATGGCATGTCTTTGATTCATGAAACGATTTATGATCGTCGTTTAATTTGGACAGATATGTTATCTCAAATGGGCGCTAATATTACAATGTGTGATCCGCATCGAGTTGTAGTTATTGGACCTAGTAAGTTATATGCTAAAAGATTAATTAGTCCCGATATTAGAGCTGGCATAGGGCTAGTGATTGCTGCTCTTATGGCCAAAGGACAAACTGAGATAGATAATATTTATCAGATTGACAGAGGATATGAAAAAATTGATGAAAGACTTAGAAAATTAGGAGCTGACATTGTTAGGGTAGAATAATTTTTAAAATAATTAACCAATAATGCTTTATGTTTAAATCTAAAAAAACAGCTTTTACTTTAATAGAGCTTTTAGTAGTTATTGCCATTGTTGGCATTTTGGCGACTTTAGCCGTTATCGCTTTGCAACAAGCCAGAACAAATGCTAGAGATTCTAGAAGAGTTTCTGATATGAAACAACTTCAAACAGCTCTTGAATTATTTTTTAACGAAAACAATCGTTATCCAACCGAAGCCGAATGGAATTCCGGTTCAATTGTGTCATCTTCTACTGGAGAAACTTTTATGTACAACATTCCAATTGCTCCAACACCGGCTGACGGAGATTGTTTAGAGGCCTCTAATACTTATCAATATATTCAAACTAATGGAGGAGCTGGTTACGAAATTTCTTTTTGTACTGGCAAACAAGTTTCAGATTTAAATGAAGGTGCTAAATGTTTGACTCCTGGAGGAATTTTGGCTAGTTCTTGTGGTATGATTTCCGGAGGAGGTGGTGATGAGGGCGGAGGCGAGGTTTCTGCTTGCGATCCTGCCTGTGATCTTGGTTATAAATGCGAAGAAGATACTTGTGTAGCATCTTCATGGTCGGGAGTTTTTTCTCCAAACATACCTGGGGGAGTTTCTCCTGCTGATTGGAGGTCAGTAGCCGCTTCATCAGATGGAACAAAAATAATTGCTAGCGTCAGTGGTGGATATGTTTATACTTCGTCTGATTCTGGTGTTACTTGGGTAGAAAGAAACCCAGCAATTTTTAATAAAAGTTTTTCAGAAGTTGCATCTTCAGTTGATGGAACGAAATTAATTGTTTCTGTGTTTGGTGGCTATATTTATACTTCATCTGATTCAGGTGTAACCTGGACAGAAAGAACCTCTGCTGGTTCCAGATATTGGGAAGGGGTCGCCTCTTCAGCTGACGGCACTAAATTAGCAGCTGCAGCTAATGGTGGCTATATTTATACTTCATCTGATTCAGGTGTAACCTGGACAGCCCAAACTGGTTCTGGTTCTAGAGGTTGGAGAGCTATCGCCTCTTCATCGGATGGCACAAAATTGGTTGCTGTAGTTGGAAATGGTTATATTTATACTTCAACTAATTCTGGTGTTTCTTGGACTCAAAGGGAATCTAGTAGATATTGGTTATCTGTAGCTTCATCTTCTGACGGAACTAAATTGGCAGCTGTGGTCGGTGGTAACTATGTTTACACTTCAATTGATTCTGGTGCTACTTGGACTCAGAGAAATCCATCTGGAGGAACTAATCAATGGGAGTTTGTAACTATTTCTTCTGATGGTAATAGTATGATGGCTGGATGTTATGGCGATTATATTTATATTTCAACTAATGGTGGTGCAAGTTGGTTATCTAGGGGTAGTAGTAGAAATTGGCGTTCCGGTTATTTTTTAGGAGGAAACACTAGTTTAATAGCAGTCGCCAGCAATGGTTTTATTTATAAATCAACTGATTCAGGCACAACTTGGACAGAAATAAATCCAAGTGGATCAACTAGAAGTTGGAGGGAAATAAAAGTTTCTACCGATGGAACTAAAGTGGCTGCAATTGTTAATGGTCCATATGTTTATATTTCTTCCAACTCGGGTTCAACCTGGACAGAAAGAATGCCAGTTGATAATTCAAAAACTTGGTATGCTCTAGCTTCTTCTGCTAATGGTTCAAAATTGATAATAGGTGAGGGCTATGGATACGTATATACTTCAACTGATTCTGGAACTACCTGGACCCAAAGAGATCCTGCCGGAAATTCTGTTTATTGGTATTCGCTAGCTTCGTCAGCTGATGGTGTCAAATTGATTGCTGGTACTGGTGGTAACTATATTTATACTTCATCCGATTCAGGTGTTACTTGGACACAAAGAAATCCTGCTGGCGCAACTAAATATTGGATGTCTGTAGCCTCTTCTTCTGACGGAACCAAATTAGCAGCCGCAGCTAATAATGGCTATATTTATACCTCATCTGATTCAGGTGCGACCTGGACAGAAAGAACATCTGCCGGATCAAGATCTTGGACTTCAATTACCTCTTCTTCTGATGGAACAAAATTAGCCGCAGCGGTTGGTGGTAACTATATTTATACCTCAACTGATTCAGGGGCAACCTGGACAGCTCAAACATCTGCTGGATCAAGATATTGGACTTCAATTACCTCTTCTTCTGATGGGACAAAGTTAGCAGCTGTAATTAATAATGGAATTGATGGTTATGTCTATATTTCTTCTGATTCGGGCGTTACCTGGACACAAAGTTTTCTTTTTTCAACCAACAAGTGGGTATCGATTGCTTCTTCGGGCGATGGTTTGAGATTATTTTCTTTAATTAATGGAGGAAATATTTGGTTACTAAACTAGATTTAATGTTTGATTTGACAATTTGATATAATTTGTTAATATTGTATGGTAATCAAGAAAATTGAAGTTTCCCATTTTTCTGATTAAATAATTTTGTTAATTTACTAAGTGAGAAAAATATGTCTAAAATAGCAGTTATAAAGACTGGCGGAAAGCAATATAAGGTCAAAGAAGGCGATGTAATTAAAATTGAAAAATTGCCAGTTGACGATAAAACCAAGGTAAAATTTGAAACTTTAATGATTTCTAATGTTGATGGTGGTAGTTTGGAGGTTGGAGAGCCATCACTAGGAGAAAAGGTTGAAGGTGAAGTAATTTCAAAAGGAAAGGCAAAAAAGGTGACCGTGGTGAAATACAAGAGTAAAACTAGATACAAAAGGACAATTGGACACAGACAAGAATTCAGCCAGGTAAAAATTGAAAAAATTTCTTAATAAAACAAAAAGACCTCGTTTAAAACGAGGTCTTTTTTTATTTTAATTTTTATTTCAGTTCATTGCGATATTTTAAGGCGTTAGATAAAGTCACTTCGTCAACATATTCTAAATTAACTCCAGTAGAAAGACCCTGAGCTAATTTACTTATTTTTATTTTAGGGCTATTTAGTAATCTCTTTAAATATAAAACAGTAGTTTCTCCTTCAATAGTTGGGCTTAAAGCCAAAATTATTTCTATTTGTTTGTTTTTTTTAATTAACTCATTGGTTAATTTTACTAATTTTTTTAAGTTTAATTTTTCTGGCCCAATATTTTCAATTGTATTGATGAGTCCATCTAATATAAAATATTTACCATTGTAATTTTTAGTATTTTCAATACTTATCATGTCCTGAAAGTTGGCGACAACACACAAAGTTTTGTCTGATCTTTTTTCGTCGGAACATATATCACATATATCTTTTTCAGAAATAGCCAAACATTTTTGGCAAAATTTTAAACTTCCAGCCAAACCACTCAAATCTTTGGCTAGTAATCTAATTTGAGCCGGTGTTTGTTTTATCAAATAAAAAACATATCTCTCCGCTGTTTTTCGGCCAACTCCTGGTAATTTGGATAATTGTTGAGTCAAATTTTCGATTATTTTTGGGTAATGTATTGACATTCTTTATTTATTAGTGTATTTTCTTAATAGTCTAACGTAATTTAACAATCAAATATTTTATGAATAAAGTTATCTCTTCAGTTGCTGTGAAAAATTCCCAAGGCAGGGAAGTTGTTGTTCCGGCCACTTTTTGTAGGCCAGCCGGTGTTTCTTTTTTGGAAAGAATTTTTAATTCGTCGCCAAAACCAAAAATAGAATTTACTGGATCAAGTCAAACAAGACAATTAAAGCTTATGACCAGCGAGTATTATGAGAAAACTTTAAAACTTAAAGTGGGCAAAAAATATAAAGTTAGTAGGTTCAATTATTTAGAGTTGGATCAAAACTAATTCATTTTATTTTTTTCACTCCGTTTATTTATTTTGTTTTTTATGCTCTCCTTTTTTGGGAGAGCTTTTTATTATCAGCTAGTTTAATCCAGGAAATCCACCCATTTCTTGCATTTTTTTAGCCATTATTCTTTGTGTTTTTTTGATAGCATCGTTAAACAATTCTTTGCTGGTTCTGGCAATTTCTTCTTTGCTTAATTCGCTGGTTATAACAAGATCCATAACTTCCATGTTGCCATTCATTGATAATTTTATACCATTTTTTTCTACTTCAACTTTTTCTCCAGCTAAGGCATTTTGCATGGTTTTAGCTTGACTTCTCAAATCTTTTAGTTGTTTCAGTTTGTTAAACATAATTTTTTTAATTATTTTTTTAAAATATTTTATTTTTTTTTATTCTTTTTTACTTAGGTTTTTAAAGCTAGCAGTTTCTTCGGAGAAAAATAAATCAACTTTTCCAGTCGGACCGTTTCTGTGTTTGGCGATATGAATTTCAGCTTTATATCTTTCTTCCATTGATAATTCTTGAATGTTAAAGGCTCTATCGGCGGCCTTTCTGTAAATAAACATCACAACATCAGCATCTTGTTCGATCGAACCAGAATCTCTTAGATGAGATAATTTAGGAATTGATGGCCCGCTTTGTTGTTCGGCGGCACGAGAAAGTTGAGCCAAAGCTAAAACTGGGACATTTAATTCTCTGGCAATACCTTTTAAGCCTCTGCTTATTTCTGATATTTCTTGAACGCGATTATCGCCATATTTGCCACGACCCTCCATTAATTGTAAATAGTCGATAACTATTAAGCCTAAACCTCTTTCTGATTGTAGGCGACGACTTTTAGCCCTGATTTCCATAACTGAGCAATTAGGTGAATCGTCGATATAGATTGGTGCTTCTGACAAAGCTCCCATAGCTTCCCCAATTTTCTGAAAATCATTATCTTCTTCTCGATCAGAAAGGTTGCCGGTTCTCATTTTCCAAAGATTTACGTTGGCTTGAGCGCAAAGCATTCTGTCAACCAACTGTTCTTTACTCATTTCCAGAGAAAAAAGACCAACGCCAACTTTATTTTTTGTTGCTGCTTGTCTGGCAATATCTAAAGCAAAAGATGTTTTTCCAACGCTGGGTCTAGCGGCTAATATTATTAAATCTGATTTTTGTAAACCAGCCAAAAGATTATCTAAATCATAAAAACCAGTTGATAAGCCTCTTAAATTCCCACTTCTTTTATGTAATTCATCAATTCTTTCAAAGGCTTCAGCTAATAAATTTTCTATCCCTAAAAATGAATTTTTTAAAAATTTTCTGGAAACACTAAATATTTTTTTTTCTGCTTGATCTAAAACTTCATCTATTTCTCGCTCTTCTTCAAAACTTAAATCCATTATTTCACTGGCAGAAATTTGAAGTCTTCTTAAAGTTGCTTTTTTCTGAATTAAATTAGCATAATAAGCTACATTGGCAGCTGTAGCCACGGTATTTGATAGTTGCGCCAAATAACTTCTTCCTCCAATTTCATTAATTAATTTTTTTTCTTCTAATTTATTGGAAAGGGTTATTATATCTATTGGTTCTTGTCCGTTAAACAATTCAACCATAGATTCGAAAATGTGTTTGTGGTTGTTATAATAAAAATCATCGGCGTGAAGAATGTCGACCGTTTTGAATATGGCATCTTTATCTAAAAGAAGACATCCTAAAAGAGATTGTTCGGCTTCAATATTCTGTGGCGGAACTTTTTCTAGGGATGAATTTTGTTTATTTTCTGGCATTTTTTTATTTTATTTTTAGAATAATTATATAATAGCAAAATATAGTATTTTATCAAGATAATTATAATTGAAGTATTCAGTTTTTTTCAACTTATTTTCCACTTTTTATTAATTTTAGTGCTTTAGTTGTTGCTCTTGCCAAAACTTATTTTTTACTTTATAATTAAAATAATCATAAATCGCCTGGTTTATGATATTATTTTGTTTTTATAGTTTGCGCTCATAGCTCAGTTGGTAGAGCAGCTGCCTTTTAAGCAGAAGGTCGCAGGTTCGAATCCTGCTGGGCGCACTCTTTAGCCGCCTTAGCTCAGTTGGCCAGAGCGACTGTCTTGTAAACAGTAGGTCGTCGGTTCGAACCCGACAGGCGGCTCATTAAAACCAGATTTGTTTTCTAGTTTTTTTGTTTTTTCTTTACTTTTAGCTCTGTTTTTACTATATTAAAAATAATTTCAATATAGACTTATGTTAAATAAAAAATTTAAAATATACACCTTGGGTTGTAAAATAAATCAATATGATTCCGCCTCTTTGAAGAATTTTTTAATCAACTCTGGTTTTAAATATCAAGAAAATAAACCAAATTTTATTATTATTAATTCTTGTTCGGTTACCAAAATTGCCATTCATAAAGCAAAGAAAATAGTTAATTTCGTTAAAAGAAATAATGCTAATGCCAAAATAATTTTAATTGGTTGCTGGCCCAGAGTTTATCAAAGCTTAAATTATAATCAAGTTGATCTTATTTGGTCGGGAAAAAGTGAAAATTGGAAGAGTTTATTAAAAGAAATAGAAAAAAATTTTTTTCCTAAAGAGAGTTCTGTGAGTTGTTCGGAAAAAAACAAAAATTTAAATTTAATAGGAGAACGTCACAGATATTTTATAAAAATACAGGATGGTTGTGAACAATTTTGTTCCTATTGTGTCATTCCATTTTCTCGTGGGCCACTCAAAAGTAAAAAGGTAAAAGATGTTTTAGCCGAAATTGAAAAGGCAATTTTGGCTGGTTATCAGGAAATAGTTTTGTCTGGCATTCACTTAGGTCTCTATGGTCGTGATTTTGAGGGTCAAAAGATTGATTTATTTTATTTACTTAAAAAGATAATAAAAATTAAAAATTTAGGCAGAATAAGGCTTAGCTCTATAGAGGTTAATGAATTAAATGATGATATTTTAGATTTGGTTGTAAACTCCAACAATAAAATCTGTCCCCATTTTCATATACCACTACAAGCTGGTAGTGACAAGGTGCTAAAATTAATGAATCGTCCTTACAATCTTTCTTATTTTTCAGAAAGAATCAACAAAATAAGAGAAACAATTCCTTTGGTTTCTATTTCTACTGATCTTATTGTTGGTTTTCCTGGAGAAAACGATAAAGACTTCAGCGATTCTTATAATTTTTGTAAAAAAATTTCTTTTGATAAAATTCATGTTTTTTCTTTTTCCGCCCATGAAAAAGCTAGAGCCTTTTCTTTTCCTGATAGGAACTCAGAAGAAGTTATTAAAAAAAGATCAAAGAGAATGAGAGAGCTTTCTCAAAAAACAGAAGATAATCAGTTTAAAAATATTTTAAAAAATAGCCACTTCGTTGATGTTTTAGTAGAAGATAATGACGGAATAAATGTTAAAGGTAAAAGTCAATATTATTTTGATTATTCTTTTGAGCCCAAGAAATTTTCTATTGAAAATAAAAAAATAATACCAGGGAAAATATTTAGATTAGACTTAAGAAAAAAAATTTAATTTTTTATTTTTTATTTAAGCTTTGTTTATAATTTTTATTTTATATTATTTCTTGAAATAAAATAAATTTAGTGAAATGAATCGTATAATAAAATACAGGAAATATTTGTTTGTTTTTTTGTTGAGTTTTGTAATGTTTTTTGGTTTGTTTTTGTGTGGAGTTGTTTATTCTAGGTCAACATTAGTTTTTTTTGTTTTTTGGTGGTTAATTTCTTTTGTTTTTATAAATTTTATTATTTTTCACTTGTCGACAAAAATTAGAAGAGAACAAAAGGCTTTTTTTAAAAAGAAAAAAGAATTTTCTTTTAAAATAAAAACCTGTCTTGATAAAATGACTGACCATTATAATATTATAGAAATTAATAAAATTTCTTTTGGAATTTATCACGACTTATCTAATATTTTAACCGCTCTCAATTTATCGCTTGGGCAATTAAAAGCTAAGATAATTGATCAAAAAAATGAATTGAATAATAGTGAAAATGTTCATCGAGATTTAGTTGATATATCAACCAAGGCTTTTTCCTTGGTTTCTTTTTTAAGAGATCAATATAAACAAAAAATGAGATTGGATAATTTTAAAATTTCTGAAGAAATAAAAAATTGTCTAATGCTTTTTAATTTTTATTTTACAAAATATAGCATTAAAATAAAATTGATTTTAGAAGACAATCTTTTTTTGTTTTCTAGTAAAGTAAAGTTTTCCCAGTTAATTATTAATTTGATAAGCAACTCAATTGATTCTTTAAAGCAGAAAAAAATTGGGTCTTCCAGAAAGATAAATATAAAACTTTTTAAGAATAACGATTTTATTTATTTAATTTTTAAAGATAATGGGATTGGAATTGATTTAAAAGATTTAAGCTCTATTTTTGATCCTTTTTTTTCTTCAAAAACAAACAAAGATAATAATATAAATTGTGGTCTAGGCCTTTTCTCTTGCAAAAGAATCGTGGAAAGAGATTTTTCGGGCAGAATAAAGGTTAAAAGTGATCTTGGGCGGGGAGCTAAATTTATAATTAGAATTCCAGTAAATTCTGCTTAATTTTTTATTATTGAATTGATTTTTTATTATCAAAATGATATTATTTACTTGTATTATTTATTTTATGAGTAAAAACGAAGAAAGAATAATTAGTCCGACAGAAAGTGTAAACGATGATAAAAATTTTGATCTCAGTTTGAGACCAAAGACTTTTTCTGATTATATTGGTCAAGATAATATTAAAACTAATTTACAAATTAGTATTAAGGCAGCCTCTAAGAGATCAGAGCCAATAGATCATGTTTTGTTTTATGGAGCGCCTGGTTTAGGAAAAACAACCTTGGCCCATGTCATTTCTAATGAAATGGGTGCTACCATTAAAATAACTTCTGGGCCAGCCATAGAAAGAAGTGGCGATTTGGCAGCTATTTTAAGTAATTTAAATGAGGGAGATATTTTGTTTATTGATGAAATACATAGACTAAATAAAACAGTTGAAGAGGTGCTATATCCAGCTATGGAAGATTTTGCCTTAGATTTGGTTATGGGCAAAGGTTCTGGTGCTAGAAATATAAGAATTGATTTGCCTAAATTTACCATAATTGGTGCAACCACTAAGGCTAGCATGTTGTCAGCTCCCTTAAGGGATCGTTTTGGCATTGTTCATCATTTAGATTTTTATGAAAATAATCATATTCAGCAAATTATTAAAAGAAGCTCTGGTATTTTAGGAGTTGAAATAGATGATGAGGCCGGTCATTTGATTGCTGAAAGATCTCGTCGAACACCTAGGATTGCCAACAGGTTGCTAAAAAGGGTCCGCGATTTTTCTTTAGTTGAGGGAGATGGAATTATTGATAAAGAAATTTGTTTAAAATCTTTTGAAATTTTAAATGTTGACAAATACGGACTGGATCACGTTGATCGTAAAATTCTAAAAACTATAATTGATAAATTTGGTGGTGGCCCGGTTGGTTTAAATACTTTAGCAGCAGCCACTGGTGAAGATATGGCAACAATTGAAGATGTCTATGAGCCCTATTTAATGCAACTTGGATTTTTAGATAGATCCTCTCGAGGAAGGGTGGCCACTGACTCCGCTTTTGGTCATTTAGGTTTTGAAAAGAAAAAAATATGAATTTATCAGATTTTAATTATAATTTACCAAAGGAGCTAATAGCTCAAAAGCCAGTTGATCCGCGGGATAGTTCCCGCCTTTTAATTTATAATCGTCAAAATGATAAAATTGAACATTCTTATTTTTATAATATAGTTGATTTTTTAAGACCAGACGATTTATTGTTTGTTAATAATTCTAAAGTTTTTAAAGCTAGGATTCTACTAAACAAAGAAAGTGGCGGAAAAATAGAAATATTTTTGTTAAAAACAACAGATAAAAATAATAACATTTGGCAATGTTTAGTTGGTGGCAAGGTTGTGATTGGCTCTAAGTTATTTTTTGCAGGAAATTTTTTGGCCGAAATATTAGATAAAGAAGATAATATTTTTTCAGTTAAATTTAATGATAATTACTCCGATTTTATTAAGAGGTTGGAAAATATTGGACAGGTTCCTTTGCCGCCTTATATCAAAAGAGAAAAAAAAGATGATAGTGACAACTTAAATTATCAGACTGTTTATGCTAAAGATGAGAAAATTGGTTCCTCGGCTGCCCCAACAGCTGGCCTTCATTTTACTGAAGAACTTTTGCAAAAAATAGAAAAAAGGGGAATAAAAATTTTAGAAGCTAGTTTGCATGTTGGCCTGGGAACCTTTTGGCCAATAAAAACGGAAAATATTTTAGAACACAAAATGCACAGTGAAGAGATAGAAATATCAGCTCAAACAATAAATTCTATAATTAAAAACAAAAACAAAGGCAAAAGGATTATAGCTGTTGGCACCACTTCTTGTCGGATTTTGGAAAGTTTAGCAACTTTTTTAAAGTTTAGAGAGGATGGCGAGATAGAAGAATATGATGGGGGCGATTTGAGATTTTTTACTGACATTTTTATTTATCCGGGTTATAAATTTAAAATTGTTGATTGTTTGATTACTAATTTTCATCTTCCTAAATCAAGCTTGCTTCTTTTAATTAGCGCTTTAATTGGCCGTGAGAAGACTTTAAGTTTGTATCAAGAGGCTGTTAATTTGAAATATCGTTTTTTTAGTTACGGTGATGCCATGTTCATAATTTGATTTTTAGCAGTTTTTCTGCTAGATTCTAGTTATATATTAAAACAATAATTTATGTTAAGAAACATTTTTTATTTTTTGAAAGTAGTATTTGTTTCGCTTTTAATAATATTGCCAATTAGATATTTTATAATTCAACCTTTTTATGTTAAAGGAGCTTCAATGGAGCCCAATTTTCATGATCATGAGTATCTGATAATTGATGAAATATCTTACAGATTTAACGAACCGCAAAGAGGTGAGGCGGTTGTTTTTAGATATCCTTTAAATCCTAAGGAATATTTTATAAAAAGAATAATAGCTTTACCAAACGAAACCGTTGAAATTATTGATGGCGACATTTATGTATTTAACGATGAAAATCCAGACGGTTTTATTCTTAATGAATCTTTATATTTAGATAAAAGCGTCAAAACCTATAATTTGGAGGAGGGGCCGATAAGCGTTGGAGAAAGCGAATATTTTGTTTTAGGGGATAATCGCCATGCTTCTATGGATTCTCGTAGTTTTGGCCCAGTAAACAAAAGTTTTTTAGTTGGAAAGGTTATGCTTAGAGCTTGGCCTTTCAGAGATTTCACTTTTTTTAATAATTTAAACTATTATAATAATTAAATTTAAAAATATGGGCAGACGAAAAAAAGGTGAGAAAAAAATTTCTTTTGTTAGAAAGATTTCTAAGAATAATAATAGAAATGTTAAAGAAAAAATTCCTTCTAATAAAAACTTTCAAAGACTTTTGGGAATGAAAGATATTTTGCCGGTTGATTACAAATTTCTTGGTCCAATTGTTAAAAAAATAGAAGATTTTGCCCATTGTTATGGTTTTAATAAAATAGAAACTCCAGTTATTGAAGGTTTTCCTCTATATAAAAAGGTTTTAGATAAAAATAAATTAAACAATTTATTTTTAATAGAACAAAAAGGTGGAGAGAAAAATTGTTTAAGACCAGACTTGGTTCATGGAATGGCCAGAGCCTTGGTTGAGCATAATATTTTAAACACACAAGAAAGACCTTCAAAATTTTTCTCAGTTGGTCCGGTTTTTAGGCAGGAAAAAGTTAGGGGTGGTGTTTATAGACAGTTTACTCAGTTTAATTTCAGTATTTTTAATGATATTAAACCTTCTTCTGATGCCTTCTTAATTTTTTTGGTTTATAATATTTTTAAAGAATTGCAAATTGATGTTCAAATTCAAATCAACAGCCTTGGTGACTCAATTTGTCAGAAAGAGTTTTTATCAAAATTTGTTAAGGCTTTTAAAGAACGTGGTAAAAAGAATAAGCTATGTCCAGAGTGTAAAAAGAATTTGTCTAAAAATCCAGCATTATTGTTGGAATGTCAGGAAGAATCATGTTTGGATTTGCGAAATGAAATGCCCCAAATAATTAATTTTTTATCAGAAGAAAGCAATTCTCGTTTTTACAAAACTTTGGAATTTTTAGATGAAATGGATGTCAATTATAATTTTAATCCATACTTGATTAAAGATTTGGGTTCATACAACGATTTAATATTTGAGGTTTGGCCAGTAGATAAAAGCGGAGAATTAAATAATAAAATATCTCTTGGCAGAGGTGGAAGATATGATAATTTATTTAACAATTTGACTGGAAGAGATCTGCCTTTCTTGAGCTTTAATGGTGGTATTGAAAGAATGCTTATCAAATCCAGAGAAAACAATCAGTTGGTTGAAGAAAACAGAAACGATGTTATCTTTTTGGCCCAGATAGATGGACAATCAAAAATTAAAGCCATGTTTTTATTCAAAGATCTTCTAAAAAGAGGTTTTAATGTTTTTCAAGCTTTTCACTTGGATGATTTAAAGGGTCAAATGGAAGAAGCAAAGAGTTATAAAGCCAATATTGTTCTAATATTAGGCAAAAAAGAGCTAGCCGATGAAACAATTCTATTTAGAGATACTGATTCTGGGGTTCAAGAAATAATCGCTCAAAAGGATCTTATTTCTAGACTTGAAAAAAATATTAAGTAGTGTTATAATTAATTCACTAATAAAATTAATAAAATAGAAGGGGGGGTATTATATGGCTGATTTAAAAAGAAAAAAGGGAGAAAGTTTTGAGGCTTTTTTAAGACGTTTTAAAAGCGGTTTAAAAAATAATAAAAGATTAGAAACTTTTAGAGGCAAACAAACTTTTACTAAGAAAAAAACAAAAATTCAATTGAAAAAATCTGCTTTAGCCAAAATTGGTTTAGGTAAGAAATACGAGATTTTAAGAAAAACAGGTAAATTAGAAGAAGGTAAAAAAATCAAATAAAAAAAGAGGGCCGATTGGCCTTCTTTTTTTATTTTTTAAATATGTTTTTGAACTTATATAATGGGCTGGATTGTGAATATTGTTTGATTCTATCTCGAGCATGTCTGGTTTTGGCAAAATCCAACCATTGAATATTCGGCCCTTTTCTGTTTTTTTCAATTATAATTTCAACTACATCACCATTTTTTAATTCTTGGCTTAAAATACTAATTTTCTCATTTATTAAAACGCCAGAGGCTTTGTTCCCGATGTCGGTATGAATGGCATAAGCAAAATCTATTGGAGTTGATTTTTCTGGTAATTCAATAACATCGCCCTTAGGAGAAAAGACAAAAATTCTGTCTTGAAATATATTGGTTTTTATTTCCTGAATAAATTTTTCCGTATCTTGATTTTCTTTTTGTATTTCCAATATTTCTTTTATCCAGTTGGGCTTACTATAATCTCGACTTTCACTTTTATAGCTCCAATGGGAAGCTATTCCATACAAAGACTCTTCATGCATTTCTTTGGTTTTAATTTGAAATTCGGTAGCCTTACCTTCGGGTCCAATGATCGTAGTGTGCAAACTTCTATAACCATTAGGTTTTGGTATGGCAATATAATCTTTAAATCTTCTTGATATTGGTTTCCAAATTGAATGAATTACTCCTAAGATTTTATAACAATCTTCAATATTATTAACCACCACTCTTAAGGCAAATACATCATAAATTTCATCAAATTTTCTATCTTTTCTTTGCATTTTTTGCCATATACTATAAAGATGTTTAAAGCGAGCGGTTATTTCATATTCAATATTAAGTTTTTTTAAATCTTCTTCTAGGCGGTTTTTAACTCTATTAAAAAACTGATTTCTTTCGGCTTTTTTTTCTATTTCATATTTATACTCTATTTTTTTATATTCGTTGGGGTAAAGATATTTAAAACAAATATCTTCCATTTGCCATTTTAAACGCCAGATACCAAGTAGTCCGGCTATAGGCGCGTATATCTCTAGTGTTTCTTTGGCTATTCTTTGCTGTTTATTTTCCGGTAAAGCATCTAGTGTTTTTAGATTGTGAAGACGATCACAAAATTTTATATAAATAATGCGAACATCGTCAATTACTGCTAAAAACATTTTTCTTAAATTTTCACGATATCTTTCAATACCCCTGTATTTTATTTTTCCCAATTTGGTTATTCCGCTAACCAGCTTGGCGACGTCTTCCCCAAATATTTCCCTAATTTCCTCAACTGTATGTTCTGTGTCTTCTGGAACATCGTGAAGAATGCCAGCAACTATGGTGTTTTGATCGGCTTTTATTTGAGCCAAATTAAAGGCGGTGTGCAAACAATGCTCAATATAAGGCTCACCACCTTTACGAAGCTGGTTTTTGTGAGCCTTGTCGGCAAATTCATAGGCCTTCATTAATTCTTTGACATCTATATTTTGATTTGTTTCCTGGGCCTTTTTTACGAGCCTTTCAATGGTCATAAAAAATTTTATTATTTTATTTTTTATGCTATAATCTCTTTATATAATACCAAATAGCGTTGAATTTAGCAATTTATAAAATTAAAATATTTCTTATGCTTAATATCAAAAAAAGTTTGAAAATTAAGATATTTTTAGGATTGTTTTTTCTATCTTTATTTTTGTTTTTTAATATCGATTCAGTTCTAGCATCCTCCAATGATGTTTTTGGAATAAATACGGTTGACAATCAACTAGTTCTAGAAAAATCCGATCCTCGTCAAGTTGTAGCTAGAATTATTAATATTTTTCTTGGTTTGATGGGGCTGATAGCGGTGTCTCTAATCATTTTTGCGGGGTTTACTTGGATGACCTCAGAAGGTAATGAAGAAAAAATTTCTAAAGCAAAGGGAATACTTAAAAGCGCTACTATCGGTTTATTTATAATTATGTCTGCTTGGGGTATAGTTACTTTTATATTTAGAGAATTAGCTGATCAAGGTTCTCCACAATTAGCCTCACCTGATAATTCAACTTATTTTCAAAATGGTTTAGGGGCTGTTGGGGCTTGTACCGTTGAAAGTGTTTATCCAGAACCAGGTCAAAAAAATGTTCCCAGAAATTCAATGATTATGGTAACTTTTAAAGAAGAGGTTTCTCCAGAAACAGTTATTCCTAACACAAACATCTGTTTAGAGGAAAATTTTTCCTTTGAATCAATGTCTTGTTCTGAACCAGTTAGCTTTACTTTTGATACTTCCGACAATAAAATATTTGTCCTTTTTCCTGATAATATTTTGGGCAATGAAAATAGTGACTCTTCTTATGTTGTTTATTTTTCTAACAATGTCTTAAAACTTGATGGCAGTCAATCAATATTTAATACTTGTGCTCCTCAATATTTATTATGGAATTTTATTGTAAGTAATAAACTGGATCTTACGCCACCAAAAATATTAAATATTTTCCCTCAAGATGATGATGGCAGAGATTCATCTGAAATCACATCAACCCTTCAATTTGCTCAAGGAAGTATTTTGGTTTCAGGTGTTCCTAGTTATTTTGAATCAGCCAAAGTAGTTTCCGTTACTAATGGTGGAGGAACAACTATTAATGCTACTGCTTCTGTTAATCAAAATTATAATGGATTGTATACTAATTTTACAGTATCTATTAGTGCTGCTCAAAAAGCTCAATTATCGAGTGGTTCTACTAGTTTGGGGGCTTTTGATATTGTTAACAACCAAATTGAATTCACTAATTATTTTTCTTTTAAAATAGATGAGGGATTTGAAAGCGGAAACTCTTGGAGTGTTGTTTTAAAGAAAATGATTCCAGCTGATAAAATTAAAGTTGGTTCTTATGAATATACTTTTGTTAATTCTCCTAGCTCCGGCTATAATATCGAGGTGGTTGGGAATGCTATTGATCAGGCTCAAAAAATTTGTGTAGCTTTAAATGATCATCCTAATGTTGAAGTAGATTCTTGCAGTTCAAACAATATAATTCTTAAATCAAGGGTCGGTGGTTCGGTTGGTAATTCAATAATTTTACAATCTTATTCTAGCAAAATTAGTGTTGTTCCTTTTAGTGGTGGAATTGATAGAGTAGAAAGGGTTATTGTCAACGACAAAAAAGACAAGCCAATGAATTCTGGTATACAAATAACATTTGATGAGGCTATAAACCCATTGGTAGTTTCAGGTGATAGTGAGGAAGTTAAAAATTATATTAGGATTTTAAATTTATCTGAAAACGACGCTTTAATAAGTGGAAAGTTTGTTATTTCTTCTAATTATAAAACAGTTGAATTTATTTCTGATTTTAAGTGTGGAGCTAACAGTTGTGGTGAAGATATTTTCTGCCTACCAGCCAACAGTAAAATCAAAGTTGAAATTATGGCAGCTGGTCTGTTTGATTGTGAAGCCAGCGATGCTAATTGTTTAAATAAAAGCCCATTTTCTAGCTGTATTAACAATGTTTGTCAAAATCAAGAGTCAAAAAGATATCCATTGTCTGCAACGCCAATAAATGGTGTGGTTGATACCGCTCTTAATTCTTTGGATGGAAATGGTGATGGTTATTCCTATGGTCCAGCTTCTTATTATAACAAAAATCAAGAAGATCCAATGACTGGTGATAATTATTCTTGGTCTTTTTGGATAAATGATAAAATTGATTCTACTCCTCCAAAAATATTACAATTTTCACCAGAAACTCCAGCGAGTTTGTTTGGACCAATTGAAATAGTTTTTGACAAATTGTTATCAGCTGATACTCTCAGAACCGGACAATCAATTTCTGATGCCAGTGGTCAAACGGTTGTTCATAATAGAATAAATTTAATTAGTGGCCAACTGGTTGGTTACTGGATAGATTTCGCTGGTCAGGATGTTAATCCAATTGATGGTGATTACGATCGAACTCAAGTCTTTATTAATCATGCCAAATTTTTTGAAGGAGCTGGCTATAGAGCACAAGCTGGATCTGGTGTTAGAGATATATATCAAAATTGTTTTAAACCAAGTGCTAGTATTGATTGTGTGGCTGATCCATTAAATCCTTCTTGTTGTGATGGAACTCCTAGTTCTGGTTCAAGTTGCAATTAGTTTATTTTATCTTTATATTTATTTTAAATATATTTGTATTTGTTTTTAATTGTTTTATTATATTTTTAATTTATTAATATTAAATAATTGTTTATCTTTTTGGTAAATGATTTTAAGAAATTATGTCAAAAGAAAAAAAGACAAAGGAGCCAGTAAAAGCAGGTTCTAACAAGACAGAAGCAGCTTCCTTGGCTATGCAACAAATAAAAAGTAAGTTTGGTGATGGGGCAATTATGAAATTTGGCGAAGCTAGAAAAACCAACGTTGATGCTGTTTCAACTGGTTGCTTGTCCCTAGACTTAGCTTTTGGAATTGGAGGTGTTCCTCGCGGTAGGGTTATAGAAATTTTTGGACCAGAATCTTCCGGTAAAACAACTTTAGCTCAACACATTGTAGCTGAGGTTCAAAAGTTAGGAGGAATAGCTGCTTTTGTGGATGCTGAACATGCCTTAGATCCTGATTATGCTGAGAAAATAGGTATTAACGTCAAAGAAATGTTAATTTCTCAACCAGATACTGGAGAACAGGCCTTGGAAATAGTTGAAACTTTAGTAAGATCAAATGCGGTTGATGTTGTGGTGGTGGATAGTGTGGCCGCCCTAGTTCCTCAAAAAGAAATAGAAGGCGATATGGGAGATCAACATATGGGACTTCAAGCTAGGCTTATGAGTCAAGCCCTTAGAAAATTAACTGGAATAATTTCTAAAACCAAAACCGTAGTTATTTTTATCAATCAGATCAGAAACAAAATTGGTGTATTTTTTGGTAATCCAGAAACAACTAGTGGTGGTAATGCTCTTAAATTTTATTCATCAGTTAGGGTTGAGGTAAGAAGAAGTGCTCAAATTAAACAAGGAGAAAAAATACTTGGAAACAGAGTCAAAGCTAAGGTGGTTAAAAACAAAGTAGCCGCTCCTTTTAAATCAGCGGAGTTTGATATTATGTATAACGAAGGCATTTCTATTGCTGGCGACTTACTTGATCTTGGAGTTGAATATGATGTTATTAAAAAATCGGGAAATTCTTACGTTTATGGTCAACATAAAATGGGAACTGGCAGAGAAAATGCTAAAAACTATTTGAAGTCACAAGATAAGTTGATAAAGGAAATCAGAGCCAAAATAATGGAAGAATATAACAAAAAAGAAAATAAATAGATTTTTTTCTCAAAATTTATAAAGATTAAAATACTCTTGAAAAAAGAGTATTTTAATTATAAAAGCTTTATTTTTTTATCAATTAATGATAAAATATAATAAAAGTTTTTATTTATTAATTAAGTCATCGAATGTCTAATTTTTTTATTTTGTCCTTAGGCGGATCAATGGTTTCTTTGCCCGAAGGCGTAAATGTTATTTTTTTAAAAAAATTTAAGAGATTAATTGAAGACAGGGTTAAAAGTGGTGACAAGTTTATTATCGTCGTTGGTGGGGGATTTAATGCCAGAAATTTTGTTAAAGAAGCTTCTAAAATCAATCCTAAATTAAGCTCTAATAATCGTGATTGGATAGGTATTTCGGCTACCCATCTTAATGCTAATATTGTTAAGTCAATTTTTGGTGATTTAGCCTACGAGGTTTTAATAGAAAGTCCTAATGTTAAAATAAAAACCAAAAAACCATTATTGTTTTCTGGCGGTTATTTGCCTGGCAATTCGTCTGATTTTGTCTGTGCTGTTTTGGCTAAGACATATGGTATAAAAAATATAGTTAATATTAGTAATATTGATTATGTCTACAATAAAGATCCTAGAAAATACAAAGATGCTGAAAAAATAAAAAAAATAAATTGGCAAGAATTTTTATCAATTGTTGGTAGCAAGTGGACGCCTGGTCTTAACTCTCCTTTTGATCCAATTGCTTCTAAATTTTGCCAAAAAGAAGGAAAAAAAGTAGTGATTTTAAATGGCTCCAATTTATCAAATTTAAAAAATTATTTAGCCGGTAAAAAATTTAAAGGCACGGAAATATATGGAAAAAAATGATTTAAAAATTGAGAATTCAAATTTAGTTGACGATAAATTGCAAACAAAAACCATTGTTCACTCTAGATTTTTAAAAGGTCTGATAGATTTTTTAAAAGAATATTCAGTTATTGGACTGGCCATTGGTGTTGTTGTGGGCCAAACATCTAAAGACTTGGTTGATTCTTTGGTCAAGGGTATTTTTATGCCCATAGTTGAGCTTTTGGTTTCCAAAGATAAGTTTGATAATCTGGTTTTTTCAATAAAAAATGTTAGTTTTGACGTTGGCAGTGTTTTAAGTTCATTCATAACATTTTTAATTGTTATGTCTTTGTTATATTTTATTGTCAAAAAAATTATAAAAAACGACAATTTTTTACCTAAAAAATAATTATGGACAATAAAAAAATTATTTTAGGCGTTGATCCTGGCTTAGCTGATACGGGTTTTGGTGTTATAGAAGTAAACGGCTCAAGCATTAAGTGTCTTGATTTTGGTTCGATAAAAACTTTTCCCAAAGAAGATTTTGTTGATCGTTTAAAAAAAATTGATAATTCCTTGCAAGAAATAATAAGCAAGTATAAGCCAAACATAGCTTCTATTGAGAAATTATTTTTTAATACTAATGCTAAAACGGCTTTATTGGTGGGTCAGGCCAGGGGAGTGGCTTTGCTTAATATTGCTAAAAATGATATACCAATTTTTGAGTTTACTCCATTGCAATTAAAACAAACACTTACTAACTACGGTCGTGCCGACAAAAACCAAATAAAAAAAATGATAAAAATTTTTTTGAATCTAAAAGATGTTCCTAAGTCAGATGATAGCGCTGACGCTTTGGGTTTGGCGATTTGTGCTATTAATTGTTTGAAGAAAAAATAATATGGATAAAAAGAAAATTAAAATAATTCATGTTTCAGCTGAGGTAGCTCCATTTTCTAAAACTGGAGGTTTGGCTGATGTTGCTCGCAGTTTGCCGGAGGCTCTATTCAAGTTGGATCACGATGTTAGAATAATTACCCCGTTTTATGGAAAGCTGATAGACGAAAGGGAATATAATTTAAAAATGATTTTTAAAAATATTAATGTTGTAATTGATCCTGAAAATTCAATCAAGGTTAATTTCTGGCAAGGAAAATTGAATGGTGGGCTTCCGGTTTATTTTGTAGATATAAAAAAATATTTTTCTAAGCATAAAAGAATTTATGGCTCTGACAAAGAGAATGTGAGATTTTTAACATTTAATGTTGCTGTTTTAAAATTGTTAAACATTTTAGAACTAGTTCCTGATATTATTCATTGCCATGATTGGCATTCTGGATTAATCCCATATTTTTTAAAAAACAAAGGGCGTTATACTAAAATTTTTTCAAAAACTAAAACAGTTTTCACTATACACAACTTAGCCTTTCAAATGGGAAGAAATTGGTTTCATATTCCACCAGAAAAAAAAGATTATGGTCGAAAAAAAATACCATTAGTTAGCGACCCAGAAATAGAAAACGTAAACTTTGCTAAAAGGGCTATAATGTCAGCTGATATTATTAATGCTGTTAGCGAGAAATATCGAGACGAAATTATGACTAAGAAATTTGGTCAGGATTTACATCGCATACTCAAAAATAGGAGTAATCGTTTGTTTGGCATAGTAAATGGAATTGATTATGATTCTTATAATCCACAAAACGACCCCGGTCTTTTCCATAAATTTGATTTTAAGACTCATAAGTTAAAAAAAGAAAATAAAAAATTTTTACAAAAAAAATTAGGACTACCAGTCAATGAAAATGTCCCACTTATTTGCTCTACCTCTAGAATTGCTCATCAAAAAGGTTTTGATGTTGTTTTAAAATTATTGCCATTTTTGTCAAGATTAGATATTCAAATAATTTTTATGGGTGATGGTAGCGAAAATTATATAAAAGAAATAAAAAATTTAAACAAAAAATTTCCTAAAAAAATATTTTGGATGCCATTTCGAGAAAATCATGATATAGAAACACTGGTTTATGCTGGTTCCGACTTTTTCGTTCTCCCATCCTACTATGAGCCTTGTGGAATAAATCAAATGATATCTATGCGTTATGGATGTATTCCGATTGTGAGAGAAACTGGCGGTCTTTATGATACTGTCAAAAATTTTAATCCAGGATCAAAAAATGGAACCGGTTTTACTTTTAGATATGAGGACGAATTCTCTTTTTTCTGGGCAATAGTTAGGGCCCTGGAAACTTATAAATATAAAGATGTTTGGAATAGTATAATCGAAAGAGCTATGTCTCAATCTAGTAGTTGGGAGATACCAGCTCAAAAATACGTTAAGCTTTATAAAAAAGCCATTAAAATTAAAGACTAATTTAAAATGTTGTGGATAAACTTTCTTCATTTATATCAGCCAGCCAACTCAGATGCTTATAGGATAGAAGAGGCAACCGATTTGAGTTATGAAAGAATTTTTAAAGCTTTAGATAAAAATAAAGATATAAAATTTACTTTTAATATTTCCGGATGTTTGGTGTTGCGTTTAGTTGAATTAAAAAGATTTGATTTGATAAATAAAATAAATTGTTTATTAGAAAGAAGGCAAATCGAATTAGTTGGTTCAGCCGCTTATCATCCTTTATTGCCTTTAGTTGATAAAAAAGAAATTGTAAGGCAAATTAAAGAAAACGAAGCAATAATTAAAAAATATTTTCCTAAAGCAAAATTGTCTGGATTTTTTTTACCAGAGATGGCTTATGGATTGGAAGTGGCTAAAATTATTAAAAAATTAGGATATTCCTGGGTAATATTAGATGAAATTTCTTATGATTTATCTACTGACAAGATTGATTATTCTAAGATTTATAAAGATAAAAACAGCCAATTAAAAATTATTTTTAGATCAAGAAATTTTTCCAACTGTTATGTTCCCGATAAAATTCTTGATTTTTTAGCCAGAGATAAAAAAAATTTGAATAGGGTTATTGTTAGCGCCACTGATGGAGAGTTATATGGTTTAAGGCACCGTGATCCTAGAAAGAAATTCGAAAAACTCTTAAAAAAGAAAGAATTAAAAACTATTCTAATTTCAGATTATGTTAAAAATAAAAAAGTTATTAATGTTTCGGTTAAAAACAGCAATTGGGAGTCAAGTGAAGCGGATTTAATTAAAAAAGAGCCCTATCACCTCTGGTATAGTAAAAAAAATAAAATTCATTTAAAATTATGGGAGCTAGCCAATCTAACCTATAGAATAATTGAAAAACACAAAAGGGATGCAAATTATGATTGGTCTATATGGCATTTCGTTAGAGGTTTAGCTAGTTGTACTTTTTGGTGGGCTAGCGACAATGATTTTAAGCATAATTTTGGTCCAAGAGCCTGGAGTCCAGATGAAATTGAAAGGGGAATAGTAGAGTTTGTTAGAGCTGTCAGATCACTAGAAAACTCCACTTCTAGGGAAGAAAAAATGAAAGCTGAGATGTTATTAATAAAAATAAAAAAAATGATTTGGACCAAGCATTGGTCAAGAAACTGATTTTTTAATATTTTATGAATAAAATAGAAAAGTTGTTTGATAAAGGATATGTTTTGGAATTTTTTAATAAAAGAATATTGCCACTATATCCCGATTTTAAAAAGATAGAAAAAATCGACATAATTCCCCATAAAAAATTTATTTGGGTTGGTTCTTATCATGTTGTTTTAGAGTTTAAAGTTAGTTTTTCCGTGAAGTCAGATAGTAAAAAAAAGAAAATAAAAAAATTGTCGTTTTTTTGCACGGCTCATTCCAGTGAACCTAGAAAAAATGTTTACGATATTTTAAATCATCTCTGGGAAAATGGTTTTGCCAGGGGTTTTTTAACCATTCCTCGCCCAATTTTATATTCTAAATATTTCAACGCTTCTTTTTATAGAGGAGTTAATGGTGATAGTTTGTTAGAATTTATTAAAAGTAAAAATAAAAGAGAAATTGAAAAAATAGTTAAAAAAACAGCCGAATGGTTGGCTAAACTCCACAGAATACCAATTGGAAAAGACATCCAGTATGACAAAAGTAAAAGCAAAATTAAAACAGTTATTCCTGGTTATAAAAAAATACTAAAAAGTGTTGAAGAGAAATATAATGGTGAATATTTGAAGGATATAAAAAAAATTTATGATTATCTGATAGAATTAGAAGAAGATTTTTTCAAATTAAGTCACAAAAGATGGTTGATTCATGGCGACGCTCATCCAGAAAACATAATTAAAATCAGTAACAAAAAAATGGCCATGATTGATTTTACTGACATATCACCATCTGATTTTGCTAGAGATCTGGGAACCTTTTTGCAACAAGTTGAGTATAAATTAAAAAAGCATTCTTACTCCAGTTCCTATATTAAAAAAATCCATAATATTTTTATTGAGAGCTACTGTAAAAAGGCCAGAGTTAAATATAATATTAGATTAAAGGAGCGGGTTAAGCTTTATTATTATTGGACAGCTATTAGGACAGCTGTTTATTGGCTGACAAAACACAACCCGGATCCAAGCAGATCAGAACCGTTAATAAACGAAGTTAAAAAGAAGTTAAAATTATAATATATGCTTATAGATTTACAACTACATTCTTCTTATTCCGATGGTTATTTAAGTCCAACCAAATTGGTTGATTTTGTTTTTAAAAATGGAATCAAGGTGGCTGCTTTAACTGACCACAATACTTTGGCTGGACTGCCAGAGTTTAAAAAAGCTTGTAGTTTTAAAAAGATAAAAGCGATTAATGGTTTAGAGCTTTATTGTAAATATAAAAATAAAAAGATAAATATTTTATGGTATAATTTTGATGAAAAGGACGAAGGACTTATTGGTCTGCTTAAAGAGAGTCAGTCCAGAAGAGCCGTTTTAGTAAAAAAATCTTTGTTAAAATTAAAAAAACGAGGATTTAAAATAAATGTAGAAAAAATAATAAGTGAATTTGAAAATTATATACCCGTAAATCGCTTAAGTGAAAAAATAATCAGTAATAAATTTAATTATAATAAAGTTTTAAAAGAAATTAAAAAAAGGGATAAATTAATTAGAATTCCGAGAGAAGAAGATATTATTAGAGAACTTTTTTTCAGTAAAAAAGGAGAATATTTAAATGAATCATATATTAATATAGATAGAGTTATTAAAATTAAAAAAAGAATTGGTGGTCAATTAGTTTTTTGTCATCCTGGGAAATATAATAAATATGGCAACAACATGACCGAAAAGTTAAAAAAAATAGGAGTTGATGGAATAGAAATTTTATCTCCTCATCATTCCGTCGGTGCTGTACTATATTCTCAATTTTTAGCAGAAGATTTAAATTTAATATCCACTGGTGGTTCTGATTTTCATCGTTTTGAGGAAGGGAATGGAAAAATAAAAAGTTCTGCTGATTGGTTTTTGATTGATAGCCGAAAGTTGAGGAGAATAAATGAAATAATAGGATAAAAATATGAATAATAAAAAAAATGAAAAAGTGACAAAAGAAAGTAGTCCAGAAAATTTTTCTGGTAATAAAGTAAAAATAAGTCTTTTGGCCTTAGCTATTTTTGTTTTGGGTGTAATTAGCCTTTTATCTTTGTTTGCCTTATCCGGAAAATTTGGTTTATTTTTAAACAAATATTTATCTTTGGGGTTCGGTTGGGCTAAGTGGTTTTTTCCTTTCTTGTTGATTTTTTTCAGTATTGCCCTATACAAAGGAAAAATGTTTTTTGCTAAAAAGTCTAATTATATTGGTCTTTTTTTGTGTTTTCTGTTTTGGCCATTAATTTTTCATTTCTTTTTTGACACTGAAGTTTTAAAAGAAAAGGCTCTAATTGGCTCTGGCGGAGGGTATTTGGGCATGTATCTTTCTTTATTTATAAAAAATATTTTTGGTTTCTGGGGAGGATTGGTGATAACCTTAGCTTTATTTCTTTTTTCAATAATTTTAATGTTTGGCATTACTTTGTCAGATATAGTCGGATCTAAAAGTTATTTAGCTAAAATAACTTCTTGGTTTTCTAATATAA
Source organism: bacterium (assembly GCA_035400585.1). Classification (GTDB taxonomy): domain Bacteria; phylum Patescibacteriota; class Patescibacteriia; order Patescibacteriales; family UBA12465. The sequence continues at coordinate 4,334 of DAOMZR010000002.1, read as the reverse complement.
TTAAAAAAAATGATTCCGAAAATGAAAACTTAGATGAAGAGATGGGTGATGAAGAAGATTATTCGGACGACGAAGAAATTTTAGAAATTGAAGATGATAAAAAAACTATTGAAAAAAACAAAAAAAGAGAAGTTGAAAATATTGAAGAGGAAATATTTTTTTCTAAAAAAGAAATTGGAGCTCCAAATACAATTAAAGAAAAAAAACAGGATGAATTGAAAATAAACTGGAAGGCCAAAAAAGTAAAAATGGATTTACCATTAGATTTGTTAAGCGGTGAGGTTGGTAAGGCCACTAGTGGAGATATTAAAAATAATATTTTGGTAATTCAAAGAACGTTAGAAAATTTTGGTATTTCAGTTGATATGGGAGAGGTTAATGTTGGACCAACAGTTACTCAATACACTTTTAAACCATCCGAAGGTATTAAGTTGTCAAAAATAACAACTTTAAGTAATGACCTGTCCTTGGCTTTGGCTGCTCATCCTATCAGAATAGAAGCCCCTATTCCTGGCAAATCTTTGGTTGGTATCGAAGTTCCTAATAAAACAAAGGCAATTGTTGGTTTGAGAGAAATTTTAGAAGATAAAGATTTTAAAACTCGTGGCAGTAATTTAATGGCTGCTTTAGGTAAAGATGTTTCTGGAAAAAATATTGTTTATGATATTGCTAAAATGCCCCACTTATTAGTGGCTGGAGCCACGAATTCTGGCAAATCAGTTTGTTTGAATGCCATTATTATTGGTCTGTTATATCAAAATAATCCCGAAGATTTAAGATTTATTATGGTTGACCCTAAGAGAGTTGAATTACCATCTTATAATAATATTCCTCATTTATTAACCCCAGTTATTACCGAAGTTAATAAAACAGTTAATGCTCTTAGATGGTGTTTGAATGAAATGGATAGAAGATATGAAATTCTAAATCAAGCTGGTAAAAAAAATATTCAAAGTTATAATGAGTCTAGTAAAGAAAAAATGCCTTTTATAGTCTTTATAATCGATGAATTAGCTGATTTAATGATTTCAGCCGCTAAAGATATAGAAAGCAGTGTTATTCGTCTAACTCAAATGTCTAGAGCTGTTGGCATTCATTTAATTTTAGCAACTCAAAGACCTAGCGTTGATGTTATCACTGGATTAATAAAGGCTAATACTCCATCCAGAATAGCTTTTTCAGTCGCTTCAATTGTTGATTCTAAAACAATTTTAGATTCTTCTGGGGCTGAAAAACTTTTAGGTAAGGGAGATATGCTTTTTAGTACAGCTGAACTTTCTAAACCGAAGAGAATTCAGGGAGCTTATGTAAGTGATGCTGAAATATTTTCGATAGTTAATTTTATTAAAGAGAAATATGGATCAGCTGATTATCTTGAAGGTATTGTGGAGAGACAAAAGGTCAGTGGAATGGGTGGCGTTGGCTTGGATGGTAATTTTGGAGACGAAGATGAGCTTTTAGAAGAAGCCAAAGAAATAATTGTTTTAGCTGGAAAGGCGTCAACTTCTTTACTGCAAAGAAGATTGAGAATAGGCTATTCTCGGGCAGCTAGTATTTTAGATATGTTGGAAGAAGCTGGAATAATAGGACCATCTAATGGTTCTAAGCCTAGAGAAATTTTAATTTCCAATGAACAACTTAGGGCCAGTTCTGGTAATTCTATTTCCGGAATGCCACTACACGACCGCTCGGAAAGCAAAGCCCCAGAAAATTATCTTTATCAGGAAGAGGAAAGTTCTTTAATTTTAGATAATGATTCTGATCAGGAAGAAAAGCTCGAAGTTTCGTCTCAAGAAGATGATTTAAGTGATGAAGCTGATGAAATTAGCGAAAAAGATGAAGATGAAGTTAAAAATGATGACGATGATTTTGGTAAATATTTTTCAAAATAATTATATGACTTTTTTATTAAATATCTTTAAAAAAATAATACCAAAAAATTTTTTAGACAAACTTCGACCAATTTACCATTATTTTCTTAGTTATTTGGCAGCTGTTTTTTATGGATTTCCTAGCAACAAATTAATTGTAATTGGTATAACAGGAACATCAGGAAAGACTAGCTCAGTTTATTTAATGGCCAAAGCCTTAAATCAAGCTGGATATAAGACTGGTTATACATCAACTGCCATGTTTGGTGACGGAGATAAGGAATGGCTAAATGACAAAAAAATGACTATGGTCGGTCGTTTTTTTACACAGAAAATGTTAAGTCAAATGGTAAAAAATGGTTGTGTTTATGCCATTGTAGAAACAACTTCTGAGGGAATTAGACAATTTAGACATCGATTTATTAATTATGATATAGCTTGTTTTACTAGTTTATATCCCGAACATATAGAGTCTCATGGGAGTTTTGAAAATTATAAAAAGGCTAAAGGAAATTTATTTTCTCACTTAAAAAGATGTAAAACAAAATATGTTGATGCCGATAAAAAAGTTGTAAAAATAAAAAATAATTTATCAAAGATAAATTTTAATAAAGTTAAAAAAACTATAATTGCTAATGGTGACAATGAGCACAGTTCATTCTTTACTAATTTTTGGTCGGAAGATAAAATTATTTATCGTTTTGGTGATTTTAATGAACAAAACTTTTTTTCAATATTTTATAACAACATCTCTGTTGTTGATAGAAAAATTTCATTTGATATTTTTTTTGAAAAAAAAGTTGCTGGCAATAATGAAATAGTCAATAAAAAAATTAATCTTGTTCTTTTGGGAGAGTTTAATGTTTTGAATTCGTTACCATTATTATCGTTGGCTATAAATCAGGAGATAGATTTAGATTTAATTATTGACAATCTTGGTAAGATTAAAAATATTCCCGGCAGAATTGAAATTGTTGATGCCGATCAAAAATTTTTGGCCATAGTCGATTATGCTTATGAACCAGTGGCTCTGGAAAAACTTTATCGAACCATTGACTCAATGAGAGATGAAAAGAAAAGTGGAAAATTAATTCATATTTTGGGATCAGCTGGTGGTGGAAGAGACAAAAGCCGCCGACCAATTTTAGGTGAAATGGCTGGAAGCAAGGCCGACTTTGTTATTGTTACTAATGAAGATCCTTATGATGAAAATCCTCTAGATATAATAAATCAAGTTGCTGTTGGAGCTAAAAGTGTTGGAAAAATCGAAGGTAATAATTTGTTTCGCATATTGGATCGCAGAGAGGCTGTCAGAAAGGCCTTAAGCTTAATTTCAAGCGAAGATGATATTGTTTTAATTACTGGTAAAGGAAGCGAACAGGCTATTTGTTTAAAAGATGGTAAAAAAGATCCATGGGATGATAGACTGGTGTTAAGAGAGGAGATTGTTAATTACAAAAATATTATTTTGTAGTTTTATTTATATTTCTTTTATAATCTATTGACCAAAGGATTATATTTGCTATAATATTAGTAGATAGTTTTATTTATTATACTCCTTGCTTATAGAATCCTATGATTCTATATCTGAGGGTTTTAAAAAAAATATGAACACAAAGAGAAAAGGTTTTACCTTGATCGAGTTGTTGGTGGTTATTGCCATCATTGGTATCTTGGCAACTTTAGCTGTTGTTGCTTTACAACAAGCTAGAAAGAATGCTAGAGATGCTAAAAGAATTGCTGACGTACGCCAAATGCAAACAGCTTTGGAATTGTACTTCAATGACAATCAATACTATCCAGATGCAGTAACAGCTGGCGACACAATCGCTTCAAATGGTGTTACTTACATGAACATCGTTCCAACTGCTCCAACTCCAGCTGATGGTACTTGTACAGCTACTTCTAATGAATACGTTTACACAGCAACGGGAACAGTTACTGGTGCTAGCTACACTATTGATTTCTGTTTAGGAGGCCAAACTGGTGGAATGACTGCTGGTGAAAAATGTGCTACTCCTGGTGGAATCATCGAGAGTGCTTGTGCTGATCTATAAAGATAAGTTTCTTTACGAATAAAAATAACTCCTTTAAAAAGGAGTTATTTTTTTTATGTGCATCGTGTAGGATTTGAACCTACGACCATCTCCTTAAGAGGGAGCCGCTCTACCAGCTGAGCTAACGATGCTTATTAAATTTTATGTGGCTGAGGAGGGGCTCGAACCCTCGACCTTAGCGTTATGAGTGCTACGCTCTAACCAGCTGAGCTACCCAGCCTATGTGTGTCCAGTAGGATTTGAACCCACAACCTTCTGGTCCGAAGCCAGACGCTCTATCCAGTTGAGCTATGGACACAATTTCAACCGTTGATTTCTAATTTCACGAAGATTGTCGGTATCTAAAAAACAATGTTTTTATTATAGTGGAAAAAATTTTTTTAATCAATACCTTTATATTCTATAA
>DAOMZR010000001.1:277176-499849 GCA_035400585.1 bacterium | reverse complement strand
GTAGGACTCCAGGTTTTGGTCCTGGCTATTGGGGTTCGAATCCCTATCCCCGAGCGAGCGAGAAAAAACACCCTAAGGGGTGTTTTTTTAATGCGAGCGAAGGGGAAGCAAGTCAATTTATTGACTTGCTTTAGGGATGAGAAAGCCGGAGCGATGTGCGGAGCGTAGCGACGCACCGCGAGGCCGGGTCGGGGCGCTTAGTGAATGATTGAGCGTAGCGAAAGAATGAGGCTTAGCGACCGTGACCGAATCCCTATTTCCGAGCGAATGAAAAAAAATGCGCCTTTTGGCGCTTTTTTAATATAAACAAACAAGAAATACTGCTTGGCATTTTTTTGTTGTGTGTGAGGGGTCGCTATTGAGTCTTTAATTCAGACTGTTTTTCTGTTTGACTTTTAATTTATTTATAAGTATCATATCAATATAAATTGATAATAATATATTATATGCAGGCCAAGTGTTGTGCTAATAAAAAAATAATAGTTGAGTATTCTAATCTAGCTAAATTTTTAAAAATAATTAGTGATGATAATCGCTTAAGAATACTCTGCCTTTTAAAAGAGGGAGAGAAATGTGTTTGCGAAATATATTCTAGTTTGAACATAGCTCAAAACCTAGCCTCTAGTCACCTTAAAATAATGTTTGATTTTGAATTAATTAATGTTAGACAAGAATGGAAAAGAAATTATTATTCAATAAATAAGAAAATATTTAAAAAATATAATAATTTGTTAATAAATTATTTAAAAAATTATGAGTAGTAAAATTAACAGCATTCAAGTTTTGGGATCTGGTTGTTTAACCTGCAAAAAGCTTTTTGAGTTAACTCAAAAAGCTATAAATCAGTTAAGCTTAGAAATTGAAGTTGAGTATATAAATGATATTCAAAAAATTATTGAGCTTGGTGTTATGTCTAGTCCGGTTTTGGTTGTTAATGGTGAAGTGGTTTTAGCAGGACGGTTACCCAATTTAGATGAATTGAAGAAAATTATTTCTGATCGCGTACAAGTAGACGAGAGTTTAAAACTTGGCGACTGCTTTTGTGATGGTAATTGTTAAATTAATATGGATATTTTTTACCCTCTACAATTTATTGCCGATAAAATTGCTTACAACTTATTAGGACTACTAAAAGGTTCTCATTTGGGTGATGCGGTTAACTTCTTTCTTTATGATTCTTTAAAAATATTAATTCTTCTTTTAATTATCAATTATTTCATGGCGATTTTACGACATTATTTGCCCGTTGAGAAATTGCGTGATTTTTTAGCTTCTCGTAAGTGGTATGGTTTTGATTATTTTTTAGCAGCTATTTTTGGAACGATAACTCCTTTTTGTTCTTGCTCATCAATTCCTTTATTTATTGGTTTTTTAGAGGCCGGCATTCCACTCGGTGTTACTTTGTCATTTTTAATTGTTTCTCCTCTTGTTAATCAGGTTGCTGTAGCTCTTTTTGTGGGTTTGTTTGGTTGGAAAATTGCCATTCTATATGTTGTGTCAACGATTCTACTGGGGATGGTCGGTGGCCTAATTTTGAATAAATTAAAATTAGAAAAATATGTTGCCGATTATGTTTGGAAAATTAAAGGTCAAAAGCTTGAAATAAAAAGTAAGAAGATTCCTGTTAGAAAGTTATTAAAAATTTTTTGGAGCGAAGGTCTTGTCTTGACGAAAAAAATTACAATCTATGTTTTGCTTGGAATTGCCTTGGGTGCTGTCATTCATAGTTTTGTGCCGACTGGATTTTTTGAAAAATATATCACAGTGGATAATTTATTGGCTGTTCCGATTGCGACTATTGTCGCCGTGCCGATGTATGCTAACGCTGTTGGTGTAATTCCGATTATGCAATCGTTGGTAGAAAAAGGCATTCCACTTGGAACCGCCATGGCTTTTATGATGGCGGTAGTTGGCTTGTCATTGCCGGAGGCTTTAATTTTAAAGAGAGTAATGAAAATGAAATTACTTGTTTATTTTTTTGGTATCACTACAATTAATATAATAATAGTAGGGTATTTGTTTAATTTATTTTTACATTAAAAATGTAAACAAAGTATTGTTTATTTGTTTAGTTGTTTTTTTATTTATATCATATTATATTATATAAAGGTTATACAATTAAATAATTATTATTTATGAAAAAAATCTATTTTTTGCTTTTGTTTTCGGTATTTTTATCGGCTTGTTCTTTGGGTGTTTACGATAATAATAAAAAAGAAGAAGTTGTTAATCTGAAAAACAATGTAACCACTGAACCAAAAAACAACGAGGAGAAGTATAATTGTAGTATTAATGGGCTAATTTTTAATTATCCTAAGAATTGGAATTCTTGTCGGATTAACAACAACAAAATATATTTTAGGACAGATTTTGAAAAATGGGAGGTGGATCTTGTCGGAGAAGTTTATCAAGTTCAACTAGATGAACATTATAATGAGTATGAGGAATATTTAAATATTTTTAAGGATCAAAAAAACAAAGATCTTTTTGAATTTACTGACAGGAGTGTGATATATAAAGATGCTTGTGGGGGAGCTGTGGCGTGTTATGTTTTAAAAATTGAAGATAGAATTTATCTTATAAATTGGACCATTGAAAGTAATCAAGCCCCAGAATTAGAATATGATGGCGTTTGGTCTCCAGATGAGCATAATATTGAGCTAGAAGATGTTTCAACAGTAATGAAAAGTATTAGTTTAAAAAATTAATTTTTATGATAAATTTTAGGCATAAATATTAATAAAATTATATGGCACAAATATTTTGTTTCGGAGATAGTATAACTTACGGTGCTTGGGATGTGGCTGGTTCTGGTTGGGCGCAGGGGTTAAGAATGTATTTAGATAAAAAACAAGAAGAAGATGATGGTCTTTATTTTTTAATCTATAATCTAGGTATTCCCGGCGAAACAACCGATGGTTTGATTAATCGTTTTTTATCAGAAACAAAAGCGAGAATTAGAGAAGAAAGGCAAGAAGAAAATATTTTTATTTTTGCTTATGGAGCTAATGATGCAGCTGTTATCCCAAGTCAAAATAAATTTCGCGTTGACATTAAAAATTTTGAGAATAATCTAGAAAACGTAATAGATCAGGCTAAAAAATTTGGCAATAAGATATTTATTTTAAATATTACCCCCGTCAATGAAGAATTTACCGCCAGCCCGGTTAATAAAGATAAGTCTAGGCTTAACAAATATATTGAGATATATAATGAGAAAATAAAAAAAATAGCTGATAATAAAAATATTTACTTTATTGATATTAATTCGGCCTTTATGGCTAATGACTACAAAAGCTTATTTTGTGAAGATGGATTACACCCAAATAAATCTGGTCATAAAATTATATTTAATGAATTATTAAAATCTATGAAATCAGTAATGGACCTGGATGGTTAATGTTGGTAATTATTTAATTTTGATGATTTTTGTATTGTTAAAAGCAAGAATAATTTTTATATGTGAGTGATAAAAACGCCTTTTAAGGTGTTTTTTGGTATAAAAGAATAATGATAGACGATATTAAAATATTTTTCATGTAACAAAAACCAACTATTTTCGTATACTATAATAGAGAATAAAAAACAATATGCATAATTATATTTACAAAAACCACAATAATTCAGCCAATACTTCTACTGGCGTCTTTTTTGTTTGTTTAGTTAACCCAATGGAGGGCAAAAAAGGTGGTTTTTATAAATATTTGCAGTTAAAAAATACTTAATAAAATTAGATAATTTATAAGCTTAAAATATTTCTAAAGACCATCTCAACAAGATGGTCTTTTTCTTAACTGTTCTTTGAAAATAAACCTTTAAAAAATAATTAGCCATGACCAGAAAAATAATTAAAAATTACGTAGCTTTTATGTTCCTTGATAGCCTGGCTATTAGTTTTTTCTTCGGAACTTATCAGCTTTTTTTAACCCAAAAAGGGTTAAGTTTATTAGAGATTAATCTTCTTAACTGCTGTTTTATGTTTTCCAGCTTCCTTTTGGAAATTCCTACCGGAGCCATTGCTGATTTTCTAGGAAGAAAGCGATCAGTTATTATCGGGCTTTGGTTCTATTCTATTTCTTTCTTGATTTATTTTTTGTCTGATAATTTTTGGCAATTTTTATTAGCAGAAATTATTGGTGCTTTTGCTGTAAGTTGTATCTCGGGTGCATTGGAAGCTTTGGTGGTTGATTCTTTAAATCATCATGGTTACAAAGATGGCTTAGAAAATGTTTTTCGCAAAACAGAAGTTAAACGTTTGGCTGTAATTTTGGGAGTAATTGCTGGTTCTTTTTTAGGACAAATTGATTTATCCCTTCCCTGGCTATTTAGTTGTTTAGCTTTTGGATCACTAGCTGTAAGTGCAAATTATTTTTTTAAAGAAGAATATTTTGTAAAACCCGAAAAAATAAAATTCAATTTTGAACCAATTAAAAAAATCGCTAAAGAAAGTGTTTTATATGGTTTGAATAATCGTCGTCTGATTGTTGTTGTTTCTTTTTCAACTATTTTAGCTTTTTCGGTTCAAGCCATAAACATGTATTGGCCAATAATTTTTAAAAATAATTTTTCTGTGCCGATTAAATACATGGGATTTATTTTTACTGGTATAATACTTTTTTCTTATCTTGGTTCTCAATTTTCTAAGTTTTGGCAAGGAAAAATTAATAACAAAAAAAATGCTATTTTTCTTTCCCAGTCAATAACTATTATTGGTATTTTGGGTTGTTTCTTTTTAACAAATTTATCTTTATTTTTTGTTTTCTTTTTCTTCCATGAATTTGGCAGAGGATTGTTTGAACCCTTAAATAGGGCCTATATCAACGAAAATATTGATAGTAAAAATAGAGCAACCGTTTTATCTTTTGAATCAATGATTACTAGAGCTGGCGCTGGTTTAGGATTAATTTCTAGCGGTTTAACTGCCAATAATTTTGGCATTTTAAATTCCTGGTTGATATCTTCGCTTGTTTTGTTTGCTGGAATTTTAATTTTTTGGTTAAAAAGTAGAAAAGCAACCTCTCACAATTAGTGGGAGGTTTTTTAAAATTAAGTCAGCTTGACAATAATGTTAGAATAATATAACATTAAAATAGTTAGAAATAATTAACAAAAAAATATGACAAAAAAACAATACATGATTTGTCGTTTGGTCATTATCGTTCTTTTAAGTTTTTTAATTAGTCTTTCAATTTCTTTGAACAATTATTATTTACCATTGGTTTTTACTGCTACTGCTGTGGCTGGTTTGCATTATTGTCGGAAACAATTAAAAACAGGAGAGGTTATTGCCGATGAACGTGATTATCAGGTTGCTGGTAAGGCGGCTCGTTATGCTATTTCAATTTATAGTTTGCTGGGAGTAATCGGTGTTTTTGTTTTAATGGCTATTTCTCATAAAAATGGAATGTTATATATTCTTAGCCAATATTTGGCTTTTAGTATTTGTTTTTTAATGTTATTAAACGCCTTTTTATTTAAATACTTAAACAAAAAAGGAAAATAATATGAAAAACAGAATTAAAGAATTGCGACAAAAAATGAATATGACCCAAGAAGAATTATCCAGTTCGGTTGGAGTAAGAAGAGAAACAATTGTTTTTTTAGAACAAGGAAAATATAATCCGTCGTTAAAACTGGCTATGGATGTAGCAAAAATTTTAAAAACAAAAGTAGATGAATTGTTTGAAAATTAATAAATATTGTTTTAATTATTTTTTTATGAAAAAAATATATATTAAATCTTTCTTTTTTTGGTTTGTGCTTTTGGTTTTAGCTTTAATTAATGCCACTATTAGAGAGGCCGGTTATAAGCCAATCTTAGAGCCTTATATTGGCTTGTGGGCACATCAAATAAGTTCACTAACTGGAATATTGTTATTTTTTATAGCCATATATTTTTTTCTAAAAAGAAATAATAATTATAACAAAAAAGATTTAATTTTTATGGGAATTATTTGGTTTGTTATGACCATAGCGTTTGAAACCCTGATGAATGTTTTTATGAGAAACTTAAATTTTAAACAAGTTTTACAAACTTATTATTTTTGGCAGGGAGAGATCTGGGTTTTTGTTTTATTATCATTATTGATTTTACCTTTTGTAGTTGATAAAATTTTAAATAAAAAAATAAATAATTCTTTAAATCAATGATTATTAAAGTCGACAATTTGTCAAAGAAATTTAAAAATTTTGTAGCTGTTGATAATATTTCCTTTGTAGTTGAAAGTGGAAGTATTTTTGCTTTTCTTGGCCCAAATGGTGCTGGCAAAACAACAACTATTAAAATGTTAACCACCCTTTTAAGGCCAAGCTCCGGAAGTGTTTTTTTAAACAATTTTGATGTTGATAAAGATCCTGGCAATGTTCGAAAATCTTTTGGTATAGTTTTTCAGGATTCTAGTTTGGACGAAGAATTAACAGCTTTTGAAAATATGAATCTCCACGGAGTTTTATATAATGTTCCTAAAGATATTTTAAAAGACAGAATCAAACAATTACTAGAAATTGTTGAGCTTTGGGAGAGAAGAAATGATCAGGTTAAAAAATTTTCCGGAGGAATGAAGCGTCGTTTAGAGATCGCTCGAGGGTTATTACATCATCCTAAAATTTTGTTTTTAGATGAGCCGACATTAGGACTAGATCCGCAAACTAGAAATCATATCTGGAATTATATTAAAAATTTAAACCAAGAAGAGGGGGTTACTGTTTTCTTTACAACCCATTATTTGGACGAGGTCGAAAGAGTTGCTAGTAAGGTAGCAATAATAGATAGAGGAAAAATTATCATTCAAGGAACTATTGGTGAGCTTAAAGAAAAAACTGGCGCTGATTCTTTGGAAAATGCTTTTATAAATTTAACTGGAAAAAATATTAGAGAAGAGGATTCTTCTAGCATTGACATGATGCGCAATCGTCGTCGTGTTTTTAAACATTAAAATTATATGAAAGTTATCTATATACTTTGGTTAAGACAAATAAAAAGATTTTTTCGTTCTAAGGCTAGAATTATTGGTTCAGTTGGTCAGCCACTTTTGTTTTTGTTAGCGCTTGGTTTTGGTATGGGCCCTATTTTTGAAAAAGCAGGTGAAGGAAATTATATTTCTTTTTTATCCCCAGGAATTATTGGCATGACAATTTTATTTTCTTCTATTTTTAACGGAGTAGATGTTATTTGGGATAGACAGTTTGGTTTTCTTAAAGAAACTTTGGTTGCCCCGGTATCTAGATTTAAAATTATATTAGGCAGAACCTTGGGGGGTGCAACTACTTCTTTTTTGCAAGGACTTATTGTTTTGGCTATCACTATTCCGATCGGTTTTAGTCCCAACTGGTCAATGTTGCCTATAGCAGTTGTTTTTATGTTCTTAATAGCTTTATTTTTTACAGCCTTGGGAACAAGTATTGGCTCTTCTTTGAAGGATATGCAAGCTTTTCAGTTAATAATGAATTTTTTAGTTATGCCAATATTTTTTCTATCAGGCGCTCTTTTTCCGGTAGAAGATTTGTCTAAAATTATGAAATATTTTGTAAGCGCCAATCCTTTGGCTTATGGAATAGATGGATTGAGGGGCAGTTTGATTGGTGTTTTTCATTTTGGAATAGGTGTCGATTTTTTAGTACTATCTGTTTTAACGATCATCGGATTAATTATTAGTTCTTATATTTTTTCTAAAATAGAAGCCTAAATGTTTTGGTGACTCCCTTAAATAGTTTAATTGACAAAATTAACTCATTTGCTATACTTCTTTGTTATTTAACAATTTAAATTCAATTAAATCCAAAAGGAGGTAATTATGAAAGTATTGGAATGGTCTCGTCTTTATAATGGTCAGGGGGCTGATGAATATCCGCAATTATTTCAAATTCAGGCAACTTCACTTTCTCAGGCGATAGAATTAGCTTCCAATTTTCCGGTTAGCAGAAAGAAAAGCTCGGCGATTGGTTGTTATCCAGCCTTTGAAGAAAATAAAACATTTAAACCGGAAGATGGTGTGATATTTAACACCTCGTCTCAGACAGCGGCTTTTATTTTGGTGGCTAAAGAAGATTCTGTCGGTGGGTCTATAACCAGGGAGGCCGTTTTTGCTCTTAGAAAAGACCTCGGAGAAAGGACTTGGCTGGTTAAGTGTGTGGCTATCGAAAAATTTAACTCCAAAGAATATCGCAGACATTTCTTTTTAAAGAGAATTGAAAGAAAACTTTTATACAGCATCGGAAGCGATGATAATTTTATAGAATGCCAAGTATAATTGAATTTTCTAAAAAGCACCCGCAAAATTGCGGGTTTTTTTATATCTTTACAAAATAAATGTTTTTTGATATACTTGATTGATTAAGTATTAATTAAGTAAATATGCAAAATGTAAATGAATCTATAAAGTTTTTTATAAATTTATCAAAAACACAGAGTATTTTGAGCGATCGTTTTGATCGCGGCTTAGGCGGCTTAAGTTTTAATGAGTTTTTAATTCTTTTTTATTTAGTTCGGTCTGAAAACCAGAAAATGCGTCGAGTTGATATAGCCGATAAGGTTGGTTTAACAGCTTCTGGAGTTACCAGAATTCTTCTGCCAATGGAAAAGGTGCATTTAATAGAAAGCGGACCAGTCGAAGATGATGCTCGCGTTCGTTTTGTTGGAATAACTGAGGCCGGAGAAGAGAAATTAAAAGAGGCCTTAGATCGATTAGAAATTTTAGCTGAAGAAATAATTTCTCCCGATAAAAAAGATGGTTTAAAAAATTTGTCAGATTTGCTCATTGAAATTGGAGGAAAGGTTTTGATGAATTAATTTTAAAAATATGAACGAAAGCAATAACTTAAATAAAAATAGTATATTTAAAGAGTTTTTTAAATTAACAAAACCATATTATAGACCAATTATCTCTTTGTCTGTTTTGATAATTTTTTTGGAAGCGTTTAGTTTGGTTGGCCCTTATATTTTAAAAATAATAATTGATGAGATTTTGATTTTTTCTCCAGATAAAATTAGATATTTTATTCTGTTAATTTTTGTTTTTTTCCTTTCATTGTTAATTCTTTCCGTTGCTAATTATTTTAAAGATAAAAAAATATTTAGTGTTATATTAAAGGCGGAGTATGATATACCAATTAAATGTCAAAAGAAATTATTAGAACTAGATCTAGCCTATCATCAAAAGGAGGGTACCGGTGAAAAAATAACAAAGATAGAAAAAGGTGTTGGCAAATTTGTTGATTTGTTAATTACTATTTTTTGGGAATTACTGCCAGTGTCTTTTCAATTAATTTCTGTTTCTGTTATTTTGTTAATTATCGATTATCGCTTGTTTTTACTTTTGTTTGTTTTTTCTTCACTATTATTCTTTTTAAATATTAAGGTAAATAAAAATGTTTATCCAATTAGAAAACAGCGTTATAAAAGATATGAACAGGCCTCTGGCAAGATAGTGCAAACAATAGTTAATATTGGAACGGTTCAGTCTTTTTCTCAGCAAGAAAGAGAACTTAATGAACTTAGTTTTCTTAAAAAGGGAATTCTTTTAGATGAAACAAGGGAATGGTCTTATGTTTTAAAATTTTCTAACTTGAGAGAAATAATTGTTGGACTTGGTAGAGCATCGTTTTTATTTTTAGGCATATTTTTAATTATAAAAAACCAAATTAGTATTGGTACTTTAGTTTTTGTGGTAACTTTATCAGAACAAGTTTTTTCTTCTCTTTCCCGAGCTTATAGATTATATGATCAGTTTGCCGAGGGAGCAGAGGGTATTAATCGTTTGGCCTCTCTTTTAAAAACAGAGAGTTCTATCAAAAACAAAGGAAAAATTAGATTAAAAGATAAAGACATTGAAGGTGAAATTAAATTCAAAAATATTGATTTTTCTTATGATAATGGCCATAAGATTTTGAATAATTTTAATTTGAATATTCCGGCTGGAGCTATAACGGCTTTAGTTGGTCCATCTGGTGGAGGAAAAACAACTATTGTTCGTCTAATTTTTAGACACTTTGATCCAGTTTCCGGTCAGATTTTATTAGATAATTATAACTTAAAAGACTTGGAGCTTTTTAGTCTTAGAAAATTATTGTCTATCGTTCCTCAAGAGGTTGATATTTTTAATTCGACTGTGGCCGAAAACATTTCTTATGCTAAAAGAAGCGCTAGTTTTAGAGAAATTGAGGCAGCGGCTAAAATAGCTAATGCCTCTGAATTTATTGAAAAGCTTCCCAATAAATATAACACTATTGTTGGTGAGCGTGGCATGAGACTATCTGGTGGTCAAAGGCAAAGAATTGGTATTGCTCGGGCAGTTTTAGCTGATCCTAAAATTTTGGTTTTTGACGAAGCTACTAGTAATTTAGATGTTGAAAGTGAAAAATTAATTCAAGAAGCTATTAATAAAATAGCTAAAGACAAAACAATTATAATTATTGCTCATCGTTTGAGTACTATTAAAATGGCTAATAAAATAGCCGTAATTGAAAATGGCCAAGTTGTAGAAGAGGGAATGCATTTGCAATTAATGAATAAAAAAGATGGTCTATATCAAAAATTAATTAATCTTCAATCTTCTGGTGAAATCTCGGGAGATTAGTAGGTTTTATAAAAATGAATAATTATAAAATTAGACAATTGGAAGTTAAAGATTTAAACAATAAATATTTTTTTGAAACTCTTTCCAGTCTAAGACCGGTTGAAAATTTATCTCTGGATTTAGCTCAAAAAATTTTTTTTGATTGTCAAAAGAAAGGAATAAAAACTTTTGTAGCCGAATCTGATGGTTTAATAGTTGGCACGGTTCGTGTTTTGTATGAGCCTAAATTTTATCATGGAGGTAAATTGGCGGCTCACATTGAAGACGTAGCTACCCACAAAGATTACATGGGAAAAGGAGTCGCTGGTTGTTTGATTAGGGAAATAATTAAAGATTGCAAAGAGAATAATTGTTATAAAGTAATGCTTGATTGCTCCGATAATTTGATTGATTTTTATAGCAAGTTCGGTTTTGAAAAAAAAGATAATTGTTTGAGGGTTAATTTAGGATAAAGCGTCTTTTAGACGCTTTTTCTTTTTGTTTAAAAACTGGAAAAATTAAATAAATGTTGCTATAATCAATTATAATCATTTTAAATAATAAAATTATGGAAGATAAAATAATAATTGATGATCAAAAAAGAAAAGACATTGACGAACTGCTAGAAAGAAGTGTGGCTGAAATACTGCCATCAAAAGAGGCTTTTAAAGAGCTCTTGCTTTCTGGCAAAAAAATTAGATTTTATATCGGAACTGATGCTACTGGTTCATCCCTTCATTTGGGTCACGCTACCAATTATATTATTTTTGAAAAATTAAGAAAATTAGGACATGAGGCCATACTTCTTATTGGTGATTTTACGGCTAGAATTGGTGATCCATCAGATAAAAATTCGGCCAGACAACAATTGAGTCGTGAAGATGTGCAAAATAATATTAAAACCTGGATGAAGCAATTAGAACCGTTAATTAATTTTAAAGACGAAATAAATCCCCCAGTTGTTAAATATAACCATGATTGGTTGGCTAAATTAAATTTTGAAGATTTAATCGGCATCGCTTCTAATTTTACAGTGCAAAGAATGTTAGAAAGAGATATGTTTGAAAAAAGATTGAAAGAAGAAAAGCCTATTTATGTTCATGAATTTTTTTATCCTTTGATGCAAGGTTATGATAGTGTGGCCATGGATGTTGACATGGAGCTTTGTGGTAATGATCAAAAATTTAATGCTTTAGCCGGAAGAACTTTGCAAAAAAAATATAACAATAAAGAAAAGTTCGTTTTCATAACCACGCTTTTAGTAAATCCAGTAACAGGAGAAAAGATGATGTCTAAAAGCTTAGGCACTGGAATATTTTTAGACAGTTCGGCTAATGATATGTTTGGTAAAGTTATGTCTCAAGCCGATGAAAATATTTATCAACTTTTTGTTGATTGTACCTTTGTTCCGATGGATGAAATTAAAATCATTAAATCTAAGCTTGATAAAGGTGATATTAATCCAAAAGATTTAAAAATGGACTTGGCTTATGAAATAGTAAAAATTTATCATGGCGAAGAAAAAGCCAAAGAAGCAAAAAATTATTTTGTTGCTACTTTTTCAAAAAAAGAAATGCCAGACGAAATGCCAGAAATAAAGCCAGACACTTATGATTTAATTTCAATTTTAATTCAATCAGGATTAGCCTCTTCCAAAAGTGAAGCCAGGAGGGTTATTGACCAAGGTGGGGTTAAAATTAATCAAGAAGTTGTTAAAGATTATAATTTTACAGTTCCAGTTGGTTCGGTTGTTCAAAGAGGAAAAATCAATTTTATTAAAATTACTTAAAATCAAAAATAATAAGAAAAAGCCACTATTTAGTGGCTTTTTT
Source organism: bacterium (assembly GCA_035400585.1). Taxonomy (GTDB): domain Bacteria; phylum Patescibacteriota; class Patescibacteriia; order Patescibacteriales; family UBA12465. The sequence continues at coordinate 487,464 of DAOMZR010000001.1, read as the reverse complement.
GTTTCTTTAGTATTTTGTAGGCACGCCTTCTAATTATATCATATTTGTATATATTTGTCAAGTAACAATCTAGATTGTATGCCAGCAATTACAATCCTTTTCATTCCATTTTAGGGATCGATCCTTTGTTTATAAACTCAGTAGTATCTTCAATTTTTTCTGGTGGAATTATTTTTTTAAGTATTGCCCATTCGCTAACAGACATATTTTTTCCACCGATAGCAGCCGCTACTTTAACAGCGCTTTCTAAGTCTTTGAGATTAACAAATATTTTTAAGAGTTTTCCTAATTCTTCCCGTCCAAGAGTTCCCCCTTTTCTAGCTGATAAAATAGCCATGTTAACATTTTTCTTTTGAAAATACACTTTTGATATTTTAACAAACTCACTACTTTCTATTCTTTTTCCGGAAATTTTAGAACTGGCTTCGGCTGATTTAAGGTCTCCTTTATTGATGTAAAATTTTTGAAATTTTTCAGCATTTTTGGGTGCGATGTCTGTTAGATATTTTGTTACGGTATCCATTGGAAATTCTTTTACCCAAAGTGCTGTGTAAATCTCTTTGAATTCTAATTTTCTGCCGTTCATTGTTGCAGCTCTATTGGCTGTTGGTAGCCAGCCTAGTTTAATGTTAACTTCAATAATTTTTTCTAAATCTTTACTTCTTAGTTTTTTGTTTAGAATTTGGGCCGAATTGATAGCACCGTCTAGTCTTCCGTTTTCAATTTGGTCTTCAAGATTTTGAACAACCCTTTTTATATCTCTTTTATCAATGACTCCAGTTATGACTATTACGGAGTCTTTTTGTTTATCTTGGCCATTAATTTTTTCAGTGGCAAACAAACAAAACAGAATAATCGTAAGAAAGGTAATTGTTTTCATTTTTCGTGTTTTTTGGTTAGAGTCTAAAAATTAAAACAAATCCTTAGACCCTAACCAAAATTTTTTAAAGAGCCCTTTAACGCTAAATTATATTAAATTTAAACAAAAAAATCAATACTTTATTATTGTGGAAATTTGTTTGGGGATATGTCATAATGTAATAAAAGAAAAAGGTATGAATCGTAAAAAACTTAGAATTTATTTAAATATTCTTTTATTTGTTTTTTTTGGGGTATTATTTTTTTTATATATCTCTCCTTTAGGTTGGGCTACCTATAAAAAAGATTTTTCCCGAAAATATAATAATATTTTTTTAGGAAAAGGGGCCATTTACAAACTCGGCCCAGTTGATCGTCTTTTTGATAAAAATAAATTAAGTGGTGAACCCGCTTATTTTTATCTAAAAACTAACAGAAATTTTGATTCAGCTAAAATAAAGATGAAATATAAGATTAGTGATCAAGTTGTTCAAAAAAATAATTTTATCAATCTTGAGCTTGGTGTTTTATTAAATGAAGAAAATTGGAACTATAGATTTTATCCAATCTACAACAATATTTTAAACGATTTATATCATAATTGGACAAAACAAGTTGATAATCAAGCTGTTTTTTTGCAAAGAGAGGATAAATTTAAAGGTTTAACTGATTATTTAAATAATAAAGACTTTTCTTCTTTACTTCTTTATAATTATAATTTAAACAATGATTTTGTTTTGAAGGATTATCAAGGAGGTGATAATTACAAAACAACACTACCAGCTCTTCGTGGATCTCATGTTTTTTATACCTATTTAAAAGATGAAAGTTTAAAATTTGATTTTTCTTTTAGCAACTTAGATCAAAGCAATAAAAACAATTTAGATTTATTTGTTTATCTAAATGATGACGTTATTTTTTCTAAAAGTTTTTCAGCTGAAGAATTTTTAAACAATCAAATTGTTAACTTTTCTCTAGACTTAGTAGATTTACCGGAAAGTGTTTACAAGATAGAAGTTAGAGCTAATGATAATTTTATAATTAATAAAACTGATGTTTATCTTCCTAAATTAGTTTTTTTGCACAAGCTTAATTTATATAATACTAAAAATGGTTTTGATGTTTTTTCCAATAAAAATAATTTTCGAATAAAATCACTGGAATCTCTATGTTTGGCCGATGTTAATATAAATGACAGCAAATTTTCAGTAGATAGAATTTTTCAACAATTTAATTTTAATGTTGATGGTCGCGGTATAAACAACATTCAATCTGATTCCTGTGGTATGTTAATTGAAAATAATGGTTTATTTTCTTTTTCGATCGAATCTTTCTTTAACCCTTTAATATCATCTCTAGCGTCGGATGTTTCTGTCGACGAGTATAATTTTGTTATTGCTAAATATCAGCCACCAACAGAATTAAATAATTATTATATTTCAGAATTGGAAATTGATTTAAGAGGAGCTCAGCGAAAGAAAGGAGAGTATCGTTTTATTATTTCAGCTCCATTTTTAAAGAATGAAGATAATTTACAATATTTAGAAATTAAAGATATCGAGATAGTTTTGTCTGGCAAAAGTTTGTTTGATAAAATAAAAGAATATTTATTTTAACCTATGTTATTTTTTAGAAAAGAAAAAACTAAAGAATATTTAATAGAAGTTTTTTATTTTTTTAGTAAAATTTTAATTTTATCTTTTGTTTTAGAGTTTTTTCTTCCTGGATTGATTATAACTTATTTTAATTTGAATATATTTTTATTTTTTTGGATTCTTTTATTTATAATAATTTTAGGAAATATTTGTTTTTCTAAAAAATAGTTAAAATTTTAAAATAAATTAAAATAATAAAATATGAAACTAAAAAATTTTTTAAATCCCCAATATATCGCGATTTTAGGAGCTTCTAATGATAAAAATAAGATCGGTCGAATTATTTTAGATAATATTTTATTAACTAAAAAAAATGGTGTTTTCCCGGTTAATCTTAAAGAAAAAAAGATAGCTGGTCTTAAAGCCTACCAGGATGTTGCAAAAATTCCAATAAAAAATTTTTCTGAATTACTTTTAGTTGTTTCTATTCCGGCTAAATTTGTTTTGACAGAAATAATTGAAGCAGCTGACTTGGGTGTAAAAAATATTGTCATTATCAGCGCTGGTTTTAAGGAGATTGGACTTGAAGGAATAGAAATAGAGAAAAAAATTTCCGAAATTGCTCAGCAAAAAAATATGAACATCCTTGGTCCAAATTGTTTGGGATTTATAAACACTATTAATAATTTAAATATTAGTTTTAGTGGGTATTTACCCGATAAAAATATTAAAAGAAAAAATAATGTTGCCTTTCTTTCTCAATCGGGGGCCATTGGTAGCGCTGTTTTAAATTGGTTAGAAAACAAAAACATTGGCCTGTCTTATTTTATTAGCCTAGGAAATAAATCAAATTTAAATGAAAATGATTTTTTTGATTTTTTTTACCAGGATAAAAATAGTGATTTAATAATTGCTTATTTAGAGGAAATATCTCAAGGTGAAAGATTCTTGGAGATAGTTTCTAAAATTTCTAAAACAAAACCAGTGGCTATTCTTAAGGCTGGAAGAACTTCGGCCGGAAGTAAAATGGCCATGTCGCATACCGGTAGTTTGGCTGGTTCTAATGAAGCAACACTTACTGCTTTGAAGAGGTCGGGTGCAATTATACTAGACAATATTAGTCAAATATATAATTTAATGAGGCTAGTTAAGGGGCCTTTAAAAATCGAAAACGATGGTTTGGCTATAATTTCCAATGCTGGTGGTCCAACAGTTTTGGCTACAGATGAATCTTTCGAAAATAATTTAGATTTAATTAATTTTTCCAAAAAAACAGTACTGGATTTAAAGAAACAATTGCCAAGTTTTTCTCATGTTAAAAATCCATTAGACATCTTGGGAGATGCTGATTCTGTTCGTTATAAAAATAGTCTGGAAATTGTTTTAAATGACAAAAATATTTCTAGTGTTTTGGTTTTGCTTACTTTACAAAGCATGACTGATGTTGAAAATATTGCCAGAATTATAGTTGATTTAAAAAATAAATATAAAAACAAACTTATTTGTACTTGTTTTTTGGGTGGCCAGGGATTGTCTGCAGCTAAAAAAATATTGGCCGATAATTTGGTTTCTAATTTTGATTCTGTAGAAGAGGCTATTTGTATTTTATCCAAAACACTGACTTATTATCGCGATCGAAAAAAAATAGTTGTTTATAAAAACAAATTTATAGAAAACAAGACTAATGAATCTTCAAAAAATGTTATAGATTATTTAGATTCTTTTAAATTGTTTAAAAATAATAACTTAAATGTTGTTAAAACAATTAGAGTTGAACATAAGTCATTAAGTAAAATAAAATATCCAGTGGTAATTAAATTTGTTGGTCCAGATTTTATTCACAAAAGTGATAAAAAAGCGATTTTCTTAAATGTAAAAAATAAAATTGAAGCTGAAAATATTTTAAATCAGCTTGATAGAGAGATAAAATTAAAAAATATATCAGATAAAAATTATGCTATTTATCAACCAATGGTTGTCGGAGATTTTGAGCTTATTTTGGGAACCAAGAAAGATCCCGTTTTTGGCCAATTAATTATGTTTGGTCTAGGTGGAATATATGCGGAAATTTATAAAGATATTTCTTTTGAATTGAGTGATTTGGATAGAAAAAGGGCTAAAAAAATGATTGAAAACATTAAAGCTTTTAAAATCTTAAATGGCGCTAGAGGTCGTAAGCCAATAAATTTTAATCAACTAATTGATATTATTTTAAAATTAGCTAAAATGGTTAATGAGAATCCGAAATTTTTAGAAATAGATCTTAATCCGTTAATAGTTACTGAAAGGGAAATAAAAATAGCTGATATTAGAATTATTATTTAAAAAAATAAAAATGATTTTAGATTTAAAAAATATTTTTAAGAAAAGAACCAAAGGTATCGCTGCCGCCGCTATTCTGGTTGGTGTCTTTTCTCTATTTTCAAGGTTTTTAGGAATTTTTAGAGACCGTATTTTAGCTGGTCAATTTGGAGCTGGACAAGAGCTCGATGCTTATTATTCTGCTTTTCGTATTCCCGATTTAATTTATAATTTAATAGTTTTAGGAGCGCTTTCAGCCGGGTTTATTCCAGTTTTCTCTAATCTTATAAAAAGAATGAGATGTGATGAGAATTATTATTTTTGTTCTTCTAAAAGTGAAAATAAAGAGGCTTGGGATTTAGTTAGTAATATTTTAAATATTTTAACCTTAGCTCTTTTATTTTTATCTTTAATCGGTGCTGTTTTCGCCCCCTCTTTGGTTTCTTTAATAGCCCCTGGATTCTCTCCAGAATTAAAAGCAACAACTGTTGCTATGACTAGAATAATGTTTTTTTCTCCTGTTTTTTTGGGTGTCTCTAGTATTTTGGGGGGGGTTCTTCAATCTTTTAAAAATTTTTTAGTTTTTTCTTTGGCCCCAATTTTTTATAATTTAGGAATTATTTGTGGTGCTATATTTTTTGTTCCAGTTCTTGGTATTTCTGGTTTGGCTTGGGGCGTTGTTTTGGGTGCTTTTATGCACATGATAATTCAAGTTCCTCCAGTTAAGGCCTTGGGTTTTTCCTGGAAAGCGTTTATTAATTTTTATGACCACAATTTAAGAAAAATTTTATTAATGATGGTTCCTCGTACTTTGAGCTTGGCTATTGCTCAAATAAATTTGCTGGTTATTACTATAATAGCCTCCACTTTGTCTAGTGGTTCTTTGGCTGTTTTTAATTTTGCTAATAATTTGCAAAGCTTTCCAATTGGAATTTTTGGCATATCTTTTGCAGTGGCCGCTTTTCCAACATTAGCCGCTTCAGCTTTCGATCAGAAAAAGCTGATTAATAATTTTTCCTACGCTCTTAGGCAGATTTTGTTTTTTATAATACCGTCAACCGTTCTTTTAATAACTCTAAGAGCTCAGATAATTCGTGTTGTTTTGGGTACGGGAGAATTTTCTTGGAGAGATACAATTTTAACCATTGATTCTTTGGGATTTTTTGCATTAAGTTTGTTTGCTCAAGCTACTATTCCATTGCTGGTTAGAGTTTTTTATGCTCGAGAAAATTCTAAAACCCCATTTTATATTGGCTTAGCTGTTGTTGTGGCTAATATTTTCTTATCTTTATTTTTGGGAAAAAGAATGGGAGTCGCTGGTTTGGCCCTAGCTTTTTCTTTGTCTAGTATTTTGAATTTTATGATTTTATGGATGTGGCTTTATTTCGAAATTGGTGATTTAGATCAAAAGAAAATTATGGTTTCAGTTGTTAAATTTTCTATAGCCGCTTTAATTGCCGGAGTTTTTGTCCAGACCGGAAAGGTTTTTATTTGGCCGTTTATTGATATGACTAAGTTTTGGGGAGTTTTAACTCAGGGATTTGTAGCTGGTTTTAGTGGTTTGATAATTTATTTTTTTCTTTGCTATTTAATGAAGAGTGAAGAAATGTTGGAATTAATAGAAGTTATTAAAAAGAAAATGCCATTTGGCAAAAGAATGAAAAAAATAGAAGAAATTGGTGATCAAAGCGAGGCTCGTGGTTTGTAGTTTTTTATTCTTGATTAAACTCTCTCAATATATTACAATGTTAAACAAGGGGCCAAAAGACCCTGATGTTTGTTTTATTAAATTAATTTATGACCGATAAAATAAGAAATTTTTGCATAATAGCCCATATTGATCATGGAAAATCGACTTTAGCCGATAGAATGTTGGAATTGACCAATACAGTAGACAAAAGAAAAATGAAGGATCAAATTTTGGACGGAATGGACATTGAAAGAGAAAGAGGGATAACCATAAAACTTCAACCAGTTACTATGAATCATAATGGTTATCAGTTAAACTTAATTGATACTCCTGGACACGTTGATTTTTCTTACGAAGTTTCCAGGTCTTTAGCCGCCGTTGAAACAGCAGTCTTGTTGGTCGATTGTACTCAAGGTATTCAGGCTCAAACACTAGCTAATTTGTATTTAGCCTTAGAACAAGACTTAGTAATTATTCCGGTTATTAATAAAATAGATCTTCCAGCTGCTAACCCCGAAAAAACCAAAAGAGAAATTATTAAACTTTTGGGTTGTTCCGAAAGCGATATTTTAGCTGCTTCTGGAAAAACCGGAGAAGGAGTTTTAGATATTTTAAACAAGGTTATTGCTGATGGAAAACCCCCAAGAACTTCTTTGCAAGACACCCCTAGAGCCTTAATTTTTGATTCCAAATACGATGAATATAAGGGTGTAGTTGCCTATGTTCGTGTTTTTGATGGTCGAATAAAAAAAGGTGATAGAATAAAGTTGATTGCTACCAAAGCTGAAAGTGAGGTTCTAGATATTGGAGTTTTTAAACCCGATTATTTTTCAACCGGAGTTTTGGAAACAGGATCTATTGGATATATAGTTACTGGCTTTAAAGAAGTAAGTGAATGTCGTGTTGGCGATACCCTAACTTTTCCTTTTTCACCAGGTAGCGATGTTAAAGCTTTGCCTGGATATAAAGAAGTTAAGCCGATGGTTTTTGCTGGAATTTTTCCTCGCGAAGGAAGTGACTTGGAAGATTTAAGAGAAGCAATGGATAAATTAAAATTGAATGACAGTGCTTTGGTTTATGAACCAGAAAGATCTGATGCCTTAGGTTTTGGTTTTAGATGTGGTTTTTTAGGATTGCTTCATTTAGAAATTTTTCAAGAAAGACTTAGGAGAGAATATAATTTAGATTTAATAGTAACCATACCTAGCGTTGCTTATAAAGTTTATAAAAAAGGCGGAGAAGAAATTGTTGTTAGAACCCCACAAAGATTGCCCGATCCAACCGAAACTGACAAAATAGAAGAGCCCTGGGTTTCTTTAGACATTATCACCCCCAAGGATTATATGGGGGGAATTATGCAGCTATCGCAGGAAAAAAGAGGTGTTTATAAAAATACCGAATATATATCATCTGGAGCTGATGAGCAAAGAGTTATCTTGCATTATGATATGCCAATGTCAGCTATTTTAACTGATTTTTATGATAAGATAAAAAGTTTAAGTGCTGGTTATGCTTCTATTAACTATGAATATTTAAACTATCAAGAAGCTGATGTGGTTAAGATGGATATTCTTGTGGCCGAGGAGCCAATTGAAGCTTTGGCGACAATTGTTTATCGTGATGACGCTTTTAGGAGAGGAAAAGAGGTTGTAAATATTTTAAAAGAATCGTTATCAAAGCAAATGTTTGTTTTAAAAATTCAAGCAGCTATTGGAGGTAAGGTAATTGCTGCCGAAAGACTTTCAGCCATGAGAAAAGATGTAACAGCCAAGCTTTATGGCGGAGATGTTTCGCGTAAGAGAAAATTATTGGAAAAACAGAAAAAAGGAAAGAAAAAGATGATGGCCGCTGGCAAGGGAAGCGTTGATATTCCGCCAGATACTTTTGTAAAAATTTTGAAAAAATAAATTTTAAAATATGCGCAAAAAAAGAAAAGAAAAAATAATTAGAATAATTTGGGCAGTTTTGTCAGCTATTATTATTTTTTCGACAATTGCCTGGACAATGTCTTTTTCTCTTTTTTAAACCAACTAAAAGATTTCTTGTTGTTAGATTCTGTTATTAAATTATTTGATAATGGGTTTTTAATAATAAAATAATCTCATTATGGAAAAAATATGGCAATTTTATCCTAAGTTTCCAGAAAAAATTTTAGAAGAAAACTCTGACAAAAATCAATTTATCTTACAGCTTCTCTATAATCGCGGTCTTAAAACCAAAGATGATTTTGCTTGGTTTTTTGATTTGGTTAATTTAGATTTTTTTGATCCCTTTCTTTTTGATGACATGGAAAAGGCTATTGATTTAATAATTTCTCATATCAAGCTTGGCAACAAAATCATGATTTATGGCGACTATGATGCCGATGGTGTTACTTCGGCCGCTTTGCTTTATGATGTTTTTTCCGTTTTTAAAGCTAAAGTTGATTTTTATTTGCCAGATAGGGTTAGCGAAGGTTATGGTTTGAACAAAACAGCTATCGAAGAAATAAAAAAAGAAGATTTTAAATTAATTATCACAGTTGATAATGGTATTAGAAATAAAGAGGAGGTTGATTATGCAATAAGTTTGGGTTTGGATGTTATTGTTACTGATCATCATACACTTCCAGAAAAAAGAGAAGACTTACCTAACTGTTTGACAATTAATCCGGCCGATGAAAAATCGTCTTATCCTTTTAGATATTTGGCTGGAGTTGGGGTAGCTTTTAAACTAGCCTCAGCTCTTATTAAAAAATCAAAACTGGAAGATAAAGATAAGGAAAGATTGATTTGTAAAAGTTTGGACTTAGTTGCCCTAGGTACTGTGGCCGATATGGTTCCTTTGCTAGGTGAAAACAGATTAATGGTTAAAAAAGGATTGGAAGCTCTTAACGAAACAAAAAGATTTGGCTTGCAAGAATTGATTAAAATTTCTGGCTTAAGCGGCAATTTAAATTCTTATAATATTGGTTTTCAGCTTGGCCCAAGACTTAATGCTGCCAGCAGAATTAAACATGCCAATTCAGCTTTAAATTTACTAATAGTTAAAGATGAACAAGAAGCTAAAGATCTGGCCGAAGAATTAAATAATAGAAATTCGGAAAGACAAAAGGTTACAGAAGAGTTAATGTCTTCAGCTGAAAGTCAGATAAATCCAGAAAATATAGAAAAAATTATTATTGTTAAAAACTCTAAAGAGGACGCTTGGAATGAAGGAGTTATAGGTTTGGTAGCTGGAAAATTATCAGAAAAATATTATCGTCCATCAGTGGTTATAGCTAAAACTAGTGAGGTTTTTGAAGATGAATATGGACAAAAAAAAGAAATTTATAAAGGTAGCGGTCGAAGCATAGAAGGATTTAATTTAGTTGAAGCCTTGGAGGAGAACAAAGATATTTTATATAAATATGGTGGCCATCCAATGGCTGGCGGCTTTTCTATCGTCGGCGATCACAACATGCTTCTTTTTGTTGATAGATTAAGAGAAAGAGCTGATAAAATTTTGGATGAAAAAACTTTAACACCTAAAATAAAAATAGATTTAGAGTTAGATTTTGAAGATATAAATGATTTGCTCATTGAAGGATTAGAAGAAATGGCTCCTTTTGGTCAATCTAATCCGGCACCTAAGATGGCCTCTTTTGATGTTAAAATCATTGACGTTGTTAAAATGGGAAATGAAGGTCAACATATTAAGTTTAGATTTTTAGATGATAAAAAAAATAGCTTGAAAAATTTTTGGGGCATATCTTTTGGCGGAACTAAAAAATATTCCGAACTAAGTGTTGGGGATCGAGTAAGTGTTGTCTATAATTTAGAATTTAATAATTTTAATGGTAATCGAGATATTCAATTGAAAATAGTTGATATTAAAAAATAAATATTTAACTTTTATTTTTGCGGTTTTTATTTGTTGTTGGTCGTCTTGATAATGTAACAAGTTTTATATAATTTTATGAATAAAAATATAATAATTTTTTCTGATGGTGGCGCTCGTGGTAATCCCGGACCGGCTGGTATTGGAGCTGTTTTGTATGACGAGAAAAAAAATAAGTTAGCCGAAATTTCTAAGTATTTAGGAGAAACGACCAACAATCAAGCCGAATATAAAGCTTTGATAGCGGGATTAAAAAAAGCCAAAGAGTTAGAAGCCAAAGAAGTGAAATGTTTTTTGGATAGTGAATTGGTTGTGAAACAATTAAATCGAGAATATAGAGTTAAACATAAAGATTTAGCCCCATTGTTTTTAGAGGTTTATAATCTTTCTCAGTCTTTTACTAATATTGAATTTGTTCATGTGCCGAGAGAAAAAAATTCTGAAGCCGATCGTCTGGCTAATTTAGCTATGGATAAAATGTCTTGATGATTTCAGTTTAGAATCTTTTTTATATTCTATTAAAATCTCACTAAAATTTTAAAAGCGTTAATTTAATTGACGCTTTTATGGTTGTATTTTTTATTGATTGAAATAAAAAATCCCTTGATTTCTAAGAACCGAAGTTCTAAGTTCAAGGGATTAAACTTTGAAAATAGTTGTTTAAATTTCTGGAACAATTATGCGATAATTAGATAAATCTAACAAAGCATATTTACTATCAAAAGATTCCGCACCAACTTTTAAGCCATTAGCAAACGAATAAACGTCTATAACAAAAAACTCATTATTTTCTTTTATAAGAAAAAATGTTGGTCCACCCTCGCAAAGATGTTGTGATTTTTTTCGACAAAAGTTTACGATTTGGCTCTGTGTCAGACAAAGTTTGTTTAAATCTTCGTTTAACGAACTAAACGCTTGTGAAAAGGTTGCAGCGCTTTGTTTTGATTCATAAATATTTACCACCGTTTCTATTGTCGCAATTTGTTCATTGTCTATGTGGCGATATTTAATATCAGAGCCAACACGAGGGAAAATATCCTTTGCCTGTGAAATTGTTTGATATCCGGCGGGCAAGGCTTCAATAACTATTTTTTCTCTTTCAGGAATCAAAGTCAAAACTTCATCCTGACTTTCAGAGCAAGACAGGAAAGAAAAAAAAGATAGAAAAAATAAAAAACCGATGGTCTTAATACTAATAGTTTTCATGGCATTTCCTCCTATTTTTGTTTTGTTTATAATTCAATTTTAAAAGTGCGTTATTAAAAGCAACATGTTTTATGATAGCATATTTGAAATATTTTGTCAATATAGCCAAAACTGACTTAATACTTTTACGTTTATATTTTTTAAATTTTTTATTTTTTAAATCTTCCTTGTTTCTTTATATATTCTTCCTTATACTTTTCAGAGCTTTCTACGGAGTTAAATCCACCAGAAACTAATTTACCATTAATATATTCAAGTAAAGGATAAAAGTTACTTTGATTGGCCAATCGTCCAATCTCAACTGCCTCATCTGTTTTTATACCCCAACCAGGAATACAGGGAGATAGAATTTGAATATAGGCTGGACCATTAATTTCTAGAGCCTTTTTTACTTTATTGTAAATATCATCTGGATAGCCAGCGGTTGTTTGGGCGACATAAGGAATGTCGTGAGCCAAAGCTATTTTTACCATATCTTTTTTGTGCAAACAATTTCCAATTTCATTGACTAGTTCACAGCTTTTTTGTGTTTGACATTTTTCTTTGTTACCACGAGGAGATGTGCTGGTTGAAGCCCCATAGGGAGTGGCCCCCGAGGCTTGAAAGCCAGTGTTAGAATAAGATTCTGTATCATAGCAGATATATAATATATTTTCTTTTCTTTCCCACATGCCACTAATAACCCCCATTCCAATATCAAAGGTTCCGCCATCACCAGCCATAACCACGACCTTTGTTTTTTCTTTTTTTTGTTTTTTTAAAGCGGCTAATATTCCGGTGGCTACTGCTGCTGGGTTTTCAAAAAGGGAATGTATCCACGGCAATCCCCAGGCGCTTTGTGGATAGGGAGTGGTGGTTACTTCTAAGCATCCAGTGGCATTAGCAATAATTGTATCTTTGTCTAGGGCTCGCATAACTGATTGAACAGCTGAAAGTTGTCCGCAACCAGCACAAGCATTATGGCCGGAAGATATTTTTTTTATTTCATTTTTTTTCATATTTTTTATATCAAATTACCATACTATTACCAGCTATCATAATTATTTCCTGGATTATAGCCACCCCATATTCCGCTTGGTTCACAACAAATTAATCCACTTCCGCAGTCTCTTGAACCATGATCTTTGTTTTCGCACATATCATTTTGTTCCGGTGTTCTGTATTCTTCTTTTAAACTTACGTTCGGTACGCATTTTCCTCCGTCATTTCCACAGGGTTCATTTTTTTTGCCAACATTAATATAAGCTTTTCCTCCATAACAATAACAATAAATATAATCTGAATTATTACAAGATGAGCCCTCTCTGTTTTCACAAGTTTTTTTATAAACTTGCTGAGGCAAAGCATTTTTTTCTAACCAAAACTCATCTTTTTCATAAAAACCAGCTTTTAAGCCGTTTTTACCAAATTCACCACACATTTCTTTAGACATTTGAGCAATAACTGTCGCCTCCTGTCTTTGTTGTAAGGTTTTGTTAGAAACCCTTTGAGAATAAATTTCACAGTATACAATAGTTTCACATATCCCCTTGGAATAGTTGGCTCTTTTGTCTTTATCAAATCTTTCAGGTCCCAAATAATCAGAAATATTTCCTTGGTAGCCATCCTTTAATTGTTCATTGGTTATTTCTTGTAGTTTAGGAATAGCCTTGGTTGTGTAAATATTATAACAGTCAATATCAGTTATATCTTCAGCAACGGTTGAATTAGAGCCAGCGACAGTATTGTACTCACAACAGCCGTTAACCAATGGCTTTATTTGTGGAACTTCGGTTGGCGTGAAGCTAACCAGTTGAGGATTTATTGTTTGTAATATTAAATAAGAGGTTAGAGCTAGAACCATGCCAGTTAAGCTTCCGCTAATCCAACTTTTAGCTTGACTTACTTTTTCGCTACTGCCACCAGCGGTCAGCCACATAATACCACCGACCATCAAAACTATAGCAGCAGTTATTCCCACTATAGAAAGTAAGTAATCGTAAACAGCTTTTACATATTTTGAAATAGTAGTGGTTGAGTCTTCTATTGTGTATTGGGTTCCTTTTATGAACTCAGATCCAGGAATGGTTACTTGGGGAGTAAAATTAACTGGTTTTGTTTTTAGGGTTTCTTCACTCATTAAAGCTATTTTTGGAAAAAGAAAAATATTTAAAGCGAGAAGAAAAAAAACGATTCTAGTGAAATTTTTTTTCATAAATTTATTGTTTTAATAAAATAATCAACATTATAAGTTGCATCATAAAAATCAAAAAAAACATCATTACAAAAAAGTATGGCCAACCGGTTATTCTATGCTCGTGTCCGCGTTTTAAGATTTTTTTAATATAATCTAACATATTTTTATGTTTTTAAATAAAAGTTAATTTTTTATGTTTATTAAAATTTTTAACAATTTTAGCAATATCTTTTTCTCCGATATCTTTTCCGCCCAGTCCACCAATGAAATTTTTAATTATTTGTTTATTAGCAGACATATTTATGTCTAAATAAAGTGAACCAAAAGTCCCAAAATTTACAGCCTTTTCTAAAACAGCTATGTTTTTAGCATTTTTTATTACTTTATTAATTTCTTCAAAAGGAAAAGGGCGATAAGTTTTTATTTTTAAAACAGCCAAATCTTTATTTTTTTCTTTTTGAATAAATGATTTAATTGTGCCCACGATTGAGCCCATAGCGATTATGATTGTTTTGGCTTTTGCAGGTCCGTAATATTCAAACCAGGCATTATTATTTTTTTTATCTTTTACTTCGTTTCCTAATATTTTATTCATTAAGAAATATTCTGTGTCTATTTCTTTTAAAGCTTTTTGAAAATCATTATATAAAATTTCTCTGGTTTTTTGATAATGCTGAGGTGATATAAAAGCGCCCATGGTTACTGGATTTTTAGTGTCTAAAAACTCTCCTGTTTTTGGTTTGTATTTTGGTAAAAATTTACTTATTGTTTTTTGATCATAAATTTTTACTTCTTCATAGCAGTGAGTAAGAATAAACCCATCAACATTAACCATCACTGGAATTTTTATTTTCTCAGCTATTTTATAGGCTAAAATATGCTGTTCAATTGCTTCTTGATTGTTTTCAGCAAAAAGCATTATCCAGCCAGCATCTTTAATTGCCATAGCATCTTGCTGGTCATTCCAAATATTTATTGGTGCAGAAATGGCTCTGTTAGCTAAAGTCATTACCACTGGCAATCTCATGCCCGATATATTATATATAACTTCAGTCATTAACAATAGTCCTTGAGAACTGGTAGCACTATAAACTCTAGAACCGGTAGCCGATGCTCCTAAAACTATAGAGGCGGCCGCAAATTCACTCTCGGCCCTAACGTATTCATATTGACCCTCGCCGTTAGCTTTGATTTTAGCCAAATCTTCTACGATATGAGTTTGAGGTGTTATAGGATAGGCTGATACTACATCAGGATTAATATTTTTAATAGTTAAGGCAATTGCCCTAGATCCTTCAATAATTTGTTTTTTACTTTCTGTTTTATTATTTTTTTTCATATTTTTATATTTCTAATCCTATTGGTGCGTGATCAGATCCTAAAACTTTGTCTAGAATATAAGATTTTTTAATTTTTTTAATTATTTTTTTGGAAACTACAAAATAATCTATTCTCCAGCCAACGTTTTTTGATCTGGCTCCGGCTCGGTAGCTCCACCAGGAATATTGAACTTTGTCTTTATTTAAATATCTGAAAGAATCAACAAAATCTTTTTGTAAAAATTTATCCATCCAGCCTCTTTCTTCTTCGGTAAATCCAGCTTTGCCCTCATTGGCCTTTGGTCTAGCAATATCGATTTCTTGATGGGCTACATTGAAATCACCTGTAATTATAATTGGTTTTTTAGCTTCTAATTTTTTTAAGTATTCTAAAACTTTATTATTAAATTCTAATTTGTAAGGCAAACGACTTAATAAATCATTTGAATTGGGAAAATAGGTATTTATTAAATAAAAATTTTTAGTTTCAATCGTTTGCAGCCTTCCTTCTTTATCAAATTTTTCTATTCCCAGGCCGTTTTTTTTATTTATAATATCTAGATTTTTTTTGCAAAGAATTAAGGTTCCGCTATACCCTGGTTTTTCGGCTGGATGCCAGAATTCTTCATAGTTTGGAAAATCAAATTTAACCAAATCTTTTTTTTCTTGAGAAATTTTTATCTCCTGTATTGTCAAAATATCCGGGTTTTCTTTTTTTAAAAAGTCATTAAACCCTTTTTTAATGACTGCTCTTAGGCCATTAACATTCCATGAAATTATTTTCATATATTTTTAGCATTTAAAATTTACAGGCCTTATTTTTTGTGATATTATACTATTATCTTACACTATATTTAATAAATAATCAATGAATTTAGATGAGAAGATTGAGTATTTAAGGGCCAAGGGTCAGTCTAAAAAATTTAATCGCCGTTGGTATAAAAAATGGTGGGGTGTTTTGGTGTTGATTGTTTTGTATTTCTTCATTATTTATTCTTTGGCTTTGTTGTTTTTTGTTATTAAAGTCTTTACTACTCCCGGATTTAGAGACTCCTATTTATCTTCTGATATTTTTACGCAAACCGAAGAGCAAAACCAAGAAGATCTAAAAACAAAGGAAATGCGGTTGGCTATAGTTGAGGGAAAAGATACACCATATTTGGGTAACCCGGATGCTGAAATCACCATTGTTGTTTTTTCTGATTTTAATTGTCCTTATTGTAAAAAAGCTTCAGAAACGATAGCTTCTTTATCAGTTAAATATGGTCAAAAAATTAAAATAATAATAAGAGATTTTGCTGTTTTAAGCGATGAGTCAGTTAATTTGGCCACAGCCGCTTTATGCGCTGGTGACCAGGGAAAATATTGGCCAATGTATTATAAGCTTTTTGAACTTCAAGGGCAGTTTACTTTGGACGAGTTAGCATCAGTTGCCAGAGTGGCTGGAATTTCTGATTTAAAGTCTTTTTCTGATTGTTTAAATAGTGATAAATATTATAATTTTATTGTTCAAGCAGTTGTTGATGGGCAGTTTTTGGAAATACAAGGAACGCCTTCCTGGTTTATTAATGGCGAAAAAATTCATGAAGGGGTAATACCATTCGAATCTTTTTCGCAATTTTTAGACGAAGTAATAAAAAATAAAAATTTATAATTTAATTTAAGAATATGATTGAAATAAGAATTCATGGACGAGGTGGCCAGGGAGTAGTGGCAGCTTCTGAGCTTTTAGCAATAGCCTTTTTTAAGGATGGCAAAAAATCTCAAGCTTTCCCTAATTTTGGAGTAGAAAGAAGCGGTGCTCCTATTCAATCCTTTGTTAGAGTTTCCGATAAAGATATTTTGAGCAGAGATCATGTTTACAATCCTGATATTTTGATAATTCAAGATGATAGTTTGATTGGAAAGTCTAATATTTTCTCGGGAATTAAAAAAAGTACTCTAATTATTATTAATTCTAAAGAAAAATTAAATAATCTTTTTATAAAAATTAAAAAAGAAAAAGATTTGCCTAAAAATTTTTCCGAAAAAAATATTTTAGTGGTTGATGCCAGCAAAGTTGCTCTAGAAATTTTTAAAAAAAACATAGTAAATACTGCTATTTTAGGAACCTTGGCAAAAGTTCCTAATCTTTTAAATTTAAAGTCGATTTTTTTAGCAGTTGAAGAAAAATTTCAGGATAAAGGAAGAGAAATTATTGAAAAAAATATTTTAGCAATTGAACATACTTACAATTTAAAATAAAATTTATGATAGTTAAACCAAATTCTTCTTTGGAAAACAAAACTGGTTCTTGGAGATCTTATCGTCCAGAAGTTGATCTTGATAAATGTATCGCCTGCGGTATTTGTTCTAAAATTTGTCCAGATAGTGCCGCTGAATTAAAAAAAATAAAAGGACAAATAAAAGCTGAAATTAATTATGATTATTGCAAAGGCTGTGGATTGTGTGCTAAAGAATGCCCAGTAAGAGCAATAAGCATGAAAGAAGAATAAAAACAAAATTATGTACGACCATAAAAATATAGAAAAAAAATGGCAAAAATATTGGGAAGAAAATAAAACCTATAAAATCAATCTAGATGCCAATAAAAAAAAGTTTTATAGTTTAGTGGAATTTCCTTATCCATCTGGAGCTGGTGTTCATGTTGGTCATGTTAAAGGGCAAACAGCAGTTGATATTTTTTCTCGTTACAAAAGAATGAACGGTTTTAATGTTTTAAATGCCATTGGCTGGGATGCTTTTGGTTTGCCGGCTGAAAATTTTGCTATTAAAAATAAAAAACATCCAGGGGAATTTACTAAAAATAATATTGATAATTTTAGAAGACAAATTAAAAGCTTTGGTCCTTCTTTTGACTGGGATAGAGAAATAGATACAACCGATCCAAATTATTATAAATGGACGCAATGGATATTTTTGCAATTATTTGAGATGGGTTTAGCTTACGAAAAAGAAGCTCCGATTAATTGGTGCCCTTCTTGTAAAACTGGCTTGGCCAATGAAGAAGTCATAAATGGTAAATGTGAAAGATGTGACAGTGATGTTGAACAGAAAAAAATGAAACAATGGTTTTTAAAAATAACTGATTATGCTGAAAAGTTAATTAAAGACTTAGATGATTTAAACTGGCCGGAATATATTAAAACTAGTCAAAGGAATTGGATTGGAAAATCAGAGGGAGCTGAAATAGATTTTACGATTGATAATTTTTCTGAGAAGATAAAAGTTTTTACTACTAGAATTGATACTATTTTTGGTTGTACTTATGTTGTTTTAGCACCAGAAAATAAATTAGTTTTAGAACTAAAAAATAGGATTGAAAATTGGTCGGAAGTGGAAAATTATATAAATAAAATAAAAAATAAATCAGACTTAGAAAGAACTGATTTAAATAAAGAAAAGAGCGGAATTAAACTAGAAGGTATTAAAGCTATAAATCCATTTAATAATGAAAAAGTTGACGTTTTTATAGCTGATTATGTTTTAGCTTCTTATGGCACGGGAGCTGTTATGGCTGTTCCAGCTCACGACGAACGTGACTTTGAATTTGCTAAAAAGTATAATTTAGAGATTAAAAAAGTTATTGTAAAAGAAAAAGACCCTGAATTTTCAGAGTCTTCTTCGGAGGATTCAACACTAAATAGTGAGAATCAGGATTGTCACCTTGATGGGAATATTATACATCAAAAAAATGAAAAAGTCAACATAGCATTAAACGGTGTTGAGCCGGTCGAGGGATTTGAACCCTCAAAACACAAGGTGACAATCCCGGTTTCACACCAAGCGACCGGCACTGCTTCAACACCGATAGAATGTTATAATGATTATCATAGTAACGGTTTAAATTTTTGTTATACGGAAGATGGATTTTTGATAAATTCTAATGATTTTAATGGTTTAACTTCGTCTGAAGCTAGAGAAAAAATGATTATCAAAGGAGAAAAAGAAGGTTTTGTAAAAAGAAAAATAAACTATAAACTTAGGGATTGGTTGTTCTCTCGCCAAAGATATTGGGGAGAACCGATTCCAATTATTAAGTGCCCAACTTGCGGAAATGTTCCTATTTCTGAAAATGAGTTACCACTTCTTTTGCCAGAAGTCGAAAACTATGAACCAAGTGGAACTGGCGAGTCTCCTTTGGCTAAAATAGATTCTTGGGTAAATGTAAAATGTCCAAAATGCGGTCAAGACGCTAAAAGGGAAGCCAATACTATGCCCCAGTGGGCTGGTTCTTCTTGGTATTTTTTAAGATATATAGATCCGCACAATAACCAAAAAATGGCTTCAGAAGAAAGTTTAAAATACTTCATGCCAGTTGATATCTATTTCGGCGGAGCCGAACACACAACAGTTCATTTGCTTTACTCTCGATTTTGGAATAAGGCTTTGTATGAAAAAGGAATCGTCCCTGTTTCGGAACCATATAAAAGAAGGGTTCAACATGGTTTGATATTAGCTGAAGATGGAAGAAAGATGAGTAAGAGGTGGGGAAATGTTATCAATCCAGATGATGTTATTGAAGAATATGGTGCAGATACCATGAGAATTTATATAATGTTTATGGGGCCTTATGGAGATACTTCCGCTTGGTCAACGTCAGCCATAAATGGAATAAATAGATTTGTAAATAAAGTTTGGAATTTAAGCGAAAAGGAAATTGATGATGAAATAGCCGACAAAGAAACTTTGAATATTCTGCACAAAACAATTAAAAAAGTTGGAGAAGATATAGAAAATATTTCCTTTCATACTGCTGTTTCCCAGATGATGATTTTGTTAAATCATTTATCAACAAAAGAAAAAATAAGCAAAGAAGTTCTAATTGTTTTTATTAAATTACTTGGCCCATTCGCACCTCATCTTGGTGAAGAAATTTACCATAAGTTAAATCCAGAAAAAAAAGAAAGTCTTTTCGACTTGGCTTGGCCAGAATATGATAAAAATTTAATTAAAGATGAGCGAGTAAAAATAGCCATTCAAATCAATGGAAAATTAAGAGATGAGGTTGAGATTGATTTTGACAGCGAAGAATCACTAGTTGTTGGTATGGCCAAAGAAAAGGATTTGATAAAAAAATGGTTAGAAGGCAAAGAAATTGTTAAAATTATTTTTGTAAAAAATAGACTAGTAAACATAGTTATTAAATAGAAACGAGATGGATCTTCTTAGACAAACATTGGATTTGTGCAAAATATACAATATTAAACCCGAAAAATCTAAGGGGCAAAATTTTTTAGTTGATGAAGATGTTTATGAATCAATGATTTTGAGCTCTGATTTAAAAAAAGATGATGTTGTTTTGGAGGTTGGTCCAGGACTCGGAATATTAACATTTAAAATTTCTGAAAAAGTTAAAAAAGTTTTAGCTGTTGAACTGGATAATAAATTGGCTGAACTATTAAATACTTTAATAATTTCCAAAAACAAGAAGAATATAAAAATTTTTAACAACGATGTTTTGAAAATTAAGGGAGAGAACATTGAAAAATTGGGCAAATATAAAATAGTGGCCAATCTTCCTTATAATATAACTTCAATTTTTTTAAGAAAATTTTTAAGCATCCACAATAAACCAGAAAAAATAGTTTTGCTTCTGCAAAAAGAGGTTGTTGATAGAATAATCTCTAAACCACCGGACATGAGCTTGTTGGCTATATCAGTTCAATTTTATGCTGAAGTTAAAAAAATTATTGAAGTTAAAAAAGAAAGTTTTTATCCAGTTCCCAAAATTGACAGTGCTATCATTGAAATTACACCTAGAAAAAATAACCTTTTTGATAATTATCAAGAGGAAAAGAAATTTTTTAGATTATTGAAAATCGGATTCAGCGCTAAAAGAAAAATGTTAAAAAACAATCTTTCCTTGGGCTTAAAGATTGGTCAAAAAGAAGTAGAAAATGCTATTTTTTCTTTGGGGCTTGATTCCAAGTGCCGAGCCGAAGAGCTTAGTCTCGATAATTGGATAAGAATTTTTAATATTTTGAAATTTGAATAATTTTATTTTAATTATAAACCTCTTTTTTCTTGCTTTTTTATTAAAAATATTATAATATTTCATTATGGAATATAATAAACAAAAATATGAGCGAGTCGATGATTTGTATAACGACAAAGAACAGGACTCGCCTTATGTTAATGGAGAAAAACAATCTTCCGGTGTTGTTTTTGATAATTCAGTAAATTCTGTCAAACAGACTTTTAAACAAATGGAGAAAGAAAGAAAAATAGCTCTAGGGGTTTTAAGTCTTTTTTCTTTGTTGGTTATTGTTATTTTTTTTGTAAATTTAAGAAGCAACATAAAAAAACCATTTGTAATCAACATTCCTGAAACAGAAAATTCTTCCAATCAATCAAATTGTGCTGACGGAAATTGTTCTGCCACTGGAGATAATTTAAGTTCGGAAAATATGGACTTAAAATTAGTCGATACTGATGGTGATACTATTTCTGATTGGGATGAATTATTTGTTCACGGAACTTCGCCCTATTTAGAAGACACCGATGGTGACAATCTTAATGATTATGAAGAAATTTTTGCCTATAAAACCGATCCAACTTGTCCTCAAGGGCAAAATTGTTCTTCTTCTGTTTCTAGTTCACAAAGCACCGAGTCAACGGTAGATCAAAATGGTTTATTAGAGTCTTTGAGTAATGGTGCAAACACAAATAATCAAGGACAGGTCTTGAATTCAGAATCAATTTCTCAGCTTTATAATATATCTCCAGCCGATTTAAGATCGCAATTAATAGAGGCTGGTTTTAGTAAAGACGAAATAGACCTGATTGGTGATGAAGAGCTCCTTGATATTTATCGTCAGTCTCTTTATCAATCAATGGAGACTAGCCAATAATCAATTAAAAATTTCTATAAACAATATGATTAAAAGAACTCCTACTAAAAGGTTTTATGAAAAAGGCATTATTGTCTTTTTGCTTTTTTCTTTTATTTTTAGTTTTTTTATTTTCCCAACAAGGGTGTATGCTTCTGATATTATTGGAGGTCCAGTCGCCGTTGTTAGAAAAGTTACTGATTGGGTAGAAAAGAATAAAGATAAATTTTTGGTTAAAATGGGATCTAGCATGTTTCAATCGGCCCTGAGAGCTTCTTTATATACCTTGGCTTATGATTCGGCTACTTATCTTGGTACGGCCGCTGGAGGACAAAAGCCTATGTGGGAAACTGATTACTGGACAAAATACGGTGATAATATTAGAGATGCGGCCATTGGGGAAGCTTTAGATGTTTTAGGCAAAGAATGGGATTTTAATTTTTGCGAACCCAATATAAGTATAAAAACTAAAATTGGTTTGGGATTAACTGCTAATTATCGCCCGGTTGAACCTAAGTGCGGATGGCAACAAATGAAAAATGGCTGGAAAAATGAATTTGATAGATGGGCGTCTTATGCTGATGATCCTCTTAAATTTTTAGATCAAGTAGCAGCCTCTATTGATCCTTCAGCTAGTGATATCGGTATAACCATGAGTTTGTTGGATAAAGTTCTAGAAAGTGGTGATAAAGAAAAAGAAAAAGTAGAAACTCAATTAAGCTTTAATCAGGGTTGGTTGGATGTAAGAAATATTGCCGGAAAACAAGAATCAGTTCCTGGAGCAATGCAGGGAGAAACCGATCAAACCAGAGATTTAACCACTAAAACATTTGGTCAAACTTCAAGTGACATTTTTGTTGATGCTGTTAATATTTTTTCCAATCAACTTTTAATATCACTTATCAACTCAGCCTTGAAATCATATAGTGATTTCAGAAATGGAGACAATAAAGTTACTCCTAGCAATCCTTTTATTTTGAGTTCTCCGGAAGCTGATCCCTCTTCTTATTATAGTGAAGCAACATTAACAGAGACACTTAAAAAAGTTTTAACGCCTAAGTTTACTGAAAAAACTGACTATAGTATTTTAGCCGAGCTTATGATTTGTGGTAGTGAAAATTCTTATAGCGGACCCAATAACTGCGTTATTGGACAATCTTTTGGTAGGGCTATTGAAAATCAAAATACCTTAATAGAGGCAATAAACAATGGTTCTATTTCTTCCGGTATGCTTTTTTCTGAAAATGGAGATTATAAAAATACTTTGAATAAAAGATCTTTAATGATTTTAAGAAAATTTAGAATAGTTCCTCTGGGATGGGAAGAAGCTTTAAACAGAATTACTCCTTTGCAAAAATCAAACTCTGGTCAATATACAATAATGGATTTAGTTTCTTGTTTTAGTGGTAGCGATGAGTATAACCAATATAGTAAAAACTTCCCACACGACCCTAACAACGAAAGCGAAGTTGAGTGGTGCAGAGGCCTGGTTGATCCATATTGGGTTTTGAAAGCACCTGTAAATTATTGCGCTCGTCAGGGTTATGGTGGTCACGTTTTGTCTACTCAATTAATATCAATTCCTGAATCTAAAAATTCAGCTGGCGAGGTCGTTCAAGAAGCTAGCGAAGATATTATGATTATCAGAAGTGATAGTTATTGTGCCGATGAAAGATCATGTATTAAAGAGGCTAATGATGGTAGTTGTCAGTTTTACGGATATTGTACAGAAGAAAAAAGAACTTGGAATTTTAATAGTGATTCTTGTTCTTCAGTTTTTAACACTTGTGAATCTCTTACTAGTTCTTCTGGAAAAAAATTGGCTTTATTAAAAAATACCATAAAGTATACCCCTTGTGATGCTAGTAATTCTGGTTGTAGTATTTATGCTAAAAATGGAACTTATGATGTTGCTAACTCTAAGGTTAATTGGAGCTCTGATGGCGCTATTCATTTAAATAGTAAGGCCGAAACTTGCTCTTCTGGTTCAGAGGGATGTAATGAATTTATAAGAACTAAATCGGGTTTTGGTCACAATTTCTTGGTTAATGGAGGATTTGAAACAAACGAAAGTTGGACTTCTTATTTTCAACAAAACAAAATACAAGAAAATATTGGCTATGATGGAAGTCGCGGAATTTTATTGACCGGTGGAGATGTTTTAAATGGTTCAACTATTGTTGGTCCTGATGATAATTTTTTAAGAGGAGAAACTTTTACATTATCTTTTTACTCAAAATGTACGGCCACTTCTACGGCATCTATCGCTGATATGTCAACCGAAGATTCAAAGGTTGTTTCTCCTTCACCCAACTTTTCTTATCAAACAGTGTCTTACACCTATCCTGATAATTATTCGGGGTCAGAAGTTAATTTTAGAATAAATATTGGTGCTGGTGGCCAGTGTTATTTTGATCAACTTAAATTAGAAAAAGGCTCAATTGGAACATTTTATTCTGATTATAGAGGTGATGGTTTGATTTATTTAAAAACAATTCCAGATTATTTAAAAAATACTTGTTATGTTGCTCCGTATTCTGCTAATCCAGATTATAGATTAAAATCAGATGCTCCTTCGGAGTGTTATCGTTATGCTAGACTTTGTAATTTTGATGAATTAGGTTGCGATTTGTTTAAAATGAGTGATGGTCGAAGTGTTCCCGCTAAAGCCATGGATAAAGATTATTGTCCTTCTGAATGCGATGGTTATGATGTCTATGTTCAAAAATCAACTGTTTTTGAAAGTGATTATCCTTATCGTCTTATTCCTAAAACAGCTAAAAAATGTTCAGCTAGTAGCGTTGGTTGTAGTCAATTTACTAACTTAGAAGATCTTTCTTCTGGTGGAGAAAGAATTGAATATTATAGTTATTTAAGACAGTGTATTAAACCAGAAGAAGGTGTTTGTTCTAACTTTTATTCTTGGGAGGGAAGTGATGAAAGTGGCTATCAATTAAAATCTTTCAAGTTAGCCATGAATAGTTCTCAATTATCTCTTACTTCTGGTAGTTTATTTTCGACGGGTGATTCATACAAGCATGTGATTTCCGGAATTGATGTTTGTAGTAGAGAAATTAGTAAACTTCCCGTTTCTGATCCTCGATATAATTCTGATTGTCGCGAATTTTATAATCAAGCGGGAGAGGTTTTCTATGTTTTGTATTCTAAAACTTTAACTTGTTCCGATAATTGTAAGCGTTTCAGAATGACAGATAGAAATATTGATAGAACTATAACTAATGCAGTTGATTGTAATAACCTAAATACAGCCGGAAAAATAGTAGCTAAATGGCAAACAGCAGTTGTTGACGATTATGTTAGCGATCAGACAGAAGATAGTTTTGTTTGCTTTCATTGTTTAAATGGTGGAAAGTGGGATGATAACCAAAATGCTTGTGTTTATCAAGCAATTCCAGGCGAAGGCAAGACTTGCTCTGCTTCCGAGAATTCTTGTAGGGAGTATAGTGGTAACTCTGGAAGTAATACAAAGATTTTAACTTCTTATGATTTTGAACAAAATGTTTCTAATTGGCAGGGAGGTTTTGAATCTACAGAGTCTTTAAACAACAATGGAAAATCAATTAGAATAAATAGTTCATCCGAAATCAGCAGAGATATTTCTGGCTTGTTAAGTAAAGGAAATTCTTATTTGATTAGCTTCTTATCTAAAAATGGCACAGCTAATTCTTCTAATTTGGAAATTTATTTCATGAATTCTGCTGGAAAAATTTCTAATTTCAAAAACGTTAATACTTCTACTGGAGTTAGCGAAAACAATCTTCCAATAAAAGGTTCTACTTGGCAGATTTATAAAATAAATCTAGAAGATCTTGACCACGATGTTGATTCTGGTGAGAAGATTTTTATTAAGAACAACGGACCAGACACTGTTTATATTGATGACCTAATTCTTTCAGAAACCAATAGCAGATATTACTTAATTAAAAATTCTTGGAATACTCCTAATATTTGTTATTATGATCAAACTTCTAAATATCAAGGTCCAAACTACAATTTAGGCTGTTCTACTTATTTAGATCGCTCTAATACCAAACATACTTTGAGGCAATTTTCGAAGTTGTGTGACTCATCGGCCGTTGGTTGTGAGTTGATGATTGATACTCATAATTATACTCCGAAAGAAAACGCCTTCTTTTCCAATGGTCAATTAAATGAATCTATTAGTAGTTGTTCTGCTGGTCAAGATTGTCTAGAAGTTCCAGCTGATAATTTTTCTTTGGTTGTTTACGATAGCTCTAAAATTTGTAATCCAGCAGATAAAGGTTGTTCTTTGTTCGGAAAAGCAATCTCTAATATCTATTCAACCAGTTCCAGCTACCTTTATCAAAATATTTTCATTAAAAATAATCCTGATAAATATAATCAAGGTACTTTATGCGCTCGCGATGCAATCGGTTGTGATTCTTGGACATCTACATCTGGAGTTAGTTATTTTAAGGATCCAATGGATAATGTTTGTCAATTAGTTGATAACAAATGGTATGTTAAAAAGATTAAAAGATGCTTGATTCCAGGAGCGGTTCAGTCTAACTTATGTTTGCCTGGTGATACTAATTGTAATAGCTCTCTCTCGGTATCTAATTTGCCTAATCCTTGTAATTCCGATGCTGATTGTTCTGGTTCGGAAAAATGTATTCTTGATGAAAATAATTATCTTTGTCCAGTTGATAGTGATTATGGAATAGTAAAAACTATTGGTAATAATGGAATTAGAATTAGTCAGCCGATAGCTCAAGCTAATGGTGTTAATTGGGCTGGTCTTTGTCCTCTAAAAGAATCTGGCTGTACTGAATATATAGATCCAGAAAGCTCTTTTAATCCTAATTTGATATTAAATTCTGATTTCTCTGATATTGATGAAGATGGTACTTATTTTGATGGTTGGACAGCCGTTACACCTGATGGAAACAATACTGTTTCCGGCTTAAACTGTAAAATAGTAGATTCTGGTAGTGGCGCCAAAACAATTTCTTGCAACCAGGAAAATAGTGTCTATTATTTTAAACAAGTAAATCATTTTATGGAGGCTAATAAGTTATATACTATTAAGTATAAAAATTTAGCCAATCTAAGAATAAGATGCGATAAGACTTTTTATAAACTAGAAAGCAACAATCTTTTATCTAGCGTTTCTTTGGCTGGTAATGATTTTTATCAATTATCTCAAACATCTCCTTACGCTTCTAAACTTTTATTTTATTCTGGTGACAATATTGCTGGAGATTGTGAGTTTATTATTGATTTGAATAGAACAACCGATATTAGTAAAGTTTCCATTGATTGGAGGGAGTTAATCGTTGATTATAAAATAAAAAGCAATCTAGATTTTTCTTCTTGTAGCGGTCCTAACTTTAATAATGGTTGTATAATATTTAACGAAAGAGAGGTAAGTTCTAATGGTTGGCCAAATTTTAGTAGTTTTAGATATAATTCGAGTGATTATGCTAATTATAATCCAGCTCCTAGCACCGCTTATAAAGATGCTAACCAAATTATAAAAGTTAAACCAGATAGGGTTTGCGGAAGATGGTTGTCTTGTTATTCTTACACTACCGAAAAGGATGAAAAAGGAAATGATAAAAATGTTTGTTTGCAAATAGGACAATGTACTTCTATGGATGCCAGTGGAAACTGTTTGAATTTTTCTAAATCACCAGTTGGCAACAGAGCCTTTAGTATAGCTAAAGATAGTAATGCTAGTGGTTATTCTCTTTTGAACAATTACTATTTAGATAGTATGGTTCAAAGGGGTAGTACTAATGTTTGGAGCAATGATTTTGAAAAAAAGGCAGATTTAAATTCTTGGCAAAGAAAAAAATCCAGCAATTCTAGTTTAATAGCCATCGATTCAACTTGCTTTATTTCTAAATCAATTGATGTTAACACACCTCCTTTCAAATCGGTTCTTCCCACTTATCCATCTCCTTCTAATTTAGGATTTGCTAGAGTTGGTGGTGGTGAGTGTGATTGGGCTTGGTATTCTCCAGTAGTGAGTGTAAATACTAGTTCCGATTATTATCTAAATTTTTTAATTAACACTGCTAATTATAGATTGACAGAAGGTGGAAATGTAGAAAAAGTTTTAGGAAAAATAGTGGGTGTAAAAAATGGGGTTGTTGTTGAAAATGAATCAACCGAAATATCAGTTGATGTCAGTAAAAAGGATTGGCAGAGAATTAGTATCAAATTTAAAACAGCTAGTGATTGGAATAATGGCTTTAGATTGATTTTAAGCCCATCTCTTGATAATGATACTGCCAATAATGGTTGGTTATACTTTGATGATGTTAATGTTGAACCAGCTTTAGAAACAGCCGAAAATACTTATTTACCAGCTTCTTGCAGATTATATCCAAAACAAGATAGCATTTCTTGTTACAGTGATTCTAAGGGTTACAGCTTTATAGAGCAAGGTTGGGAAGGTTATTGTTTACAAAAAGACCCAGCTAATGAAAATGTTTGTTTGTTGTGGTATCCGGTTGATTCAGTGGTTGGTAGCGCTAACTCGGATTTAACAACTAATTTCTCGGGGTATGCTGATACTGGTCTTCAGCCGATTTATTGTGGTCGAATGAATGCTGATTTTAGCTTAGTTGAATATAGGGATGTTTATTTAAGGGATGTAACCACTAGTGACGGTACGGTTAATGAGGGTGTTTATTTCTATGGTGGTTCAGGATGTGATTCTAATTATCATAATGTTTTAAACAAGCTTTATGATTCTGATGCTAGCGATTGTCGTGATATTTGGTATAACTATGGTGGCGGAGAAAAATATAATATGAAAATTTATTTCTGCTTGCCAATTACAGGTTCAAGACTAATAATTCCTACAAACAGTAAAATAGTTTATGGATCACAAACCACGGCTAAAAGTATAACTGGTGGCGGCACAAATAGTTGCGGTGGAAACGCTGTTCTCTGCTGTCGCGGAAGTAATTGTAATACTTCTTGTAGCGGTTGTGATACTATGGCTTGTGATGCTAGAAATGGTTGGTGGGAAAGATTTGAGGCTCGAAATTTCTCCGATGGAAATCCTAATGGTTCAACTTATAAATCGCAAGCCGGGTGGTATTTATATGACGGTAGTTTAAAAGGAAAAACAGAAACCGATAACGGTCAAAAACTTTTAGCCTATAATATTAAAAAATCTGAATGCGAAGGTGGTTTATATGGAACAACAACTTTTATACCAGCTGGAACTGGAAATGGTAGATGTTCTTCTACTTATTGTGCTCAGGATTCTCTGGCCGTCACTGATCCCAATAAAAATGGAGCTTGTTTAATGGATCCCGATAAATATGTTCCTAAATGCGATAAATTTATAAAAGGAGAAATTCCTTGGGTAGAGAGATTAAAATCATCTCAATATTCATTGCAACAATATAATAATTCTTTAACTAGTGCTCCTTTTAGTCATTATAGGCTTGGGTCTGTTAGTGTTCCTTTTGGTGCTATTAATACCGATGGAGATGTTGGAAGTCAGAATGTTTACGCTAGCAGTATCGGTGATTCTTTGCTTTATGGTCTGCCCTATTCTTGTATTGGCACATCAAGTTCTATTTATATGACTGGAACTGGTGCTGGATATAGAAACTCTTGTGAGTCTCTTTATTATGATAAAGCATCTGGTAAAATTAAATTAACAACTAGTTTGGATACTCAAAACAGATTTATCGATACAGGAAGTAGTTGGTCCAACACAACCAGTGGTGCCTCTGATGCTTTAAAAAATATATTTGCTAAGGTTAGTTTGGACTCTGGTTATGCTCATTTGAATGGAGTAGATGCCCCATTAACCCCAGCCGTTAATTGTAATTCTTATGGTTGCCCAGAAAGAGACAATACCAGGGTTTGTTCTGTTTGGCCACAAATTAATAATATTAAAATTAGCGGTCCTTATGGAGCGGTTAATCAAACGGAAGTAGAGTCAAATATTTATAATGTTGTTGCCTCTGGTTTTTATACTATTTCTTTTAATACCGTAGTTGATAGAGAACAATCTCCAATCAAGCAAATGACAATTAAAATAAAGAAGACTACCGAAGACTGGAAAAACAGTGCTCCAATTATTCTAGGTCCGATTGATCATCGACCCAACGAATCCAATCCCCATCGCTTAGTGCGTTTTCTTACCCCTGGCCAATATATTATAACTATTAAAGTAGTTGATAATTGGGATTTCTTTAGATGTTCCGGTATTGGTGGTTTTAATTCTTCAAATCCGACTTATTATAATCTAAGTTGTTTTACAAATTGTTGTTCAAATGGTGATTTAAGTTCAGATTCATGTGAATCCTGCGATGACTATATAAGTGGTCCATTGTTCTCTTGCTCGTCTTATATTGTTCCAGAAAAACCAGTAGTGGTGGTCAATCCTATAACTGGCACAACAACCTGTGATTCTAATTCCTGTTATTTTAATTTGGAAAATAAGTATTGTTGTCAGTGTCAGACTGATGGAGTATCGTCTAATATGTGTTATAGATGCGGTTATGAGCCAAGCTTCTTCCCTGTTTGTCCTGACGTTGTTGACCCAGATGAACCTTGTGATCCACACGATCCAGATTGCATATCTATTGAATAATAATTTATGAGTTATTGACAAAAGCATTTTTTAATGATATACTTTTCAGTTAAATTAAGAACATTAATAATTTTAAATTAAAATAATGGAGGACTAAAAAATGAAAAGATTGATTACTCTTTTAATTTTTGTTGGCCTGGGCTTAAATCTTTTTTCGCAAACTACCCAGGGCTATTATTTGGAGAAATTTCAAAATACCAATAATGGACGTGCAATAACCAGTTTGTTTGTCTTGGGCGACAAAATTTGGGGATCTACTTATGGAGTTTCTGGGGGCGGTTATCAAGCTGTTTATTTTGATGGCGCTAACTGGAATTATCCGCAACAACCAGTTGATCAAAGCATTGAAAATCTTAGTGGTTTTAAGAAGAATGATAATAGTGTTTTTTTAATTCATAGTTGGTCTACTAGACTTTATGTTTGGAATAATTCTATTAATAATTTTGATCTTTTGACGATGCCTTTTTCTGGTAGCAACAGTAGATTTATTTTAACAGAAGATAATGTTTATATGGGGGCTAAAAGCTACGAAGATGGTAAGTCTAGGCTTTATCATTGGAATGGTTCATCCGTGTTTACATTAATTGCCGAAAGAAACAATGTTTATTTTAGTGATATTTATGCTAAAAATCAAAACAATGTATTGGTTCTTTCATGGGCAATATCTAATAACTCTATAGTTGAAAACAATCTCTTGCGTTACGATGGCAGTCAGTTGGTTAGTGTTTATTCTTTTGGAAACGACTATAATGCGGGAACGGTAAAGGAAATTTGTTCAAATGATGGAAATATTTTTTTTGTCATAAATTTTGGTGGGGATGTTTACAGATGGGATGATACCAACCAGCAGGGTTCAAAAGTTTATTCTTTTCCAACAGAAGATTATTCCTTGTTTTCAAATGGAATAGTGGTAAAGGATAATGATAATATTTTTGTTTATGGTTCCGGTGGCGTGAAGCACATAAAAATAAGCACTGGAGAAACCAAAAAACTTAAACATTATTATGACGACGAATATGGTTGGGTTGAGGCTGGAAATGTTCGATCTGGTTTTTATGATAAATATAATGACAAAGCTTACTTCGGTAGAAACGATAGCCAGATTTTTATCCTAAAATTTGACACCGGAAGTGGTATTAATGATGTTGATTTGTCAAACAAACTATCTGTTTATCCCAATCCAGTCGCTAAAGACCTAACTATTGATTTTCCGTTGAGTGGTCGAAAAACAGGAGCTGTTTACAATGTAATTGGTAGCAGATTAATGACTTTTGATATCGTGGATGGTAATAATCTTAATCTTGATGTTTCCAGTTTGCCCAAGGGTGTTTATATCCTAAACTTAGAAACTTCAGAAGGACGCGCCTCCAAAAAATTCATAAAAAAATAGGGTTCTATCTTCTGAATCCGAGCCCGTAAGCTAAGCTTACGGGTTTTTTATTTCTTGCTTTCTGGCGCTTAAAATGATATTATAAAATCATAAATAATTATTAAAATCCTTTAAATATGGGTAAAAAAGTTTTAGTAGCTTCTGCTTGGCCATACGCCAATGGCTCTCTTCATTTGGGCCATGTGGCTGGTTTAATTGGTGGAGATGTTCTGGCCAGATATTATCGCTTAAAGGGCGATGATGTTTTGTTTGTTTCTGGAAGTGATTGTCATGGAACACCGATTGCTGTTGAAGCCGACAAACAAGGACTACATCCATCGGAAATAGCCAATAAATATCACGAAGAATTCAAAGATAATTTTTTAAACGGTTTATCATTTTCTTATGATAATTATACCAAAACAACAACTGATAACCATCGCCAGGTAGTACAGGAAATGTTCTTAAAGTTGTATAAAGACGGAGATATTTATATCAAAGAAGAAGAGCTCCCTTATTGTTCAAATTGCCAAAGATTTTTACCGGACAGATATGTTGAAGGCGAATGTTATATTTGTGGTTTTTCTTCGGCTCGTGGTGATCAATGTGATAATTGTGGCAATTTAATGGAAACTAAAAAATTAAAAAATCCAAAATGTAAAACTTGTGGACATACTCCTGAGTGGAAAACAACCGAACATTTTTTTCTAAAACTTTCTGCTTGGCAGGATAAAATTTTAAAATTTATCGAAAGCAGTTCTCACTGGAGGCAAAATGCTAAAAATTTTTCTCGTGAATTTGTGGCTCAAGGACTTTTAGATCGGGCTATAACCAGAGATACGGAGTGGGGCGTGCCAATTCCTTTGGACGGTTATGAAAACAAAAGAATCTATGTCTGGTTTGAAGCTGTTTTGGGATATTTATCAGCTAGTAAGGAATGGGCCAAAAATGAAGAAAATGATAATTTGTGGCAAGATTTTTGGAAAAATGACGAAGCTTTGCACTATTATGTTCATGGTAAAGACAACATTCCTTTTCACGCTATAATTCTGCCAACAATCTTAATGTCCTATGGTAATTTACATTTGCCAGATAGAATTATTTCCAGTGAATATTTAAATTTAGAAGGGAAACAATTTTCCAAAAGCAGAGGTCACGCTGTTTGGCTTAAAGATTTTTTAGCCGAATTTGATTCCGATACTTTAAGATATTATTTAATATCTAATGGTCCGGAATCAGCCGATTCCAATTTTTCCTGGCAAGATTATTTGGCTAAAACCAATAATGAGCTTATTGGTAATTTTGGAAATTTTGTTTTTAGAACCTTATCATTTATCAAAAAAAATTTTCCTGACGGAATTGATTTTCCTGAAAAAATAGATAATAAATTGGAAGATTTTTTGAATTTAACTAAAAATGCCTTTGTTGGTGTTGGTGAAGACATTGAATTGGGAAATTTTAAAAAAGCAATTCGATCAGTTTTTGAAATTATTGAAAACGGCAATCGATTACTTAATGAATACGCTCCCTGGACACTTATTAAAACCAACAGAGAAAAGGCTGGAGAAGATTTGGCAGTTTTTGCTTCAATTATTAAATCGCTGACAATTTTAACCGAACCGTTTTTACCAAAAACTTCCGCCAAAATGAAGTCTAGCTTATTAATGGATAATTTAAAGTGGCAGTTTCCGGATAAAAGCAGGATTGTAGTTAGTGATTTAGAGATTTTATATAAAAAAATAGAACCAGAACAGATTGAAAAACAGCTGGAAAAATTAGGAAAAAATTAAAAAATTATTAAATTTAGAATTAATTTTAAAAATTAAAAGGATTGATAATTTTTAATGGTTTATTATTTGGCAATTTATTTTTTTTATTGTATAATATAGATAAGAAATGGATATAGATTTTCTCTTGTTTTATTATTATTTTTCGTTCTATGGCCGAAGAAAATAAAGTTATATCTGACAGTATAAAGGAAAATAAAATTGATTCAAAAGTTAAAGCCGAAGTCGAGAAAATCTTATTAAATGATTTTGGGAATGTGGCTGGTGGACCATCAAAAATGGTGAGTTCATCTACTAAAAAAGGAAATGATCCAGTTTCCCGTTTAGACTCAAGTAGTTATGGAAAAAAAACGAACGAGAATCTTTCTTCTTTTAAACCTTTAAAGGGTGTTTCTCTGCCAATTTCTACTCGAAGTCAAAAACTGAGTGATGCTAAGGGTCGTCAATCGACAAGCAGCGAAGAACAATCAGCCAGAACAAATACTGAATATGATGAGCAGCAAGAAATGGATCAGGCTAGAGAGTTGGAGCAAGACAAACAAAAAAGCAAGAGCAAAATTGATTCAAAGATTAAAGCTAAAACCGACGAAGACTCAGGAGAAAAACCAATTGCTAGCAGATTGTTTTTTGATAATCTTTTAAAGAATGCCTGGTTGGATGCTATTCCAACTTTTACCTTGTCTGTGTTTTGGGTTTATGCTCACGCTGTACTTTCTTTAATCTCTCCTAAATTTTTTTGCAAACTGGGACAAGAGTGGGTTCCACAAGAAATTAAAAAAACATCCCCTAAAAAGGCAAAAGAAATTGGAGGAAAAATTAGTGTCATAGAAAAAGGAGCTACTGGTTGTTGTTGTTTTCTGCACTTGTTTATAATTGTTATAGCCTTTTTAATGATGCTTCTTACACCACCAATATCTTTCTTTATTGCTCCCTATATTGCCTGGGAATGGATATCACAGTTTTTTAAATAAATACAATGAAGTTAAAAATAAAAAACAAAAAAATATTTACTGGCTTATCTCTAGTTCTTTTTCTTGGGATAATTTTTTTATTCCCCAATTTTGCTCACGCTGGACTCGGAGAAACAGTAGCCACAGTTTTGGGCTGGGTGTTATACCCAATTATCTGGGTTTTGGGCAAAATACTTATAATGTTAATGTATATTTTAATCGGAGTTGCCCAGTATAATGATTTTATCAATTCCAATGCTGTTACAACTGGCTGGACACTGGTTAGAGATTTGTGTAACATGTTTTTTATTTTAATCCTTTTGATAATTGCTTTCGCCACTATTTTAAAAATAGAACAGTATAATTTAAAAACTTGGTTGCCAAAACTTATTTTAATGGCAATTCTAATAAACTTCTCTAAACTTATTTGCGGAATATTTATCGACGTTGCTCAGGTGATCATGTTAACTTTTGTAAACGCTTTTAAAGACATGGCCGGTGGAAACTTAACAGAAATGTTGGGTGTTACTAAAATATTAAGTTTTGATCAAAGTAATTCCGGCGATGTTACTGGTTGGACTATTTTGGGTTCCATAATTTTAGCTTTAATATTTTCAATAATTTCGGTTGTGGTTGTTTTAACAATGCTAGTGATGTTGGCCATGAGAATAATTATGATTTGGATTTATGTCGTTTTATCTCCAGCAGCTTATTTAATGGCTTCGTTTCCTCAAGGACAATCCTATTCTCAAAGATGGTGGTCTGATTTTTCTAAAAACTTAATAGTCGGTCCGGTTTTAGCTTTTTTTATATGGCTTTCTTTCGCTTCTTTGGGCGGTATTGAAGGTAGTCGAGATATTAATAAAATGAAAGCCCAAAGCAATTCAGCTGGAGGCGAAGCTACTCAAGAAAATTTTTCTGCCACTGTTACTGAAGCTGGAAGTCAGGATAACATGACTAAGTTTATTATTTCCATTGGTATGTTGTTGGGGGGATTAATGATAGCTCAAGAAATGGGTGGTGTGGCTGGCAGTATTGCTGGTAAGGGTATGGCCAAATTACAAGCTATGGGAACCGGCACTATGAATGCCATGACCAAAGGAGTTAAAAGAGCTACTGGGGTTGAAAGAGTGCAAAATGCTATTAAAGCTCGTCAATCAATGAAAGAAGGTCTTAGACAAGATAGAGCTCAAAAAGATGCTGGTTGGGCTAATCAAAAAATTGGTCAGGCAAAACAAGCCGTTGTTGCCCCGGTTAATAAGCTGGGAGGAAAAGTTGGAGAGGGAATAAAAAGCTTGGCCGGTGTTTCTAAAAAAGACATAGAAGATAGAAAAGTAAAATTAGAAGAAGCCAAACAAAAGAAAGTAGCGCTTGAAGATTTAAAAGTAAAAATAGAATCTGCCAAAACAGAAGAAAAGAACCTGGGTATTAAAAAACAGAGAGAACTTAATAAGGCTGATGCCGACTTCAAAAATGGTAAAATTACACAAAGTGAACTTGATCAAAGGAAAAATGATATAAACAATAAATATCTTCCAGAAGAAACTAAGCAAAAACAAAAACAGGATGATTTATTAAAAGATTATAATGCCAACTTCAAGTCTGACGAAAAATCTGCTGTTTCTGATTTTAATAAAATTGATCTTACTAAAGAATTTGAAGAAAGGGACGAAGTTGTTGGTCAAAAAGAAAAAGATTTGTCAGACAGTATGAGGGGTGCCAAAAACTTTGGTAAATTTGGCAATATTGCTGGAAATATTTTAACCCTAGGTCTTAAGGGCAAAGTTCAACATGCCGGAAATGAAGATTTGGATTTGGCTTCTAATTATCATAGTTCTCAAATCTCAAAACATAAAGATGGCATGAAGGATGACAAAGAAGATGAGCTTAGAAAGAAAATGAACGACTATTCTTTAAGTGGTCATGAAAGAGCGGCCGCTACCATGACTTTAATGGAAAAGGGTAAATTAACCAAAGAAGAAGCCAGGATTAAAAGAGATGAGCTTCAAAAAACTTATGGCAATGATAACAAGGTAATGAATCAAATGGATGGTTCGTTGGCCGGTGATTATCAACATTTAACTCAAACATTTACCGATCTTAGATCAACTGATTCATCTAAACAAGATAAAGCCAAAGAAAAAATTGTTAAAGGTATTGTTGGTGGCACTATAAAACTGGAAAATATTGACAAAGATTCAATGAAATTAATCATGCCAGGGCTAGTTAAAACAATGTCTAATAAAAATTTTAAAGGTAAATTTGATGATTTGACCAAAGACAAACAAAGAGAGGTTAAAGAATCTTTAAAATCTTCTGGTGATTATGATTCTTTAAAGAAATTGGCTGGTATTCAAGATGGTAATTTAGATAATTTTGATGAAGGATTAGATCCTGTTAAAAACGAAGAAAGTAAAGTTAAATTTTTGGGTGAGATAGAGTTTGACGAGGTTAAAAAGATGGTTAGCAAAGGCGAAAGTATTGAGAGTTTGAAAAAAATGTTTGATAACCCAACTCATAAAGCGATACAGGACTTGAAAAATGCTATAAATGAAGAAGATTTTAAAAATAAATTAAATAGTATTTTAGAAAATTCTAAATTAAATTCTGAAGTACCAACTGATAGAGCGGTTATTAAAGCTTTTCAGGAGATTGCTGGTGTTAATTTCAGCAGCAGAAGAGCTTCTAATAATCAATCCAATAATCAATCCAAATCAGGCGACAATTTAGACGATAAAGATCAACAAACAATAGACACTGCAAGTGCTATGTTTGATTAATGATTTACTTTAACTGAAAAATTAAATAAATTTAAGCAATCTTGTTTTAATCTATGGAAAATAAATATATAAAATTTTTAGAAAAATTAGAAAGTTTATCAGAAGAGCTTAATTTTTATTTTTCCTCTGAAAAAGTTGCTCAAGCTATTTCCGAGATATCAGCCGACTTTAACATAGACAAAGAAAGGGTTAATGATTTTCTTTTAGATTTTTTTATTTCCGATTTTAAAATTGAAGAATTAATAAAAAATGTTTCTCCAGACATTAAAAGTCAAGAAAGATTGAATGAATTTATTTGCGATTTTTTAGGAAAGTTGTTTTTGCCAGTGGATAATTTTATTGATTTTAAGGTAGCTGATCAAATTAAAAAATATAATGGAAGTCTTGATAAATATAAGCAATATGTAAGTGATTTTGAAGAATCCATTGTTAATAGTAATTTAAATAATCTCAACAATCTTTTAGAAGATTTGGAAAAAGATTTTGATGAAGAAAAAGAAGAGCGGATATCGACCTATCTTTTAGAAAAAGACTTGGTAACAATTTTAAAAAATAGTGATCCTTCAGCTCCTCGAAGCCTTAATGGTTCAATGTTATATTTACTGACAAACAAAACTGATTCTCTTGATAAGTTTATTAGAGCCCTTCTGGCTAATCAGGAAGTGCTTACCAAAAACTTATTAATAATAAATAACAAGAAAGAAGATCCAACAATAGCCAACTGGATAAAGAGCTTCATAAAAGAAAATGGAAGTAATAATTTCAGCAATATAGTTTTGGCTAAATTTTTAACTAGTTCGGTTAATTGTTTAAATTTAGATGAAGTTGAGAGAAGATTGGTGAGAAAGGTTTTGCGCCTTTACAGAAATTTGTCTTTTTTTCCAGATTCAATGGCTAACATTCCTTTCAACGAATGGGAAATAGTTCCACTAGATAGAGACAATGTAATTTCTGACAGTTTGTCTATGAAGAAAAGCAAAAACATTGACGAAGTCGGTGAAATAAACAATGTCGATGTCTTAAAAAGCAATTCAGAGAATATTTCAAAAAATGATTTAGAAAAAGAAGATTTAGATAAAAAGGAAAATTTTTTTTCCGAGAAAGAACAAAAAATAAAAGAAATGGAATTAATGTTAGAAAAATACCCAGAAAAAAGCTTAGAAAGAAAAGCTATTGAAAGTGAAATCAATAAGTTGAAAAAATAATTCCTTGTTTTTTGTAATAATAAAATTCAAATATGTTTGACTATTTAAACAAATTTAATAGTTTGAGTGATGACATCAAAAAAGCTGTTGATAGCGACGAAGCTGTTAAGGTTATTGAAGAAATAGAAAAGAAATACAAAGTTGATTTGGCCTCATTAATTATGAGAGTAACTATTAAGGAAATAAACATTGAAAGTTTGCCCTTGGTTTTTTTTACTGAACTTGGCTTAAATCAAGAACAATCTGAAAACTTAGCCACGGAGTTAAAAGAAAAAGTTTTTTATAAAATAGCCGATTATCTAGGAATAAAAAAGGATTTTAAAGTTGATGAAGTAAAAATTGATTCTCCTGATAATAAATTAAAAGAAGAATTAGCCGAATTGGGGAAAGAATTCGATAATAAAGAGCTTGATAAAAACGAGACAGATGATTTGGGAGATGAACCATACATCAAAGAGCAAGAATTTGTTAGTGATTATGTAAAAACTGATTATTTAAATAAAGTCAAAAATCAAGCCGAACAAGTTGTTGATATTTTGAAATTAAATTTAACTAAAGAAAAAAAAGAAAATTTTGTTTCTTTGCTAGAAAAATACTTTAAAGGAGTCAAAAGCAAAATTGAGTTGCGTCAAATATTTTCTAAGTCAAGTGAATTGGGTGGTTTTGGTTTGGCTGATCAAATGATTGATAACATTTTCATGATCGTTTCCAGTTTTCAGGCCGAGGAATATCAAGAGGCTAAAAATCAAACAAAAATTGATAAGGATATTTTAGATAAAATAAACAAGCTTGGACTTGGAACATCTGTTGGTTCTGAAACTAAAAAGATGTTACCGGCCGGTGATTCAGATTATCTTTTAGACACCCATTCTGTTGATCCTGTTAATAATTTAAAAGATAATTATCAAGTTGAGGAAAAAATAATTGATAAAGCTAAAATAGAGGAAATAGTCAAAAAACAAAAAGAAGTTTTAGAAAAAATAGAGGATAAAAGAAAAGCAAATGATAGCTTTTTGATAAACGAAGATGCTAAATTTGATAAATTTGAAAAAGAAATTATTTCTGAAATTGAAGAAGAGATAAGAAAAGAGGAGGCTTCAATAAAAGCTGTGGAAGAAGCTAAAAATAATCTAAAAAAGGAAACAACGCCTTCTTTTCAATCACCGATTTCAAAAGTTGCTGATATCGATAATTCAAGCAACAAAATAAAAATGACCGACGTTAAGAAAGTTAAAATAATGAGCCCAGTAGACGAAATACGTTATTTAGATTTGGTTAATTTTCGTCGTTTATCCAAAGATTCTAAGGAAGCTCTAGAAAAAATTAGAGAAAAAATAAAGGCTTTAGAGAGTTTAGATTATAGCAAAATGATTGAAGGAATTAAGGCTTGGCGTCAAAGTCCGATACATAAATTATATCTAAAAATTTTCTTAGACGCTGGTAATCGTGGTGTTGGCGTTGATCAAATTATAGCCGAATTGAAGAGTTATGGAAAAGAGTTTTTAAGCAAAGAGGAACTTGAGGCTATAGTTGAATTTAATAAAACATTGAGATTTTAGTTTTTATGCAACAGTTTACAGTCCCACAATTTATAGACGTTGAGCCAAAAATTATTGGTCCGATTACTGCTAGGCAGTTTATTATTTTGTTAATCGGTGCTTTCTTTGTTTTTATTGCTTATAAAACCCTGGATTTCATGGGATTTGTAATTTCCAGTGTTTTAATTTTTGGTATCTTTGGAACCGTCGCCTTTTTAAAAGTTAATGGCCGACCTTTTCATTATTTCGTTTTGAATTTTATTCAGACAGTTAAAAAACCAAATTTAAGAGTTTGGAATCACAAAACTTCAACGGTTGAAAAGAAAGAAGAAAAAGAATTTAAATATGAAAACGTTGTTACTCAGGAGAAATATTTGAGCAAGGCTAAATTAGCCAAAATTTCATTAGTAGTTGATACCAAAGGAAAATATCGAGGTGAGGATAGCGAAAAAATATTATCGGACGAATCTGATTTCTAAATTAAAATTATTTAATTATGCCAGAGAAAAAAGCAAAAATGCAAGCCCCATCAACTCAGCAATATTTGGATGTCGCTGAAATTAAATATGATACCGTTGTTGTAAAAGATGGCAGTCTTAGAGCAGTTTTATCTGTATCCAGTATTAATTTTGCTTTAAAAAGTGAAGATGAGCAAAATGCCATTATTTCTAGTTATGTTAGTTTTTTAAATAATTTAAATACGCCACTACAAATTGTTATTCAATCCAGAGATTTAAATATTCAAAATTATTTGGATTATTTAAAAAACAAAGAAAGAGAGCAGACAAATCGTTTATTGAAAATACAGACTGCTGAGTATATAGAATACATAAAAGAGTTGGTTTCCATCGGAAAAATTATGAACAAAAAATTCTTTGTTGTTGTTTCTTACAATCCGGCTGGCGATAAAAGAAAAGGATTTTTTTCTCTTTTATCCGAGGCCTTGAAACCATCTACAATTTTTAAATTGAAAGAAGTTAAATTTTTAAGATACAAAGAGGCTTTGGCTAGAAGAGTTGATAGTGTTATGTCTTCTCTTTTATCTTTGGGTGTTGATGTTAAGCAATTGAACACTCAGGAACTAATAGAACTTTATTATAATTCATATAATCCGGAAACCTCTAAGAATCAAGTTTTGACAAATGTTAGAGATTTGCAAGTTGAATTATAAAATATTTACTATAAATTATGATAGATCTAAAAAGTCAACGACAAGAATTGGAGACCAAAAAGAAAAAGGGAATTATTGAAGAAGAATTGCAAAGGTTTGGTGCCAAGGAAGAAGAAATAAAAATAACCAGAGAATTAATCGAAGAAGAAAAGGCATTGCTTCGTGGAGCTTTGTCTGTTAGAGATTTAATTTCTCCGGCAAGTTTTAAAGTTAGCCCGACTTTTTTGGCTTTAGGTCAGAAATTTCTTAGAACAATTTTTGTAATTACTTACCCAAGATATATAAGCGTTGGTTGGTTTGCGCCGATTATTAACTTGAATGAATGTTTTGATGTTTCCATGTTCTTTTATCCGGTAAAGAGTGCTATTATTTTAAAACAACTTAAATCCAGAGTGGGAAACCTGGAAGCTCAAATTATGTCTGATTCGGAAAAAGGTGCGCCGAGAGATCCAATAAGAGAAACCGCCTTGAGGGATATTGAAGCTTTGCGTGATTCTTTGACTCAAGGAACAGAAAGGTTTTTTCAATTCGGTTTATATATTACTATTTATGCTGACAACTTAGAACAACTTGATCGTTTGTCAGACCAAGTAGAAGACGTTTTTGGTTCGAGATTAGTTTATTCTAAGAGGGCTTTTTACCAGGCCGAACAGGGGTTTAACTCTTGTTTACCTTTAGGAAACGATGATTTATATATTACCTTTAACATGAATTCATCACCAATTGCCTCTTCTTTCCCATTTATTTCCAGTGAGCTTACCAGTGATCGCGGAGTTTTATACGGAATTAATAGACATAATAATAGTTTAATTTTATTTGATCGTTTTAGTTTGCAAAATGCTAATTCGGTAGTTTTTGCTACTTCTGGTGCTGGAAAAAGTTATTGTATAAA
This sequence comes from bacterium, assembly GCA_035400585.1. Lineage (GTDB taxonomy): Bacteria > Patescibacteriota > Patescibacteriia > Patescibacteriales > UBA12465. The sequence continues at coordinate 445,328 of DAOMZR010000001.1, read as the reverse complement.
ATTGGAAGTTTTAAGATCGTTGATGATGGGTTCTGATGTTATTGTTATTGACCCAGAATATGAATACAAACATTTGTCAGATGCTGTTGGCGGAACTTATATTAATATTTCTTTGGCCAGTGAAAGTAAAATTAATCCCTTTGATTTGCCTAGAGCTATTGGAGGAGAAGCTAAGCCCAAAGATATTATCAGAAGCGCGGTTATTACTTTAAAAGGTTTGGTTCGCTTAATGACTGGTGCTTTAAATTACGACGAAGATTCAATAGTGGATAGAGCTCTTTTGGAAACCTATGCTAAAAAAGATATTACACCTGATTCCGACTTGTCTCAAATTGAACCACCAGTTTTGTCTGATTTTCAACAAGTTTTAGATGGTATGGAGGGTGGATCTGACTTAGCTCAGAGACTAAAAAAATATACTGAAGGAACTTTTTCTGGTTTTTTAAATAATCCAACCAACGTAGAAATGAACAATCAAATGATTTGTTTCTCGGTTAGAGATTTGGAAGATGAGCTTCGTCCCATGGCTATTTACACCATTGTTAATTATATTTGGAATGTTGTTAGAAGTGAAACCAAAAAAAGAGTTTTGATTATTGATGAAGCTTGGTGGATGATGCAACACGAAGATAGTGCTAAATTTATATTTGCTCTAGTTAAAAGATGTAGAAAATATTATTTAGGAGTTACTACTATCACTCAGGACGTTAATGATTTCTTAACCTCTCCTTATGGAAAGGCTATTGTTACTAACTCCTCTTTACAGATTTTGTTAAAACAATCTCCGGCAGCTATTGATTTAGTGCAAAAGACTTTTATGTTGACCGAAGGAGAAAAGTTTTTGCTTTTAGAGTGTGATGTTGGAGAAGGTATATTTTTTGCTGGTAATAAGCATGTAGCTATAAAAATAGTAGCTTCTTATAGCGAGGATCAGTTAATAACGTCTGACCCTAGACAATTGCTAGAACAAGAAGAAGCTAAAAAAGAATTTGCCAGACAACAAAGAGAATTAGAGGGTGCTGTTTAATTTATAAAACTAATAATTTAAATAAAATATATGGAAAATAAAAATAAGAAAATAGGCAAAGTTTTAATAGTAGTTCTTTTTGTTTTAATTCTTTTGTTTGTTTACTTTGCTTTTTTGGGTGGTGAAAAGAAAAATCCTTTTTCTAAGCCAGAGGTTAAAACTGAAGAAAAAACGGATGAAGAGAAATTTATAGAAATGAAAGAAGATGCTGAAAGCAAAATAATATACACTTTTGATGAGGAATTGGAAAGAAATAGAGAGTGGAGTGAAGATGATTTCAAGAAAATGGCTGCGGCTTTTGCTGAAAGATTTGGATCTTATTCTAATCACAGTAACTACGAAAATATAGTTCAATCCAAAGAATTTATGACCAAAAAGATGAGATCTTGGGCTGATTCTTATCTGGTTGAATTAGAAAATAATTCAGAATATTCGGGCGAATATTATGGCATGACCTCTAAGGTTTTTGTTTCTCCTCAGATAGACAGCTTTAACCCTAAAAGTGGTCAGGTAAGCGTTTTGGTTTCTGTTCAAAGATTTGAAACTAAAGGAGTTAGCGAGGAAAGAGTTTTTAATCAGGATATAAAAATAAGCTACGTTAAAGAGGGTGGGGAGTGGTTAGTTGATGAAGCCTCCTGGCAGTAATTTATTAATTAAATTAAAGATATGAATAAAATTAATAAAAATAAAAGCGCGAAAGAAGTTAAGGAAAAAAAAGAAAAGAAAGCAAGTTCTATAAAAAAAGATGATAATATTGTGATTTCTAAAAAAGAAACCAAGAAAAAAATAGTTGTAGAAAATAAAAAAGATTATTTTAGCATTATTTTTATTTCAGTATCAATAGTAATGTTTTTAATTTTGATTTTTTCTTTAGTTTGGTTTAAAAACTCTCTTTTTTTAGCTAAAGATATGGTTGAAATTAAAATGATTAAAGATAATACTACTGAAAAAATAAGCCCAGCAGCCGACCCGTTTTTAAATGTTAAAAATCAAGAAACAGAACTGATAAAACCAATTGATAATAGATTTGATCCGATTCTGGGAGAGGATTCCGCTGAGAAGGTTAAGCTGTTCTATTTCTCTGATTTTAATTGTTCTTTTTGTTTCGAACAAGAGAAAATTATTAAAAATGTTTTTGAAAAATATAAAGAAAAAATGGTTGTTGTTTGGAAGGATTACCCAGATTTAAAGGATGTAAATAGTTTTTCTTATCAAGCTGCTCGAGCTGCTCGTTGTGCTCAAAATCAAAATAATTTTTGGAGTTATAGCGATTTATTGTATAAAGAAAAGGGTCGATTCTCTAGCTTAAAAAACGATTTATTTTTAGTTTTGGCTGGTAAAGCTGGTTTGAACTTAGATAATTTCTTAGCTTGCATGAATGATAATAATGTTGATAATTTAATTTTAAATAATGTTAAGGAAGCGGAAGATCTTGGTATTTTAGGAATTCCTTATATCTACGTTAATGACAAGGATTTTTTGGGTAATTTAGACGAGGATGAATTAAGTGAAATAATAGAAATGGAAATTAACGAGGCCGAGTAAAAAATAGTTGTTATGATTTCTAAAATAAAAACAATATTTGAGTGCCAAAATTGCGGTGCCCAATTTCCTAAATGGAGTGGGCGCTGTTTAGAATGTGGTAATTGGGGGACTTTAGTGGAAAGTTTGTCTGATGACAAAAAAAAGAACGAAAAAACTATAATAGATAAAATATCTTCGGCGGACGTTGTTAATTTAGAAGATGTTTCAAATTTTCAATCTGAAAGATTCAAAACTGGTGTCTTTGAGTTGGATAGGGTATTGGGCGGAGGACTTATCCAAGGCTCTTTAATTTTGTTAAGTGGTGAGCCGGGGGTTGGTAAGTCGACATTGCTTGCTCAAATTTCCGATTCCATTGTTAAAAATAATAAAAGTTTTGCTAAGGTGTTATATATTTCAGGCGAAGAATCGGCTGGTCAAGTTAAATTAAGATTAGAGAGATTGAAATGTAATTTAAAATCTTTCAATTTTGTCAGTGAAACTAATTTAGAAAAAATAATTTCTACAGCTATAAAAAATAAACCCGATCTTTTAATTGCTGACTCTATTCAGACAATTTATTCTTCTTTGGTTCCTAGTGAGGCTGGCGGGGTTAGTCAAATCAGAACTATTGCTGTTAAATTTATGGAATTAGCTAAGAAATATAATATTCCTGTTTTTTTAATTGGTCACATTACCAAAGATGGTCAGGTTGCCGGACCAAAATCGTTAGAACATATAGTTGATGTTGTTTTGTCTCTGGAAAATGATAATCGAGGCGCTTATTCTATTCTTCGCTCTAGTAAAAATCGCTTTGGTAGTGTTAATGAAATTGGAGTTTTAGAGATGACTGGCTCTGGTTTTGAGGAGGTTAAAAATGCTAGTTCTGTTTTTCTAGACAATGATTTGTCTCATTCTTTTCCTGGTTCAAGTTTTTCCTGCGTGGTTGAAGGTAATCGCCCCTTTTTGATTAATGTTCAAGCTTTAGTTAGCAGAACTGTTTTCGGTTATCCGCAAAGAAAATCTTCTGGTTTTGATTTAAACCGTTTACAAGTTTTATCAGCCGTTATTTCTAAAAAACAAAAATTAGATTTAACCAATCAAGATATTATTTTAAATATTGTTGGTGGTTTGAGGGCTAGTGATCCGGCCCTAGATTTGGCCGTTTCATTGTCAATTATTTCTTCTTATTTAAACCAAGAAGTTATAGGTAAAATGGCTATTTTAGGAGAACTAGGTTTGGGTGGTGAGCTTCGGCCAATATCTTATCTTGATATGAGATTGAGAGAAATTGAAAAGATGGGCTTTTCTGATGTTTTGCTTTCTGGATCTTTGACGGAAACTGAAAAAGAAAAAATAAAAAATAATTTTAAAAAATTAAAATTTATTTTTGTTAAAAATTTAAGTGAAGCTATTAAAAGTGTGTTTAGTATTAAAAATAAATAAATTGTTTTAAAAATAAACATAAAAAAAGAAGCGGAAAATTTTTCCGCTTTTTTGCTTGACTGGTTTGGAGTTTATTAATTTAAGCTCCAAAGAAGTTTTTGCGATAAGATGTCGGCTGTTAAGAGATTTTTTATGCCTTTTCTTAGCTTGGCATAGATATTTTCTCTTTCCATTTTGTTTTGAGCTTCAAACCTCAGATGATCCATTAAGTATCCTTTCTTTTTTTCGTCATTGTGATCGCCGACAAACTTGATTTCACTCCAGTTAACGGCGTGCATGCGAGCATCACCAATGGGACTGTCTGTAAAAATTATGTCCGCTATCCAGATTTTGTTTTGTAATCTGAGATTGAAGTAGCATATCGCTTCTTGGTTTTTGTAAAGAACAAATTCGCTCATTTGCAGTGTTTTTAGTTAAACCTAAGATTCCAATGGTTTAATTATATCATATTTAAAATAAAATGTCAATATTTAATAAATTAGGCTAAATTGTTTGTTTTGACAAATATTTATTAATATGTTAATATGCAAAAATACAATTAATGTAATAAAATATGAGTGATATTAAATTTTTCCGCGATTTATATAAACATCCAGATGTTTACGGTCAAAAATTAAGCCGAGAGGAAAAAGAAGAAATTGAAGAATATAACAAGAATAACTCAAAAAAAGAAAAGGATTTATCCGAAAAAAAATTTGGGCCAACGGCTCAAAGATATTATCAATCAGTTGAACTGATTAAATCTGCTGGCCTTAAGAGCGGTGTTGAGAATCAAGCGGAAAAAGAAATAATTGAAAATAGAAAAAAAATTATTTTAAATTATTTTTCTAAAGTTTTAGAAGATGTAAAAAATTATTTAACTCAGGTTACTAGGTTAGAATTGCAGAAAAAAGATAGCTATGATGATTTAGATAAATATCAAGCAGCCATTTCTCATTCTGATAGTTTGCGTCGTGCTTATCACAATACGCTTATTTCTGATTTAAAAATATTAGTTCGCTTGATTAATATTAATTTTAATCAAGATTTTTCCGATGATTTTAGATTAAAAGAGGAGGCCAAAGCTCAAGATAGAAAAAATTTTTCCCCCGAAAAGTTAAAGGAGACAATGTCTCAAAGAGAATATTTTGAGTTTCCTTATAAACAAGGAATTTTTATAGACATGAATAAAATGCCAAAAGATCCACAAGGAGAAAGAGAATATATTGCTTCTTGGGCTTTTGACATTTATAATGACTTAACCAAGCTATCTGAAAAAATAATTCATGATGATAAATAAAAAGAAAACCCTCAATTGCTTGAGGGTTGTTTTTTAGGAAGTCCTTTTCGTAAATATTGCATAACGATTTTTTGGGCCATTTTGTATATTTCCGTGTGGTCCATTTTCTCAACTGCGATATGTTTACTTAATTCTTCCTTGAATTCTTCTAGTCCTTTTAATTCGCTCTTTTCTTCGCCCATTAAATATTCTTTTTGAATGTCGTAATGGGAATTAACCAAATTTTGAGCTTTTTTTACTAATTCGTTGGTTTCATTTTCTTCAACTTCTTGAAGAATCCTTTTTTCTTCCATCCTCTCGATTTTAAATGTGCTTGATATTTATAGCATTTATAATAAAAAAAGTCAAGCCTTGACAGTGGAGCCTATTTTATCTATAATCTTAGCAGTCAAATAGTTAGACTGCTAAAATGTAAAAATTAATTTTAAATAAAATGTTTAATAAATTTACCAACAAATCACAGGAAATGATAATTAATGCTCAAATGATTGCCACTGATTTTGGTCAACAATATATTGAAGGACTTCACCTTCTTTTGGCCTTAAATCAACAAGCCGAAAGCTTAGTTAGGGTTGTTTTAGAAAGATTAAAAATAGACCCAGAATTAATTGAAAATTATACAGTAAACGAAATAAAAAAATTACCAAAGTTTAGGGGTTATCAGCCGGGTGCGCCCAAAAATGATTTTGAGGGCGTCCATTCTGTTCAGGGAACTGGTGAAGTAGCGGCTATTTTTGATCGAGCTAAAAAAGAAGCTGATCGAATGAATGATGAATTTATTTCTACTGAACATATTTTTCTAGCCTTGATTGGAATTAAATCTCCGGCCCAAACTGTATTATTAAATTTTAAAATTGATTATAATCAAGTTTTAGAAATCTTGAAAGAACTTCGTGGTAACCAAAAAATAAGTGATCCAGATCCGGAAAATAAATTTAGAACTTTGGAAAAATATACGGTTAATTTAACTGAACTAGCTCGTCAAGAAAAACTCGATCCAGTTGTTGGTCGTGATACCGAAATTCGTCGTATCATGCAAGTTTTGCTTCGTCGTACAAAAAATAACCCAGTTTTAATTGGTGAGGCCGGAACAGGAAAGACGGCCATCGTTGAAGGATTAGCCCAAAGAATTGTTAGTGGAGACGTTCCTGAAATGTTGAAAAACAAAGAAGTTGTCTCTTTAGATTTGGGAGCTTTGGTCGCCGGAGCTAAATTTAGAGGCGAATTTGAAGATCGCTTAAAATCTGTTTTAAAAACTATTAAATCTCAAGAGGGGAAAATAATATTGTTTATTGACGAGCTTCATACTTTGGTTGGAACCGGAGCCTCGGAAGGTTCTATGGATGCTTCTAATATGTTAAAACCAGCTTTGGCTAGAGGAGAAATTAGAACGATTGGAGCTACTACAACTAAAGAATATCAAAAATATATAGAAAAAGATGCTGCTTTAGAGCGTCGCTTCCAACCAATTTACGTAGCTGAGCCAAGCATTGAAGATACTATATCAATATTGAGAGGTATTAAAGAAAAATATGAAGTTCATCACGGAGTTAGAATTACTGACGAAGCCTTGATATCGGCTGCTAAACTTTCTAGCCGTTATATCACCGATCGTTTTTTACCAGACAAAGCAGTTGATTTGGTTGATGAGGCTACCTCGGCTCTAAGAATGGAAATAGATTCAATGCCAGAAGAATTAGACAACATGAAAAGAGAGATTAAAAGAATGGAAATTGTAAAAGCTGGTCTAGTGGCCGGTGAAAAAGAAAATTCTACCGCCAAAAAAACAAAACTAAATAAAGATTTGGAAGAATTAAAAGAAAAAGCTAATCAATTAGAAATTCATTGGAATAATGAAAAGGATATTATCTCCAAAATCAGAGAATCTAAAAGAAGGATTGATGAATTTAAGATGGAAGCTGATATTATTGAACGTCGTGGTGATGATTTAACAAAAGTGGCCGAGATCAGATATTCACTTATTCCTCAATTAGAAAAAGAAGTTAAAAAACAACAAGAAGATTTGTTGAAAATACAAAAAAAGGGGCAGCATATTTTAAAAGAAGAAGTTGACGAAGAAGATATCGCTAAAGTTGTTGCTCGTTGGACAGGAATTCCAGTTAACAAGATGTTGGAAAGTGAAACGCAGAAATTGGTTCGCTCGGAAGAGGAATTAAATAAAAGGGTTATTGGTCAAGATGAAGCTATTAAGGCAGTGTCCAATGCTATTCGCCGTAGTCGAGCCGGAATCAGTGAAGAGAAAAAACCAATCGGATCCTTTTTATTTGTTGGTCCCACTGGTGTTGGTAAAACTGAGCTGGCCAAGGCTTTGGCTTCTTTTATCTTTAATGATGAAAATGCTTTAGTCAGATTAGATATGAGCGAATTTATGGAAAAACATAGTGTCGCTAAACTGATTGGTTCTCCTCCTGGATATATTGGACATGATGATGGTGGACAGCTTACAGATAAAATTCGTCGTCGACCCTATAGTGTTATTTTATTTGATGAAATAGAAAAAGCTCATCCCGAAACTTTTAATATTTTACTTCAAATTTTAGATGATGGAGTTTTAACTGATTCCAAAGGCAGAAAAGTAAACTTTAAAAATACCATCATTATTATGACCTCCAATTTGGGCAATGAAGTCATTAAACAATATTCTATCGGTTTTGGAGGTGGAGAGAATGAAGAAGAAAGCAGTAAATTAAGAGAAGGTGAAATGAAGGAAAAAATCGATGGAATTTTAAAAGATTATTTTAAGCTTGAATTTTTAAACAGAATTGATGAAATTGTTGTTTTTAAAAATTTAGATAAAAAATCTTTAGAAAAAATTATTGATTTGGAATTAGAAAAAGTTGAAAAAAGATTAAAAAATAAAAATATTGTTATTAAAATTGCCCCTAAGGTTAAGAAATATCTAGCCGAAAAAGGCTATGATCCTAGTTTTGGTGCTAGACCACTTAAAAGAGTTATCCAAAACATGATACTGGATGAATTAGCCTTAAATATTGTGGAGGGGAAGGTTAAAGATGGAGATAAAATCACAATTGATGTGGGAGCTAAAGATAACATTTTGGTCTCGGTGAAATAGTCTTTCTATATTTAGTTGTTCTTACAACTTAAAGCTTAATTTATTTTTTAAAGTTTAATCCCTTGAATTTAGAACTTCGGTTCTTGAAAAATCAAGGGATTTTTTGTTTTTTCAAAAATATTATTTTTTGCCAAAAACCTTATAATTTGCTATCATTATATTAATATGAACAACAATTTTTTCTTTTATTTAGGCAAAATATCAATACAAATATTGTGGGATTTTTTTTATTTTCCGTTATGGTGGTATACGGTTGGTTTTTTTCGTTTTTTAAAGAATATTGGTTCTTTTTTGAAAGAACAATGGACTATAATTGGCGCCGGAGCTTGGATTAAAAACTTATTTACTCCAATGTACGGTCAAAGTGATTTTGCCGGTAGAGCCATTAGTTTTGTAGTTAGAATATTCCAAATTATTTTTAGATTCATTGCTTTTGTATTTTTTGTTATTTTATCAGTCGGAGCAATTATTCTTTGGTTGGGAATTTTGCCAACAGTTGTTTATTTAATTTTTGTTAGAATTTTTTAATAATATGATCGAAGACATGGACAATCTAACACTTTTTAAGGACGAAGATTTTTTTAAAAAAAATGATGGCCGAACCGCTGTTTTGTTTTTAAATAATGTCTTATTTTTCGGTCAGGATCTAAAATATCATTTAATAGTTTTAAGGAGGTTGAAGAAAAAGATTGATCGCGCCGTTAATTTTATTGCTTATTTATTGGGAGTGGCTGGTTTGTTGTCTTTTTGTTATTGGATCTATCTTAATGTTAATTTACCGACTTTTGTTTTTTCTGATTTACTTTATTTTTGGAAAAATGATTCCATCCTTGTTTTGTTTTTTTTGATATCAATAATTTTTGATGCTTTTATTGTTTATAGAGTAAGCGAAAAGAAAGCTTCGTTAAAAAAAATAAAAAAAATAAAAGAAAGAAAAGTAAATAATTTTAATGATTATAATAAACTACCTAAAATTGACATTTCATCAACTTTAAATGAAGAGCTGCTACTTATTTTGGAAAATGCTTATTTTTTGGCTAGAAAACTAGACCAAAAAGAACTGGGAACATTGCATTTATTTTGGTTCTTGTGCGAATCTTCTTCAGTTAAAAATTTGCTAGTGAGATTAAATGTTGATATTAATCGACTTTTAAATATTTTGAAAAAATATTTAGATAACCCAGAGCTACAAAGAACTGGGTATGAAAAAATTGTTTTATCGGATAATGTTCAGGAAATTTTGCTTTCAGCTTTTTATGATGCTTATGTTAATAAGCACGAAAGTATTGGTGTTTTAAACGCTATTTCTTTTTGTTATGAAAAAAACCAGCTTTTACAAGAGATATTATATGAGTTAGAAATTTCTCAGAATAAAATTCAAAATGCTGTTAAGTGGTTTAGAATAAATGATCAGATGTATCGTGATTATAAAATTTTTAGAAAAATGGCTCGCTTAAAACCGGGCAATGGAATGAACAAAGCTTATACTGCCATAGCTACCCCAACTTTGGATTATTTTTCTCGTGATTTAACTGCGATGGCCAAGTATGGTTATTTCGAAGCTTGTGTTGCCAGAGAAAAAGAAATTAAACAAATTTTTGAAGCTTTTGAAAGTGAACAAAACGGAGTTTTATTAATAGGGCCAGTTGGTGTTGGCAAGCGCTCCATAATAGAGGGGTTAGCTCAATTAATGGTTAAAGAGGATGTACCTAAATTTTTAAAAGATAAGAGACTGGTTGAAATTGATTTGTCGCGTTTAATTAGTGGAGCTTCGGCTTCAGCGGTGGAAGAAAGAATGATGATTATTATTAACGAAGTTTTGAGATCAAAAAATGTTGTTTTGTATATAGAGAATATTCAGAATATGATGGGTATTACTGCTGGAGCGGAGGAGAGTTTGGAGTTATCAGAAGTTTTAGCTGAAACCTTAAGTAGAAGCAATTTTCATTGTTTGGCCTCTGTTTCTAATGAGGATTATTCTAGGTATTTAGAAGGTAGGGCCATTTCTAATGTTATGGCACCTATTAAAGTGATTGAACCAAACGACGATGATTCTATTTATATGGTTGAAAGTAAAATTTCCTGGATTGAAAGTAAATATGGAATTTATTTTGATTATAATTCTTTAGAAGAGGCTGTAAAATTGTCTAATAGATATATTAGTGATAAATTTTTACCGGAAAAAGCTATTAACATTGTTAAATCAGTAGCTGTTAGAAATTCGAAGTTAGTCCAAAAAGATCCCAGTAAAAAGATTTGTACTAAAGAAGATATAGCTGAAATAATTAGTGATATAACCGGTATTCCAGTCTCCCAAGTTTCGGCCTCTGAAGGCGAAAAATTGCTTAATTTAGAGGCTAAAATACATGAAAGGATGATTGGTCAAGAAGAGGCCGTGGTGGCTGTTTCTGGCAGTCTAAGGCGCGCCAGGGCTCAAATTAGAGAGGGTAATCGACCGATAGCCAGCTTCTTATTTTTAGGTCCAACTGGTGTTGGTAAAACCGAATTAGCTAAATCAGTATCGGAAGTTTATTTCGGAGACGAAAGATATATGATTCGTCTTGATATGAGTGAATATCAGCTTTTTGATAGTGTTAAAAAAATGATTGGTGATGTTGACGGTACTTTGGGATATTTGACAGAAGCAGTTAGAAAAAATCCATTCTCTTTGATTTTATTTGATGAAATAGAAAAAGCTCACCCTGATATTTTAAATTTATTTTTACAAATTTTAGATGATGGTCGCCTGACTGATGGACAAGGTAGAACGATTAATTTTACTAACTCTATTATCATTACAACTTCTAATGCCGGAGCTTTATTTATTCAAGAAGCTGTTAAGAATAAAACAGAATTGGCAGTTATTAAACAAGAATTGATTGATAATCATTTAAATAAAATAATGCGTCCGGAGCTTATTAATCGTTTTGATGGAATAATTGTATTTAAACCTTTGACTATCGAAAATGTTTTGGCAATTGCCAAAATAATGATGAAAAAGATTGCCAAGAGTTTGGAAAGTAAAGGTGTATCACTGCTTTATGATGAAGATGGTTTATTGAAATTGGCTAAAGCCGGTTATGATCCCAAATTTGGAGCCAGACCACTTCGTCGTTTGTTACAAGATAAAATAGAAAATGAAATTGCTAATTTAATTTTAGCTGGTAATTTAAAAAGGAGAGATACTGTTTTTATAAATGAAAAAGGTGAGGTTCAAATTGAAAAGGGAAAAAGTATATAAATAAAAAAATACCCCCACTTTAATGGTGAGGGTTTGATGGTTTAACTTCGTTCTTGCTGATTTGTTTTTGATTGTAAAAATTCTTTAGCTGCTTTGTATTTCAGCTCATTTTTTTTCTGTTCGCTTTCAATGAGTGAGATACGAAAATCTCTTGTGTTCTTGTCCTCGATTTTTTGTGCTTCAGCTAAAGCTTTTTTGTAAGCCTCGTCGACTAATCCTGATTCAAACTGTTTGACCGCTTTTCTGGCATTTTTAGTCAATCTCTCGATTATTTTAGCGGTTTCAGTTTTTTTGTCAGCAAGAATTTCTGTTTCTGTTTCTATTTCTACTACCATCATTATAATTTTTATTGTTAATTAACCTTATTAACTTTATCAAATAATTACTAAAAAGTCAATATTATTTTTTGTTTTATGTCTTTTATATATTATTTTATCATATTTTTTCCTGTTTCTGTTTTATTTACTTATTTAACTAGAAAAATAGCTCTAAAACTTAATATAGTTGACAATCCTGATGGTGCTAGAAAAATCCATAAAAAACCAATTCCACTTTTAGGCGGTTTGGCCGTTTTTTTTGTTTATTTTTTAGCTGTTTTTATTTATAAGGATAATCTTTTGGTTGGTGATTTGAATATTTTTCATTGGATTGGTTTTTTTGTTGGTGCTGTTTTTATTGTTTTTGGAGGCGTTTTGGATGACAAATACAACTTACCGGCCAAATGGCAAATAGTTTGGCCAATTTTAGCTTCAATAGCGGTTATTTTAGGTGGGGTTAATATTGAAAAAATAAGCAATCCTTTTGGAGGTTTTGTTTATTTTTCTACTTTTTTGAGCTCAGCTATTATTTTTTTGTGGTTATTAGGAATGACTTATACAACAAAGTTGCTTGATGGCCTAGATGGTCTAGCTTCTGGTGTTTCAGCTATCGGAGCTTTGGTTATATTTTTATTTACCATCAGTGAAAAATACTATCAGCCAGATATCGCCCTAGCTTCTTTTTTATTTTTTACTGTTCTTTGTGGTTTTTTGGTTTTTAATTTTAATCCAGCTAAAATATTTTTGGGGGAAAGCGGATCTCTTTTGCTCGGTTATGTTTTGGGTGTTTTAGCAATTATTTCTGGTGGAAAAATTGCCATAGCTCTCTTGGTTATCGGTTTGCCGGCCCTAGATGTTTTATGGACAATTGTCAGAAGATTATTTTCTGGCAAAAATCCTTTTAAATATTCTGATCGCAAACACCTTCATCATCGCTTAATTGATTTAGGTTTAAATCAAAAACAGGCTGTTTTGTTTTTTTATTTCGTTTCTAGTGTTTTTGGTTTGAGTGGTTTATTTTTACAAAGCAAAGGAAAGTTTTTGGCCCTAGGTTTGTTGCTTTTTTTGATGTTGGCTTTAATTATTTTTTTATATTATTTGGAAAATAAAAGAAAAATAAAAAAAGAAAAATTATTATTGCATATTTGTTGTGCTCCTTGTGGCTTATCTCTTGTTTCTGAGATTTTATTAAAAAAGTTTGAAGTCGTTTTGTATTTTTATAATCCCAATATTGATACCTTTGAAGAATACAACAGACGATTAGAGTTTGTTAAAAAAATTGCCGATGAATATGGTTTAAAATTAGAAATAGAACCGTATAATCATGACGAATGGTTATATAAAGTTAATGGGCTGGAAAAAGAACCAGAAAGAGGAGCTCGATGCGTTATCTGTTATCGAGATCGTTTACTAAAAACAGCCGACAAAGCTAAGGAATTAAATATTAGCAACTTTTATACCACTTTACTTGTTAGTCCCTACAAAGACTCAACTAAAATTAAAGAATTGGCAAATTATATTTCTTCCGAAAATAAATTAAATTTTATAAGTCTAGAATTTAATCAATTAGATTTATCAAAAAAATCTAATAAATTAGCTAAATTAAAAGGTTTTTATTGCCAGAGATATTGTGGTTGTGAATTTTCAAAAAAATAGTTTTTATTATTAATAAATTTATTTATTTTTTGTTGTATTTTTTTTGAGGTCCTTGAAGGGCCTCTTTACTTTTGTAAAAAAATATGTTACAATAATTGGATTGTTTAGTTCTTTTATAATAATAAAATACAATAAATGATGAAAGCGAAATTATTCCAAATTTTATTGCTTGTTTTGCTTGGCGGTTTTGCTCAAGCTAACTTAAACGATTCTACTTTAACCAAAACCAGAGTTGATGTTAGTCTCAAATATTTTGATATTTTTGACGCCCACAATTTTGGTCAATCAGAAATGAAATCTCTGGTTGGTAATTTTAATTCTTGGAGTTTTAATGTTTTTTATGAAAAACTGCCGCTTGGACCAATTGTAACCAATTTAAAGGGAGACGTTGGTTTGTATGAGGTGGTAGAAGGAGTCGAATATTATCGCTCTGGCATTTTGAACAAAATGTTGATTGGAGTTGCTGGAAGAACTTCAATCGGTTTTGTTTATTTAGGAATGATCAACGAGCATACTTTTTTTGAAATCGAAGAACTGGGTCCACCGGCTGCAAAAAGAGTTGATCGTTATGGCGCTTTTTTTGGTTTTGACATTTTGTATGAAAGAGAAAGAGCTTTTTTGAATAAGTTTTTTCTTTCAGCTGAGGGAGAATATTTTAAAGTTGAAAGCCCCTACGCTCCAGAAGTCAGTATTAATTTTGACATGAAAGTCAATTTTTATAAAATGCGGATTTACAGAAATTTTTCGATTTCACCAGTTATTGGCTTTGGAATGAGAGATAATGGTATATCGCTCGATCAATATCCATTAGCTAATTTGGGTCTGGCTTTCAATTATGACAGAGCTCATTATAATCTTTTAACCATTAACTACCAGCAAAGAGTTATAAGTTCAACTGATAAAAAAATTCATGGAATTTTTTTGGAGCTAAATATTGATCCTTATATCTTTTTTCCAAAATTTTTCTGGCAAAAAGAAAGATTTGACCAGGATTAAGGGTGCTAGCCACCCTTTTTTTATTATTAAAAAAAAGGAGTATTGTTTACTCCTTTTTATTTTTCATAATGTAAAAAAATTAGCTGAAACAAAAATGTCGCCATTATCGTCCATAAAAAAATCTACAGATTCCATTTCTTTCAGACGATCAAATTTTCTTGCCCTATGAAAACTACCAGTAAAATGATTGGCTGCCATGGAAATAAGGGAATTGTGACCGATTAACATAAACTCCTCTTCTTCTTTCATGTTGTTAAAACATTCTTTTATTTTATTGCCGCAATCTTTTTCTATCTCAACAATCTCTTCTTCTTTAAAATGTTCTCTGATTGTTTGGTAGAAATTGTTTTTGTTTTCTTCGTAGAAAAATGATGATTTTTTATTGTTTTCTAATTTTTTTTCTATTTTTATGTTTCTTAATTCTTCTACGATTACTATTCGACATATTTCTTTTTCCAAAATCTCCATCATGTAAATAGCTGTTTGTGCTGCCATGGTTTGAGGTCCAATAAAAATGTTAGGGGTGTCCAGTAAATCATTCTTTTTATTTCTTATTAATTCGTACCCAGCCTGATTAATAAAATTTCCTTCAGAATAAGAAGGGCAAAAAGCTCTAATTTTTTTCATTTGCTTCTCTTTTTATTGTTAAATTACTTCTGACCATTGTATAATATTGTTTATTTTTTGTCAATTTTGTTTGACTAAAGCTATAAAATGGTATAAAATAATAATAAACTAAGCAAAATTAGTTTGTTTTTCTTTAATTAATTTAAGTGTTTTAAATATAAATAAATGAACGTAACTGAATTAGCCCGTATTTTAAAGGTTTCTCCTTTTGAGCTTCGCCATTTGTTGCCACAAATGGGTTTTAATATTGGTCAAAAGGCAATCAAGGTTGACAAGATGATTGCTAAAAAGATTATTAAAAATTGGCCAATTTTTATAGCTCAAATCGAAAAGAAAAAAGAGGCAGAGGAAGCTTTAAAAAAAGAGCAAGAAAAATCGATCAAAAAGGAAAACAAGCCAGTAGGAATAAATAAATTAGTTACTGTCAAGGAACTTTCTTCTCTAGCCGATTTACCAATAAACATAGTTTTAAAAGAATTAATGAAGAATGGTGTTTTTGTTTCCATGAATGAAAAAATCGATTTTGATACAGCCGTGATTATTGGAGCTGGTTTAGGTTTGGATGTTTTTTTAAAAGAAGAAAATAATGAAATGGGGAATGCTTCTAGTGGTAAAGAAGTTTTAGCTGAGGCTATCGCCAGAGAAAAAAAGGATGAGCTTTTAGAAAGAGCGCCAATTGTGGTTGTTATGGGACACGTTGATCATGGAAAAACAAAATTATTAGATGCTATTAGAGAAACAAACGTTGTAGCTGGAGAATCGGGAGGAATTACTCAACATATTGGTGCTTATCAAGTTGTTAGAAAAAATCAAAGAATTACTTTTATTGATACTCCTGGGCACGAGGCTTTCACGGCTATGCGTAGTAGAGGCGCTAAGGTAGCTGATATTGCAATTTTGGTAGTAGCTGCTGATGATGGAGTTAAACCACAAACAGTCGAAGCTTTTAGAATTATTGAAGCCTCAAAAATTCCTTTTATTGTGGCTATAAACAAAATTGATAAACCAGAGGCCGATATTAATCGCACTAAACAAGATTTATCTTCAAAATTAAATGTAATACCAGAAGATTGGGGAGGAAAAACTGTTTGTGTGCCAGTTTCAGCTTTAGAAAAGAAGGGTATAGATGATATCTTGGATATGGTTCTTTTATCGGCTGAAGTGGAGTCAGCTAATTTAAAAGCTAACCCAAAATCAGCTGCAGTTGGTACAGTTATTGAATCAAATGTTGATAAGGGAGCCGGACCAGTGGCTACCGTTTTAGTTCAAAATGGAACATTAAGAGTCGGCGATCAGTTGTGTTATAACGGAGTAATTTATGGTAAAGTTAAAGCTTTAAAAAATTATAAAGGAGAAACCATTGAAGAGGCTGAGCCAGCTACCCCGGCCAGAGTTTTGGGTTTAAAAATGTTGCCAGAAGTTGGTGATATTTTGGAGGTTGGAGAAGGTGAAAAAATTAAAATGAAAAAAATAGCCGCCAAATCAAAAGCTGACAGACAGACTGTTTCTACTTCAGATAATGTTGACGACAATTCTTTGAAATTAAATTTAATTATCAAAGCTGACTTTTTGGGATCAGCGGAAGCAATTGAAGAGTCGTTAATGAAGGTTAATACCAAAAAAATAAAAGTTAAAATTATACATAAAGGTTTGGGAAATATTGGGGAAGGAGATATTAAACGAGCCGAAGATTCTAATGCTCAAATCATTGGTTTTAATGTTCGTTTACAACCACAAACAGAAGACTTGGTTAGAGAAAAAAATATCAAGATAAATATTTTTAGTATCATTTACGATTTAATAAAATATGTTAAATTAGAAATGAAAAATATTTATAAACCACAAATAATCAGAAAAGATCTTGGTAGATTAAAAGTCTTAGCTATTTTTAGAACCGAAAATAATGCTCAAATTGTCGGAGGAAAAGTTATTGAAGGTCTGATTGAGTCTAATTCTCTTTTAGAGATTTGGCGTGATGACAGTTTTATTGACAAAGGAAAAATAGATAAACTGCAATCAGGCAAACAAGATGTAAATGTTGTGGAAAATGGTCAGGAATGTGGCTTGAGATACGAAGGAAAGCCCCTAATTCAAATAGGAGATGTTCTCCATTTGTATAAAGAAGAAGAGGAATCCCTAGACGATTTACCAGTTTAACAAACTGGTTTTTGTTTTAATAATAATTTTTTAATAAATAAACTTAATTTTATGTTTAAGCTAAGAAAAAAAGCTTTTACCTTGGTTGAATTATTGGTAGTTGTTGCCATTATTGGTATTTTAGCAACTTTGGCTGTTGTTGCTTTGCAACAAGCAAGACAAAACGCTAGAGATTCTAAAAGAATGGCTGACATGAAGCAACTTCACACTGCTTTGGAGCTATTTGCTAACGAATATGGTAGATATCCCACAGAAGAAGAATGGAATCAGGGTTTTATAGGTTCTTCAACCGAAGGAATAATTTTTATGCAAACTATTCCTTCTGCTTCGACACCAGCTGATGGTGGTTGTACAAATTCTTCTAATACTTACGTTTATATTCCTAGGGATAATGGAGCTAGTTATACTATAGATTTCTGTACCGGTAAGCAAGTTTCTGATTTACCAGATGGGGTCAAACAAATGACTCCTGGTGGAATAATAATCGTTAGCGATACTTCTAGTGAAGGAGGGGCGGTTTGTAGTCCAGCCTGCGAATATGGTTATAATTGTGTTGATGGTTCTTGTGTTGAAAAACAATGGACCGAGGTGGTTGCTTCTGGACCTAGGGCTTGGAGAGTTATTTCTTCTTCTTCCGATGGAACTAAATTAGCTGCTTTAGCTTTTGTCAGTTCCGGTTATGTTTATACTTCAACCGACTCTGGCGCAACCTGGGCAGAAAGAACCTCGGCTGGTTTAAGAAGTTGGAGATCAATTTCCTCTTCTTCCGATGGCACCAAATTAGCAGCGGTTGTTTCTAGCGGTTATATTTATACTTCTTCTGATTCTGGTGCAACTTGGACAGAACAAACTTCCGCTGGCTCAAGAAGTTGGAATTCTATCGCTTCCTCTTCTGATGGAACAAAATTAGCCGCCGTTGCTTATGGTGGTTATATTTATACCTCTTCTGATTCTGGTGTAACTTGGGTAGAACAAACATCATCCGGTGCTAGAAGTTGGTATTCTATCGTTTGTTCGTCGGATTGTAGCACGATTGTAGCAGGAACTGGAACTACTGGTTATATTTATACTTCATCTGATTCAGGTGTAACTTGGACAGAAAGAACCTCGGCTGGGGCAAGATATTGGAAATCAATATCTTCTTCTTCTGATGGTGTCAAGCTTGCGGCTGTGGCCTATACTGGTTATATTTATACCTCTTCTGATTCTGGCGTAAACTGGACAGAAAGAACCTCGGCTGGTTCAAAATATTGGACATCAATCTATTCTTCATCTGATGGTACAAAATTAATGGCAACTTCAGAAATTAGCGGTTATATTTATACTTCATCTGATTCGGGGGTAACTTGGACAGAAAGAACCTCGGCCGGTTCAAGGGGCTGGCAATCAATTGTTTCTTCTTACGATGGTACGAAATTAATCGCTGCTGCCTATAATGATTATATTTATACTTCAGTCGATTCTGGTGTTACTTGGGTAAAAAAAGATTATTCTGGTCTTGGTCCTAAAAATTGGCGTTCAATCACATCTTCTTCTGATGGTGAAAAAGTTTTTGCAGTGGTTGGTAATGCTGGTAATATTTATACTTCTTCCGATTTTGGTGAAACTTTGACTGGTCAAATTTCCCCTTTAGTTAGTTGGTTTTCGATTGCATCTTCTTGGGATGGCATCAAACTGGTTGCTGTTGTTGGGGGAGGTCATGTTTATACTTCGTCCGACTCTGGCATTACTTGGAATCAAACATCGGCTGGTTCAAAGAGTTGGACCTCTGTCGCCTCTTCTTCTGATGGCACAAAACTAGCAGCGACTGTTTCTACTGGTTATATTTATACCTCTTCTGATTCTGGAGTTACTTGGACAGAACAAACTTCTGCTGGATCAAGGAGCTGGAATTCTATCGCTTCCTCTTCTGATGGTACAAAACTAGTAGCTGTAGTTAATTTTGGTGGTTATATTTATACCTCTTCTGATTCTGGTGCAACTTGGACAGAACAAACTTCCGCTGGATCAAGAAGTTGGACCTCTGTCGCCTCTTCTTCTGATGGCACCAAATTAGCAGCGGTTGTTTCTAGTGGTTATATTTATATCTCTTCTGATTCTGGTGCAACTTGGACAGAACAAACTTCCGCTGGCTCAAGAAGTTGGAATTCTATCGCTTCCTCTTCTGATGGAACAAAATTAGCCGCCGTTGCTTATGGTGGTTATATTTATACCTCTTCTGATTCTGGCGTAACCTGGACAGAAAGAACATTGGCTGGCACAAGAAATTGGCGATCAGTTGCCTTATCTTCGGATGGCAATAAAATTTATGCAGTAGTATTTGGTGGAAATGTTTGGTTGTGTAAGTAAATTAACTTTTATAAAAAACCCAAATATTTTTTTTGGGTTTTTTGTTTGTCTTGAATAAAATCTTATAAAATGCTATAATTTCACAATATCTAATAACAATTTATGTCTAAAGCCAATCAACTAAATGAGATAATAAAGCATTATCTAGCGGAAATAATAGTAAGTGAAATTGAGTCGCCTAATTTTTTAATTACCATTTCTGATGTGAAGTGTTCGCCCGATTTGTCTGTAGCTAAAGTTTTTATTTCTGTTTTGCCAGAAAATTTTTTTGGCACAGCCTTAAAAAGACTTCGATCTAAAACCGGTCACTTATCTAAACTATTAAAAATAAAAGCTAGATTAGTTAGAGTTCCCAAGATTTTTTGGGTAGTTGACGATGGTTTTAAAATCGCTGGAAAATTGGATGAAGCTTTTAATGAAATAGAGAGGGAAAAAAAAGAATAAAAATATGTTTTCCGAAACTGATCAGAAAAACTTTAAAAAAGCCTGGCAAAGAATCCTCTCGGCAGATAGGGTTCTTTTAGTGTCTCATATTAATCCTGATGTTGATGCTCTATCTTCTCTGGGTGTTTTTATTGAAATTTTTAAAAACTTAAATAAAGACTTTTTGGCATTCGCTGAGAAAAAAAATGATGATTATTATTTTTTGCCTGGATTTGAAAATATCATTTCCAATAAAGAAAGTCTTATAAATAAAATTAAATCCAAATATAACAACAACTTGGAAGTTGGGAACGATTGGTTAAAATTTTTTGATGTTATTGTAACCTTGGATTGCGGATCTATAGACAGGACAGTTATTGCTGAGGAAATTTATAATATTAGAGATTTAATGTTGGACACATTTGTTATAGAAATTGACCATCATTTAAAAGTTAAAAGTTATGCTGATATTGAAATTAAAATTCAATTGTCATCAAACACCGAGCTTTTATATTATTTTTTAAAAGAAAATAATATTGAAATAAATCGCGATATAGCTAATTGCATTCTAGCTGGAATGTTAACCGATACTGGAAATTTTTTGTATTCTTCAGTTAGTGATAAAACTTTAAAAATAGCTTCAGAAATGATGAGCTTGGGCGCTCAGTTTCCTAAACTACTTCAAAATACTTGGCGCAATAAAAACTTTTGGGAAATGAAATTATGGGGCCTGGCTTTAGCTAATTTAAAAATAAACAAAAAATATAATATTGCTTTTTCGGTCCTGACTTATGAAAATTTAATATTTTTTAAAGAACCAGCTATCAATTTAAGTAGTGATGTTTTTGGAGATATTATTGGTTTTATGAGTAGTTTGTCTGATGCTAAAACATTTTTGCTTTTAAGAGAAGAAGAGAAGGGAAAAATAAAGGGAAGTTTGAGGGTTGGATCTGGAGAAAATGTTGAGAAAATTGACGTTGCCCATTTAGCTTCCTATTTTAATGGTGGAGGGCACAAAAAGGCCGCCGGATTTATGGTTGAGGGCAATATACTAAAAAATAACAATGGCTATTATTTAATTTAATTAATATTTTTATAAAAAAAGAAGCCTTCAAATTAATGAAGGCTTTTTTGTTTTACTTATTCTAATGTCCTAAATATTTTTTACTAAGGACTGATTGCTTGGGCTCCAGTATATACTGTAAGCCATCTCGCTTGTTGCTGGCACAAAACTTGTTCCAGTTCCCGTTCCCCATTGAAAATGTATTTCTCCAGTTGTTTGATCTGGAAAAGTTATTTCTTTGTAAGAAGGGTTGGCGTTGTTTGAAACTGTTAAAAAATTCCATGTACCATTTGTTCCTACTTTATATCTGAAAGTCGGAGAAGTAATACTGGTCTTAAAAAAATGTTTAAAACCACTCCATCTAACAGTATATTGAGTAGAAGGTCCATCACCTGCTTCGCCCGGTATTTGAGTCGTGCTAGCACTATTAAATGTTATTAGTGTAGTACCACCATAATTTCGGAGTTCCGCTTGAGTAGACGAAATTACATGCAATCTAAAACCGAAGAAGGAACCAGAATTTGTGTAGGGTAGATTTTGATTACCCGACCATAAGATGCTTGGATTTTGTCCAATCGATGGGGTTAACCACATTCCACCACTAGATCCATCATGATACCCAACATTAAATTCGATATAATCATTACTGTTTGCTGGGAAAGTTAAAGTAAAGCGAACGCTGTCGTTTTCACTGGTTAAAGATTGATTGCCAACGAAACCTTGTCCATTAGTTCTCTTTACATAAAACCAGTTTGCCGAAGATGATGATTGATATTCTGCTTTACTGATTGCTATTTTAACTATAGCATTGGTTCCGTTTAAAGAAAAATCATACAATCTAACGGGTGATGTCAAACTAGTGTTGCCAGTAGTTGTGTCTGAAGGGGTGACAATAATGGTTATATTTTCATATAGAAAATTTTGTCCATTGTAGTTTCCCTCAACTTTTAAACTGTAGTTTGCGGCTTCTGGAAATTTAAAATCAATTCCGTTTTCAGCGGCGGCAGAAGGTCCATAAACAATAGCACTGGTTTTGGTGTTTGTTATAGTGTAAATACCTTTAGCAACAACACCTTCGCTAGGGTTCAACCAAAATGAAAAATAATAAGCAATGTTTCCAGTAATGGTCTGTCCATTCACCAAATTTGTTCCTTCAGCCTTAGAGCTTTTTTGAGACTCTTTTAGGGAGTAATTAAGAGAAATCTGGTTTGATGGATTTTCATTATCTTCCTCTGAAACCATCATAAAATATTCTTCCTTTTCACAGGAGGAAAACATCAGGCCGATTACAGCCATAAACAGAAAAACGACTTTTGTTCTCATGGTTTTCTTTTATTTTAGATTAAACAATTTTAATGTCCTAATAACCTAGAATTATATCATATATTATAGAAAATGTCAATACTAAAAAACACCCATTAAATAAAGGTGTTTTTCTGGTTTGTTTTAATTTTTTGCTACTTTTTTAATTTATTGTCAAGTTTCCAGTTTTCTATTAGTTTGTGATTTCCTGATAATAATTCTTTTGGTACTTTGTATTCTTTTTTTCCAATTTTAAAAATAGCTGGTTTAGTATATTGGGGATGTTCTAAAACCCCTTCTTTTTGATGAGATTCGTCTTTTATGCTTTCCTTGTTTCCCAATACTTTGGGTAGTAATCTGGAGACGGAGTCGATTATAGCCATGGCTCCAATTTCACCGCCAGTTAGAACATAATCTCCAATTGATATTTCTTCGTCAATAAAATTTTTTATTCTTTCATCTACGCCCTCATATCTTCCACATATCAAAGTTATTGATTTTAGTTTTGAATATTTTTGGGCCATTTGTTGATTCCACTTCTTACCCTTGGCTGATAGTAGAATTATCTTTTGGCCAGTCGTTTTTTTCTTTTTAGCAATTTTTTTTACAGCCTTATACAGAGGCTCTATTTTTAAAAGCATTCCAGCGCCGCCACCATAAACAGTATCATCGACAGTTTTTCTTTTGTCGTTGGTAAAGTTTCGTAAATCGTGTGTTTTTATTTTTATTATTTTTCTATCAATAGCTCTTTTTAACATTCCTTCGTTAAAATAGGAAGAAAAGATTTGGGGGAAGATTGTAATGATGTTGAATTTCATATTTTTCTATAAACAAACAAAAGACCATTTTATGGTCTTTTGTTTTATCTAATTTGTTTTTTATTAACTAGATTTTTAAATCGTCGATAGCTGAAGTATCAATTGACTCTCTTCTTTCTGGTCTAGCTCCGTTATTTGGATCGTAAATCTTTAAATTTACTCTAGAGTTATTTCTAGCACCAACAACTTTCAGCAAAGTTCTAATAGCTTGAGCTGTTTGTCCGCGGCGACCGATAACAAATCCCATATCGCTTGGATCAATTTTTAAGGTCAAAAGAACTCCTCTTTCATCAACTGTTCTATCTACTGATACAGCTTCTGGTTTGCTGACAATAGAAGTGATGATCGTTTCTAAGAATTTCTTGTCTTGATTTTCCGACATAATTGTCGATCTATCCCTATAAATTGTTTCATCACACAAATTTATAAGAATTTTCTTAATTTTTAACCACCTAAACGGTGCTGTTTAAATTTTAAAGGTATTTTAACAAAAAGTCAAACCAAATTATTCTGCCTTAACTTCTTCGCTTGGAGTTTCTGTTTGTTCTACTGGATTGTTTTTAGCTTCTTCAGCTGCTTTCTTAGCTTCTTCAGCTGCTTGAGCTGCTGCTAACTCTTTTTCTTTAATCTTTTCAGCTTTTTCTAATTTTCTTTTATTTGGTGTTCCTGGTTTGGAATTTTTAATTTTTCCGCCATCAATAACTTTGTTATCAATAAATAAATTATTGATAGATGGTGTCATTTGTGATCCTTTGGAAATCCAGTGTTTAACTCTATCAGCTTTTACGTCTAGTTTTTTGCTGTAAGGGTTGTAAGAACCAAGAATTTCTAAAGCTCTTCCATATGGGTCTCTAGCTTTTTCAGAGACAACAATTCGGAAAACCTTCTTGTTTGTTTTACCAACTTTGGCCATTTTGATCGTTAACATATTTTTCTTCTCTTTTTACTTATAGATTAGATACTTTATACTATATTAATTATAGATAAAAGTCAATATTTAGTATTTTTTACTAAAATTTGGTTTTTTATGAAAAGTATTATTATTTCCTTGAGATTCACCCTTTTTATCTTTCCATAATGGTTCATTTTCAGCCAAGCCTTTCATTGTTAGATTTATTCTTCCTTGAGAATCAATTTCTTTTATCTTTACAGTTACCATATCGCCGATATTAACGAAGTCCGATGGTTTCCCTATTCTATAGGGAGCTAATTCGCTGACATGAACCATTCCGTCTTGTCCACCAGCTAATTCAACAAAGGCCCCAAAGTCCATTAATCTAACTACCTTTCCAGTAAATATTTCTCCAACTTCAAATTCTCTAACAATATCTTTAACCATTTTTTCGGCTCTTTTTCCGTTTTCTTGATTGGTTGAGCAAATCATAACCAAACCATCATCTTCAATGTCGATGGTTACTTCGGTTTCTTCTATTATTTTATTAATAATCTTTCCACCGGGACCAATGATTGCTCCAATTTTTTCTGGGTTAACACGAAAGCTGATTATTCTAGGAGCATAAGGCGACAACTCTTTTCTAGCTTCAACTAGTGTGCCCTGTATTGATTCTAGAACCTGATTTAAAGCTTTTCTGCCATCAGACAATGTTTTTTTAATTATTTCTTCAGTTAATCCATCAGTTTTAGTATCTAATTGTATGGCTGTTAATCCTTCTTTTGTTCCGGTTATTTTAAAATCCATACCACCTTTACCATCTTCTAAGTCTTGAATATCAGTTAGTATTTCCCATTTGCTCATATCTTCATTAGAGGCCAGTCCCATGGCAATACCAGCAACTGGGCTTTTAATTGGCACTCCAGCGTCCATTAAGGCTAAGCTTGATCCACAAGTAGAAGCCATTGAAGATGATCCGTTTGATCCTAGGGTTTCACTGACAACTCTAACTGTGTAAGGGAATTCTTCTTTATTTGGTAGAACTGGAATCAAGGCTTTTTCAGCTAAGGCACCATGACCAATTTCTCTTCGACCAGTTCCTCGAAGTGGACTAGCCTCTCCTACGCTGTAAGGAGGAAAGTTGTAGTGGTGCATATATCTTTTTTTGCTTTGACCTTCAATGCTTTCTAGTGATTGTTCCATTCCTGGTGATCCAAGTGTTACTATTGATAAAACCTGTGTTTCTCCACGAGTGAATAATCCTGTGCCGTGATTTCTTGGCAGTATTGAAACTTCAGATGATAAAGACCTGATTTCGTTTAAAGATCTGCCGTCAACTCTTTTTTTCTCCTCTAAAATTGCTCGAGTTACTTCAGCTTCTACCATTTTTTCAACTAGTTTTTTGATTATAAAATCTCTATCTGATTTTCCGATGTTTTGAGTGAATAAATATTCGTCTAAACCTTCTTTTATTTTTCTGACGGCTAGTTTTCTTTCGTTTTTGGTGTAATAGATTTTATCAAAAAGAATGTTTTTGATATTTTCTTTAAGCCATGTTTTCCCAAAATTTAGTAATTCTTCCTTTCTGTTTTTTTCTTTTATTTCCTCTTCACTAATCATCTTTTTTGTTTCCTCGCTTTCTTTTACGGTCACTTGAGCTTTAAATTGTTCTATTAAATTAATTGCTCCCTGTAGTTTTTCTTGACCTAGTTTTATAGCTTCAAGCATTAAATCTTCTTTAATTTCTTGAGCACCAGCTTCAATCATTATTACTTTTTCCTTAGTACCAGCAACAATTAAATCTAAATTACTAATACCTTGTTGTTCATAGCTAGGATTAAAAACAAATTGATTATCAATTAAACCAACCCTAATTCCACCAATTGGTCCATTCCAATCTATTCCAGAAATTCTTAAAACAGCTGAAGCAGCTATCAAAGATACAATGTCATAATCATTTTCCCCATCAACTGATAAAACTGTAATTATAAGTTGAACGTCTTTTCTTTCTTCATCATTAAAAAGAGGTCTTATTGAGCGATCAATCATTCTGCCTGTTAGAATCGATTGATCTGTTGGACGACCTTCGCGTTTGATCCAGCGAGAACCTTTGATGATTCCAGCTGCGTATAATTTTTCTTCAAACTCAACCATAAGAGGGAAGAAATCTATACCATCTCTTTCGTTTTTTGATTGAACAACCGTGGCCATAACTACTGTTTCGCCATATTGAACCAAAACCGAAGCATCGGCCTGTTTGGCTAATTTGCCGGTTCTAAAGCTTAGTTCTCGACCAAGCCAGTCTCCAGAAAATTTTTTTTCTTCTGTCATAATTTTTTATTTTGACCATTAAATTTAAGTACTGTATTTAATACAGCCCTCTGTATTTAATGGTCAAAAAAATAATTTTAAAATTCAAGCTTCAAAAGATTTGAAGCTTAAAGTTTAAAATCTTGTTTTATGTTATACCTATTTGCTTATTAAAAACTTTTTATCTTTACCTAGATCAATAAAGTCATCAGATTCTTCTACTAGCTTGCTAGAAGTAGTTTTGCCGAAGGCCATTACTTCTACTAAACAGCCTTTATTGTTTTGTAAATAAGACATTAAAGGCAAAAAATCACCGTCACCAGAAACTAAAACAATCACGTCTAGTTTGCTGGCTAATTTAATAGCATCGATAGCTATTCCAATGTCCCAGTTAGCCTTTTTGGCTCCGCCAGCAAATATTTGAAGATCTTTCATTTTAACTTCAAACCCCTGTTGACTTAGAGCTTCGAAAAAAGGAAACTCTTCTTCTTTTTCAGTCTTTATAACATAAGCAGTCGCCCGAATAAGTTTTCGTCCGGCGACTGCTTGTTTAAGTATTTCTTGGAAGTTTGCTTTTTTTCCAAACAAATTTTTAGCTGAATGATACATGTTTGATACATCTATCAAAACACCAACTCGTTGTTCTTTGTGCTTTACCATAAATTTGTTTGAAAATTATTAGATTGTGAAACTAGTCAACTTCTTCTTCGTCATTTTCTCCCTTAATCATTTTCTCTAACTCCTGTTCCTTTAATTCTTTTTCTTTTTCTTCCTCAATCATTTTATTAGCTATTTTTAGTTTTAATTTGGTAGCTAAATCTTGAAACGCTTTTTGATCTTCCTTTTGTAAGTATTTTAACAACCTTCTTCTTTCGGAAACTTTTCTAAGTAAGCCTCGGCGAGAAGAGAAGTCGTGTTTGTGTTTTTTCAAATGCTCAGTCAATTCTTCAATTTCAGCTGTTAAAATTGCTATCTGAACTTGGGACGAACCAGTGTCATTGGCGTGAGTTTGAAATTTTTTTATTATTTTTTCTTTTGCCTTTTTTTCTAACATTTGTTTATTCCTAATCCGAGAAATGGATTTAATCATCCAAGAACCAAGATTAGGTTAATTAAAAGAAAATTTATTAAATTTTGTTAATTTTTTTCTGTAATCTTGATTTTTTTCTAGCAGCTGTATTTTTTTTAATCAAGCCCTTTTTGGCCATTTTATCAATTGCTTTTACTACTTGGTTAAAATTTTTTTTAACTTCAGCATTTTTAGCTTCAATTTCTTTTTTGGTTTTTTTAATTAAGTCTTTAGTTTTTGCCTTGACTTCATTGTTTTGTTTGTTTCTTTTAGTGCTTTTTCTTAATTCTTTCCTAGCATTTTTTTTATTTGGCATATTTTTAAATTAAATTAATTTATTGTTCTAGTTGGTCGGGGTGGTGGGACTTGAACCCACGATCTTCTGGTCCCAAACCAGACGCCCTAGCCAACTGGGCCACACCCCGAGGGTTTATTAACGTGCCCCGGGTCAGAATTGAACTGACGACACAAGGATTTTCAGTCCTTTGCTCTACCACTGAGCTACCGAGGCTTATGTTGCGGGGGTGGGACTCGAACCCACGGCCTCCAGGTTATGGGCCTGGCGAGCTGCCAACTGCTCTACCCCGCTTCATTATATTGTACTGTGGGCAATGGAGGACTTGAACCTCCGACCTCAACATTATCAGTGTTGCGCTCTAGCCAGCTGAGCTAATTGCCCGGAATAAATTCAACAAAAACAATAATAGACAAAAGTCCATTTGTTATGAATATAACAAATAAAAAAATAAAAGGCAAGACCTCACATTTTATTTATTAATAAGTTGATATGTGATTTTAAATCACAAAAACCACTTCGGTTTTTTTTATCTAAATCAAGTAGATTGTTAATAGTTTTTTTTAAAAAAATTTTGTCAAAATTTTTTGCCTGATTGATACCTTTGCTTATTATAAAGGGATGAAGTTTTAAATAAGAAGCCATTTTTTGAGCGCTAAGGTTTAATTCCAGGGCCTCTTTTATTTGAAGTAGTATTTTAAATTGTCTGACAAGCATGTTCATTATATAGTCTGGCTCTAGGTCGGCTAGATATTGTTTTTCTAATATTTCAAGAGATTGCTTTATATTTTTAGAACTAATAGCGTCAATGAAGGCAAAAATATCTTCTTGTATTTTTTCGAAAACGTTATCTTCGATGTCTTTTAGGTTAATATTTTTGTTAACTTTTTCTGACAATTTAAGATGAATTAATTTTTTGATTTCATTCTTAATAATCCAAGGATCACCAGCCGTTAAGTTGATAATGGTTTGAGCAAGACGATTGTCTATTTTTAAAGAAGATTTGTCTAATTCTTTTTGAATAAAGCTTATTAATTCTGAGTTGGTAAATTTATTTAATTCTTGAGAATATTTTTCTTTAATCAAGAATTCAAAAAAAGCTTTTTCGGACATATTTAATGGTGTATCTTTGTCGTTATTTGTTTTTACTAAACCTTTGTTTTTTTTGTTTTTAATATTTTTTTCAACAAATATAAAAATATCCGGCGATTCACTTAATTTGTTTTTTTTAATGTATTCTAAAAATTTTTTTAAAAAATCTTTTTGTTTGTTTTTTATTAAATCAGAAATTATAACCATTTTTTTGTTAACAAAAAGAGAAGAAGATCCAAGCTGATTGCTTAAATCTTCAATTTTCATTTTATCGCCATCAATTTTCCAAATATTTTGACCACTAGGATCTATTTCTCTGATAAATTTATCCTTCAATTCTTTGGCCTTTTGATGGATTTTAAAATCGTTTTCTCCGTATAAAAGAATAATCATATTTTTTTAACTTCATCCTGAAAAAGATCCCCGCGCTCTTTATAGTTTTTGAAAATACCAAAACTAGCACAAGCCGTTGAAAGAAGAACGGTATCGTTTTTAGTAGAGTTTTTCTGGGCTGTAATTACAGCCTCTCTCATGCTTTGAACCAATTTTATTTTGTTTTTAGGAAATTTTATGGAGTTTAATTCTTTTATTATTCTGTCTGATCCCAGACCAGGGAAAAATGTTATTAGTTTGACTCTTTTTTTGATTTCTTCAGCTAATTTTTTAAAATTAGCTCCTTTGTCAGACCCGCCAGCCAAAAGTATTATATTTTTTTTAAATGATTTTAAATCAGCAATTGTACTTTCAGGGGTAGTTGAAAAGCTGTTATCGTAATAATTAACTCCTTGTATATTTCTGACAAATTGTAGTCTGTGCTCTAGGTTGGTAAATTTTTGTATGGTATTTTGAATAATGGTTTTTTTTATTTTTAATATTTTGGCAACTGTTTCGGCGGCAGCAATATTTTCTTGATTAAAATCACCAACCAATGAACTTTTTGTTCTGGATTTGTTAAAAGTGATTATTTTGCTTTTGATGTTATATTTTTTAACAAATTTTTCTATCTTTTTGTTGATTATAAAAAAATCATTTTTTGTTTGACTAGCAGCTATATTCATTTTAGCGTCAATATAAAATTTAAAATTACGATGGAAATTGGGGTTAAAAGGATCGGCGGGGGAGAGGTGTTCTTTGAAGATATTAGTTATTACTGAAATTTTTGGGCTATAATTTAGGTCTTCTAATTGAAAACTGGAAAGTTCTAAAACTACAAAGTCATTTTTTTTGATCTCATCTACAAATTCCAAGGGCGCAATTCCAATGTTGCCACCTAAGAAACATTTTTGCTTATTATTTTTTATTATTTCAAAAATCAAAGAAGATGTTGTTCCTTTTCCTTTGCTACCAGAAACTCCAATTATATTTTTGGTGGGGCAGATAGAAAAGAAAAAGTTCATGGGACTAGAAAATTTACTACCTTTTTCTAAGGCAGATTGAATTCCGGGACAAGAAATTGGCCAACCAGGGGACCTGAAAAGAAGAGAGTATTTATCAAGTTCAATGTTAAAATTCTTTTCTGTTTGAAATTTTAATTTTTTGTTTATTTTAATTTTTTTTAATATTTCTTTAATCTGTTTTTCTGTTCTTAAATCACAAATAGTTATGTCTGTTTGGGGATATTTTTTAACTAAAAATTTTAATAATGATTGGTTTTCTAGACCCAAACCAAGTAGGGCTATTTTTTCTTTTTTTGTGTTTATTGTTTCTTGCATATTAGTTTGCCATTGATTTTTTCTGTTATTAGTATATAGTAAAATCAGTTATTTGAAAATGGAAAAAAAATAAGAATATTAATATTAAAGCTAGGAGGATTCAGCTATGGTAACTATTCTGACAATAATCGTTGTTCCTTTGCTTTTGTTTATTCTGGGTAAAATTAGCAAAAAGAGGAACGGAAGGTTTTTTGTTTTTTTGCTTAATCTGGAAAAGAAAATTGTGTCACTTAAAAACTTGGTTGGTAGATTTTTAGTTAAATTTTTTAAGTTTTTCTGTGCTTTTTTTGTTCTTTTTTGGCCGTTATTTTTTTGGTTTTGGTATCTTTCTAAATTGGGCTATGTGCCGGTTATGAGTAACGAGGATTTGCCAAATTTTCTGCAGTTTTCTTTTTTGGAATATTCAATATCTCGTTGGTGGGACCAGGCTTTTTGGCTGATGCTAATTTTTTCTGGTCTTCTTTTGGATATATTAACCGATAGATATGAGGCTTTAAGCAATATTTTAAATGGATTTTTAATTGTAGCCGTTCTCTTTGTCTGCTCACTCATATTTCTTTGCGGTTCAATATATTCCCTGGCAATCTTTTTTTTATTCTTCCTAATTTATTTTGGTGTTATTTTGATTATTCGTTTTCTAAAAAATATTTGGAAGATAGAAACAAAAATAGTAATTTGCTAATTTCGTTGGCTTCTATTTCTTAAATAGAGGCCTTTTTTATTTTGTTCATTTCTCCCCAATTTTTTCCAATTTTTCCTTCAGCAATTAGGGGAATTTCTAATTTTACTATGTTTTCCATTATATTTTTGATTTTTTGGTAATAATAATCAATTTTATTTTCTTCTATTTCAAATATTAATTCATCATGAACTTGAAGTAAAATTTTAATATCATTTTCGTTTTTTATTTCCGAATAAATTTTAATCATAGCTAATTTTAATATATCAGCTGCGCTACCTTGGATTGGTGTGTTTATAACCATTCTTTCAGCTGCCTTTTTTTTCATTATTTCCGAGGAGTTTATTTCTGGTATGGGTCTAATTCTGTCAAACATTGTTTTAACTATTTCAGTTTTTTCAGCTTCTTTTATTTCTTTTTGTATATATTTCTTTACGCCAGAATAAAGTTCAAAATATCCGTCAATAAATCTTTTAGCCTCTTGATAATTTATGCCGGCGGTTTGACTTAGTCCGTGCGGTCCTTGGCCATACATTATACCAAAGTTTGTGGCTTTAGCCTGGTATCTTAATTTTTCGTCAACTTTTTCTAGGGGTATTTTATTGATGGAGGCGGCGGTAAAACTATGTATGTCTTTATTTTCCTTGAAGGCCTCTAGTAGTTTTTTATCTTTAGATAGATGGGCCATTATTCTTAATTCTATTTGAGAATAATCAACACTTAATAATTTTTTGTTTTTATCAGCTACAAAGGATTGTCTTATTTTTTGTCCAAGTTCGGTTCTAACAGGAATATTTTGTAGATTGGGGTCAGATGAAGATAATCTACCAGTGGCTGTAATGGTTTGATTAAAACTAGTATGTATTCGATTGGTTTTTTTGTTTTTTAATTTTGGCAAAGAGTCTATATAGGTTGAATCTAGCTTGCTTAATTCTCGATAATTTTGGATAAGAGGTATAATTGGACTCAAATCTTTTAATTTTTCTAATTCTTCGGCGGCCGTTGAAAATCCAGTTTTGGTTTTTTTAATTCCTTTTGATTCTAGTCCCATCTTATTATATAAAATTTCTTTCAATTGTTTGGGGGAGTTTATATTGAAATTGGTTTTAGCTTCTTGCCAAATTAATTTTTCTGTTTTTTCAATTTCTAGTTTTATTTCTCCACCTAATTTTTTTAAAAAAGAGTCATCGAGAATAATTCCATTTCTTTCCATTTCAGCCAGTATTTTAACCAAGGGCATTTCAA
Organism: bacterium; assembly: GCA_035400585.1. Classification (GTDB taxonomy): domain Bacteria; phylum Patescibacteriota; class Patescibacteriia; order Patescibacteriales; family UBA12465. The sequence goes on along the minus strand of DAOMZR010000001.1, from coordinate 412,718 downwards.
TTTCGCAAAATAATTTTTCCAATTTTTTCGCTTTTAGCTTTTTGCTTAATTTATTTTTTAATTTGAAAGTGAAATCAGCGTCTTCACAAGAGTATAGTGATAGTTTTTCTATCTCAACTTCTTCAAATTTAATTTTTTCTTTTCCGCGACCAATCAATTCTTCGGAACTTATTTTTTCCCAATTAAACTCGGAAAATGTTAAAGCATCTAAGTTGTGTTGTCTATTTTCTGGATTTAATAAATAAGAGGCAATCATTGTGTCAAATAATTCTCCCTTAATTTCTATTCCGTAGTTTAGAAGAACTTGTAAATCATATTTTATATTATGACCAATTTTTTTTGTTTTTTCGTCTTCTATTATTGTCTTCAATTCTTCCAACCAAGACTCTGCTTGATTTATTTTCAGTTTTTTTTCTTCAGCAAATAAGCTGGGAGTTGATTCGTTTTTCTTAGAATTATTTTTTTGTTCTGTTCTGATGTTTAAAAAGAAAGCTTCATTTTCTTGAAAACAAAAACTTAATCCCAATAGATTGGCTTGCAGAGGATCAATAGAATCAGTTTCCGTATCCAAGGAGAATTCTTTAACTGCTTTTATCTTTTTGATAAATTTTTGAAATTTTTCTTCAGTATCAACTAATTCATATTTAAATTCTTTTTTGTTTCGAGAAAATTTATCTTCGCTTTGTTGAGTTGATTTAACAAAATCTAAATTCAAGATTCTACTTAAAAGAGATTTAAATTCTAGTTGGCTAAAAATTTTGTTTATTTTATTTTTATCTAAATTATGTATTTTTGTTTCTTCTAAATTTATTTTTAGAGGGGCGTTTTTTTCAATAGTAGCTAACTGATAACTGAGATAAGCCATTTCTTTGTTTTTTATTAAAAGTTCTTTAGTTTTCTCTTTTATTTTTGGGCTATTGATATTTTTATAAATGGAATTTAAATCTTTAAATTCCATTAATAATTCTTTAGCTGTTTTTTCGCCAATACCAGAAACTCCAGGGATATTGTCACTGGGATCTCCTTTTAGGGCTTTAAAATCTATTATTTGTTTTGGTTCTAAATTATATTTTTCCAATATTTTTTTTTCATCATACAAGACTGACTCCGATAAACCCCTGCTCATTGAATAAACTTTAGTTTTTTTATTTACTAATTGAAGAGTGTCCATGTCGCCAGTAATAATAATTATTTCTATTTTAGGTTCCTCTTGATTTATTTTTTGGCTAATAGTTCCTATTAAATCATCAGCTTCAAATCCTTCCAGTTCAAAGAGAGGAATGTTAAAAGCTTGAGCAATTTCTTTAGCCATTGGAATTTGGTCATATAATTCTTGAGGAGCTTTTACTCTGGTGGCTTTATATTCTTGGTACATTTTATGTCTAAAGGTGGGAGCTTTTTTGTCCATGGTTAAAATGGCATATTTTGGTTTTATTTCCGATAAAGCTTTAATTAAAAAAGAAGCAAAGCCATAGGCGGCATTAGTAATCGTTCCGTCTTTGGTTTTTAGCGTAGTTGGTAGGGCGTGGAAGCTACGATGAACCAAGGCATTGCCATCTATTATTATTAGTTTTTCGGCCATAATTGTTTGATTTTATTGATTTGTTCTTTCATTCTAACATTTTTAAAATAATTTGGCTAATTATGTTAACATTACTTTTTTGCTTATATTTTTGTTCCTCTATTGACTTTTTTTTGTAAATATGATATTATCAGCGGTTAGTCTAGGCTGTCCAGATTTTGTCAGCCAATTTTGTACTTTGAAAAAAAACAAATAAATATATATAAAATGAAAAAAACAAGGATTTTCACTCATGTTAGTATCGATATGGATGCAGCATGTTCTGTTTGGTTTTTTTTAAAATTTATTTTAAAGAAAAAACCAGAAGAAGTTGAAATCATTTTTAAACCAGCTAACTGGGATGGGCAGGAAATAGAAGAAGGAGATTTTGCTTTGGATATTTATGCCGGTGGCAAAGGGATTAAAGGGGAATTTAAATACAATCGAACTAGGTCTTGTTTAATGAGCCTCTTGGACCATAATTTGGAAAGTGTTGATAAGGAAATAAGAAGAGCTGTTGTTTCCTTAACTACTTTTGTCGATAAACACGATTCCGAAGGTATTGGATCTCTAAAAAATTTAAAATTTCCTGAAGCAGAAAAAAATGATTTAGTTGATCTTCGTGGTTTATTAAAGGTTTTTATGGGTTATCACACTAATGTTAGTAACGACGATTATCAAATTTTCATTAAGTTTTTTGAGAATTTAGAAAATCATTTTAACCTGATTTCTAAATCAAGAGAAATTAAAGAAAATTTGAAGTGTGTGGACCCAAACACCAAGGTTGCCCTGGTTAAGAACAGCCATGTTCCTAGTGGTTTGCTCTTCAATCAAGGAAAAAAGGTGGTGGTTTATATCGATGGTAATGATTTAGGTGTGGTTGTGGGTGATTCTCGTTTGAAATCCGATGAACTTGTCAGTGTTGTTCGTAAGATTGTTGAAGAAGCTGGCGAGAAATTCGGTGAAGGAGAAAATAATTGGTTTATTGATCCTGGCAAAAGACTTATTTGTCGTGGCAGTAGAAAAAGTCCAGCTACAAAACCGTCAAAAGTTAATCCAGAAAAACTTTTTGATTCCTTAGTTTCTTTCGTTGATAAATTTGAAGCTCAGATTTATCAGCATTAACAATGTTAATGTTTTTAAAAAAATAACCCTGAATAAAATCAGGGTCTTTTTTTTATCTCATAATTTTTTTGTAAATAGGCAAATTCTTTACTGATTTTTTTTAAAATTTTTCTAATTTCAGAGTTATCGTTTATAAATTTATTTTGGCTAAGCAAATTTAATATTGTAGCTGTTGTTCCGAAGTAGTCATTTTGTTTTATATGTTGTCTGGTACTTTTTTGATCCTTAATTATTAAATTATGATTTTCAATTTTATAATTTTTATCATTCATTAAGATAGGCTTATAAATTTATTTTTAGAAATTATTAGATGATCAAGAATTTCAATTCCCAGTATTTCTCCCGCCTCTTTAAGTTTGGTGTTTATTTCTAGATCTTCTTTGCTTGGCTTTAAAACACCAGAAGGATGATTGTGGGCAATTATAACTGCACTGGCTGAATATTCTAAGGCTGGTTTAAAAACTTCTCGAGGATGTATTATGCTAGCATCTAAAGTTCCGATGGAAATTGTTTCGCTATGTACCAGTTTATAACGACTATTTAAATAAAGACCCTTGAAATGCTCTTTATTTAAATTGCCCATATCTTTAAGATGTTCGAAGGCTTGCTTGGCGTTTCTGATTGTAATTGTTCCAATTTTATTTTCATTAAAAAAACGGCGCCCCAATTCAAAGCAAGCTACTATTTGGCAGGATTTAACTAGTGGCAATCCGAATTGTTTTTCTATATTTTTTGGATTTTTTTCATTGATTATTGAATTTTTTCCGTACTCTTTTAATATTCTGTCGGCCATGCTTAACACTTCTTCCTTTTTGGTTCCGGAATTTAAAATTACAGCTAATAGTTCAGCCGAAGATAGGGTTTCGGGGCTCATTTTTATCATTTTTTCCCTGGGCTTTTCATCTTCTATTCTGTCTCTGATAGCAACTATGTTGTATTTTTTGTTACGATTGATAATTATATTATTATCCTTCATTTTATACTTCATAGAATTTTATTAATTTTAATTATTCCAATTATAACATATATTTGATATAATTAAAATGAATTATAATTAAATAAATTTTATTTAAACCGTTTTTTTGTTTTTAAAAAAATTAATCTTATGAATGTTAAAAAAATTATTTTAAGTAATGGAATGCCGACCTTTTTGGTTAATATTCCTCGCGCTAAGTCAGCCACAGTTTTGGTTATGTTTAAAACTGGATCTAAATATGAAAATCGTCAGAATTCCGGTTTGTCTCATTTTTTAGAACATATGTTTTTTAAGGGAACAAAAAACAGACCAACAACTCGTGATCTTTCGGGCGAACTTGATTCAATTGGAGCCGAGTTTAATGCTTTTACTGGCAAAGAATATACTGGTTATTATATCAAATCTCAGAAAGCTAAATTTAATGTAGCTCTGGATGTGTTGAGTGATATGCTCATTAATTCAAAATTTGAACAAGCAGAAATTGACAGAGAGAGAGGTGTTATTATTGAAGAGTTGAATATGTATGAAGACAATCCCTTGATGTATATTGAAGATGTTTTTGAGTCTTGTCTTTATGGAGACACGCCAGCTGGTTGGGATACAATTGGTTTCAAAGAAAATATTTTAAATTTGAATCGTCAAGATTTTTTAGATTATTATGATAGTCAGTATGGCGCTAATGGATCAGCTGTTTTTGTGGCTGGCGATTTTTCTGATGACAAAATTAAAAAAGAGTTAGAGAAAAAGTTTGGTGAATTTAGGAAAAATAAATATAAAAACAAAATTAAAGTTGTAGAAACTCAAAAAATCCCCAGTGTAAAAATTAAAAATAAAAAAACAGATCAAATAACCTTGTCCCTTGGTTTTAGAGCTTTTCCTTCAAATCATAAAGATGAAAAAGTTTTAAAACTTTTGTCTATTATTCTCGGTGGATCAATGAGTTCTAGGTTGTTTATCGAGCTTCGAGAGCGTCGTGGTTTGGCCTATTATGTTCGTAGTAATGTTGAACTTTATTCTGATTGTGGTTACGTTAGCGTTCAAGCTGGGATACCAAAAGATAAGTTAAATGAATCAGTTAGGGTTATTTTAAATGAATACAAAAAATTAAAAAAAGAATTGGTCGGTAAAGAGGAGTTACAAAAAGCCAAAGATTTATTTGCCGGCAAACTGATTGTTAACATGGAGGGAACAGATGATTTTACTAGTTGGTATGGTCATCAATTTCCTTTTTCTAAGAAATTTTTGTCACCCGACGAGGCTTTGAAAAAAATTAAAAAAGTTTCTAGCCAGGACATTAGAAGAGTGGCTAATAATTTATTTGTTAACAAATCTTTAAATTTAGCTGTTATTGGAGATGGAATCAAAGAACTGGAAATTAAAAAGAACTTGAAAATTTAAGGTTAATTTTTTTACTTTATTTTTTAAATGTTTACAAAAATATAAAAAAATGATAAATTTATTTAAATAGTAATATTTTTTATTTTTATTTTTATTTAAAAAAATATGAGGAAAAAAGCCTTTACTTTGATCGAACTTTTGGTGGTTATTGCCATCATTGGAATACTCGCCACTTTAGCGGTAGTTGCCTTGCAACAAGCTCGTTCTCGTGCTCGTGATAGCAAGAGAATGGCTGACATGAAACAACTCCAAACTGCTTTAGAATTGTTTTTTAGTGAAAATGGTCGTTATCCAACTCAGGGCGAGTGGAGCTCTGGTCAGATTGTTTCTGATTCTAGTGGAGAAATTTTTATGTATAACATTCCAGCTGCCCCATCTCCAGCTGATGGTGATTGTACGTCGGCTTCCAACACTTACACCTACACGCCTTCGGTAAATGGTGATACTTATACTGTAGATTTTTGTACTGGCAAACAAGTAGCTGACTTGCCAGATGGTGCAAAATATTTAACTCCAGGCGGAATAATACTTTCTTCTAGCGGGGCGCCATCTCAACCAGCAACAGAGCCAGAGTGTACAATTGATTCAGTGGTGGGAGATAGTTGTGGCGGTGGTATTGTTATTTATAGAGACACTTCTGGCTATCCTATAACTTGCCCGACTAATAATTGGCAAGATTTTGCCTTAGTTGTAGCTGAAGAGGATCAAAGCTCTGGAACTTCTTGGGGTTGTGCAGGTGTTGAAACTACTGATACTTTTAATTATTCTGGATATTGTGGTATTGATAGCACAAATGATATTTTGAGTTATGATCCAAGCTGCGTTGGTTCTAGTGGGGCCGCTAAGTTAGCTAGTGATTATAGGGGCGGTGGCTACGATGATTGGTTTTTACCATCATATAGTGAGTTAATTAATATTATGTCTAGCAATTTGCAAGGGGCTGGTTTATCTGGGTACTATTGGACATCAACCGAAGATCCAATAGATCCTGCTAACGGGGCTAATATTTTCTACGTAGAACCGCCAATGTCCTATAAAAACAAAGTTTTAAATTTTTTTGTAAAAGAAGCAAATGCTATACCAGCACCAACCGATTTAAAAATCAATTCCCACAAAGTTAGAGCGATTAGACTAGTTGGTTTTTCTCAATAAAATTTATTTTAATTTTTTAGTTTTTAAATATTACATTTTAAAGCCCGATTTCTTCGGGCTTTTTTGTTTTTAACAACAAGTATTGCTTTTTTTAAAATAATCAAGTAATATAAAGATATTAAAAATAGAATTTAGCGCTTTTTATAAATTCCTTGGTTTTAGCGCCCAGGGAGCTTGCAAGCTGACTATGTCAGTGTTTGGGGCTAAGTTAATCTTTTTTTATTTTAATAACCTTTTTAAAATAGATAAAAAGAAACTTTTATATGGATAACAACAATAGCATTTTAGCTAGTTTGTTAGAGAAGGATGAAATTAAAATTCCTAAAGTTGGAGACACCGTTATTGGAAAAATAATTTCAGCTTCTAAATCAGAAGTTAGAATAGATATCGACGGTATTTTCGTTGGTGTTGTTCGTGGACCAGAGCTTTATTTTGATGCTGATGATTTTGACAATTTAAAACCGGGCAACGAAATTGAAGCCACTGTTATTGACGAAGAAAATGAAAATGGAGAATTGGAATTATCATTTAGACAAGCTGGTCAAGAAAAAGCTTGGGCTAAGTTGGAACAAGCTTTCAAGGACAGAGAAGTTATTAAAGTTAAAGTTTTAGATGCTAACAAGGGTGGTCTTTTGGTTAAACACAATCAAATAACTGGTTTCTTGCCGGTTTCACAATTATCTCCAGAGAATTATCCTCGTGTTAGTGGTGGAGATAAACAAAAAATATTAGAAAAATTAAAATCTTTTGTTGGCAACGAAATAGAGGTTAACGTCATCAATCTAGGAGAAGAATCAGATAAGATAATATTCAGCGAAAAAGACGTTTGGAATAAAAAACAAAAACATATTATTGATAAATACAAAGTCGGAATGGTGGTTGATGGTAAGATCTCAGCTGTTACTAATTTTGGTGTGTTTATTAGTTTTGGTGAGGGAATGGAAGGCTTGATTCATATTTCAGAGTTAGCTTGGCAAAGAATTGATTCTTTGGATAAAATGTATAAAGTTGGTGACGATATCAGAGCTGAAATAGTTAACCTAGACAACAATAAGATTTTCTTAAGTGCTAAAAAAATAGTTGAAGATCCATGGAAAAAAGCAGTTGAAAAATATAAGGTTGCTCAAGTTGTTAAAGGAACTATTTTAAAGGTAAATCCTTTCGGACTATTCGTTAAATTAGATGATGAAATTCATGGTCTAGCTCACATTACTCAACTAGGAATAAATCCAAAAGATAAAGTTAACGATATTTTCAAAGCTGGCGAAGAAAAAGAATTCGAAATAATTTCCATCTCTGCTAGCGATCATCGTTTAGGTTTAAAATTAGTTGATGGTAAAAAGGCAAAAAAGAAAAAAGAAGAAATTGAAAGTGAAACTGAAAAAGAAGAGGTTAAAGAGAAAAAAACTACTAAAAAAGAAAAGAAATAAGATAGATTTGATAAAAAACGGGCTTGATGCCCGTTTTTTGTTTTTGGACAATTAGCTTAAAATAATATATAATAAATTTGAAACCGATATTTCGGAAATTTTTGTTTTAAAAAATTTATTTTGATAATTATGAAATCTTTAATGAAAAATAGTTTAGTGTTTTTATTTATTTTTTTAGTAATTGCTAGTTTGTTTAGTATTTTTTCCGAAGGTGTCAGTAAGCCAGAAGTTATTGGCATAAATAGTTTTATTTCTTTGGTAAACGATGAACAGATTAAAGAAATTTCAGTTAGTGGCAATGAATTAAATGTTGTTTTAAATTCAGATGAGAAAAAAATTGTTAAAAAAGAGGAGGGAGAATCTCTTTCGGAATTGTTTAATAATTTCTCAGTTTTACCAGAAAAGACATCCAAAATTGAAATTAAAGTAATGGAGAAGGATGGCTTTAATGTTTTGCTGATGTCTATTTTGCCATTTTTAATCCCATTTGTTTTAGTAGCAGCTTTTATGTTTTTTATGATGAGGGGCGTTTCAGGTGCCAATTCTAAAGCTATGATGTTTGGACAATCTCAGGCCAGAGAATTTGATAACAATCAAAAAAATAAAACTACATTCAAAGATGTTGCTGGTGCTAAAGAAGCAAAACAGGAATTAGCAGAGATAGTAGATTTTTTAAGATTTCCTAAAAAGTTTCACGAGTTAGGAGCAAAAATTCCTAAGGGAGTTTTGCTTTTGGGCAGTCCAGGAACAGGAAAAACTTTAATGGCCAAAGCTGTGGCTGGCGAAGCTAATGTTCCTTTCTATAGTATATCTGGTTCAGAGTTTGTGGAAATGTTTGTTGGAGTTGGAGCTTCTCGTGTCAGATCTTTATTTCAAAAAGCTAAAAAGAATTCGCCTTGTATAGTTTTCATAGATGAAATTGACGCTGTTGGTCGTCGTCGTGGAGCAGGACTTGGCGGATCGCACGATGAAAGAGAGCAAACTTTAAATCAAATACTAGTTGAGATGGATGGGTTTGATCCAACTGTTAATATTATTGTCATTGCCGCAACTAATCGGCCAGATGTTTTAGATCCAGCACTTCTTCGTCCGGGACGCTTTGATCGTCAAGTTGTGATTGACCTCCCTGATTTAAAAGATAGAGAAGAAATTTTAGAAGTTCATGCTAGAAAAAAACCACTGTCTAAAGAAATTGAAATTAAAAAAATTGCTGAAAGAACCCCAGGTTTTAGCGGAGCTGATTTAGCTAACGTTTTGAACGAAGCTGCTATTTTGGCCGCCAGACAAGATAAAAAAATTATTGATATTAAAGATTTGTTTGAAGCCATCGAAAAAGTTTTAATGGGACCGGAAAGAAAAAGTAGAGTTATAACTGATCATGAAAAAGAAGTAACTGCTTATCACGAAGCTGGGCATGCTTTAGTGGCTCATTTTTTGCCGAATGCCGATCCAGTTCATAAAATTTCAATCATTGCTCGTGGTCAAGCTGGTGGCTATACTTTAAAATTACCAACCAATGACAAAAGATTATATTCTAAAAATTATTTCTTAGACGAAATAGCTGTCCTATTGGCCGGTCACATTACTGAGAAAAAAATTTTTGGCGAAGTCACAACTGGAGCTACGTCTGATTTAAGAAGAGCAACCAGTATAGCCAGAAGACTTATCACTGATTATGGAATGAGCGAAAAGCTCGGACCTAGAACTTTTGGTGAAAAAGAAGAAATGATTTTTTTGGGTAGAGAAATACATGAACAGCGCGATTATAGTGAAAAGATAGCCGAGGTTATAGATGAAGAAATGTCTAACTTTATAGAATCTTCCAAAAAGAAAGCTGAAAAAATTTTGTCTGATAAAAAAGATTATTTGGAAAAAATAGTGAAAGTTTTGATGGAAAAAGAAACGATTGAAAAAGAAGAGTTTGAAAAAATTGTTGGAGAAAAAAACAGTATTTAAAATACTGTTTTTTATATAGATAGGCTATAATTAAAATATAATTTTATGGTTAGGGTTAACAAAAAAGCCTTTACTTTAATTGAACTCTTGGTAGTTATCGCTATTATTGGAATACTGGCCACGCTAGCTGTTGTTGCTTTGCAACAAGCTCGTTCTAGGGCTAGAGATTCTAAGCGAGTTGCTGATGTTAAACAACTTCAAACCGCTTTAGAATTATTTTTTAACGAAAATGGTAGATATCCAACCGATGGAGAGTGGAGTTCTGGTTCTATAGGCTCTAATTCTGGTGAACTTTATATGTATAATATTCCTGCCGCTCCAACTCCGGCTGATGGTGAATGTCTCAATTCTTCCAACACTTATCAATATTCCCCAGGAGTCGATGGATCTACCTATACGTTATCTTTTTGTACCGGAGAAGTAATCTCTAATTTGCCCGAAGGTCCAAAATGTTTAACCCCTGGTGGCATAGTTGCTAATAGTTGTGAGTCTTATTTATCGCCCGATAATCCAGTTCTTCCAGATTACAGTTATTATGAAGTTTTTTTTGAATTTGAGAAAAACGTTGTCGATGTTGTTCCGATTGGAAATGATTTAATTTTTATTGATACCGATAAACAACTTTGGAAGTATAGCAACGGACAATATAGTCTTCTTCACGCTACCGATCTTAGATTGGGGGCGGTTGGTGGCATTGGTTCGTCTGGTCATACTTTGGTATATGTAGGAGGTAGATTATTTACTTCAGGAGATACTAAAATTTCCGAAATAGATTTAAATACTTGGGAAATAAATACTATTCAGACTGGCACCGATAATCGTTTTGGACACTCAGTTATTAGTTGGAACGGAAATATTATTTTTGCTTACATTGGTAAAATATATAATGTTGATACCCTAGCTCAATTGTTTACCTCGGATACTTATGTTAATCTCTCCTATCTGGATGACAATGTTGTTGATAATCGTTTATGGTTGCCTGGTTATGGAATAAGATACAGAGAGAATGATGTAACATCAATTTTTACTCCGGTTGCCCAAGTTATAGGTTCTCAACATAGATTTATTAATAGTTTCAATAATGATCTATATTGTACTCACTATAATCGTATTTATAAATATAATAATCAAAACGATACCTGGGACTTATCGAATGTTCCCAGTGGCATTCGTCAAATTGCTATTGTTGATAACGAACTTCATGCTGTAGGCAGCGGTGGAATTTATAACATTGATGGTGATGTCCTTTATACCTTTAGCCCTACTGCTACAACTGGCAAATTTTTCACTTATAATGGCGAAGTTGTTGTTTTTGCTAGTAACAAGCTTTTAAGGCCGGTTAGATAGTTTTAAATTTGACAAAATATATTATAAAATATAATATGAATCCAGATTTAATTTAAAAATTTATCAAATAATATTATGTCAGTACCAAAGAAGAGAAAAACAAGTTCTGCAACCAGGCAACAAAGATCTCATCATTCTTTGAAAAAGCAAACTTTGGCAACTTGTTCAAAATGTGGACAAGCTATTAAACCACATACAGCCTGTTCTTTTTGTGGAAATTACAACGGCAAAACTGTTTTAAAGATTAAAAATAAAACCAAGAAATAAAGCATCTTATGCTTTATTTTTATTTATATTAATTTTTTATGGCTAATAGACATTTATCGCGAACAATAGCTATGCAAGCTTTATTTGAATGGGATTTTAATGGTAAAACTTTTGATATTGCAGAAATAATTAATCGAGATTTTTCTGATTTTGCTCCTGATTTTGACGATCAGGGATTTTCTATTAGTTTGGCTCAGGGGGTTATTAAAAACATTGAACTTATAGATGGATATATAAAAAAATACGCAACTGAATGGCCGATTGATCAAATAAATGCAGTTGATCGCAATGTTTTGCGTTTAGGAATTTATGAATTAGCTGTTGCTACTGAGGTTCCACCAAAAGTGGCCATAAATGAAGCAATCGAGGTAGCCAAAAATTTCGGCGGAGAAGCTTCTGGAAAATTTATTAATGGAGTGCTAGGCTCAGTTTATGCCGATATGCCCGAGGATGAAAAAAATAAAAGAGAAAAAATATCAGAGGACAGAAAGAAAACAAAAGATCAGGAAAAAAAGGACAAAGAAAAAGAAGAAATAGTTGAAGAAAAAGAATAAAAAATAAAGTAATAAAAAATAATTTAATTAGACCTTTTACTTGATAATTTTTTAAATTTAGAAAAATTATTAAGCAACAAGTCTATTTTATTTGTTTATGTCTAGTTTTAAGAATTTAGAAAAAAAGATTGGTTTTTATTTTAAAAATCAAGATCTTTTACAACAAGCTTTAACCCACAGATCTTATTTAAACGAAAATCATAATTTTCCGTTTGGTCATAATGAGCGTTTGGAATTTTTGGGAGATGCTGTTTTGGAAATTGTTATTACTGAGTATTTGTTTGTTAATTTTCCTAACAACCCAGAAGGAGATCTAACTAATTGGCGAGCTAGTTTAGTTAATTCTAAAATGCTTTATCAAGTGGCTGATGGTTTGGATATTGAAGGACATATTTTACTTTCCAGAGGTGAGGCTAAAGATAAAAATTCTAAGGCTCGTCAATATATATTGGCCAATGCTATTGAAGCTTTGATCGGTGCCATTTATCTTGATCAGGGAATAGAACCAGCTAAAAAATTTATTCTTGAAAAAATAATTGTTAACTTAAATGATATTATAGAAAATAAATCTTATTTAGATCCTAAGTCGAAATTTCAAGAATCATCTCAAGAAAAAACCGGCATAACACCAGTTTATAAAGTTTTAAAAGAAGAAGGTCCGGATCATGACAAAAAATTTACAGTCGGTTTGTTTTTAGACGATGAGCTAGTTTCAGTTGGAATTGGTGGCTCCAAACAGGAAGCTCAAGTTGATGCAGCTATTAAAGGTTTAAAGTTAAAAAATTGGTAATAAATTATATGGATATTAATCAAATTTTTAAGATTGCCGTCGAACAAAAAGCCTCTGATATTCACTTAGTTTCTGGTTTAAGGCCAATACTAAGAATAGATGGTAATTTAATTTCAATCGACAAATTTCAATCAATGCCAGACTTGGACATGATTGATAATTCTTTTGATAATAACATTGGCAAAGAACAAGATTTACTCTCAGAAAACAATTCTAACCAAAAAAATATTTTAGGGTCTTATGAAGATACGGGAAATTCGGTTGAGAGGTTTGTTTTGTCAGAAGATGATGAATTAATTAGTAGCGAAATTTCCAAAAATATTTCATCTTTTACTCCGTCTCTAGAGCCTTATGACTTAAGCTTGGTTACTAACAAAGAAATGATTAAGGCGATTAAACATATTTTAAGTAAAAAACAAATTGATCGCTTAAATAGAAAAAAGGATTTAGATTTTTCTTATCAATTTGAAAATTATAGATTTAGATCTAACTTATCTTTTGAGAAGGGCAATATCAAAATGACAGCTAGAATTATTGATGAGGTTATGCCATCGATGGAAATGTTGGATATGCCCAAACAAGTTTATGGTCTCCTAGGATTAACTCAGGGATTAATTTTGATAACTGGTCCAACTGGTTCTGGAAAATCAACTTCTTTGGCGGCCATGATCGATCATATAAATAATTTTCGTAGTTGTAATATTGTCACCTTTGAAGATCCAATCGAATTTATATTTAAACCTAAAAAAAGCATAATTAGCCAAAGACAATTAGGAACCGATATGCCCGATTTTGCTAGTGGCCTAAGACATGTTTTAAGACAAGATCCTAATGTTATTATGGTTGGGGAAATGCGCGATTTAGAAACTATTTCTACGGCTATAACCTTGGCTGAAACTGGACATTTAGTTTTAGCTACTTTGCATACTTGCAATGCTTCTCAAACTATTGATCGTATTATTGATATTTTTCCACCTCATCAGCAAAATCAAATAAAATCACAGTTATCCTTGATTTTATCAGCAGTAATCTCTCAAATACTCGTTCCTGGTGTTAATGGCGGTCGAGTAGCGGTGAGAGAAGTCTTGTTGAATAATTCAGCTGTTTCCAATCTTATTAGGGAACAAAAAATAGCCCAAATAAGAAGTGTTATTGAAACTCATTCTAGCGAAGGTATGATTAGCTTTGAAAGAAGCATTAAAGATCTTACTAACAGAGGAATGATTAGTATGGAAACAGCTAAAAATTTATTAGCCAATAAATTATTCGCTGGATAGTTTATATTTTATCAATTGACCATCACTTGTTATATTTATATCTCCGTTTAAATCGGTTCTAAAAATCAAAGAGCCGATTTTTTGTAATTTATTTAATGTTCTTAAACTTGGATGGTTGAATTTATTATTTTGACCAACCATGATGATTGAAATTTTCGGGTTTATTTTTTTTATAAATTCTTGATGACTAGAACTAATGGAGCCATGGTGGCTAACTTTTAAAACATCACTTTTTAATTCATAATTTTTTTCTAATAATTTTTCTTCAATGTCAATTTCAGAATCACCCATGAATAAAAAATAATTGTTTTTATATTTCAATCTATTAACAATGGAAGAATTGTTAATATTTTCTATTTTTTTATCTTTTAAACTTTCTAATGGATATAAAAAATCCAACTCGCAACTCTTTCCCAATAATATTTTTTGATTGATTTGCGGAATTAATAATTTTATTTTTTTATCTTGCGCTTTTTTAATTATTTCTTCATAGATTGGTGAATCGTATATTATCCCAGTAAATATTATTTTATTTATTTTATATTTATCTATTAATTGAGGAATGGCCAAGATATGATCATCGTGAGGATGGGTTATTATTAATATGTCTATTTTTCTGTCCCACCAAAAAATTTGCTGACCAACACCTTTAAGTCCATCTTTACTGCCTAAATCAATAATAATATTTTGTTCTTCTGGTGTTTTTATTAATATTGTATCAGCCTGGCCTGAATCCAGAAAGAAAATATTTAAATTTTTATTATTTCTAATTTTTAAATAATAATTCAAAAAAACAATAAAAATTATTAACAAAAAAAATAGCCAGAAAATTATTTTTTTATTTTTTTTCATATATCCATTATAATTTTGTGTTATAAAATTTAGTTAAAATAATTATTATTTTTTTGACTTTTTGTTCATTTGGTATATAATTTAAGTAGCAGTTTAAAATCGTTTCAAAACCATTGTTATGGGTATCAAAATCGATAAGAGATACAAAAATTTTATCGGTAATTAAGGATCACTCCTTAAATTTCGCTTTTACACTACTTCTCAATGAAATACTTAAATAATCTTTGATGGTAATCCGTCGAAGATCCTGAAACGATTTTTTCTGCTACCTTTACATTTGTTGACTGCTCTTAAAACCTTTTTTAAAAAGGGCATTAAAATCAGCCTGTTTTTTTCCATTCTTGATAATGCCAAGATAATTTAGAGCTGGTTTTTACCGCTACCCTGCCATCACTGGGTCTCATCCGCCACTTCTCAATGAATATTATATTATTAATTTTTAACAGATATAACTGTTAAAAATCTTAAGAGCAGTTTTTTGTTTAAAATGTTTAAAAAAATAACATCTTCTAAGAATATTAGGGAAGCCTATCAAGAGGTTTTTGATTATTTTCATTTGGAAAACAAAGAAAATAGGTACAGGGGCTTGGACGGTTTAAATTTAAATTTTTTTAATTTGTTTGTTTTTAATTTAATTAGGCAAATTAAAAAAGAAATGAGAGAATTTAAAGAAATTGATCCGGCCCTTAATATTTATATTCCTAAAAAACATAATCCAGAAAAAAATAGAGAGATATTTATTTACAATATTAAGGAGAGAGTTAAATCCCAGGCAATTTATCGAGTTCTTTTGGGCGAATTTGAAAAAGAGTTTTCGTCTCGCCTTTTTTCTTATCGTCCAGGAAAATCACCTTATAACGCAGCTTATTTAATGGCCAAAAGATATCGTAAATTTTTCAATACCGATTATGTCTTTACGGCTGATTTAAGTAATTTTTCTGGTGAAATCGATCGGACATTAATGATGGAGAAGTTGTCAGAATTTATTAAAGATGATTCCGTTTTAAAATTATTATCTGTTTTTGTTAATAATAGTTTTTACTATCAAGGTGAATTTTTAAAACCAAATAGGGGGCTAGTCATTGGTTGTCCGATTTTTGGTCTTTTAACCAATTTTTATTTAAACGATATCGATAAGAAATTTTCTTCTCGTGCCCAATTTTATTTACGAGTAGGTGATGATTTGATAATGCTTGATCCAGACAAGGAAAAATTAGAAAAAAATAAAGAAGAATTTTTAAATGATGTTTCGAATTTGAAACTCAAAATAAATTTAGATAAAATATTTTTCGGTCAAGCTAAAGAAAAATTTTCTTATTTAGGTTATAATTTTTTGGCGGGTAAAATATCCTTGCCAGATAATTTTGTCAAAAAAATAATAAAAAGTTGGCAATCGATTTTGATTTACAAAAATTATAGTCAAAATTATAAGATGACTATTTTGAGAAAAATAATGAAGAATCCTCAAAAAAATTTTAATAATGTTTTTAAAGGTATTATAAAAAGCAAACCACAAATAAATGACTCTGATCAAATAAAACTTTTGTCCGAATCGTTTTTTAAAGTTCTAACTGAATTTTTGTTTGGCAAATATAATTCCAGAAATAGAAGATTGCTTGTTGATAAATTATCCGAAAGCCAGATCAAAATAATTTCCTTGTATAAATTTTACTTAAAATTTCATTATGATCGAAAATAAAAATATTTCAGAATTAAAAAAAATAAGAAACAATGCCTTGCCGATTGATCAAGAAAGAGGTTTGGGTTTTTACATTTCTTTTTTTAAAAAATTTTATAAAAAAAATAGGGTTTTATTTTTTTTGGCTTTAACCCTAATTGTTTGTCAGACAATTGTAGAGTTGTTGTTGCTATTAATTAGTCGCAATAAATTAAATTTTGAAACAACGAATAATAGCCTCTTGTTGTTGTTTATTGTTTTTTCCGTTCTTTTTCTATTGTTTTCATATTTTTCAATAAAAAAGGAAAAAACTTTATCAGTTTATCTTAGCAACGAGGTTAGAAAAAGAATAGTTTCTTTTTATTTAAACAGAGGGGAGGCTTCTATAAACGGAGAGTCTCAATCTAATTTAATAGCCAAAATATCTTATCATTTGCCCCTGCTTTCCTCTTTTGTTACTAAAGTTTTTTTTGCAGTTATCCGTTGGTTTTTTTATTTTGCCTGTTTTGTTTTTATTGCCCATTTGATTGATTTAAGTTTATTGTGGTCTTCTTTATTTTTTGTGGTACTTTCTTTGATTATAATTTTGTTTTCTTATTTTATTTCCAGATATTATATATCCAGAGAGGTTACTTTTTATTCTCAAATATTAAAACATATCAGTTTCAATTTTTCTGATAAATCTTTTTTAAAAAGATTTTTTCAAGAGGGTTATTTTATTAAAAAATTTGATCGCTTGGTAGATTTTGATTCTTATTTCAGAATTCGTCGCGATTTGTGGTTTCGTTTGGCTGGAAAGTTTATTTTTTTATTAGTAATAATTATTTATTTTTTTGTAAATTTTAATGAAGGATTTTTGAATTCTTATTTTGCTAAACATAATTTCAACTATCTATTTCTTATATTTTTTATTATCTATATTTCCCGAGCTCTTTATGAGGCTTCAACTATTGGTCTTTATACTTACCCAGCTAAACTAGGAATAGTGCTATCAGTTTTGCCAAAAAGAATTTCGTTAACAAAAATGGCGCCAATAGTTAGAAACGAAATAAGCTTTCACAATAGAAAGACGAAATTGTTTTTAGAAGGTGCGTACTATCGTCGCTTGTCTTTTGTTTTTAAAAGCGGAAATAGATATTTATTTACAGGTGAAAATTTATCCGGAAAAACATCTTTAGCCTTAGCTTTTTCTGGTTTAAAGGTTTGCAATCCTCTGAGCTGGAAAGTAAAAATTGATGGTCAGAAATTCAATTATTCTTTTTGGTCTGGTTGTCGGCCTCGTCCCTATTATTTTGATCCACTATTTAAATCTGTGCGAACTTTATTGGAATTTGTTTCGGGAAAAGACAAGGAGATGATTTCGATGGAGGAAGTTGAAAAAAATATAAAAAAGATTCAAAAATTTGATCTGATAGCTCAAAATTTAAGCCAGGATGCTAACTATAATATAAAATTAGAATTTGTTTTTAATAATTTTGTAAAATCTTTTGCGGCTCATTGTGCTCATTGTTTAATTGTTAAGCCGGATGTTATAGTTATTGATAATTTATGGCTGGATCTAAACTATGAACCCATTAATAAAATGTTGCGCTTAATCAGCGATGAATTAAATAAAACAAGCATAATTGTTTTTTCTAAAAACGATAATCAAATTTTAAGTTATTATAAAAAATATGAAATCCAATCAAAAGAAATTAGAGAAAAAAAATAAAAATAATACAAGGAATTTAATTATAATTTTTTTTAGTTTGTTCTTAATTCTTTTTTTGTTTTTTCTTTCTTTGTTTTATTTTTTTTCTGACAATAAAAATTTAAAAGAAATAACTCCGATAGCCCCAAGAGAAGAGTTGACTGTTGATTATGATTTTAAGGCTGATGTTTATTTTAATGACAAGCTGGGTGAAAATATTTTTTCTGATGAAGTTATAAAATCAATTAATTCCGCCACTAATACTATTGAAATAGCCGTTTACGCGATGAACGATTCTAATATTAAGGAAGCCCTGAAAAAAGCGGCTGATAGAGGAGTTGAAATAGTTGTTTTGGTTTGCAGCAAGGGAAAGGATATTCATGATGTTTTTTTTGCTGATATAGAAAATTTTATTACCAGGAAAGATATAACCTATTCTTTTTGGAAAAATAATAGATCATATTTAATGCACCATAAGTTTATTATTATTGATCGTCAACTTGAAAGTCGAACATTGTTTTTTGGTTCCTATAATTTTACCCATTTGCAAGAAAAATATGATCCTAGTTTTTTAATTAAAACTAATGATGAAAATTTTGTTAGAATTTTTGGCGAAGAATTTGACAGAATAAATTCTGGCATTCACGGAGCTAGAAAAACAATTGAAAATGTTAACCCATTTGCTGCGCGTATTAAGTATAAAAACGGCTTTATAGAAATTTGGTTTTCACCAGGAGATAAATATAATAATGCTAAAAATAGAATGATTGAATTAGCAAAAAACACTCAAGAAAAAATTAGAATAATGATTTGGCTTTGGACTGATAGAGGTTTGGCTAAAGAAATTTTATTAATACCAAAAGACAAAAAAATAACAATGATTACTGATGAGTCAAATCTTAATCAAAACGGATCAGTTTTTAAAAGTATTTTTAAAGTCGGGGTTTATGATAATGTTGAGGTAATAACGGATGAAAAAAGACAATATGAAATGCAAGAATTGGGACAAAATATTTTAAATTCTTTTTTGCATCAGCACACCATGATAATTGATGATAAAATTTTAATTACGGGTACTAATAATTGGAGCATAGCTGGTTTTTTTAATAACGATGAATCAATAATAATTTCCGACATACCTTTTTTGGTAGAATCCTTTGTTGATTCTTTTAAAATTAATTATTTAAAAAATAAATAATTAGTTTTAAAAAATACTGATTTAACCCTTATTTATCAAGGGGTTGACAATGTTTTAAAAATAATATATAATGGACTCACTGTTTAAAAAAAGGTTCGAGTTTGTTTGAATATGCTAAATTCATTTTTATCTTTAAATAATTTTTAGTCGCGGTTCCAAACTTAACGTTTTTGGTGACCGCTTTTCAAGCGGTTTTTTCTTTGTCAAAATAAATATCACAAACTTGAAAATTATGTAAAATAGTTTTCAAATTTTTGCTGTTTATTGGAAGGACTTTAATAACAAAATGACAAACTTATTATTCTTAAGCAATTTCAATAATAAGTTTTATTTCGAAGAAAAATATAAATTAGAGAACATTTTTAATTTTTTAAAGTTAGAAATGTGGGAAAATCTCGTTAAGGGTATATGGTGAATGCCTTGACATAAAAAGACGATGAAGGACGTAGCAGCCTGCGATAAGCTTCGGGGAGGTGGCAAGCAACCTTTGATCCGATGATCTCCGAATGGGGAAACCTACTCTATTGAAGATAGAGTGCCCTGCATTTAGCAGGGGGTAAACCCGGTGAACTGAAACATCTTAGTAGCCGGAGGAAAAGAAAAAATATTTGATTCCCTTAGTAGTGGCGAGCGAAAGGGGAGGAGCCTAAACTTTATAAACCGAGCAATTATTAATTTTACTTTTGTGAAAGAAATATTGTAGAAGGAGTCAAGTCCACATGTTTATAAGGTGTTGTAAGACGATTGTTTTCATTTCTTGAATAAAATGGACTAAAGTCATAAATAATATTTTTAACTAAATGAACTGGAAAGTTCAACTAAAGAGGGTGATAGTCCCGTAAGTGAAAAAAATATTACTTTAGCATGATCGTTCTTAAGTAGTGCGGGCCTCGTGAAATCCCGTATGAATCTGGGTTGACTATAACCCAAGGCTAAATACTTTTTATGATCGATAGTGAACAAGTACCGTGAGGGAAAGGTGAAAAGCATCCCGGTGAGGGAGGTGAAATAGTACCTGAAACCATATACTTACAAGGAGTCGGAGCCGTGCTTGCACGGTGACGGCGTGCCTATTGAAGAATGAGCCAACGAGTTTGTTCTATGTGGCTTGCATAAGTTCCTATGGAAAATATGCGGAGTGAAAGCGAGGGTTAATAGCCCGTTTCAGTTATCTTATTGGAATAAGATGCTTCTTATTTCAATATGATAATTGATATGTCGCATGGACAAGACCCGAAGCCGGGTGATCTAACCATGGCCAGGTTGAAGTGTGGAGAAATCCACATGGAGGACCGAACCCACTAGCCGTGCAACACTAGGGGATGAGCTGTGGTTAGCGGTGAAATTCCAATCGAACTCGGCGATAGCTGGTTCTCCTCGAAATATCTTTTGGGATAGCCTTGAGTGTTTATTACTGGGGGTAGAGCACTGAATGAGGGCGGGTCGCAAGATACCGTCTTTAACCAAACTCCGAATACCAGTAAATATAACTCAGGAGTCAGACTATGGGCGCTAAGGTTCATCAGTCTAAAGGGAAACAGCCCAGATCGCAATCTAAGGTCCCTAAATATATGCTAAGTGTAAAAGGTGGTGTTGTGACCGCGACAATTAGGAGGTTGGCTTAGAAGCAGCCATCCTTTAAAGATAGCGTAATAGCTCACTAATCAAGTTGTTCCGCGCCGAAAATTTATCGGGGCTAAGCATATTACCGAAGATGCGAACTTTCTGCTTTTAGCAGGGAGTGGTAGAGGAGCGTTCTGTTCAGCACTGAAGCCAAGTCGTGAGTCTTGGTGGAGCGAACGGAAGTGAGAATGTTGGCATGAGTAGCATAAAGGCAGGTGAAAACCCTGCCCACCGAAAATCTAAGGTTTCCTGGGCAACGTAAATCGACCCAGGGTTAGTCGGTCCTAAGGCGTATCTTGTGTAGTGCAAGAGAAGTCGATGGATAAGCTGGTTAATATTCCAGCACTACTGTAATTTCTGATGGAGGGACACAATTCTAAGGTTTAAGCGTTTTATTGGTATGAGCGTTGATTGTTCCAAGAAATGATCTAGGTAAATCCGGATCAACAATTTCAAGGGATTGTCTAGAGGTGAAGCCTCGGTGGATCCGATTTAGGTTAAAGAATTGTCAAGAAAAACTTCTAGGGTTAAAAATTATAGTATCCGTACTAAAACCGACACAGGTAGATGAGGCGAGAAGCCTAAGGTGTACGAGAGAATCTTCGTTAAGGAACTCGGCAAAACAGCGGCCGTAATTTCGAGATAAGGCCTGCCCTGTTTGCAGGGCCACAGCTAAAGAGAACAAGGGACTGTTTAACAAAAACACAGCTCTCTGCTAAATCGAAAGATGATGTATAGAGGGTGAAGCCTGGCCAGTGTCCGAACGTTAAGAGGAGGGGTTATTTCACTTCGGTGGGAGAAGCTCTGAATTGAAGCGCGGATGAACGCCGGCGATAACTATAATCGTCCTAAGGTAGCGAAATTCCTTGTCGGGTAAGTTCCGACCTGCACGAATGGCTTAACCACTTGTTCACTGTCTCAACGAAGAACTCGGCGAAATTGCAATACGAGTAAAGATGCTCGTTAACCATAGTAGGGCGAAAAGACCCCGTGAAGCTTTACTACAGCTTGATATTGGATTAGGGGTATGCATGTTCAGAATAGGTGGGAGCCTTCGGGCGCCAGTGAGATACCACCCTTGTGTGCTTTTAATTCTAACCACGTATTACGTGGGACAGTGTCTGGTGGGTAGTTTGTCTGGGGCGGATGCCTCCCAAAAGGTAACGGAGGCGTTTACAAAGGTTGGTTATCTCGGAATGGAAACCCGAGAGATAGTGTAAAGGCATAAACCAGCTTTACTGCGAGACTTACCAGTCAAGCAGTCGCGAAAGCGGAACTTAGTGATCCGACCATTCAATGTAGGATGGTGGAAGCTCATCGGATAAAAGCTACTCCGGGGATAACAGGCTAGTCACGCCCAAGCGTCCACAGCGACGGCGTGGTTCGGCACCTCGATGTCGGCTCGTCGCATCCTGGGGGTGGAGAAGCTCCCAAGGGTTGGGCTGTTCGCCCATTAAAGCGGCACGCGAGCTGGGTTCAGACCGTCGTAAGACAGGTCGGTCTCCTACCCACTATGGTCGTGGAAACTTGAAGAGGCCCTTCCTTAGTACGAGAGGACCGGGAAGGACGAAGCTCTAGTGTACCAGCTGTTCTGCCAAGGGCATTGCTGGGTAGCTACCTTCGGTTAAGATAAGCGCTGAAAGCATATAAGCGCGAAGCTGTCTCTAAGATTAGGTTTCATAGACTCCCTAGAGATGATAGGGTTGATAGGCTCTAAGTGTAAGTCCAGTAATGGATTCAGCTGAGGAGTACTAATAAGTCGTTTGATTTTCCCACTTTTCTAATTTTAAGTTAATTACATTTATGTAATCTTATTAGATTGCATAATCTTGGTGATTTAAGCGATGGGGGTACACCCGTTCCCATCCCGAACACGGAAGTTAAGCCCTTCAGCGTCGATGGTACTTGGGCATGAGCCCTGGGAGAGTAGACCATCGCCAAGATTATGCAATTTAATTTAGTTGACATTATTTCTGATAGTGTCTATAATTTAATTTGCAAAACGTTCTTTTATATTTTTTGTTTGGTGAGATTTTGATGCTAACAGGCATCAATTCAATAAATCCAATATTTTATAGTTTTCTATAAAATTAGGTAATGATAACATTATATTTTGAGCAATCAAAATTCTAAATATTTATATTGAGAGTTTGATCCTGGCTCAGGATGAATGCTGGCGGCGTGTCTAAGGCATGCAAGTCGAATGCTTTTATACTCTTCACTGCGTAGGAGCTAAGGAGAACAAATATTAGTAAAGAAATATTTTTTCTCCGAAATTCGTATGCGGTAATGAGTATAAAGGCATGGCAAACGGGAGAGTAACACATTGATAACCTGCCCCGAAGACGAGGATAACCTTGCGAAAGCGAGAATAATACTCGATGGTATTGAAGAGCTTATGCTTTTTAATTAAAGTTCAGGCGCTTCGGGAGGGGTCTATGTCCTATCAGCTAGTTGGTGAGGTAATGGCCCACCAAGGCAACGACGGGTACCGGGTGTGAGAGCATGACCCGGCTCACTGGGACTGAGATACTGCCCAGACTCCTACGGGAGGCTGCAGTCAAGAATATTCCTCAATGGGCGAAAGCCTGAAGGAGCGACGCCGCGTGTATGAAGAAGCCCTCCGGGGCGTAAAGTACTTTTATTAGGGATGAAATCATGACAGTACCTAATGAATAAGGGGCTGCTAACCTCGTGCCAGCAGCAGCGGTAATACGAGGGCCCCAAGCATTATCCGGATTTATTGGGCGTAAAGCGTCCGTAGACTGTTTGTCGCATCTCCTGTTAAATCCTCTGGCTCAACCAGGGGGCTGCGGGAGAGATGGATAAACTAGAGACTGGAAGAGGCAAGCGGAATTGCTGGTGTAGGGGTTAAATCCGTTAATATCAGCAGGAACACTCAATGCGAAAGCAACTTGCTGGGACAGTTCTGACGTTCAGGGACGAAAGCGTGGGGAGCGAATGGGATTAGATACCCCAGTAGTCCACGCCGTAAACGATGGATGCTAAGTATTGGAAGTATCGACCCTTTCAGTGCTGTTAATTTAAGGTAACCCGTTAAGCATCCCGCCTGGGGAGTACGAGCGCAAGCTTAAAACTCAAAGGAATAGACGGGGACCCGCACAAGCGGTGGAGCATGTGGTTTAATTCGACGATAAACGAAGAACCTCACCAAGGTTTGACATCTAGCTGCATGTCCTGGAAACAGGAAGGCCTTCGAGGGTGCTAGACAGATGCTGCATGGTTGCCGTCAGTTCGTGTCGTGAGATGTACCGTTAAGTCGGAAAACGAACGCAACCCTTATCTCATGTTTTATATGTCATGAGAGACTGCCCGTTTTAAATGGGAGGAAGGTGGGGATGACGTCAAATCAGCATGGTTCTTACGCCTTGGGCTACACACGTGCTACAATGGGAAGTACAAAGGGACGCCAAACCGCGAGGTGGAGCAAATCCCTAAAAACTTTTCTCAGTTCAGATTGAAGTCTGCAATTGACTTCATGAAGTTGGAATCGCTAGTAATCGTAGGTCAGCTATACTACGGTGAATACGTTCTCGGGTCTTGTACTCACCGCCCGTCAAGTCAAGGGAGTTGGCAGTACCCGAAGTCCCCTTTTAGGGGCCGAAGGTAAGGCCGGCGACAAGGACTAAGTCGTAACAAGGCATCCGTAGCGGAAGCTGTGGATGGATCACCTCCTTTCTAGGGAGATAAAATTTTTAAACTACGGTTTAAAAATTTAGGTCGGCTCTTCTTGTTAAGAAGAGACCCATTATTAAGTAATGGGAAAAAACTGAATTGATGCCTGTTAGCTTCGAAATTATCAAACAAAAAAAGTAAATAAAACCGGATTTTTCCGGTTTTATTTTTTTATAAGAAAATTTTATTATTTCCGTATTTTGTCAGAGGGCTTTAAGCTTTTAAAAAAATATGTTATAATTTTTTTTGAGCTATTTTCTATGAAATATAAATTATATACAACATCTAAACAGGCCTGGAAGGGAATGATCAGTTCCATTTTAAAAGCTAAAAAATATATTTATATGGAAATGTATATTCTTGATAATAAAATTCAAGAATATGATTTTTTGAAAATATTAGCTGATAAAGCAAGAGAGGGTTTGGAGATTATTTTGGTTTTGGATGCTTTCGGAAGTTCGGAGTTTAAAAGTTCTGATATTAAATTTTTAAGAGATAATGGAGTCGAAGTTTTATTTTTTAGTAAATGGCTGAGAAGAACTCATAGAAAAATATTAATAATAGATGATTCGACTGCTTTTATTGGAGGTGTTAATTTTCACGGAAAAAGTATTGATTGGGTTGATCTGCAAATGAGAGTTAGTGGAAAAATTTTAATAAAAAATATTCTAAGATCTTTTTCTTATTCTTATATGATGAGTGGTGGTAAGAAAAATCATATTTTAGAAAAAAGAAAACACTCAATACTTGAAAATTTGAAAGCCCAATTTTTGGAAAATCTTCCTAGTCATAATGTTTATGCTCTGGAGACTTACTATCAAGATAAAATAATATCAGCTCAAAAAAGTATAAAAATAGTAACCCCTTATTTTGTTCCTCCTCGTTGGCTCATTGCCTTGTTGGATAACGCCGCTTCTCGCGGAGTTTTGGTTGAAATTATTGTTCCTCTAAAAACAGATTTAAAATTTTTAGATAGGGTTAACTATGCCCATATTTATCAAATTAGAAATTCAAATATTAAATTTTATGCCCAAAAAGAAATGAATCATTCCAAGGTGCTGTTGATTGATGATCAAGATGTTTTAATTGGGTCTCAAAATTTAGATATTATGTCTTTTAGAATGAATGTTGAATCGGGTATTTTTTCTAATAACAAAAAATTAGTTAATGATTTGTTGTTAATTATAGAAAAATGGAAAGAAAATTCTTGTGATTTTCCAGTAAAAAACAAAAAAATCAATATTTTTGATAAAATAATCTTAGGTTTTATCCGTTTATTTTATTCTATTTTATAAATTAAATATTAAATTCAAATTAAAATGCCGAATTTTATAAAAATAAAAGGAGCTAGAGTTAATAATTTAAAAAACATAGATTTAGAAATTCCTTTAAATAAATTTATTGTTGTTACTGGTCTTTCTGGTTCTGGTAAATCGTCTTTGGTTTTTGATTTAATATATGCCGAAAGTCAAAGAAGGTATGTTGAGTCCCTATCGTCTTATGCTCGGCAGTTTGTGGGGATGATGGATAAACCAGACGTTGACTCAGTTGATGGCCTTATTCCGGCAATATCTATAGATCAACGGTCTGTTACCAACAATCCTCGCTCTACTGTTGGAACAATAACAGAAATATATGATTATTTTCGTTTGCTTTATTCTAAACTAGGAATTCCTTATTGTCGTGAATGTGGCGCTAAAATGGAGTTATTAGGTTCAAAAAAATATGAAAACAGAAAAAAAGTTGAACAGAAACTAATTTGTCCGAAATGTTCTTGGGAAAGACCAGTTTTTAAGCCAATAGATTTTTCTTTTAATTCTAGTCAAGGAGCTTGTTCGGCTTGTGGGGGGTTGGGCTATAAAATGGAAATAGAGCCAAAATCAATCTTAAATTTGAAATTAAACGTATCCCAAGGAGCTATTAAGCCTTGGCTTCATTATAATTTTGACAATCAGAAAACTTTAATGGCCGAAATAGAAAAGTTGGCTAATAGAAATAAATTTGATTTTAATTCTCCCTTGAAAGATTTGAGCAAAAAAAATTTAAATTTAATCTTAAATGGGGATAATTATTTTGTTGGTGTTATTGAAGGGTTGAATCAAAAATATCAAGAAACCGATTCTAATTATATCAGACAAAAAATAGAGCAATATATGAGAATGGGAGTTTGTCCTGTTTGTTCTGGCCAAAGACTGAATGGCGATTCTTTATCTGTTAAATTTAAAGATATAAATATTTCTGAATTATCAAGTAAGAATATAAAAGATTTAATTGTTTTTTGGGGAACTTTATTAAAAGAAGAAAAAAACAAAAAAAATCCTGATCCTATTTTTTCTTCAATTGCTAAAGAAGTTTTACTAAGGGCGGAAAATATAAATAAAGTTGGTCTTTCTTATTTATCTATTTCTAGATCAGCTACAACTCTTTCTGGTGGAGAATCTCAAAGACTAAGATTAGCTCATCAGATTAGTTCTAATCTCGTCGGTCTCTTGTATGTTCTGGATGAACCTTCAATTGGCTTACACCCTAAAGATAACGAAAATTTAATCTTGATGTTAAAAAAGTTAAAAGATAAAGGTAATTCGATAATAGTTGTTGAGCATGATCCTAAAATGATGTTTTCGGCTGATTATCTATTAGATATTGGTCCCAGGGCCGGTGAGCATGGAGGGGAATTGATTTTTGCTGGAGAAATGAAAAAAGTTAAAAATGTTAAAAATTCTTTAACCGCCGATTATTTATTTGGTAGAAAAAAAATTGAACCACCGCTAAAATGTCGCAAGGGAAGTGGAAAATCAATAAAAATAATAGGTGCTTCAGAAAATAATCTTAAAGAAATTGATGTTGAAATTCCTTTAGAAAAATTAATTTCAGTCACTGGAGTTTCTGGCTCTGGAAAATCAACTTTAATAATAGATATTTTAGCCAAGGCTCTAAATAAAAAATTTTACAGAGCCAAAGAAGAGCCAGGGAAGCACAAGACAATTTTGGGTGTTGAATGGATAGATAAAATAATAGATATTGATCAATCACCAATTGGCAGAACTCCTCGATCTAATTTGGCTACTTATACTGGAATTTTTTCTTATATTAGAGATGAGTTTGCTTCTCTAGAAGAGTCTAAGAAAAGATTTCTAAAACCGGCTCATTTTTCTTTCAATCTAAGTGGCGGTAGATGTGAAAAGTGTCAAGGAGATGGTCTTATAAAAATAGAGATGCAATTTTTACCCGATGTTTATGTTAAATGTGATGAATGTGGTGGTCAAAGATATAAAAAAGAAGTGTTAGAAGTAAAATTGAATGGAAAAAATATTTTTGAAGTTTTAGAAATGACAGTTGAGGAGTCTTTGAAATTTTTTTCTCACAATAAAAATCTTTGTAGCAGATTAAAAATATTAAATGATATTGGTTTATCCTATATTAGACTCGGTCAAAGCGCTACTACATTATCTGGGGGAGAATCTCAGAGAATTAAATTAGCCTTTGAACTCTCTCGTCCATCTACCGGAAAAACTTTGTATATTTTAGACGAACCAACAACGGGCTTACACTTTGATGATGTTAAAAATTTATTAAAAGTTCTTAATGCTTTAGTTGATAAAGGAAACACTGTTTTGGTTATTGAGCACAACTCAGATGTTATTAAATGTTCTGATTGGGTTATTGATCTTGGTCCAGACGGCGGTGATGCTGGTGGTCAAGTTTTATTTTCCGGTACGCCTTCAGAATTAATTAAAAATAAAAAAAGTTATACTGGTAAATATTTAAATTCTGGTCTTAAATAATATGATTTTTTCTCAAAAAAAACAAAAAAAACTAGGTTTAGCTCTGGGAAGTGGTGGTTTTAGGGGTTCGGCCCATATTGGCGTCATAAAAGCTTTAATTGACAATAAGATATCAATTGATTTTTTGGCCGGAAGCAGTATTGGTGCCTTAATTGGTGCTCACTATGCAATCTTTAAAGATGTGGAAAGAACAATTAACGACGTTTTGAATTTGCAAAAAAAGAAGCTTAATTATTTAAAAGCCTTTAGTTTAAAAGAAGGTTTTATTGGTAATAAATATTTAATGAAGGATCTTTTAAAAATGTTTAAAGGGGCTGAATTTAAAAATACTCAAGTTCCAATTTCAATTGTTGCTACCGATTTAATTAGTGGGAAGCCCTTTGTATTTACTAAGGGGGATTTAGCCGAGGCTGTTATGTCCAGTATTTCCATTCCGGTGGCTTTTAAGCCGGTTAAATATAATAAAGAAACGATACTTATTGATGGTGGAATAAGTAATCCGGTTCCAGATGACATAGTTAAAAAAATGGGCGCAGATGTTGTTTTATCAGTAAATCTATATAATGATTATATTTTTTCTAGTTCTAAGTTTGATATGTTTAAGATAATGAATAGAGCAACGGAAATAACTTTGTTAAATTTATCTAAAAACACGTTAAAGGATTCCGATGTTGTTATAAATCCAGACACCTCGTCTTATTCTGGTCGATCAAGGATGAAGGCCTATTTTGATAAAAACGTTTCTCTGGAAATAATGACTCAGGCCGAAAAAAAGACTTTAAAAGAAATAAATACAATAAAAAAACTACTTAATTAACCAAGTAGTTTTTTTATTTTTTTATATATTTTTTATAGTTTTTATAATTTGGTTATGAACCAACCCATTAGAAGCTATCATGTCTTTGCTTTTTGTCATCCATTTTTTATTATTGAAATCAGTAACTTTTCCGCCAGCCTCTGAAACTAAAAGTGTTCCAGCGGCCACATCCCAAGAATTTGCTCCTGGAATAGTTATTGATTCTATTCTGCCACTAGCGACATAGGCTAGTTCAATTGACGCGCTGCCTAGCTGACGACAATCAAAATTATTTTCTTTTTGTTTTTGGTAGTATTTTGTTGCTTTTTTAATATCTTCTTTTTTGCTTCCATGACAAAAAGTATTCAAAACTTTATCTTTTTTTATTTTTGACACCCTTATTTTTTTGTTATTTAAGAATGCCCCCTTATTCTTATAAGCTATATATGTTTCGTTTAAAATCGGAGCATGAACAATTCCAAATACAACATCTTTTTTATATAACAAACCAACAGATATCGCCCAAAGAGGGTTTTTTATTGTAAAATTGGTTGTCCCATCTATCGGGTCTATTATCCAGGTGTAATCTGATTTTTGATTATTATCACCTTGTTCTTCTGATAATATGTGATGACAAGGGAAGTGTTTTTTTATTTCTGATATGATAATTTTTTCTGAAAGGATGTCGGCATAACTTACTATTTCGTGAGGTGATTTCATTTTTATATCTCCTCGATCAAAATTTTGATATATTTTAATTAATTTTTGTGATGCTAGCTTAGTGGCTTTTAGAGCTATTTTTTCTATTTTTTTCATGTTTTTATTGAATTATTTTTAATTTAACATCTGTTGTTTCTGTGTCCCAGATTGCAAAACAAGCTTTTTGAAACACTCCACCAAGGGTTCCGGGATTTATTAAAGTTGCTTTTTGTCTCATTGATATCCAGGGACGATGAGTATGTCCGTAAAAAATAAATTTTAATTCCGGATCGTTTTCTAATAAATTATTAATGAATATCGGTTCATGACAAACACCAACCCTAAGGCCTCCAATCTCTATTGTCCCGTATCTACCAAGATAATCGATGTTTTCTAATTTTAGTATTTCACTATCTTCATACAGCTCCATGTTTCCTCTTACTAAAAATATTTCATTTTTAAAATTTTTACTTAAAAATACAAGTGTTTCTTGATTGCAAACATCTCCACAACAAATAATTTTTTTTATTTCTTCTGTTTTTATCATTTCGAAAAAAAGGCCAAGATTGGCCAAATTGTCGTGAATATCTGATATAATAGCTATTTTCATTTATTTATTATAATTCTTAAGACTTATTTCGTAGTCCATTTGTTCTATTTTTTTTAAATTTCCTCTAGCCTGATCATATTTTGTTCTTAAATGTCCGACAATATCAAAATCTACCAATTCATTAAGAATTTCATTTATTATATTTTTAACTTTTTTAATTTCAGCAAAATTTTTATTTATTGCTTCGTTGGTTGCCAGCCTAATTAATTCGCCCGTGAAATCACAAATACCGCCAATATAGGCTTCTTCGCTAATTTTTGTTTCTTTTATTTTGGTAATTTTTTTAGTTTTTACAAAAGAAAGAAAAAGCTTGGCTTCAACATATTCTTCGATCGAAGCGGAAAACGAACCCTCTTCTCTTAATCTGTTTAGACCGAATTTTTTTTCTATTTTTTTTATAATGTCTTCGGATTCTTTTAGTCTTTCTTCAGCTAATTTTATATCTTGTCTGTGAGTAGCAAAAATTGCCTTTTTGGAATTATTTAGAATTATAGACGAAGAACTAATTATTTGCCTCCTTTGACTATTTTTTTCTATATAATTTTTTCTCAGACTTTCTACAAATTTTTTATCTAACATATTTTATTTGGCTATCCTAAATACTTCATCAATGGTTGTTTGACCATCTAGAGCTTTAAGTATGCCGTCTTGAATTATATTTATCATTCCATTTTCTATGGCTTTTTGTTCTATCTCATAATCACTTATTCCTTCGGTGGCTATCAATTTTCTTATCTCTTCGTTAACTTCTAGTGATTCATACAAACCAAGCCTACCTTTATAACCGATGTTGTTGCACTTGTCGCAACCTTTTCCTTTGTAGAATTTTATTTGACTAGGTATAACTACATTAGGGTTTTTAATGCTGTCTAGTATTTTTTTTACTTCTTGCATGCTTGTTTCGTCTGGTGTAATTTCTTCTTTTTCACAATAAGGACAGATTCTTCTTACTAATCTTTGTCCAATGGAACATTCCAGGGCATTGGCGAGCATTTGTCTTTCAACATTTAAGCCAATAAAACGAGAGACTGCGCCAGCCGCACTGTTGGTGTGTATGGTTGATAAAACTAAATGTCCGGTTAAGGCGGCTTCAATTGATATTTCAGCTGTTTCTCGGTCACGAATTTCTCCAATCATCATTATGTTTGGATTTTGACGCAAAAAAGATCTCATAGCGGCTGCAAAAGTATATCCACTATCATTATCGATTTGAGTTTGAATAATACCCGGCATTTGATACTCAATCGGATCTTCAACGGTAATTATTTTTACATCGGGTGTATTAATTTTTTTCAAAACACTGTATAAAGTTGTAGTTTTACCACTACCAGTTGGCCCGGTCGTCAAAATAATTCCTTTTGTTTTAACCATAGATCGTTTTAATGCTGGCAGGGCATATTGTGATAAGCCTAATTTTTCGATATCTAAAGCTTCTCCAGCTCCAGTTAAAAGTCTGACTACGATGGTTTCTCCAAAAGCTCCTGATATTATTGAGACACGACAATCAAGTTTTGAGTCCGGAAGGAAGATTGTAAAACGACCATCAATTGTAGCTTTTTTAATGTTTGTTTCTACTCCCATTAATATTTTCATCTCTCCAATTAACGGCAAATAGTTTTCTTTTGGTAGTTCAAACATATCGTGAAGAACGCCATCTATTCTGAAACGAATTTTAATATTATTTTCCGTTGGTTCAATATGCAAGTCGCCAGCACTGCTTTGGACAGCTAGAGAAATTAATAGATTTATTATTTCTTTGGTTGGCACCTCCTTCATTAATTGATTAATGGTCGGAACATTTTTTAACAAAGATTGAGCCTCTTCTAGTTTTTCAGCTTTAATCTTGATACCTCTACCCATCGTTTTGGATATTGATACGTCGTATAGTTCGTCAATATAATCAAATACACCAATAACTCTATAAACCTCATCAAGACTAGTCATTCCTTTTAGAACTTTTAAAACTCCATCTTGGAGCATGGTTACCATGCCGTTTTCAATGGCTTGTTGTAATATTTTGAAAGAAGGAGCATTATCTATTGTTAGTTGTTTTAATTTATCGTCCATTGTAAAAACTTCATAAATACCAACTCTGCCTTTATAACCAATTCCACCACAATGCTCACATCCTTTTCCGGATTTATAAATTGTTGGTAGGGTAGTCGGAATATCGAGACCGGCTTTAGGGGAGATAACCCCAAGTATTTTTTTTAGTTGAAACTCTTCATCTTCATTTAATTGATGAGCTTCTCGACAATGCGGGCATAATTTTCTTATAAGTCTTTGACCAATAACAGCGTTAATTGATGGAACCAAAAAATAGGGTTTTATTCCCATATCAATCAATCTCGGAATGACACCGGCAGCATCGTTAGTGTGTAAAGTTGATAGTACTAAGTGTCCAGTCAAGCTAGCTTGAACAGCTATTTCGGCTGTTTCTAAATCCCTGGTTTCACCAACCATAACTACATCTGGATCTTGTCTAAGTATTGATCTTAATCCACTGGCAAAAGTATATCCCTTTTTAGGGTTTACCTGGCTTTGGTTTATTCCTTTAAGCTGATACTCTATCGGATCTTCCATGGTTATAATTTTTGTTCCAGGTTGGTTTAATTTGTTTAAAATAGCATACAAGGTTGTAGTTTTACCACTACCAGTTGGTCCGGTTGTTAAGACTAAACCGTTTGGTTTTTCGATTTCAGCTTTTAATATCTCATAAGCTTGAGGCATTAAACCAAGATCATCAAAAGACAATCCAACAGAGCTAGATTTCAAAAGCCTCATTACGACACTTTCTCCAAAGGCGGTTGGTAAAAAAGAAACTCTAACATCAACCCTGTCGTCAGTTAAAAATATAGAAAATCTTCCATCCTGTGGTTTGTCCTCAATGTTAATTTTAACCGCTGCTAGTATCTTCATGCGAGAAATTATTTTTTTCCATTTTATTTTATCGATTACAGCCGCTTCTTGTAGAACCCCGTCAATCCTTAATCTAATGACAATTCCTTGTTCTTCGGCTTCAATATGTATATCGCTAGAGCCAACTTTAAGAGCTGTTGCTAAAAGCAAAGTAACAACATCAGTAATATTTACCTCATTTATTTTCTCATTTAAACTTTGATAGCTCTCAATATCAGCTTTAAATTTTTCCAAGTCTTCTTCTTTAATCTCAACACCACCAGTAACCCTTTTTATTTTTGGTATTGTTTTATAAACCTCTAATCCATGACCAAGACTGGTGTCGGAAATTAAATAAAGAACACTTTTTGTAAAATAAGTTTTGTTCAACTCTTCTTCTATTTCTTTAACCCGAGGATTTTCCGGACGACTAGTGGCTAAACGAATATTTTCACCATCGTAATAAAAACAAATTATTTTTTCGGCAATAGCTTCTTCTTCTGGTATTAAGGTTATAGCTTCTGGGCTTATAGGAAAAGCAAATAAATTAACATAAGAAAGACCCAAAGCATCAGCTTTGAGTTTTGTTTGTCTTTCTATTTCTTTAAGCTTTATTTCTTGTTGTTTAGCCGCCAGCTTTCCTTGCGCAGTATCATCATTACTTTGTTTGTTTTTATTAAGCAAGCTGGAGATTGAATCAAATCCACTCATTTATTTAAAATTACATTTATTTTTGTTCTGAGAATATTCTTTCTAGTTTACTGCTTGTTTTTTCTTCTTTTAGTTTAATAAACAATTCTGTCCAGGCGCTTATTTGGAAGGTATTAATTATAGCACTACCCAAAGAAATCAAGACAACAGCAATTAGTATGGCTATAGATATTAATCCCCAGAAGAAAGCCTGAGAAGAGAAGATAAATATAGCTGTTGTCATGGCTATACCAGCCAAGACAAGGAAGATTAGGAAAACAACAATAGATATGATAGCCATAGCTAAAATATTTATGAAGAATAAGGTGATAGACATTTCAATGCTAATTAGCCAGTTTTTTTTAAATAATTCCCAACCGCTTTTTAAAGCGTCAGATGTTTTTTTACCATCTATAACTATATAAGCAATCGCATATTTTATCATGAAAGATAAAAACAAAATTATCGGAATAAAAATTATAAATAATAAACCGTAAATTGCCAAAAGAGATGATTTGTTTTGAATTATAATAACCACTAAAAGCAAACTTATTAAAAGAGTAACCCCATTAATAATTAACCAAATTAAAACATTCATCCCTAGAACTGGCCAGAATTTATTTTTGGATTTTTTTATTTGATCTTTAATGTTTATTTTTTCTTTATTTTCTTTATTTATTTTTTTGACAGCATCAATAATTGATATTTGCGAGGTTGTGGCTAGCCAAATAAAGAATAGCGATATAGCTAATGTCACTATTAGTATTAAAAACAGAAGGATTGCTGACCAAGGTTCTGTTTTAATTAAGTATGATAAATTATATAAAGCATTTTTAGAGAAGATCCCAGTTTTAATAAATAAGCCAATATTGTTTATAATTTTTAAACCACTTTCTTGACTAAAAGCTCTGGAAAAAATTTTTAATTCAGCACCAAAACTGATAAGTGAGGCGAAAAAGCCGAAAAACCACAGAATTTTATTTTTCCAAGAGATTTTCCAAGCTCGTTTCAAAATTTCTCTGTAAGGGGTCATAATTTTGATTTTAATTTTAATAATTTTTATTAATTTAATTATAGCATATTTTGAAAATTATACAATATTTTTTTTAACTTTATATTGTCAAATCAATATAAATAGTATACAATTTTACTAGACCTAATTATTTTTGGTTTTTTATGATTTTAGACCATATTAAAGAAAAAATAGCTAAAAATTTGGATATTGAACAAAATATCTTTGTTTATCCGCCGAGCAATGATTTGGGCGACTTATCTTTGCCTCTTTTTTCTTTGGCTAAAAAATCCAAAGAAGATTTAAAAGTTTTATCTTTGAAAATTAAAGATAAAATTTTGTCCGAACCGGAATTAAACTTAATTGTTGAAAAAGTAGATATAGCTGGTCCATATCTTAATTTTTTTATAAACAAAAAATATTTAATAGCTGAAACAATTAAAATCACTTTGGATAATCAAAAAAATCTTTTTTATAATAATATTGGTGGGCAAGATAGGGTTATTTTTGAATATTCTAATGCTAACACCCACAAAGAAATACATATTGGCCATTTAAGAAATATTGTTTTGGGTGATTCTTTGGTTAAAATTTTTAAAGCTAATGGTTTTGATGCTCATCCTGTTTCTTTCATTAATGATCTTGGCATAAATACGGCCAAAACCGTTTGGGCTTATAAAATGGGGCATAGCCAAAACATAGGAGAGTGTTATTCTTGGTCTGTTTCTGAGATAGAAAAAAAACCAGAAATTTCTGAAGAAATTAGTAAAATAATGATAGATATTGAAGGCAAAAAGGGAGACAATTATCAATTATGGAAAGAAACCAGAAAATTAAGCTTAAAAGAATTTGATGATATTTATTCTCTCTTGGATATAAAATTTGATAAAACTTATTTTGAAAGCGATTTTACCGAAAGAGGGGTTGAAATAGTAGATAATTTTTTAAAAAAAGAAATTTTTAAAAAAAGTCAAGGAGCAATTATTGCTGATTTAGAGAAATATAATTTGGGTGTTTTGCCGGTGGTTAGAAGTGATGGTACCGCTTTGTATGCCGTGGCTGATTTAGCTTTAGCTGAAAAAAAGAATTCCGATTTTTCTAATTTAAAAAAATCTTTTATCGTAGTTGATGTAAGGCAAAGTTTGCATTTTAAACAATTATTTAAAATTTTAGAATTAGCCGGTTATAAAAATGACTTTACTCATCTAGCCTATGATTTTGTTAAGTTGCCAGACGGAATGATGTCTTCTCGTTCAGGTAAAATTGTTCTATTAAAAGATCTTTATAATCAGATTTTCAATAAATTAGTATCAGAAACCAAAGAGAGACACCAAGATTGGAGTGATGATAAAATAGAAGAAAATTCTCAAAAACTAGCCGTGGCTATTTTAAAATT
The DNA here is from genome assembly GCA_035400585.1 of bacterium. GTDB lineage: Bacteria > Patescibacteriota > Patescibacteriia > Patescibacteriales > UBA12465. Next base: position 376,262 of record DAOMZR010000001.1, on the reverse strand, counting down.
TGAAATGCTTAAAGTTTCTCCAAATAAAGTGATAACCTTTGACATAGAGAATGCTTTGAAGTTTGATGGGTTTGGAGCTCTTTATATTTTATACAGTCTAGTTAGAATGAAAAGTATTGTTAGAAAATCAAATTTTCAAATTCCGTCTCAAATCGATTTCAATTCTGTAGCTGATAGCTTAAAAGATGAAATTGAAAAAATAATTTGTTTGGAAATTTCCAAATATGGGGATATTATTATTAAAGCTGGAAAAGATAATGATCCTAGTGAGGTGGCAAAATATTTGTTTTCTTTTGTAAAAATATTTAATGATTATTATCAAAAAGTTAATATTTTACAGGCAGAAGAGGCTGTCATGCGAGCCAGAGTGGTGTTAATTAAATCTTGCATTGTTTTAATGAAAAACGCTTTTTCTTTGTTGGGTATTAAAACTAATATTGAAGAAATTTAAATTTAAATATATTTAAAAATATGAGCAGTGGCAACCAAGAAAGTAAAATGGAAAAAATAGTTTCTTTGTGTAAAAGACGGGGTTTTGTTTTTCAATCCTCGGAAATTTATAATGGTTTTCCGGCCGTTTACGATTACGGTCCTTACGGAGTAGAATTGGCTAATAATATCAAAAACGCTTGGTGGAAAGCTATGACTCAGTATCGCAACGATGTTGTTGGTCTCGATTCAGCTATTTTTATGAATCCCAAAATATGGGAAGCCTCTGGTCATGTCAAAGGTTTTTCTGATCCCTTAACTGAATGTCGCAAGTGTCATTCTCGTCTAAGACTAGATTCTTTATTGGAAGAGGCTGGAATTTTTGCTGATGAAAAAATGAGCGAAGAGGAAATTAATGAAATTTTTAGCCAAAATAAAGATAAAATAAAATGTCCGAATTGCGGAGCTAAAGATTTTACGCCAGGCAAAAAATTTAATTTATTAGTTCAATCTAATCTGGGAAATTTTACCGGAGATTGGTCTAAGGAACCAACTTATTTAAGAGGAGAAACTTGCCAGGGAATTTATGTTAATTATAAAAATGTTTTAGACTCAACTAGAGTTAAAGTTCCTTTTGGAGTTGCTCAAATTGGTAAGGCTTTTAGAAATGAGATAACTGCCAGACAGTTTATTTTTAGAACTAGAGAGTTTGAGCAAATGGAAATGCAATATTTTATTAGGCCAGAAGATTATCAGAAATATTATAATGAATGGAAGGATGTTCGTTGGAATTTTTATTTGAGTTTAGGGATTAAGGAGAATAATTTAAAATGGCACAAACATGAAAATTTGGTTTTTTATGCTAAAGAAGCTTATGATATTGAGTATAACTTTCCTTTTGGTTTTAAAGAGCTAGAAGGAATACATGCTCGAGGAGATTATGATTTGACTCAACACAGCAAACACTCTGGTAAAGATCTAACTTATTTAGATCCAAGCGACAACTCTCGTTTTACTCCTCATATAATTGAAACGTCGGCTGGTGTTGGTAGAACTTTTTTGGCTATTTTATCTGATGCTTATTGTGAAGAGGGTGAGGGAGATAATTCTAGAATTGTTTTAAAAATTTCTTCTAAATTAGCCCCAGTTAAAATTGCTGTTTTTCCTTTGTTAAAAAATAAACCAGAATTAGTTTCTAAAGCCAAAGAAGTTTTTGATGTATTAAAAATTAATTGGAAGTGTGAATTTGACGACAATGGTAATATCGGTAAGCGTTATCGCCGTCAAGATGAAATAGGAACGCCTTATTGTTTAACAGTCGATTTTGATAGTCTGGAAAATAATGATGTTACCTTAAGACATCGAGATTCAATGGAACAGGAAAGAATTAAAATCAGTGATTTAAAGGATTATTTTATTAAAAATATTGGTTATTAATTTTAGCAAAATAAATATAAAAAAATAAGCGCAAGATTTTTTTCTTGCGCTTTTGTTTTTTTGAGGGGAGAATTAAACGTTGAATACTTTAATCATTTTTCCTCCACTTCCGGGAATTTTTGTTTTGAATATTGGTTCCTTGTCGGAGCCGCTGTCAATAACAATTTTCCTTTTTTTCTCAATTTTTTTGGTTTCACCAGAGTAAATAAAATTTAAAATTATTTTTTCTTCTCCGGTTTTGGCGTTGGTCGCTTTTCGAATTTCAACAGTTCCAATAACTGTTTTTCCGAAGGGCAGGCTGTTTTCTGTTTTTTTAGAATCAACATGATAATAGCATCTGGTCACCAGAACATCTTCTCCTTTTGTTGATTTAACGAAAACCCCGTGTCGCCAATAGGGGAGCATGCTTTGTATTTCACCATTTTTATAAAGACGAAGTCTTTCAGGAATAAATTTGGTGAATACGCCGTCTTTAGCTGGAATTTTAAATTCCACCCTGGCAAACGAGCCGATAACCTTTTCTTCCCAGTGACTAATTTTTAGTTCACCGATCTGATCAAGATTTACTCCAATCAATTCTTTGTTTTCATCGTAGATGTAGTCCAGAATTTTCGCTTCCATTATTGTTTTGTTTTTTTGGTTTATACTAAATTAAAAAATTTTTCAGAAAACAAAAATTGCTTCCTAGAAAATTTTTTAATTTAGCATTTGGCTTTTTAATGAACTAAATACAACCCTTGATTGTATCATATTTAAAATATTTTGTCAATACGTGCTTTTAACTCCGTATTGACAAATATATTTTTTTATGATATAATTCGGGGTTAAAATAATGTACATTAAAATAATAAAACATGAAAACAAAAACCGGCTTAATTGCGCTAATTTTGGTTTTAATTGTTTTGTCCGTATTTTCGGCAAAAGAATTGATTAAAATGAATGATGAGGTTGTAATGTCTTATGACCTAGAAAATTACAAAGATCATCTCGATAAAACACAAAAAATTAACTCTTCGGAGCCAAGGGAGAATAAAACTGGTTTTGTTGCTGATAAAAATTATGCTTCAGTGTTGCCAGTTACTTCTATTTTACCTCAAGATTCTTCTTTATTAAAAAATTCCAAACATTTTGAGTCCAATGAATCTGACAAAAATGCTCAATTAAAAATTAATGATTTACAATCAAAGTTAACAAAATTGGAAAAAAGATTGGATAGTGAGGTTAAGAAGAACAAAGAAATGTCCGAAAGATATGACAGTGTTATAGAGTGGATCGGTCATGGTATGTTAGAAGTAAAAGATAGTGTTTTTACTGAGATGCGTCGGTTGAGGGGGTTGAGTCACAATCCTTGACAAAATTTTTTTTATGTGATATAATTAAATGTTATTTTGTAATTTAAAATCAAAAAAATTGTTTAACATAAAATAAATAGGAGGAAAAAAGATGAATGAGAATCGCCTTCCAATAATAGCGATAGTAATATCTGTCGTGATTGGTATCTTGTTGTTTTTTGGTATTAGAAGTACCAACAAAACAGTTGTCGAGGGCAATAAAATTATCCTAACGAAAGTTGTTGGAGTTGATAAAAAGGTTACTGTTATCGATAGCACGGTTAACGTTATTGATACTCTCAAGATTCCGCGACTTGTTAAGGAGGTTAAATTAGCCGACGAAAAAGCCGATAAAGCTCAGAAGAGTGCCAATTGGGCAAACAGTCGTATCAGTGGTTTGGAGAAAGAGAATGAGGCCTTGAAAAAGGAAAATGAAAAGATTTTTTCTGCCATCGATAGCCTCTTGAAAAGCCAAGTTGTTGCCGAAGATAACGATCTTGGTGAAGATGATGAAGAATACGACGAAGAGGAAGAATAACAGCTATTAAAAACAATGAGCAGAGACAAAGTTTCTGCTCTTTTTATTTGTTTTGTATTTGCTTGTTTTTTCTTATATTTTCTGGGTATTGACAAATATTTTTATATATGATATAATTTTCTGTTTTCGAGTACATTAACATTTTCGAGAACAATTGAATTTGATAATTTTAATTGTCTAACATAAAACGAAACGATCATGAAAAGATTTGTTTATTTACTTATGGGTGTTGTGATGATTTTTTCTGCAACACGAGAAATTTTTGCTCAGCAAAAACCGATAAAAAATGAGCAGACCATTAAAGCCACCAGGTTTGACAACGAAAGACTTTCTGGTAAGGCTTACAATTTTGTAACAATCAAAAACGAATCGAGGCTAAAAAATTTCAAAATTTATTCTTTGAATAAAGCAGAAACCGGGGCCTTGCTTCAAAGTAAAATGTGGGCTGTTCCCGTTGTTACCTCTTCCGGCTATGAGTTTGACCAAAATGTTAAGGAAATAAAGGTTCCTTGTTCGGTTATAACTTTTACGCGCGATAAAAAGAGTGGAAAAGAAACAACAATTTATTCTGTAAAGGCGATTTCTTTTAAAGTTGTAACCCCCGATGGTTTATCGGTAATTGTTAGCGGAGATTTACCAGGAATGACCGGAATAACCAACACAACTGGTCCGGGACACAACCTAGAATTTGTTATTAATGACACCGTTCTGGGTTTGGCTGATTTTTCTAAGATAACAATGAAAAGCAAAGTTGCTTATCCAATGTTTATTGAATTCGAAGGGAATAAATTTTTAATTCCTGGAGATGAAAATTCAGAAAACATTATGGCTTCAAGCACTAAAGAGAAGGAGTTGTTATCTTTGCAAAAACCAGAAGTAGGTACCTATTTTGCCAATTTTGAGGTCTATATCTCTGACTTTGGTGGATGGACTGAAATCTGGAATCAGGATGGAACCAGAAAACAAATCAAGGTTTCAGTGGATGAAAATGGTGAAATTTCACCAGTTATTCCGAATGATTTACTTGGAGTTATTGCTGTTAACTACAGCTTTACTACCAAGGGAACTAAGCCAGTTTTTTTAAGGACTAATTATCAAAATGGCGTTGAGTTTTTCTGGGGATCTGGTCTTAGTGATTTAACTAAGGGCAATTCTCTGAAATTCAAACCCAAACTCCAAAGAACTTTAAATCCTTCCCAAAGATACACCGCTTTTTCACTACCGGTGGGCAAAGTTCATTTCTTGTATCGACATATACAAGCCGTGAATCAAAATCGTCTGTACTTAGGAGAAATCGGAGTCGACCAGCGAGGTAAAAATAAATTTACGCTTTGGTCCGGAAAAGGAATATTGTTCTCTGGAAACGATTAAACGAAAATAAAGATTTTTCGAATTCTTTAACCCGTTACTTAGGTAACGGGTTTTTTATTGATTTTAAGCGTTGACCATTTAACGTCGTTTTGTTATAATAAATACGGAAGTTAAAAAAAGCTAAGTGATTAGCTTTTTGTCTATTTTATAAATCTCAATTTAAATAATCTTATGATAATTAGCTGGTTTGGTCATTCTTCTTTTAAAATAGAAGAAAAAATCAATGGAGAAAACGTTTCGGTTGTTACTGATCCTTTTGACTCTTCCGTTGGTTTTAAATTGCCAAATGTTGAAGCCGATATAGTTTCGGTTAGTCATAATCATCCTGATCATAGCAATATCTCCGGTCTTCGTGGAAATCCTTTTGTAGTAGATTGCGCCGGAGAATATGACATTAAGGGAGTTATTATTGAGGGGATTAAATCTTTTCATGATGAAAAAAAAGGTGAAGAAAGAGGAGAAAATATTATTTTTCGTTTTGATATAGAAGGTGTTAGTTTGGCTCATCTTGGTGATTTGGGTGAAACTTTAGACAACAAACAATTAGAAAAAATCGGTGGTGTTGATATTTTATTTGTTCCGGTTGGTGGCAAATATACTCTTGATGCTAAAAAAGCAGTTGAAGTTATTTCTCAAATTGAGCCAAGAATAGTTATTCCTATGCATTACAAGACTAGCAATTTAAAAATAGATATTGAAGGTCTTGATAAATTTATAAAAGAAATTGGCATAGAACCAAACTATGAAGAAAAATTAAAAATAAATAAAAAAGACTTGCCAAGTGAAGATATGAGGTTGGTAGTTTTTAATAATATTAAATAATTTAAAATAATTAAATTTATGACTATGAGTGAAAATCCAAAAAAACAAAAGACTTTTGTAATTTTGAAACCAGACGCAGTTCAAAGAGGTTTGATAGGTGAAACAATTAAAAGAATTGAAAGGACTGGTTTGAAAATGGTGGCTCTTAAAATGATAATGGCTACTGAAGAACAATGCTGGAAGCATTATAATAAGAACGAAGAATGGTTTTTAAAAAAAGGACAAGTTGTTGTTGAAAATCGTCAAAAAGCTGGTTTGCCAATAGAAAAAGAAGCTATTGAATATGGCCGAGATATAATCGGTGCGCTAGTTAAATTTATGACTTGTGGTCCAATAGTTCCGATGATTTTTGAGGGAAATCAAGCAGTCGCTATTGTTAAGAAGATTGTTGGTGGAACCGAACCAACAACTTCAGACGTTGGAACTATCAGAGGTGATTTTACCCTTGATTCTTATGAATTATCCAACCTTGACGAGAGAGCTGTCAGAAATTTAATTCATTGCTCAGATCTTCCTGAAGAGGCTTTGAGAGAAATTTCTCTTTGGTTTAAGGAAGAGGAAATGGTTTCTTATCGTTTAATAGCCGAACAAGTTTTATACGATGTTAATTTGGATGGATATAAAGAATAAATTTATATAATAAAATTCTTACCTTCTGTTTTTTATGAAAGAAAAAATAGAAAGAATAAAAAGTGTTATTAAAGCTAAAGATAAAAGATTTTGGTTAATGATTTTTGTTGTTATTTCTACGTTGCTTGTTTTTGTTGTCTGGACATTGGATTTTAAAAACATTTTTTCAGTTGAAAAAGAACCAATAACTGATGAGCAATTTGATTTTGCTAAAATGAAAGATGACGTTCAAACTGATATGAATAAAACTTTGAACGAATTCTCTGTCCTAATTGATAAAAAAATGGAAGAGAGCCGAGTCGACGATTCTGTACAGGCCGCTAGTTTTAAAAAAGTAGAAGAAGCAATAAATGATAAAATAGAAGAACAAAAAAATGCTAGTAGTACCGCTGAACAGAATGTTGAAAAAAGTGATTTAGAGAAAAGTGATGAAACAGTTGAAAATCTTAAAAAGAGAATAGAGGAGTTAGAAAAAAAATTGGAAGAATAGTTTGTGTGTTTTTAATTTATATTAATTATATTTATGGATAAGAAAGATAAGAACAAAGAAAAAGATACAGATAAAAATTTTTCTGAATCAAATAATGATGGTCGTCGTCAAACTAAATACGGCTTAGTTGCCAGCCAGTCTATTAGTCAGGAAATGAGTAGTTCTTATTTGGATTATGCAATGAGTGTTATAGTTTCTCGCGCTCTACCAGATGTTCGTGACGGTTTGAAGCCAGTTCATAGACGCATTTTATATGCTATGTGGGATATTGGCCTTAAATCATCAGCTAAATTTAGGAAATCAGCTACGGTGGTTGGTGAAGTTTTAGGTAAATATCACCCTCATGGAGATTCGGCTGTTTATGATTCAATGGTTAGAATGGCTCAAGATTTTTCAATGCGTTATCCTTTGGTTCGTGGTCAAGGTAACTTTGGTTCAATGGATGGAGATAGCGCCGCTGCCATGCGTTATACTGAAGCTAAACTCTCGGCTATTTCAGAAGAATTATTATTGGACATCGATAAAGACACCGTTGATTTTTTACCAAACTATGATGGTTCACAAAAAGAGCCACAATTTTTACCAGCTAAATTACCAAACCTTCTATTGAATGGTGGAATGGGAATTGCCGTTGGTATGTCAACTAATATTCCTCCGCACAATTTAAAAGAACTGGTTTCAGCTGTTAATCATTTGATAGACAATCCAGAAGCTACAGTTGAAGACTTGATGGAATTTGTTAAAGGACCAGATTTTCCAACGGGTGGAATTATTTATGATAAACGTGACATTTTAAATGCTTATGCTACTGGCAAAGGAGGAATAGTCATGAGAGGAAAAGCCGATGTTAAAGAGGACAAAAACGGTTCTTTCCAAATTATTATTTCCGAACTTCCTTATCAAGTTAATAAAGCTTCTTTAGTTGAAAAAATAGCCGAACTAGTTAAAGATAAAAAATTAGAAGGAGTTAAGGGGTTGAGAGATGAATCTGACAAAGATGGAGTTAGAATTGTAGTTGATTTGAAGAGAGATTCTTATCCTAAAAAGATTTTAAATAGTCTTTATAAAAATACAGCCTTGCAAAGCACTTTTCACGTTAATATTTTGGCCCTGGTTGATGGAATACAACCTAAAGTTTTAACCTTGAAAATGGTTTTAGAAGAATATATAAAGCACAGAGAGTCAGTTGTTAGACGTCGAACTGAGTTTGAATTAAACAAAGCCAAAGATAGAGCCCATATCTTAGAAGGATTAATGATTGCTTTAAATAACATTGATGCAATTATTAAGACTATTAAATCTTCCAAAGATCGAGAAGAGGCTAAGGTTAATTTGATTAAACAGTTTAAATTATCAGAAAGACAGGCGATTGCTATTTTGGAAATGAAATTGCAAAGTTTAGCCAACTTAGAAAAACTAAAAATAGAAAATGAACTTAAAGAAAAATTAAAATTAATTAAAGAATTGGAAGCAATTTTAAGTTCTAAAACTAAAATCAGAGGAATAATAAAAGATGAAATCAAAGAATTAACTGATAAATTTGGTGATGAAAGAAGAACTCAGGTTGTTTCCCATGGAGTTAAAAATTTCAATGTTGAAGATTTAATTCCCAATGAAGACACTATGGTGATGATGACCGTTGATGGTTATATAAAAAGATTAGAACCAGACACTTTTAAAGTTCAAGCCAGGGGAGGAAAGGGTGTTATTGGTTTAACAACCAAAGAGGAGGATTCGGTTGAATTTATGTTTATAACTCAAACTCATAATGACATTCTTTTCTTTACTACTAAAGGTAGGGTGTTTCAGTTAAAAGCCCATGAAATTCCTCAAGCTTCCAGAACAGCCAAAGGAACCCCAATTGTTAATTTTTTGCAATTAATGAACGGAGAGAAAATAACTTCTGTTTTGCCTTTGGATAAAATTGCTGAATATAGTTATTTGTTTTTTGCCACTGAACAGGGATTGGTTAAAAAGGTCAAAATTGATTCCTTCTCCAATGTTCGTCGCAGTGGTCTAATAGCTATTAAGATTAAAAACAATGATCGTTTGATTTGGTGCAAGCCAACTTCTGGCTCTGACCATATCAGTTTAATTACTGCCAAAGGACAGGCTATTCGTTTTAAAGAAGAAGAGGTTCGCGATATGGGAAGAAATGCTAGTGGTGTTAGAGGAATAAAATTAAAAGGTGGTGATATTGTTGTCGGAATGGGCATTATTAAAACAGATAAAGGTGTTAAAAGAAATTATCAAATAGTAACTATCATGGATAAAGGTTATGGTAAAAGAACTGACTTAGGTTTGTATAAGGTTCAAGGACGTGGTGGTAGTGGTATTAGAACTGCTAAAGTTACAGATAAGACTGGAAAAATAAGCAATGCCTTTTTATTGAACAAAGAATCAATGACTGGCAAGGATTTAATTATTATTTCAGAAAAAGGGCAGGTTATTAGGTTGCCATTTGAATCGGTTAACGAACTTGGTCGCGACACTCAAGGGGTTAGAATTATGCGTTTTAAGGATGAAGGAGATAAGGTTGCTAGCGTTACCTTTATTTAATCTATTGTTTTGCTTAAAGTTCATTAAAGCGTGCATTTAGCGCGCTTTTTTGTTTTATTTTTCTGTTTCTGCTAAAATATTATTATAATTAATAATCTTTATAATATGTCAGATTCAGTTATTATTTTTTTATTACTAATTTTAGTTTTGGCGATTGGTTTTTTAATTTATTTATTTTTTAAAAATTTTTCTGGTGGTAATAATGATAAATTATTAGTTTTAACTGAAAAAATGAGCGAATTGGGGCGACAAAACGAATCTTTGAGGCAAGAATTAGACCGAAAACTAAGTGAGACTAATCGGGTTAGTCAAGAAAGTCTACACAAATCAACTCAAATTATACAAGGAATAACCGGTCAGTCGGCTAAATTAATATCTGATATCACCGAAAAGCTAACCAAACTTGATGAAACCAATAAACAGGTAATTAGTTTTTCTGAACAGCTTAATAATTTGGAAAAAGTTTTGACTAATCAGAAAAAGAGAGGCAATTTGGGAGAAGCTGGTTTAAAATTGGTTTTGGAAAATATTTTGCCGCCAACAGCTTATAAGCTTCAATATCAATTTAAAGATGGGGAAATAGTTGATGCTGTTATTATGACTAAGGAAGGACTAATACCGGTTGATGCCAAATTTTCTTTAGATAACTATAATCGTATTTTAAGTGAAAATGATTCTGACAAAAAATTATTGCTAGAAAAAGATTTTAAAAATGATCTTAAAAAAAGAATTGATGAAACATCGAAATATATAAAAACCAAAGAGGGAACAATGAATTTTGCTTTGATGTTTATTCCGGCTGAGGCTATTTATTATGACTTATTAATAAATGAAGTCGGTGCTGTTAAGGTAAATACTAGAAGTTTGATTGATTATGCTTATAACGAAAAAAGAGTAATTATAGTTTCTCCAACAACCTTCGCTGCTTATTTACAGACAATTTTACAAGGTCTTCGGGCTATGCAAATCGAAGAAGGCGCTAAAAGTATAAAAAAGAATGTTGAAAGCTTGAGCAGACACTTGCTTTCTTATGAAGATTTTATGAAAAAACTAGGATCTAGTATGTCAACCTCAGTAAATCAATACAATCAAGCCTATAAGGAGTTTAAAAAGATAGATAAAGATGTTGCTCGAATTACCGACGGAGAAAGCAAAGTGGATGTTTTAGAAATAGAAAAACCCAAGATTTAGAAGATAATATTTATTACAAAACCCGCTTAAACTAGCGGGTTTTAAATTTGAATAAAGATTGAATTTTGTCCTTTTTTAATATAAAATATTGTTATGGACAAGCAAATTGAAGCCAAAGAACTAAAAACAGCCATAATTGAGGTTTTGGTCTTTTTTGATTTGTTTAATCAGCCCTTAACTTTGTTTGAAATTTATAAATATTTAAGCATTAAAGCTACTCTTCCACAAATTTTGGATGTCCTGGAAAGTTCAGTCGACATAATTAGCATGAAAAATGGTTTTTATTTTTTATTAGGTCGAGACAAAATAGTTGAAAATCGCTTTAAAAAATACAATTATTTTAAAAGAAAAATAAAAATAGCCAAAAAATTTATTAAATTTATTAAATTTTTACCATTTGTTAGAGCTGTGGCTGTTTCTAATATTATCTGTGATCATAATTTAAGCAACGAAGGTGATATTGATTTATTAGTTGTTAGTTCTAAAAACAGGATTTGGCTAACTCGTTTTTTTTGTGCTGGTCTGGCTAAAATTATGAATATTCGTCCCAGTCAGGAAAATAAAAAAGATAAAATTTGTCTTAGTTTTTATTTAAGTGAGGAAAATTTAAACCTAGAAAAATATATGTATAATCAGGATGATTTTTATTTTATTTATTGGATTTTAGGATTAGAAATTATTTTAGACAAGGATAATATTTTAAAAAATATTCTGAATAATAATTTATGGTTAAAAAAATATTTGCCGAATATTCTAATTTCTGAGAATAAATTTTTTAACAATAAAAGAGATAACAATAATTTTTTATTAAATTATCTAGAGGATTTAAGTAAAATCTTGCAATTAAAAATAATGCCAAAAGAATTAAAATGTCAAAGTTGTAATTGTGGTGGTGTCGTTTTGACTGATAATATTATAAAATTATTTAGAGAGGATAAAAGACCTAATTTTATATCCCATTATAAGAATAATTTGTCTAAATATTTAAAATAATATGGACACAAAACTGGAAAAATTAATTGAATATTCATTATATTTCTTTGTTTTTTTGTTGCCTTTTCAAACTAAATATATTATTTTTTCAGCCGAACAAAATTATAACGAAGTAGCGATTTACTTAAATTATGTTATTGTTCTATTTCTGTCTTTTTTGTTCTTTATTTATTTTTATCAAAAAAATAAAAATACCAAAGATTTTGAGATCCCTAAGCATTATTTAATTATTATTGGCTTGGATTTATTTATTTTTGTATCGATTTTTGTTTCTCCAATCTTATCTGTTTCCTTGTTTAAATATTTGCTTTTTTTATTTTCTGTTTCTTTGTTTTTTGTTTTGCTTAACTTTAATATTAATTTGAGAAAAATACTACTTTTTTTCATATTAGGTGTTTTTTTGCATTCTAGCGTGGCTGTTGCTCAGTTTTTTTTACAAACTGATTTTTCTAATAAATATTTAGGAGGTTCTTTGCACGACCCCTCTGTTTTAGGTACATCAGTTATAGAATTAAATGAAGGACGATTTCTTCGTTCTTATGGTCTTCTTGATCATCCCAATATTTTAGGAGCGGTTGTTTTTTTTGCTCTAATTTCGGTTGTTTTTTTATTAATTAAATATAATTTTAATTTTTGGCAAAAAATATCCATTTATTTTATTTATTTTATACTTCTATTATCACTATTAACTTCTTTTTCTCGCAGTGCCTGGCTAGCTTTTTCAATTTCTTTTTTGATTATCTTTTTTTCTTTAATAATAAAAAAAGATAAAGGAATTTTTCAAAAATTTATTCCATTTTTATCTTATTCTGTTTTGTTTATTGTCGTTTTTTTGTTTATTTTGAATTCTTTTATTTTTTCTCGTTTTAATTTAGATTCTAGATTGGAAGAAAAATCGATAAATGAAAGAGTTGGACAAATAAATTATTCTAGGGAAATAATCGGTGATCATTTATGGTTTGGTTCTGGCTTGGGTGCTTATCATCAAACTTTATTAGATGCAAATCCAAATTTAAAAACTTATGAAGCTCAGCCAGTTCATAATACTTTTTTGCTAGTATTCTCTGAAATTGGTTTGTGGGGTTTTATATTTTTTGTTTGGTTTTTTCTTTATCTATTCAAAAAGTCATTGGCTGGAGAAAACTATTTTATAAATTTAAGCTTATTTTCCGGTCTGTTGATTTTTATGATTTTTGATCATTGGTTGTGGAGCTTGCCTTTTGGACTTTTATTTTTGTTTTTTATTTTAGGAATCAGTTTAAATATATCAAGCGATTCTTATAAATTCATTGCTAAAAATGAGTAAATATTATATATTATAAGTATTATTTATTTTTATTATTTTATATGTCTTACACTGTTATTAAAGATCTTTATCGTCAAAGTGATAAATACTTGAATCAAAATATTAAAATTGGTGCTTGGGTTCGGACCGTTAGAACTTCCAAAGATTTTGGTTTTATAGAAGTTAATGATGGTTCTTTTTTCAAGGGACTGCAAATTGTTTTTGATAGTTCTTTGGCTAATTTTTCTGAAATAGAAAAACTAAGTGTCGGTTCGTCTTTGGATGTCTGCGGTGTTTTGGTTGAATCTCCAGCGGCTGGTCAACCATTTGAGCTTAAAGCCGAATCAATTAATATTTTAAATTTAGCACCAAACGATTACCCTTTACAAAAAAAGAAACATAGCTTTGAATTCTTGCGAGAAATAGCTCATCTTCGTGGACGTAGCAATACCTTTTCGGCTGTTTTTCGTTTAAGATCTGTTTTGAGTTATGCTATTCATAGTTTTTTTAAAGAAGAGGGTTTTTCTTATGTTCATACTCCAATAATATCTAGTAGTGATTGTGAGGGGGCCGGTGAAATGTTTGCAGTCACCACTCTTAATTTAGAAAAAAATATTCCTAAAAATGATAAAGGCGAGGTTGATTATAATAATGATTTTTTTGGAAAGAAAACTGGTTTAACTGTTAGTGGTCAATTAGAAGCTGAGAATATGATTTTTGGTTTAAATAAAGTTTATACTTTTGGTCCAACTTTTAGAGCTGAAAACTCTAATACCACTCGCCATGCTAGCGAGTTTTGGATGATTGAACCAGAAATGGCTTTTGCCGATATCAATGAAGATATGGTTTTAGCTGAAAAGATGATTAAATATTTAATATCTTATGTTTTGCGAGAAATACCAGAGGAAATGGAATTCTTTAATAAATTTATAGACACTTCTTTACTTGAGAGATTAAACAATGTTTTAAATTCTGATTTTGCTAAAATAACTTATACTGAAGCTATTGATTTGCTTGAGAAGAGCGGTGAGAAATTTAATTTTCCAGTCGAATGGGGAATTGATTTACAAACCGAGCACGAAAGATATATAAGTGAAAAAATTTATCAAAAGCCAGTGTTTATTACTGATTATCCTAAAGATATCAAAGCTTTTTATATGAGACAAAATGATGATGGAAAAACAGTAGCCGCTATGGATTTATTAGTTCCTGGAATTGGAGAAATTATTGGTGGCAGTCAAAGGGAAGAAAGATATGAGTTGCTTGAAAAAAGAATTAAAGAAATGGGCTTAAAAACTGAAGATTATTGGTGGTATTTAGATTTAAGAAAATATGGATCAGTCAAACATGCTGGTTTTGGTTTAGGATTTGAAAGGGCTATTATGTATTTTTCTGGGATGGCTAATATTAGAGATGTGATACCTTTTCCTCGTACCCCTAAAAATGCTGATTTTTAATTTTTTAATATGAGTTTCAAAGAATCAATGCCTAACGTTTTATCAGAAAAAGATTATTCATTTGAGCCTGATAAAGAGTTAGAAAAAAATGAAGAAAATAAATTTGAGAAAGATTTTTTGGAATTGGTTGATAGTAATTTTTCTAAAAAAGATATTTTGGAGATTAATAAAGCTTTATTGATCGCCAAGGAAGTTCACGAAGATCAAGTACAACCAGATGGACAACCTTATATTGAACATCCTTTGGAGGTAGCAACTATTATAATTGAAAAATTTAAATTAAATAAAGTTGATTTAGTAATTACTGCCTTGTTGCACGATGCTATGGAAGATCAGTCAGAAAGACTTTTTGCTAATTATTTAGAAAAAAACAATTTTTTTTCCAATTCTGTTTTTAATATTTTGAATCTTAGAAGTTTTGTTGGTAAATTTTCTGATGAAATTAGAGAAATAGCTTATTTAGAAATTAAAGATAATTTTAACTCCTTAATTGCTGAAAGAATTAGAAGATTATCTAAGCCAGACTTTGATGATTTAATAGATTCTTTGAATTTTGATGTTACTCCTGAAAAAAGACAAAAAATAAAAAATAAGATGTATAGAGAATATTTCTCCGACTTACTAGAACACAATGATCAGGGTTTGGGTGTTATTAAATGCGCTGATCTTTTGAACAATATTTCGAAAAATCATTTATTAACTAATGGCGCCAAGAAGAAAAAATTAATTAACAAATATGCACCAGTAATTGTTGATGTTGTCGTTCCTTTTCTTAGAAAAATTGAACCAGAACATTGTCTTTATGATAATAGTCAGCTGATTTTAAGAAATTTTTTGGAAATATATAACCGTGATTTTGCTTCTGTTGTAGATAATAAATTAAATTAGATAAAACAAAAAAACAGCCAGAAAATTTTGGCTGTTTTTTTTATTGGTATTTTCTATTCTATAATTTCAAATTTATTGATTGTAATATTGTTTTCGTCTATGTATTGAAAATTAATTTCTGCTTTTAGGGCTATATGACCATCTTCATATTCTATGACGGCATTATTTCCATCCAAGAAATCAAGAGAGGTAATATAAAATTTACCGCCCAAGACTTCTTTTTCAGTTGATATGTCAGAAATATTTTCTTCTAAATATTTTAAAACAGTTTGTTGTTCTTCACTGGTTAATTCGTTTTTTATCATATTAGTGTCCTCGGATTTTTGTTCTTGATTAGCTTGTTGAACGTTTTTTTCTTGAATTTCGTTTCCTTTAAAATAAAGATAGATTGATAAAATAAACAAGAGAAAAACAACTATACTCAGTACCAACAACCCATACTTTTTTTGTTTGTTTTCCATATTTTTTGATTTATTTTCTTTATTATTTTAATTATACCATATTTTTGCCCAAAAGAAAATATTGTAATTTTAATAGTTTCTTGTCAACGGTTGTTATTAAATCTTTTTATTGCTATTATTTATAATAAATGATAGTGAATTAATTAATTTAAAAATATGAGCAGAATTTCAAAATTGGAATATTACATGAATATAACCAAGGAAGTTTCTCGTCGGGCCACTTGTTTTAGGGCTAGACACGGTTCAATTATAGTTAGAGACGATCAAATTATTTCTACTGGTTATAATGGAGCTCCTCGAAAAACCAAGGATTGTTTGGAGCGAGGAAATTGTTTGAGAACTCAAATGGGAATTCCTTCTGGACAAAGATATGAGATGTGTCGCAGTGTTCATGCCGAACAAAATGCTATTATTAATTCAGCTCGGGCCGGGGTTAGTTTGCTGGGGGGGACAATCTATCTTTATTCGGAAAAATTTGATGGCAATTCTGATTTTTTGCCGATGGACGCTTATCCCTGTTTTATTTGCAAAAAGATGATAATTAATGCCGGACTTAACGAAATGGTTCTTGGCAGAGCCGATGGATCGATTAAAATATATAAAATTGATGAATGGGTTAAGGATTGGGCCGAAAATGATTTAATAGATGATAAAGAGGTTTATTCCAGTGCTTTAATTAAAGACAAAAAAGAGAAGGACCATTCCTGTTCGGGCTGTTCTGGTTCTTGTTGTGGCTAAAAATAGTAAAAACCTTTTTAAAAGGTTTTTTTCTTTTTTAAGGATTTATGTTATATTATTTATAGATAAATAATATTATTTTTTTATGAAAATATCTTTTCACGGAGCTTGTCGAGAAGTGACTGGTTCTTGCACGCTAGTAGAAACTAAAAAAACTAAATTTTTAGTTGATTGTGGAATGTTTCAAGGGGAGGATTTCGTTTCAAGTCGCAACTTTGACGAATTTGATTTTAAGGCCTCAGAAATTGACTTTGTTTTGCTTACTCATGCTCACATTGATCATTGTGGCCGACTCCCAAAACTTTTTAAAGATGGTTTTCGAGGAAAAATTTATTGTACAGCCGCCACCAGAGATTTAACTGTTTTAATGCTTACAGACTCTGCTAAAATAATTTCTTCAGAAGCTCTAAGTCATGGGATGGAACCGTTTTATTCCGAAGATGATGTTTTTTTTGTTTCTAAACTTTTTAAAGAGTTGCCTTATAATGAAGAAATTGTAATTGCTGGTGATGTAAAAATAAAACTTGGTAATTCTGGTCATGTTTTAGGTTCTAGTTTTTTTGAAGTTTGGATTAAAGAAAATAAAAAAGAAAAAAAATTAGTTTTTTCTGGTGACTTGGGAAATTCTCCGGCTAGAATTATTAGAGATCTTGATTTTGTTGCTGGAGCCGATTTGGTTTTTATAGAGTCAACTTATGCCGGACAAGAGCACGAATCAAGAGAGGAGGGGATAAAACAAATAAGAAAAGCAGTAATTGAATGTATTAAAAACAAAGGAACTTTAATGATTCCAATTTTTGCCTTGGAAAAAGTGCAAGAAATACTTTATGAATTAAATAGCTTAGTCGAAAATAAAAAAATTCCTTATGTGCCCATGTTTTTAGACAGCCCTTTGGCAATTAAAGCCACTGAAATTTATAAGAATTATGAATATTTATACGACAAAGAATCTACCGAATTAATAGTTTCAGGCGATGATTTATTTGATTTCCCTGGTTTAGAATTTACTTTAAGTTCACAACAATCAAAAACCATCAATAATTTACGACCACCGAAAGTTGTTTTAGCCGGTGGCGGTATGTGTATGGGTGGACGTATTCAGTATCATTTAAAATTTAATTTAGATGATCCTAACAGCCATGTTTTATTAGTGGCCTATCAAGTCAAGGGTTCTTTGGGAAGAAAATTAATGACTGGGCATAAGACTGTTGTAATCGATAATGCAACTGTTCCAGTCAGGGCCAAAGTATCTACAATAAATTCTTATTCAGCTCACGCTGATCATGGCGCTCTTTTATCCTGGCTTAAAAGAATAAAAAATCCAAAACCACAACATGTTTTTGTTGTTCATGGCGAGGAAGAATCTAATGTTAAATTTAGAGACGATGCTTCTAAAAAAATAAAAACTAATTTTATAATACCTGAGTATGGACAAGCCTACGAATTTTAAAATCAACAAGGATAATCATTATTTTTTTCTTATAGTTTTAATTATAATCTCTTTGATTTTGGTTTTTATCTTGTTTAAGCCTTTTTTTGTTGAAATAATTATAGCCGCTGTTTTATCCTCTGTTTTTTATAAGGCTTATGATTGGTTAAGAAAAATTTTTTTCGGTAAAAAATATTTAGCTTCTTTTTTAATGTGTTTTTTGCTTTTACTTTTAGTCATTATTCCTGCTACTAATTTAATAATTTATGCTGGTAAAAAAGCTCCGCTAGCCTTTGAAACTTTTACCAACATTATGAATCAATCGGAAATTTTGCAAAACGATTTTTTAAAAAAATTAAATATCCCGACAATAAATGAAGAGGAAATTAAAAAAATAATCATTGATTTCACAAAAAATATTAGTGATTGGTTGATGAGTGGGGCGACAATTTTAATTAAGGGCACTACCAGTTTTGCTTTTTCTTTGGTCGCTATTTTATTGACTATGTTTTTCTTTTTCGCTGATGGAGATAAAATGATTAAAAAAATGGTTGATTGGTCACCTCTACCAGATAAATATGATTTTGAAATAATTAAAAAGTTTAAAAGAGTTAGTTATGTAACGCTAGTTTCTATTTTTGTCACTGCTTTTGCTCAAGGGCTAATTGGTGCTCTTGGTTTTTTGATAATTGGTTGGCCGTTTTTGTTTGTTTTTATTATAATGGCTTTTTTGTCATTAATTCCTTATATTGGATCATCAATTTTTTATATTCCAGTTGCTATTTATTTAATGATTACCGGTAATATTTGGCAGGCTATTTTTATAATTGCTTGGTGCTGGCTCGTCGTCAGTAACGTTGACGAGCTTATTAGGGCTTATATAATTAAGGGTCGCTCCGAAGTTAACCCAATATTTATAATTTTTTCTATTATGGGCGGTATTTTGGTTTTTGGTTTTTGGGGAGTTGTAATTGGACCACTAATTATTGCTTTGGCTACAACAGTGTTGCATATCTATGAAATAGAACGCAAACAGAGCAAGGAGCAGATCTAATGTTTTTGTGTATTTATAAAAAATAAAAGCGCTATTATAAGCGCTTTTCGTTTACTTGGTAAACAAGAATTGCTCCTTGTTTTTTGTACTTTTTGAATATTTCCTTGTGGCCCCGCCATATTTCGAGACCTTGCCCTGGCTTGAAATCTCCGACAGCTAATACTGTTTTGTTTTCCTCTGATGCTATATGCATTCTGTCTTCTAAATATCTTAAGCCAGATACATAGAAAATACTTTGAAGTATTTCTGTGGTTTCATTAACAGAGGCCGGTCTCCAATTTTTTGGTAGATTATCATCTGTAAAATTTTCAATTATTTCTACCAAATAATAACCAGGGCGACCTTTTTCATTTGCGATTTTTTTAAGGATTTTCTCTTCAGAATTTGTCCAAAATCTATTTTTTCTAATTCCAAATGTTCGTTCTTGACTTTCGAATGGATAGTTTATAAGGCCATTCGTTTTTTTTATTTGTTCTTGAACAGATAATCCATTTAAATAAATCACAAATTGGTTTGCACCGTTTCCTGAAAATTCAGCAGGAAGGAAGTGAATCTCCTTATTTTTACTGCTTACTTTCCAAAAATTTTCAAGTCTATTTCTAGTGATAAACTCCATTTTTTCAATTTCACTATGTACTGACATTTTCGGGATTTTTTGTTAATATACGGTTTCAAAATATATTATAATAAAAGTAGAAAAAAAGCAAGAGGGCTGATTTTATGGCAAATATTGCTATATTTTTTAAAAATGCTATAATATAAGTGTAATAATTAATTCTTCATCGATTAGTTATTAAAATAATTAATTTTATAATTAATTTTAACAATTAGTTTTTAAATAATTTTATTTAAAAAACTAATTAAAAATTATGACAAAAGCTCAATTAATGACAACTTTAGCCGAGCAAACAGGCTTAAGCAAAAAAGATGTTGTTAACTTGATGGACAAGTTAACAGACATGGCTTACAAAACAGCTAAAAAAGACGGTCAATTTGTTTTACCTGGATTCGGTAAATTAGTAAAAATTGATCGCAAGGCTAGAATCGGTAGAAATCCTGCCACTGGTGAACAAATTCAAATCCCAGCTAAAAAAGTTGTTAAATTTAAAGTAGCTAAAGCTGCTAAAGATGCTATCTTATAATTTTTGAAGAATTAGTTCGGAAATAAAAAAGAGCCCTTTTCTGGGCTCTTTTTAATAATTGTAGTAATGGACCTATGTTAATCTTTGATATATTTTCCTATTCCTTGGCTGTAAAATTTATTTCTTAACTTGATTGAACTTCGAGCAAAGTTAATCAGGGAGGGGAATTTTATGGCGTAGCGATTATTATTAATTTTGTATTTTATTTTTTTGGATTTAATAGCTCTACGAATAGTTTTACTATCAACTCCAATTAGTTTAGCCGATTCTGAAACAGATAAAAAAATCTCTCTTTCTTTTTTAGAAGATAATTCTTGATTTATTTTAGTTGTTTTTTTATCTCCGTACATATCGTTTTAAAGATTATACAAATAATATTGATTTTTTTCAATATTTTGAAATAATTTGTGTTTTTTTATCTGCCTGGAAATATAGATAAAATATGATATAATAAAGTTATGACGAAAAATAACAAAAAAATAGAATTATTGGCTCCAGCTGGTAACTTAGAAAAAATGAAAACAGCTATTTTTTATGGAGCCGATGCAATTTATTTAGGTATTCCTGACTTTTCTTTAAGAGTTAGGATCAATGATTTTGATTTAAAAAAAATAAAAGAAGCTGTTGATTATGCTCATAACAAAAAAGTTCGTGTTTATGTAACTGTTAATATTTTTGCTCACAATCATCATTTAAAAAAAATAATCCCATATTTAAAAAAGATAAATCAAATAAAGCCAGATGCTTTAATCTTTTCTGATCCTGGAATTTTATCTTTGTTAAAAAAATATTGTCCCAAAATAGATCTGCATTTATCTACCCAAGCTAACTGTACTAATTATGAAGCTGTTAAGTTTTGGCAAAAACAAGGTGTAAAGAGAATAATTTTGGGTAGGGAAACAACGCTTCAAGAAATAAAAGAGATTCGTAAAAATTGTCCTAAAATAGAATTGGAATATTTTGTTCATGGAGCAATGTGTATGTCTTACTCTGGTCGTTGTTTTTTGTCTAAAGATTTTTTAAATCGTAGTGCTAATCTAGGAGATTGTGTTCAACCTTGTCGTTGGGAATATGATGTTTTTATCAAAGCCAAGGGTCATGATGAAGTTTTGGAATTGGTTGAAGAAAAGCACGGTTCCTACTTATTAAATTCTAAAGATTTGTGTTTAATAGAACATCTTCATGATTTAATTAAAGCTGGTGTCGGTAGTTTTAAAATAGAGGGTAGGGCCAAAAGTGTTTATTATTTGGCTAATGTTATTGCTATTTATAAAAGAGCAATTAAAGATAAAAAGAAAATTGGTTTTTTGCATAATGAATTGCTTAACAAAATGACCCATCGTGGCTATACTAAGGGCTTTCTATTAGGTAAAAAAGCCGATCAAAATGTTGATAATTCTCATTTTTCATCTGATTGGGAATTTTGTGGCCAGGTTGTTTTCAGTGAAAAGAAAAAAGATATTTTTGTTTTGAAAATAAAAGTACACAATACTATTAATCAGGGTGATTTAGTAGAAATAATTTTGCCTGATTACGAAATTATTAACTTTAAGGTTGATAAGATGTTGGACTATAAAACTAAACAAGAAATTTTAGAAGCACATGGTGGCGGTGGCGGTCAGGAAATTATTTTAGAAATAAAAAGCAAATCTAATATACCAGAGTTAGCAGTGCTTAGAAGAAAAATTAAATAAAAAATATGATTAGCTATCTAAAGGGAAAAATTTTAGACAAATTAACAAACGGCGTTATTTTGTTGGTGGACAATATTGGTTATAAAGTTTATGTTGGTTCCAGTTTTTATGATATTTTAAAGAAAGACAACGAAGTCGAAATTTATATTTATCATGTTGTTCGAGAAGACGCCTCTGATTTATATGGTTTTAGAACTTTAGAAGAATTAGATTTTTACGAAATGCTGTTATCTGTTTCCGGTGTTGGTCCAAAATCAGCTATGAATATTTTATCGATCGCCAGTATTTCAGATGTTAAAGAATCAATTATTAAAGGTGACCCGGCTTTACTAGTTAAAGTCTCTGGTATTGGCAAAAAAACAGCCGAGAGACTTGTTTTGGAACTTAAAGATAAATTGTTTAAAAATGGATCTTATAATTTAGATAGCGGTATTTCATTTGGTGGCGATGATATTGATGCCTTACTAGCCTTAGGTTATTCGCTTTCAGAGGCCAGAGAAGCCTTAAATCAGGTTGATCCCAGTATCTCTGATGTTAGTTCTAGAATCAAAGAGGCGTTGAAAAAGATGTCTAAATAGCTATTGCTTTTTTTAAAAAAATTTGTTATACTACTTTTATAATTGGTTAGCATATAAGTACTAACTCCGAGACCTTCGTTTTTGTAAAACGAAGGTCGTTTTTTATAGAAATTTTTTTATTTCACTTTTTATTTTTGTAAAGTCATTTTGAGGTATTTTTGTTATTTTTCTTATTAATCTTTTGCTACTAATTAATTTTAATTGAGGCAATATTAAAGTATAATTGTTGTTTTGATGATATAAATTGTAGAAATAGCTACCTTCTTTGTGTTTACTGGTTAGAGGGATTGCCCAAAGCATATTTTTATTAAACTTTTTAATTATTAAAATTGGTCTGGAAAAATTTTTTCCTTTTCCATCTTGTTCAAACCCAATATTCGAACCAATGTTTGTCCACCAAATTTCTTTAATATAAAAATAAACATTATCTGAAGTTTTTAAATTTATTTTTATTTTTGTTTTAGTCCATTCAATTATCATTTTAATTTTTTTCTCCATAAATAAATTATTAAATATGATTTATTTATTATAACATGTGGTATATAAATTTATAATAAATAATGTTTATAGGTGAAATTAGTAGATTTATTTTGGTATGAGCATTTTTTAAATCTATTGACAAAATAATTAAAATATGATATAATAATGTAACTAGTACCTTGAAAATCTGGAAAATTTAGTTACAGCTAAAAGATAGTTAAAAATATTTAAAATAATTACTTTTTAGCTGTAACTACAATGGTTGCAGTTCCTACTGCGGACAGCAGAAACACAGGCAAACAGTCTGTAAATACTTATTTATCATGAAATACGGAGAATTAAATTTAGGACAAATTGAAGCAATTGTTAACAAACTTGGTGGCATGGAAGGCGCTCTTCGCCTTCTTCGAGGTGAAACTTCATTTATTAGGTTTGGAAGAAATTGGCGAGAAGAGGATGGAATTATTTATTTTTCGGTTACCAGTGATGGAGCAACTAGTGAGGAGTGGATTGAGCGTTTAGAGAGCAAGGGATATTTTTTAGGTAATTTCATCAAGGATGTAATTTATTCTAAGGAGTTTAAAAAGAGTTCTGGCATAAGGAAGGAAATTGTTGTTTTAAAAAGAATGGACTGGAAAAAGCTTAATCTTGTAAATTTATCTAGTAGAGATAATGGTTTTGTTGAAGAAAATGTCAAAGCTTTTGCCGCAAGGTATAATCTTGAAAAAATAGACATTGAAACAGCCTGCCTTATTAAGGAAAAATTCTCCGATCAAGATCTTAAAGATATGGGGTTGTATTATATTGTTTCCTTAATTGATGGGGATGAAAGTGTTCATAAGCGATTACTTACTAGTCAGGAAAATAGTGGTTGTTGGTTGGATAATTTTTATGGTAATTCTGATTATTTTTGGGGTAGTGGTCTCGGTTTTGCTTTTGTTGCTCCCCAAATTTCTGGCTCTTAAAATTTTGTCTTTTGTTTGACCTTTAATTTTTGCCTCGGATTACACAATCAATCCGAGGCTATTTTTTTTATAATTTCCTATTTACAAAGCCCCCTTTTTAAGTTATTATTATAATAACCAAAAAAATTGGCTTTTTTGTGTTTTAACGTGTTATAAAGCACCAAAATTTATTGAAAAACCTATATTTTATTATGAAACAATCATTTTTGTTTACAAAAACTAGTAAAACAATTCCAAAGGATGAAACATCTTTTAATGCTCAAACACTTATCAGGGCTGGTTTTATTGATAAAGTTGGTGCCGGAATTTATACTTTTTTACCTTTGGGACTAAGAGTTTTAAACAAAATAAATAATATTATTAGAGAGGAAATAAATGCTGTCGGTGGACAAGAGGTTTTAATGCCAGCCCTGACTCCTAAAAATGTTTGGGAGGCGACTGATCGTTGGTCTAATTTCGATGCTTTGTTTAAATTAACTGGTTCAGACGAGAAGGAATACGCACTAGGAGCGACTCATGAAGAAATTGTTACACCGCTGGCTCAAAGATTTTGCACTTCTTATAAAAACTTACCTTTTGCTGTTTATCAAATTCAGACTAAATTTAGAAATGAAAAAAGAGCTAAAGCTGGGCTTATTAGGGGTAGAGAATTTTTAATGAAAGACTTATATTCTTTTCATATTTCTCAAGAAGATCTAGATACTTATTATGAAAAAGTAAAAGAGGCTTATTTTAAAATATACTCTAGACTTGGTTTAGGCGAAATTACTCACGTTACTTATGCTTCTGGTGGTGCTTTCTCTAAATATTCTCACGAATTTCAAACTATAACTGATGCTGGCGAAGATTTAATTTATGTTTGTAAAAAATGTAAAGTAGCTGTTAATAGAGAAATAATAGAAGAGCAAACAGATTGTCCGGAATGTGGTTCTAGGGAATTGGAAGAAAAAAAGGCAGTTGAGGTTGGTAATATTTTCAAACTAGGAACTAAATTTTCTAAACCATTTAATTTCAATTATTTAGACAAGGATGGTAAAACCCAAGACATTATCATGGGTTGTTATGGTATTGGACCTAGCAGAATTTTGGGAACGATCGTTGAAGTTTATAATGACGAAAAAGGTATGATTTGGCCAAAAGCAATTGCTCCTTTTAATGTTCACTTGATATCTTTCAAACAAAATGAAGAGGCCGAAAAAATTTATAAAGAATTAACATCTGCTGGCTTTGAGGTTTTATATGACGATCGTGAAGATTCCAGTTTAGGAGAAAAATTAAACGACGCTGATTTAATTGGCTGTCCTTATCGTTTAATTATTAGTCAAAAAAATATTGATTTAGATCAAGTTGAATTTAAAGAAAGATCAAAAAATAATTCGGAGATGATTAAGAGAAGTGATTTATTAAAATTTTTAAAAGAATATGCTATCTAAAATATTTGGAAAATTCAAAGGATTCGGTCGCTTGGGCTATGATATAGCCATTGATTTGGGTACTAAAAATACCTTAGTTTTTGTTAATAATAAAGGCTTGATAATTAATGAACCAAGTGTTGTGGCTATTAATAACAAGACAACCGAAATTTTGGAAATCGGTCATGACGCTAAAAAAATGTTAGGAAAAACTCCAGCCCATATCCAGGTTATTAAGCCCTTAGTTGACGGAGTTATCTCTGATTTTGAAATAACCGAAAAAATGTTAAAGCACTTTATCAACAAAGTTCATGGCGATAATTTTTCTTTTATGCCTCGACCCAGAGTAATTATTGGAATTCCTTTAGATATTACTGAAGTAGAAAAAAAGGCCGTAGAAGATGCTGCTAAATCAGCAGGTGCTCGAAAAGTTTATTTAATTGAAGAGGTTATGGCCGCTGCTTTGGGGGCTGGATTACCAGTTGATAGTCCTCGAGCTAATATGGTAGTTGATATTGGCGGTGGTACAACCGATATTTCTGTTATTTCTTTGGCCGGGGTAGTTTCTTGGAAATCCCTTCGTTTTGCTGGCAATGAATTGGATAATAATATCATTGATTATGTTAGAGACAATTTCAATGTTTTAATTGGCGAACAATTAGCTGAGAGAATAAAAATTAGTTTAGCCTCAGTAATACCTTTTAACGAAGAAAGGGAAATGGAAATTAGAGGCAGAGATTTAACTACTGGTTTACCAACTGCCATAGTTATTTCTGATGCTCAAGTTAGAGAAGCTATTAAAAAAACAATTATTAAAATAATTGAAAATATTAAATTAACTTTAGAAGAAACTCCGCCAGAATTGGTGGCTGATATTTATGAACATGGCCTTTATTTGAGTGGCGGAGGGGCATTGCTTTATAGATTAGATGCTTTAATTGCTAAGGCAACAAAAATTCCAGTAATGGTAGTTGATGATCCATTAACAGCTATGGTTAGAGGAGCTGGTACCTTGTTTTCTCGAGAAGATTTGCTTAAAAAAGTCAGTTCTATTTTTTAGTTTATGATCAAGCAGAATAAAAAGATTTATAAAATAATCCTAGCAGTTCTTGGACTGCTTATTTTTTTAAATATTTTTGGTTGGTTAAATCCAGCAAATAGATTCTTGGGTTCGGTTGTTAATTTTTTTACATTTAAAATCAGAAAAGAAACTAATGAAATTATAAAAAAAGAAAGCAGAGACGATTTATTAAAAAAAATAGAAAATTTAGAATTTCAATTAGCTGAAGAAAAAGCCGATTCATCTTTATTAAATTCTTTAAAAATTGAAAATGAACAATTCAGAAATTTTTTTAATTTTTTTGAAACAACTAAATATAACTATTTATTAGCTGATATAGTTTGGAATGATAACTTGTTAAATTTTTCGAGTATAAACCAAAATTTAATTATTAACCGCGGAAGTCGTCAGGGTCTTTATCCTGGCTTGGCGGTTGTGAGTGATTCTGGAGTTTTAATAGGAAAAGTTTTAGAAGTTGAAGAAAATTATTCCAAAATTTGTTTAGCTAATAATAGTTTTTGTCGTTTAGCGGTTTCTCTTAATAATAACGACAAGAGTTCGGGATTAGCTGAAGGTAATTTAGGTCTATCAATAAGAGTTAATTTTATTGCCCAGAACGAAGTTATCGATACTGGCAACATAGTTTTTAGCTCTGGTTTAGAAAAAGATATTCCCAAGGGCTTGTATTTAGGAGAGGTGGTTAATGTTGAAAAAAAAGAAAATGATATTTGGCAAGAGATTATTGTTGAGCCATTTTTCACCTCTAAAAATTTGAGCAGAATAGCAGTAATAATTCCTGAATAATTTATGACGGATTTTTTTAAATTTTTTAAATTGTTGTTGTTAGCTGCCGTTTTTTTTATCATTCAGCTTTCTTTTGCTAATAGTTTAACTGGTTTTTTTTCTGGTATTAATTTTGTTTTATTGTATTTAATATATGTCTTTATCTTTTATGATCTAAAAACATCCTTAATTGTTGGATTATTTTCTGGTTTTTTACTTGATTTATTTTCTTTCTATTTTTTTGGAGTTTACTCTGTTTCAATTATTATTACTATTTTTATTGTTAATTTTCTTTTACTAAATCTTTTTACTAACAAATCAATATATTCTTTTTTAGCCTTGGGTTTGTTTTTTTCTATTTTTTATTATCTATTCTCTAGTTTTTTTGTTTATATTCATTTTTGGGGGGATAATGAGTTTAAATGGATAAATTTTATTTTTTTAGTTAACTTTCTAAAAGAGTTGTTGTTTATTTCTTTGGCTATTGTTTTTTCTTTTTATTTTTTAGGAATTGATGATGATAGAAATAAAAAGATCGTTTGGTCAAAATAGGTTTTTATGCTATAATTGCAATGCATTTATGAATAAAATAGACTTTATTACAATTGGTGGAGCCACAGAAGATGTTGTTTTTTATACTAACGAAGGTGTTTTATTGAAAAACAAGTCAGATCTGTTAAAACAGGAGCTTTTGGCCTTTGAACAAGGTGCTAAGGTTAAAGTTGAGAAATCTCTATCTTTTTTTGGCGGTGGTGCCTCTAACTCAGCTGTTAATTTTGCTAATTTAGGCTTTAAAACGGCTATTGTTGCCAATATTGGCGATGGCAACAGAGGCAAGAGAATTTTGAACAACTTAAAAGAAAAAAAAGTTAATATTTCTTTGGTTTCAATTGATAAAAAAAATGATTCTGGTTTTTCTTTTATATTAAATAACGGAAAAGATAGAATTATTTTTGCCTATCGAGGATCAAACGACGAATTAGTTTTAAAAAGAGAAACTGTTGAAAAAATGAAAAAAGGAAATAATTTTTATATAACATCCCTATCAGATGATTGGTATCAGGTTCTTAAAAAAGTTTTTTCTTTAAATAAAAAAGTTTATTGGAATCCTGGATTAAGAGAAATTTCCTGTGGTTTAAATAAAATATCAAATTTTTTAAATAAGACTGAGGTTTTAATGTTAAACAAAGATGAAGCTTTGGAGTTGGTTAAAAATACTGAACAGTTTAAAAGATCTAAGAATTCTTATCTTAATAACATTAGGAATTTATTAAAAATAATTAAAGAGCACGGACCAAAAAAAGTTTTAATAACTAATGGTTTAAAAGGGGCTTATTTTTTTGATGGCGATAATTTTTATCATCAGTTGGTTAAAACCAGGAAAAAACGTTTAGATACCACTGGTGTTGGCGATGCTTTTAATTCTACTTTTTCAGCCGGATTAGTTTTGTTTAGTGGAGATTACAAAAAATCTTTGGAGATAGCTAATAAAAATGCATCTTCCTTAGTTTCTGTTTATGGAGCCCAAAACGGTCTTATTAATATTAAGGATTTATTAAATAAAAATTAATTTAAATTAAAAAATATGAGAGATTTAAACAAAATATTTGTTATTGAAGATGATTTAAACATACTTTATGGGTTGAGAGATATTTTTACATCTAACGATTTTGAGGTGGAGATTAGTGATTCTCGAGAAGATACTGAAGAGTTAATCTCCAAAATTAGAAAATTTAAACCGGATTCGGTTATTTTGGACATGGTTTTGCCAGAAATTGATGGGCAAGATTTAATTAAAAGAATAAAATCAGATTCTTCAATTAGTGATGCCGAAATTTTTATATTTACTGACTTAAGCGAGGCTGATGGTCGATCAAGAAGCGTTGGCTTGGGCGCTAATTATTATTTTATGAAAGGTGAGTTTGATGTTTATACTTTTTCTTCTAAAGTTATGAGAATTATGGAGAGAGAATCTTTGTCTTCTGACGATGAAAAGGAAGAGGAAGAGGCCGAGGATTTGCTAGTGATGGATTAATTTTTTTAAAAAATAAAAAATATATGAAAATTAGTAAAAAAAAGATATTTATAATTTTGGGTGTCGTGATTGTTGTGATTGTTATTATTTTGTCTTTTTCTAAAAAAGATAAAATTGAATATATAACAACCGAGCTTAAAAAAACAGATTTAACCCAAACAGTTAGCGAGGTTGGAGCTGTTAAGGCCAACAAAGAAATAGATTTGAACTTTCTTCAATCTGGTCGATTGAATAATATTAAAATCTCAGTTGGTGATCAAGTTGAGGAGGGACAAGTTTTGGCCGAACTAGACTATTCTTCTTTATTAATAAAAAAAGAAGAGGTTTTGGCTGCTTTGAAAATTGCTGAAGCTAATAAAGAAAAGTTAGTTAAAGGAGCTTCTTATGATGAAATAAAAATTTTAGAAGCTCAGGTTTCTCAAGCTAAGAATGCTTATGAATCAGCTGAGAAGGATTTGGAGCAAACCAAAAAAATTGTAGCTGAAAATATTCTTCAAGCCGAAAAAACTTTGTCTGATTTAAAAGCTCCAAATAGCGTTGTTCCTTTATCAATTAAACAAGCAGTTGAGTCAGCGAAAACAAATCTAAGTAATACTCAAAGAACTGGTCAACAAAATATAGATAATGCTTATAATTCTCTAATTAATTCTTTGGACTACAATTTGTCGGTTGGTCGTTCTGCCTTAGATGCCGTTAAAAGAATAGTTGATGATGAAAATATTGAAAATGTTTTTAGTGTTAAAAATTCTTATTATAAAGACGAAACTGAAAAAGAATATACTTCTGCAGTTTCAAAAATTAGCACTTTAGAACAGGAAATATTATTTTTAAAAGCTAATAAAAATAAGGATATTGCTAGTAAAACTTCTGATGATTTAGCTTTATTTTTGGGGCAGGTTTTCAAAAGTTTGAGTAATTGTTTTAACGCTTTAGAAAATACAATTATTTCGGCTGATTTTCCCCAAACATCGCTGGATAGTTTTAAAACCTCAGTTAGTTCTCATATAACTTATGTTAATTCAGCTATTAGCTCTAATTTGGGATCAATTTCTTCTTTGAGCACAGCTATTTTAAGTTATGAAACAAGTATGGCCAGCGCTCAAGACGCTGTTTTAAAATCAGAAGTGGCACTTTCTGATGCCATTACTTCAGCTGAAAATAGTTTGTCCCTGCTAAAAGTTAATAGTGAACAGCAAATTTTACTAGCAAAATCAAAACTCGATTCTTCGGCCAAATCTTATGACGTTTATAAACTACAATTAAGCAAATTAAAATCTCTAGCCAGAAGTGAAGATTTAAAACTAGTTCAAGCTCAGGTTGATCAAGCCAATTCGACTTTAGGATCAATTGATAAACAAATCGAAGAAAATTTATTAAAAGCTCCAATAAAGGGTAAGGTGGTAAAAATTAATTATGAAGCTGGAGAACAAGTAAATGCTTCCAAACCATTTTTAGTGCTTTTAACAGAAAATGATTTTGAGATTGAATTATTTATTTCTGAATCAGATATATCTAAAGTAAAAATTGATAATCAGGCTGAAATAACTTTTGATGCTTTTGGAAATGATTATAAAGTTTACGGAAGTGTTTATTTTATTGAACCAGCATCTACTTCTATATCTGATGTTATTTATTATAAAACCAAAATAATTTTTTCAGATAATAATGTTAATGATGATAATTATAAAATTAAGCCAGGAATGACAGCCAATGTTACTATTATTAGTAATAAAAAAGAAAATGTTTTTGCTGTTCCTTTTAGATCTATAATAAATAAAGAGGATGGTTCTAGCATAGTTAGAGTTTTAAACGGTGGTAAAAAGATTAAAGAAGTCGCTATTGAAATTGGCATGAGTGGTGATCAAGCTATGGTTGAGATATCTTCAGATGAATTAAAAGAAGGAGACAAAATAGTTACTTCAGTTAAAAATGGAAAATAATATGTTAATCGAAATTGAAAATCTTAAAAAGCAGTATTCTAGTGGTGATTTAGTTACTAAAGTTTTGCATGGCATTTCCTTTAATATTGATTTTGGTGAATTTGTTTCAATAATGGGCCCATCTGGTTCTGGCAAGTCGACTTTAATGCACATTCTTGGTTTGCTTGATCGTTCCACTTCTGGCGTTTACAAACTTGAGGGTCGCGATGTTTCTTCTTTAAATGATGATCAATTAGCCAGCTTTCGTAATGATAAAATTGGTTTTGTTTTTCAGGCTTTTAATTTGTTGCCCAAAACTACTGTTTTAGAAAATGTGATTTTACCTTTAACCTACTCTGATAACAAAAGAAATATGAAAGAAAGAGCATCTAAAGTTTTAGAAAGTGTTGGTTTGGGGCATAGATTGAATTATTATACTAATCAAATATCGGGAGGAGAAAAACAAAGAGTGGCTATCGCTAGAGCTTTGGTCAATAGTCCATCGGTTATTTTTGCTGACGAACCAACTGGTAACCTAGATTCAAAATCTGGCGCTCAAGTTATGGAGATTTTGCAAAAATTAAATGATGCTGGAAACACCATAATTTTGGTAACCCATGAAACAGCCACGGCTGAACATGCTAAAAGAATTATAAAAATCAAAGACGGAATTATAATTAGCGATGAGCCAGTAGCTAATCGTCGTTTTATTGAAAACGGAATTTTAGTTAAATAGTTTTTTTCTGTATTTATAATTTAATTCCTTTTTTAAGGAATTTATTTTTATGGTTTTTCTGTCAATCAAACAAATATTTAAAACCTCTCTTCGATCCTTACTAAGCAATAAAGCCCGTAGTTTTTTAACTATGTTGGGCATTATTATTGGTGTGGCCTCGGTTATTGTTATTATTGCTGTTGGAGCTGGTGCTCAAAGTTTAGTTTTGGGTCAGATAGAGGGAATCGGAACTAATTTGATTTCAATTACGCCAGGAAAATCGGATGATAATGGTCCGCCAACATCAGTTTTGGGAATAGTCG
Source organism: bacterium (assembly GCA_035400585.1). Lineage (GTDB taxonomy): Bacteria > Patescibacteriota > Patescibacteriia > Patescibacteriales > UBA12465. Next base: position 344,053 of record DAOMZR010000001.1, on the reverse strand, counting down.
TTACTTCTTTGGATGATAGAGATTTGAAAATGTTAGAATCCAACAGAGAGACTATTGGCATCTCTCATTTAACGGCTGAAGTTAGTGGTTCAGTTACAACTTCCTGGAATGGTAATTCTTATAGTGCTAGCGTTGATGGTGTTAATAAATCTTATTTTGATATGAGTGATACCGAATTGATTGATGGTCGTTTTTTTACGGAAGAAGAAAACAATAATTTGGCCAAAGTAGCTGTTCTTGGTTACTCTGCTAAAGATGAATTGTTTGGTGAAAATAATGCTATTGGACAAAAGATAAAAATTAAAAATAATATTTTTGAAGTAATCGGAATCTTAGATAAAAGAGGTCAGGTTTTTTTTCAAAATGTTGATAATAATATTTTTTTACCGGTTAAAACGATGCAAAAAAATATATTGGGTATAAATTATTTTAATAATATTGCTATCAAAGTTGATGAATCAGTTGAAATCGAAAAAGCTGTTTCTGAAATAGAAGTCCTTCTTAGAGATAGCCATAATATAAAAGATCAAACGGGTGAAAGTGATGATTTTACGGTTAGAACCGCTTCGGAATTAATAGACTTGGTTAGAACAATTACTGATGCTTTGCGTTATTTTTTAGCTATGATGGCCGGTATTTCTCTTATTGTTGGTGGTATTGGTATTATGAACATTATGCTTATTAGTGTTAATGAAAGAACCAGGGAAATTGGCCTTAGAAAAGCAATTGGCGCTTCTAATAAAAATATTGTAATGCAATTTTTATTGGAATCTATCTTTTTAACATTGATTGGAGGAATTATCGGAATAGTTTTAGGAATTATTTTTTCTTGGTTAATTTTTGTGGTTGTTACTTATTTAAATTATGATTGGGTTTTTAAAGTAAGCTTGTTTTCTATTTTCTTGGCTGTGTCAGTTTCAGCTTTAGTTGGACTTATTTTTGGCTTATATCCAGCCAAAAAGGCTAGTAAACTAGAACCGGTAGAAGCTTTAAGTTACGAATAAATTATTGTGAAATATTATTTATGAAAATAGTAGAAAGTGTAAAATTATCGTTAAAGTTAATGGCCAAAAACAAAATGAGGACTGGCCTGACTGTTTTGGGAATGCTAATTGGTATTGCCAGTATTATGATTGTTTTTTCCACTGGAGAAGGAATTAGAAGTTTAATTATTGGTCAAATTGAAGCTTTTGGAACAAACATTATTCAAACCGAAGTTAGAGTTCCTAACGATAAAAAGGGAATGGAGGCTGAACGAGAAAGTGCTGAAGCTATTGTTGGTGGAACTCAAGTTACTACAATGAAGGAAGAAGATTTGGAAGATATAAAAAAGATTTCAAATGTTGCTGATGGCTACGGAGCTATTTTGGGTCAAGAAACCATTTCCTATCTTAATGAAACTAAAAAAGTTTTTTTGTTTGGTGTTAGTTCTAGTTATATAGACATTGATAAAACTGAAGTTGATAAGGGTTATTTTTTTAGCGATGAAAATGACAATTCTTTATCTCAGGTTGTTGTTTTGGGAAGTAAAGTAGCTGAAGATATTTTTAAAGATGAAGATCCAGTGGGTAAAATGGTAACTATTAAAAGGAGCAGGTACGAAGTAATAGGAGTGCTTAAAGAAAGGGGAGCTACTTTTGGAATGGATTTCGATACCATGGTAGTTTTACCGGTTAAAACTTTACAGAAAAAAATAATGGGCATTGATTATTATATGTACATGGTTCATCAAATTAAAGACCAGGAATTGGCTGAAGAAACAGCTGATATAATGAGAGATGTTTTGAGAGAAAATCATGGAATATCTAATCCTGACAGAGATGATTTCAAAGTTACTACCATGAACGAAATGATGGACATGACCAAAACAATAACTAATGGCATAACCATACTTTTATTACTGATAGTGGCTGTTTCTTTGGTGGTTGGCGGTGTTGGCATATTAAACGTCATGTACGTTATTGTTTCTGAAAGAACTCCTGAAATTGGTCTTCGAAAAGCGGTCGGTGCTAGATTTAAAGATATAATGACTCAATTTTTGGTAGAATCGGTTTTAATAACACTTATTGGTGCAGTTGGTGGTATGATTTTGGGCATCGCTTTTTCTTTTTTAGTTTGTTTGGTGGCTAATTATCTAGGCTTGGAATGGAAATTTGTTGTACCTCTTAAATCTTTTGTAGTTTCAATACTTTTTGCTATATTTTTTGGTGTTATTTTTGGTATTTTTCCAGCCAGAAAAGCCGGCAAACTTAATCCAGTTGAGGCTTTGAGGAAGGAGTAAAATTGTTAAATTCTATTGACTAAAAACTCAAACAGGGTTAATATATACCTATATTTAAAGCTTATAATCTTATGTTAGCCAAAAGAATCGGAATTGATTTAGGAACTACTTATACCTTGGTTTATTTACCAAAAAGAGGCGTAGTTATTAATGAACCTAGCGTGGTGGCTGTTTCTATCGACGACAATAAAATATTGGCTGTTGGAAATGATGCTAAGGATATGTTGGGCAGAACACCCGACACTATTGTTGCTTTAAAACCTTTAAAAGACGGAGTTATAGCTGACTATCGAACAACCGAAGCAATGATTCGCTACTTTATTAATAAAACATTGGGAAAGGTTAGAATATTTCGTCCAGAAGTTATGGTTGCTGTTCCAGCTGGAATATCTTCCACTGAAAGAAGAGCAGTAATTGAGGCAACCATTGCCGCTGGAGCTAAGGCCGCTTATATTATCAAAGAGCCAGTAGCAGCTGCTATTGGAGCTAATATTCCTATTAGTTCGGCCACTGGTCACATGGTGGTTGATATCGGTGGTGGAACATCGGAAATGGCAGTTATATCTCTAGGTGGTGTTGTTTCTTCAACTTCAGTTAGAGTTGGCGGAAATAAATTAGACTTGGCAATCTTAGAATATATTAGAAAAAAATATAATTTGGTTATAGGAGAGAGAACGGCCGAAGAAATGAAAATGAAAGTTGGTTCAGCTTTGTTTCTAGACGACGATAGTAAGTTGATCATGGAAATTAATGGTCGCGATGGCGTTAGCGGACTACCTAGAACAATGGAAGTCAATAGCAATGATGTAACCGCTGCTATTTCAGGAGAAATGGAAACAATTTTGAATACTGCTAAAAAAATATTACAACAAACTCCACCAGAGTTGGTGGCTGATATAATTGATAAAGGAATTGTTTTAACTGGAGGAACTTCTTTGCTCAGAAATATTGACCAACTTTTTTCCAGAGCCTTGGGAGTTTCAGCTTATGTAGCTGATGATCCGATGCTATGCGTAGCCAAAGGAACTGGAATTGCTCTAGATAATTTGGATTCTTACAAGAGAAGCATTCTAGCAACTAAATAGATTTTTTACATCCTCGCGCGAGCGAGGTTTGTTGTTTTTATAAAAAAATATGAAAATAGGAATAGATGCCTCAAGAGCTAATAGAGATTTTAAGACCGGTACTGAGTGGTATTCTTATTATTTGATTAACAATTTGATTGAAATTGACAAGGAAAATAAATATATTTTATACACTGATAAACCATTCTCAGAAAACTTTTTAAAAGACTTGAATTTAGAAAAAAATAAACATGTTAAAGTTAAGGTTTTGAAATGGCCTTTTAAATTTTTTTGGACACTGGGCAGGCTTAGTTTAGAAATGATAATTTCTCGTCCAGATGTTTTGTTTGTGCCAGCCCATGTTATGCCATTATTTTTCCCTAGAAAAAGCATTACTACTATTCATGACATTGCTTTTGTTAGAGATGAATGTCTTTATAATAAGGACGTAGTTGATTTTAATTCTGGCTTAATCAAAAAAATTGTTAGGATTTTAATTAGTATTTTTACCAGAGGAAAATGTAGATTAAAATCATCAGATTATCTTAATTGGTCGACTAAATTTGCTTTAAAGAGGGTAAAAAAAATAATTTCAGTTTCTAATTTCACTAAAAAAGAAATTTTATCTCACTACAAAATAAAAGAAGACAAAATTTCCGTTGTTTATAATGGATTTATTGATTCTTTGTATAAAAAAATTGATAATCAGGAAGAGATTAAGAATGTTTTATTCTCTTATGGACTAAATAACCCCTATTTTTTATATGTCGGCCGTATAGAAAAGAAAAAAAATATTTCTTTATTAATTAAGGCTTTTAGTCTTTATAAAGAAAAAAACAAAAATTCAGAGGAAAAATTAATTTTAGTGGGTAATATTGGTTTCGGTTACGATGAAATTAAATATATGATTTCGGAATATGATTTATTTAATGATATTGTAATGTTGGGCTGGATTGATGAAAAAGATATGCCCTATATTTTTAGTGGAGCCAAAGCCTTTGTTTTTCCTTCACTTTATGAGGGTTTTGGAATCCCAATCTTACAAGCCATGGCTTGTGGTGTTCCCGTTATTGCTTCCGATATTGATGTTTTGAGAGAGGTTGGTGGTGATTCTCCCTTATTTTTCAACCCCAGAGATGAAAATGATTTATGCTCTAAAATGGAACTGGTTATTAAAGATGAAGAGATGACTAAAAAAATGGTAAGCAATGGTTTCGCCCGTTCAAAAAATTTTTCCTGGAGAAAATGCGCCGAAGAAACATTGAGAGAAATTAAATCACTTTAAGTAATTATGAATTATGATAAAATTTATTAAAAGAAAAATTGAAGAAAACAATTTAAAAATCAAAGAAAAATCAAAACAAAAGTCATCCAGACTTTTTTATATTTTAATTGGAATTCTTGTTGTTTTAGCTTTGTTTTTGTCTTTTGTTTTTGTTTTTAGGGAGAAGCAAGTTGTCAATGAAAATAAAATTTATGAAAATGTGGTCGAAAATAATCAAGACATGGCTTGTGAAAATTGTCAGCGTCGTTTAATTGATGGCAAATTGATTGAAGATAATAATAAAACCAATTCTTTTTTAATTGCAAGTGTTATTGATAATCATCCAGATGCTCGCCCAGCCTTTAGTTTATCGTCAGCCGAATTGGTTTATGATATTCCAGCCGAAGGTGGTATTAATCGTTATTTGGCTTTTTTTGTTGTTGACGACAAAAATGATTTGGATATTGGTCCAATTCGCAGTGCTCGTCCTTATTTTTTGGATATTGCTCAGGAATATGGAGCAATGTTAATTCATTGCGGAGGCAGTCCGGAGGCATTGGCTAAAATTTCTAAAGAAAAATTGTTAAGTTTAAATGAATTTTATAATGAATATTATTTTAGAAGAAATAGTAATTATTTAGCCCCACATAATGTTTTATTAAATTTGGATCGCCTTAAAGAATATTTGCTAGAAAGAAATTATGATAAATCAAATTTTAAACAATGGAAATTTAAGGATAAAGAAATAATTAAAGATTTAGATTTATTTTTTGCTAGCTTGGATATAAAGATTAGCAATGGTCAAAAACAATATGAAGTTGATTGGTCTTATGATATTAATCAAAATGTTTATTTAAGAAGTTTGGCTGGTAAAAAACAAGTTGATGACGGTGGTAATCAGATTAAGGCCGAAAATTTAATTTTTCAATTTGTAGAAACAGAGGTTTTAGATTCGGCTTTAAGGTTAAAAATTGATCTTGTTAGTGGCGGCAAGGCCATTGTTTGTTTGGATGGAATTTGCAAGGAGGCTTATTGGGAGAAAGATAAAGATGATAATAGAACGAGGTATTTTTATGATAACGGAGAAAATAATGGAAAAGAGGTAATTCTTAATGTTGGTCAAACTTGGATACATTTTATTGACGAAAATACAGAAGTGAAATATTAATTGACTTTTGTCTTTCTTTATTATATAATTTCGCGATGTCCTTTGAAATTTAATAATCACTTTTAAAACTTAGAAATCATGAAAAAACCGTTTCAGTCCTACTTTTTATTTATGGCTAAGCATCCAACTGGTCTTTTATTGATTCCATTTCTGTCGATTTGGTTTATTCTTATGTTCGTTTTGATGTTAATTGATTTTAACAATGGTTTTATTAGCGGTCTCAGTCCCAAAACTCTTTCTATTCTTAATTGGTGTAATTTTTTTATTTCTTTTGGTTTTGTTTTGTTTTTGATTTTGTTAAATTACCTAATAATACATAAATATATAACAAGGCCGAATTATTATAACGATAATTATCGCAATCCTTGGTTCTTGATCTTTGTTGACAAGCAAAATAAACCAACTATTTTAAACGAGCCAATTTGGAATAAAGGAAAGGTTTTTATTGTTCGTGCCTTTAGTAATGATCGTTCGTATTTTGAAAAAGAATTAGTATTTAAAACTACCATTGATGGTAAATATAAAAATGCTGTAGTTAAAATTCCAATGACTTTATCTTTAATTTTGGATGGACCCTTTGAAGACCGCGACAAAATAAAGATATTTGAAATTCTTTATAATTACTCTAGCCCCGAGAAGGAAAATGAGTTAATTGATCTGGAGTCCTATATTATTAAGAAATTCAAAAGTATCAATTCTGAGAGTTTGAAGGTGGTGGGGAAAATTGTCAATAAGTATGCCGAGCAGAAAATAACCGAACCCAAACTTTTGAGCAAAGTAATTGACTTATTGGTTTTTCCAGAAAAACCAATACCTAATGTTGCAGATGTTAATATTTGTTTAAGTGAACCAATTCATTCTTCTTGCAAGGGGATGTCTTGTGGTTCCTAGTTTTTTATCAAAAAAACAAAAGAGACTAGTCGTCTCTTTTTTTATTTGTCAGTTTTAAATTTCTAAAACTATAATTCTATTTTTTTTGTTCAAATCTTTAATTGTTGTTATTTTTATCGTTACTTTCTTTAAGATCTGTTTAATGTCTTTGATTAAAATATTCTTTTGCCAAGGACTGATTTCCATATAAATTTCGGCTTTTATTTTATTGTTTTCTTTTAATTTTTTGATTTGTTCTAGCATTTTTCGATAAAAATCTAGACCGTCTAATCCGCCATATAAAGCTTTTTTCGGTTCAAATTTAATAGTAGGGGAATTACTTATTTCTTCTTTGGTTAAGTAGGGAAGATTAGCAATTATTATTAAATGTTTGTTGTCTAAAAAATTATTTCTATTATTTATTTTTATATTTTTTTCCAACAAATTACTTTTATAAAAAAATATTTTTTTGTTCAAGTTATGTTTTTGAGCATTTTTCTGAGCAACCTTTAAAGCTTTAGAACAGATGTCTAATCCGTAGAAATGATTTTTTTTATTTTTTGATAAAATTTTAGCTAAACTAATTATTAAGCAACCACTTCCGGTCCCAATATCAATAAATGTTTTGTTGTTTTTACTTTGCCTTTCCTTTTTTACAATTTCTTCTATTATTAATTCGCTTTCGGGGCGGGGAATTAAAGTATTTTTGTTTACATTAAATTCTAAATCATAAAAATTCCTTTTACCACTTATATAAGCTAGAGGGTATAATTCTAATCTCTGACTAACTATTCTGTTAATTTTTTTATTTTCTTTTTCTTTTATTTTTTTATAACTGTTAGTAATCAAAAAAAGCCTATCCTTATTTAAGGCTAAGCTCATTATCATTTCGCTTTCTAGGTTGTGTTTTTCTATTCCGTTTCTAAGTAATTTTTTCTGGATTTCTATTGTTTTTTCTTTGATGGTCATTTTTTTTAAAGTTGCTGTTTCTGAAATTTTTTCAATTCTTTAATTATTTCCTCTATTTCTCCGTCCATAATTTCATCAATATTATGCCAGGAAATATTTACTCGATGATCGGTGACTCTGCTTTGAGGGAAGTTGTAAGTTCTGATCTTGTCACTTCTATCTCCTTTGCCAATTTGAGTTTTTCTCTCGGCCGATTCTTTGAGAGCTTTTTCTTCTTCGGCTTTGGCTAGTAATCTGGAGCGTAAAATTTGCATAGCCTTTTCTTTGTTTTGATGTTGTGATTTTTCATCTTGGCAACTAACAACCATACCACTAGGAATGTGGGTTATTCTGATAGCAGAGTAAGTAGTATTAACGCTTTGACCACCTGGACCAGAAGAACAAAAGGTGTCTATTCTTAAGTCATTGGGGTCAATTTTTATATCAATTTCTTCAGCTTCAGGCAGGACTATAACAGTTGAAGTTGAGGTGTGCACTCTTCCTTGTTTTTCTGTTTCTGGAACTCTTTGAACGCGATGAGTTCCGGCTTCGAATTTTAAATTACCATAAGCACCAGCTCCGTTTACTGAAAAAATAATTTCTTTATATCCACCGATTCCAATAGGGCTAGAACTTAGCAATTCGCTTTTCCATCCCATTTTTTCGGCAAATTTAAGATACATCCTGAAAAGTTCGGCTGTAAATAAAGCTCCTTCATCTCCGCCAGCACCAGCTCTAACTTCGACGATAACATTTTTTTTATCATTAGGATCGGCGGGAAACAATTCTTCATTTAATTTTTCTTCTAATTCGCTTTTTTCTGTTTCTAGTTGTTGCAATTCTTCACTGGCCATCTTTTTTAGTTCCGGATCGTTTTCGGAATCAATTACTTCCTTATTGCCTTTAATATTTTCCTCTAACTTTTCTAGTTTCAAAATCAAATCATGCGATTTTTTTAAGTTCGCATGTTCTTTGGAGATTTTGGTCAATTGGGCTGTATCTGAAATTATCTCAGGGTTAATTAATTTTTCCTCCAACTCTTTAAATTTAGTTTTTATATCGCTAAAATCTTTCATATTGATAAAATAAAAGCTCCTTAATTAGAGCTTTTATCTTTTTTATCTAAATTTGCTTATTTACTTTTCTCTGATTGCTTTTTGGCCTTAGCAGCTCTTTTGGCTGTTTTTCCTAGACGATTATCATCTTTTTTTCCTAATTTAGCTTGGAATTTACCAACTCTATTAGCTGTATCAACTAATTTTTGTTTTCCAGTATAAAAAGGATGGCAAGCTGAACAAAGCTCTGTTTTTATTTCATTTTCAGTTGATCCAGTAATAAACGAGTTACCACAAGCGCAACTTACTTTTACCTCCTTATTATATTTAGGATGAATACTTTTTTTCATATTATTATCAAGGTTTTTCGCTAATTTTGACGATTTTCCTTTAAAATTATAAACACATAAAACAAGCCATCTGATTGGCTGAGATTATATTATCATAAGCTTAAAAATAAAGCAAGAAGGGCTGGTGCCTTTAAAATTGAAATTTTAATTCTATTTGTTATAATATAGATATATTTTAAATAATAAAAATGATATGATTAAAGATCTTATTATCAAGAAATTAAACAAATATGAGGATCATCGTGGTTGGTTAAGTGAGGTTTACAGATTAGATGAAACTGAATATAAACCACAAATGGCCTATATTAGTGTTACTAAGCCCGGAATTATTCGTGGACCACATGAGCATGTTTTTCAAAGTGATTGTTTTGTTTTTGTTGGCCCTGGTAATTTTGAACTTTATCTTTGGGACAGAAGAGCTGAAAGCGAAACTAATGGCGAGCATTTAAAAATTGAAGTTGGTGAAAACAATCCAACAATGGTTATTGTTCCACCTGGAGTTGTACATGGGTATAAATGCATTGGAGAAAAAGAAGCTTATAGTATAAATCTACCAGATAAACTTTATAGAGGTGAAGGTAAAAAAGAAGAGGTTGACGAAATTCGTTGGGAGGAAGATTCTAATTCTCCTTATAAAATAAATTAATTAATATGAATTTAGGACAAATCAACGAACTTGATTATTATAGAAGAGAGAATAAACCAAAAAAATCTTTAGAAAAAAATATTAATAAAACAGAAACAAAAGAAGAAGATGATCTTTTGGAGTTTTTTGATGAAGGTGATCCTAAATTTTTAGAACAGAGAAAAAAAATTGTTTTAGGTATTAGAAGGGATTTAGAAAATATTAAACCAGGGCAACATAAAAGAAATCCGGAAGAAATTTTTATCAATTCTGATGTTTTTTCTTTGGCTCAAGAAAATGGAATTGATGAGACGTTTAAAGTTTTAAAAGACGAGTTTTTACATTTATTAGAGAGTGACAATTTATTGGAAGATAAAATAAATATATCGCTTATTGTGGGCGATGATTTAAAAGGCAATCGCTCCCGAAATCTAAAAATCAACAAAGAAAAGATAGCTAAGAACTTTGAAGATAGCATTAAGTTGTCCTTTTTGACCGAGGCTTCTTCTTGTTTGTTAAAAAATAGTCCAGAAGTTAGGGTTATTGATTATACTACGGAACTAAAAAAAGGATTTGAGGGGCTTGTGAAAGATAACAATAAAGTTGTTTTGAATAAATTTTTTTCAGAAAAAAGTGTTGATGTTGGTCAAGGCGATAAAATTACCATAAGAAAAGATAGGATTATTATGAACGATATTGATTTCAAAAAAGGTGAAGTTCATTTTGAATCAGAAAAACACAAAATTGCTATCAAAGAAATTAACAGAATGATTGAAGACGAAAAACTATTATCAATTAAAGAATTAGAAGATGCAATTGTTTTTTTAGAGAAAGAGTCTGCAGATTTTTCTGAGCCAGGATTTTTCTTTAATGATAAGAAAAAAAGAGCCAGAGAAAAATTAAAAGAGAAAATAATTCAAACCAAGCAACTCCTTGAATCCTCTTTAATTAAATTAAAAAGAGAAGGTGATAAAATTGGTGACTATGATTATCATAATGAATTTTTAGAATTATTTAATTCCTTTAAAAGCAAAGTTGATTTAGTTGCTAGAGATTTTGGTGAAAGTGATAGAGAAAAATACAAAAGTATAGTTAAAAAATTTGAAGAATCTTTATTGGATTTAAAAAACTTTGGTGCCGACCTTCATGATTGTAGCAATTTTAAGTTTAATTTAAATCGTAGTTTTTTGAATTCTGGTCGGGGCAAACTATCTTTTCCGGCAGAAATAAATAATTTATCATCTTTTAATGAATTTGATGGTATTATTAAGCTTGGTTTTTTACAAAAACCTTTTACTTATGAAAATTTTAATTTAGCCATTAATCGTTTCTCGAAAAGATTCGGCCAAATTTTAGATGCTTTTGATTCCAGTAGTTTGGCTAAATTTGAATATTTTAATCATTTAAAAAAAGAATTTTCCTCTTTTTGCGCTGAAAGAGGTGTCTCAAATGAGATTAGAAGAGAAATGATGTCTAGATTTTTCTAATAAATTAGTAAATTATTTTGTTTTTAAATCGGCTAAGCCGATTTTTGGTTTTTTGCAGCAATAAATAGGCAATAAATATAAGCTTTTAAAAATAAAAGAAATATTATATAATGTTTATAGATTGTTTATCTGTTTTTTAGTATTATTTTTATCATTTATGTCAAAAATTTTAGTTACTGGCGGAGCTGGTTTTATAGGCTCAAACTTTATTAGATATTGGCTCAAAAACAACGAAAATGACCACATTATTAATCTAGATAAGTTAACTTATGCTGGTAATTTAGACAGTTTATCAGATGTGATCATCAATCCTAATTATAAATTTGTTCAAGGTGATATTTGTAATACCGATTTAGTTAATGATTTAACTGTTGGTGTTGATTTGATAATTAATTTTGCAGCTGAAAGTCACGTGGATAGGTCAATATTGAGTAGCGCTGATTTTGTAAAAACAAATATTGACGGAACTAGAGTTCTTTTAGAGGCTGCTCGAAAAAACGGAAATATCAGATTTCACCAGATATCAACTGATGAAGTTTTTGGTTCTTTATCTTTATCTGATCCAAGATTTAATGAAAATACACCTTATGATCCCAGATCCCCTTATAGTGCTTCTAAGGCTGCAGCTGATCATTTAGTTAGGGCTTATTATCATACTTATAATTTACCAGTGACCATTTCTAATTGTTCTAATAATTATGGCCCATATCAATTTCCAGAAAAACTAATCCCTCTTTTTATAACCAATCTTCTTCGCGGAAAAAAAGTTCCTGTTTATGGAAGCGGTAATAATATTAGAGATTGGATTCATGTTGATGATCATAACAGGGGAATTGAAATGATAGTAAAAAAAGGAAACATTGGAGAAACATATTGTTTGGGTGGTGGTAATGAAATGAAAAATATTGATATTACCAAAATAATTTTGAGTAATCTTGGTTTTGGTGAGGAGATGATTGAATTTGTTGAAGATAGATTGGGTCATGATTTCCGTTATGCAATTGATTTTTCTAAAGCTCAAAAAAATATCGACTGGGAACCACAAATCAACTTTGAAGATGGTTTAAAAAACACGATTGATTGGTATAAAAACAATACTGATTGGTGGGAAAAAATAATAAACAACAGATCCTAGTTAATAATATTAATATGAATAAGATTTTAATTTTAGGAGCTGATGGAAATTTAGGCACGCAATTTGTGAAAAACTCTGATTTTTTAGATTCTGCTCAAATTATATCTTTTAGCAGAGATGATTTAGATTTGCTTGATTCCGATGACATAATGTTAAAAATATCAAAAATTAAACCAGATGTAATAATCAATACGGCAGCCTACAATGCTGTTGATAAATGTGAAGAATTTGAAGATGAATTTAAAATAGCTAAAAAAATAAATTCTGATGCCTTAAAGTTTTTAGGTAAAGCAGCTATTAAAAACAATTCTATTTTGGTTCATTATTCTACGGATTATGTTTTTGGTGGTGATGTTTGCCATGAAGATGGTTGTAATGATGATTGCCTCTTGAAATTTAAAGAAAATGGTGGTTTTAGGGAAAATGATGATCCTTGCCCAGTAAATAAATATGGTCTAACAAAGTTGTGGGGGGAAGAAGAATTGCTAAAATTAGGAGATAAAAAATTAAAATATTATATAATTAGAACTTCAAAATTATTTGGCCCCAAAGGCAAATCAAATGACTCCAAAGATAGTTTCTTTGATTTAATGCTTAAATTGTCCAAAGATAGAAGCGAAATTAACGTTGTTAATGAAGAGTTAAGTTGTTTTACCTATACACCTGATTTAGCTCTACAAACAATTAATATTTTAAAAAATAAAAATGATTTTGGTATTTACCATGTTAGAAATAGCGGACCAGCTATTTGGTATGATGCTGCCAGGGAATTGTTTAAAATAAAAAATATCAAAATTAAAATTAATCCAGTTTCAGCTGAAAGTTTTCCTCGGCCAGCAAAAAGGCCGAAATATTCTGTTCTAGCCAATTCCAAGTTGCCAGCATTAAGAGATTGGAGGGAGGCTTTAAAAGAATATTTAAACAATTTATAATTATTAAATTTAAAATACATTTATTTTATGAAAGGAATAGTTTTATCTGGTGGAAGCGCTACTCGACTTCGACCTTGTACCAAAGTTACTTCTAAGCAATTATTACCAGTTTATAATCGTCCAATGATTTATTATCCACTAAATACTTTAATTAAAGCTGGAATTAAAGATATTTTAATTATTGTAGCGCCAGAACAAGCTGGTCATTATTTAAATCTTCTTGGTAGTGGCAAGGATTTTGGAGTAAAATTTACCTATGAAATTCAGGATAAACCGGAGGGTTTGGCCCAAGCTTTTTTAATAGGTCAAAATTTTATTGATGAAGACAGTGTTTGTATGATTTTGGGTGATAATATTTTTGAAGATGATTTTAGTGAAGATATTAAAAATTTTAAAAGCGGAGCTAAGGTTTTTGCCAAAGAAGTTCCTGACCCAGAAAGATTTGGAGTTGTTGAATTTGACGAAAATAAAAAAGCAATATCGATTGAAGAAAAACCGCAGAATCCGAAATCAAATTATTGTGTTACTGGTTTGTATGTTTATGATAACAAAGTAGTCGATATAGCTAAAAATTTAAAACCATCACCTAGAGGAGAGTTAGAAATCACCGATGTTAATAAAATTTATTTAGAAAAAGGGGAGTTAGATGTGGCCATGGTTAATGGCGCCTGGGTTGATGCTGGGACTTTTGATAGTTTACTCGAAGCCCAAATACTAGCTAAAAACAAGTTACAAGCTAAAATGGTGATTTAAAAATATGTCTAAAATATTATCAAATCAAGAAGTTAAAGGAACAAAAGATTGGTTACCAGGTGAGTTTTTTGTTAGAAATTATATTTTTTCTAAATGGAGAGAGGTTTGTTTGTCTTACGGTTTTTCTGAGTATCTTACTCCAATTTTAGAAAATGCTGATATTTATCGAGCTAAATCCGGAGAAGATATTGGAATAAAAGAATTGATGGTTTTTACTGATCAAGCTGGCAGAGATTTGGCTATTCGTCCAGAAATGACACCTAGCGTTTCCAGAATGGTTTCTAAAATCTATCAATCCAGCCCTAAGCCACTTAAATTATTTTCTATAGCCAATTTTGTGCGCAATGAAAAGCCACAAAGAGGTAGAAATAGAGAGTTTTGGCAACTAAATTGCGATGTTTTTGGAGAAAATAATTTTCTATCTGATTTAGAGATTTTACAATTATCTTTAGATTTAATGCTGGCTTTTAATCCACCGAAAAAATCTTTTGTTTTAAAAATAAATAGTCGAAAATTGATCGATGATTTATTTGCTTTATTGAATTTGCCAGAAAATAAGAAAATAGCTTTAACCAGACTAATGGATAAGTATGCTAAATTGTCCAAAGGAGATTTTGTTAAATCCATGAAAGAGATTGGTTTATCAGAAAATAATGTTAAAAGAATCGATGATTTTTTAAATGCTGAATCTATAGATGATCTTGTTGATAAGATAACGGAATTAAAAAATAGAGGGAGTATAGAAGAAATAAAAAAAATAATGAAGAATTTATCAGATTTGGGTTATCAAGAATATTTATTATTTTCTCCTTCGCTTATCAGGGGTTTTGATTATTATGATGGTTTAATTTTTGAAATTTTTGACAATCATAAGGACAATAACCGGGCGATGTTTGGTGGTGGAAGATATAATGGTTTGGCTGAACTTTTCGGGTCTGTTAGTTTTCCAGCTATTGGTTTTGCTCCTGGAGACGAAACTTTTAAAATATTTTTAGAATCTTGGAATATTTTGCCCCAGGTTAATATTTATCAGGATAATTATTATTTACCCCTGCTCAGTGAAAAACTAGCTGATGAAAATTTTATTTTAGCCAAGAAATTAAGATCGGAAAATAAAAAAGTTGAACAAGGATTAAATTTATTAAAAATAGGTAAGGCTCTGGAATATGCCAACAAAAAAGGTTTGGGTAAAATTGTAATTTTGGGAGAAGAGGAATTTGATAAAAAAATCTATAAAATCAAAGACATGCAGAGTGGACAAGAAAAGGTTTTTGATTTAAATTAAGCTAATTTTCAAAATTAAAATATGGATGATTGTATTTTTTGCAAAATAGTAAAAGGAGAAATTCCTTGCTACAAAATTCATGAAAATGATGATTTTTTAGCCTTTTTAGATATTGCTCAATTCTCTGAAGGGCACACAATTATAATTCCTAAAAAACATTTTAGATTTATTTGGGATATTGATAATGTCGGCAAGTTTTATGAATTTGCGGTTGAGGTGGCTAATCATTTCAGATCCTTAGGTTATGAGTTTGTGGATTCAGCCTCTTTTGGACGTTTAGTTCCTCATGCCCATTATCATTTAATCCCTCATAAATTGGAAGGAAGTGATTGGGAAAAATCAATTAAGAATTTGGGAGAAATGCAAAAAGATTTAAATAGAAGATTATCGAGTGATAATCTTCTAAAAATTCGAAATAAATTTAAAAAATAATTTTTTATAATCTTAACATCGGCTTTCGGTCTAATTCTAATATTTTATCAGCTTTTAGCTGATTTTTTTTATTCAAAATATTATAATAGGCAGCAATTCCGATCATAGCGGCGTTATCACTGCGAAATTTTTTATCTGGTACAAAATAATTTTTTTTCAATTTCCTGACAATATTTCCAATTTCTCTGGTTATATATTTATTATTACTAACTCCACCACCGACAAAAACTGATTTTACCTCTAGATATTTTTCTATAGCTTTGATTAGTTTATGTGATAATGATCTGGAGATGGCATTAATAAATTCTCGAGCAAAGTTATACGACCAATCGGTATCTTTTTTGTATTTTTGACGTAATTCTTGAGTTTTATATAAACAAGCAGTTTTAAGTCCAGAAAAACTAAAGTTAAAATCACCAGAGCGCATCATTGGAATCGGCAGACCAAAAGTTCCAGCAAGTTCTGATATTGGTTTTTTACCACCTTTTTCTTTCCAAGCTTTTTGAGGGTTATTCCAATCACTTTTAGCTTTATCAGCTAGACTGCTTACAATTGGTCCACCGGGATACCCTAAGTTTAACATTCTAGCCACTTTGTCAAAAGCTTCACCAGCAGCATCGTCCAATGTTTCACCTAGTATTTTATAATCTCCTATTTTTTTAACATAAACAATTTCGCTGTGATTTCCTGAAATTAAAAGTCCTAGGGCTGGAAATAATTTGTCTTCTTGATTTATTTTAATTTTTCCTTGATTGTTTTTGTTTAAAAGCAGGGAAGAGAGCAAATGCCCTTCCATGTGGTTTATTGGAATGAGTGGTTTTTTGTTTAAAATTGCTAAATTTTTTATAAAATCAACTCCGACTTCTAGGGCAATAGCCAATCCTGGACCATAAGTAACTGCAAAAAAATCAATTTCCTTTTCCGCTATTTTAGCTCTTTTTAGGGCCTCTAAATATACTTTTTCTATATTTTCTTTATGAGCCCTTCTGGCAATATCAGGCACAACCCCGCCCCATTTTTGGTGAAGCTCTACTTGAGAGGAAACTACACTAGATAAAACTATCCTGTTTTTTAAAACAGCGACTGAAGTATCATCACAGCTAGTATCAACTGCTAAAATAATTATTTCTTTTTTATTTTTTGGTTTACTCATAAGTTTCAATTTCTCGTGAATCCTCGTCTAAATATTTGAAAGAGATATTTATAATTTTGCCGCCAGATTCTTTTATTTTTTCTTTCAGATCATTAAAAAATTTATCAGCCCATTCAATAGAAATAATATTATTTGTTTTTAGATAATTATCTATTCCAATGCTTTCTAGATCTTTGATGTTTTCTAGGCGCCAAGTGTCAATGTGGACAAATTTTCCTTTTCTTTCTCCTAGTTTGTAGTCGTATTCATTTAAAATAGTAAAGCTGGGTGATTTAACCAATTCTTTAATTTGTAATTTTTTAGCTAATCCTTTGGAGAATTGAGTTTTGCCAACACCAAGCTCGCCCATTAGGAAAAATACCAATGGTTTATCTAATGGTTCATCAATATATTTTAGCATATTCATAGAACCAAAATTAAGCATTTCTTGGGCACTAGTGGTTTGAGCTTTAAGTACGGCCTTCTTATGAGATATTTGTTTGGAAAAATCAATTTGACCTTGACGCATGATATTAAGATTATTCATGGTGGTATCAACTACAGTTGAAGTCTCTCTTTGTTCTAGCTCTCCGGCGTCAATGATTAAATCAATCAAATCTTGGTTTTTCTGGGGAGCAGTTTTTAGCAAGTTTTTTATACTATATGGTTTTGGCAAATATGACGGATTAGCTGAGGTGGCAGTAAAAGGTTTGCCAAATTCTTTGATAATATCTAAAACTAGTTTGTGATCAGGAATTCTGATTCCTAGGGTTCCGTATTCTGACTCAACTTCTTTGACTACTTTTCCTAAACTTTTGGAAACCACAGTTATTGGTCCAGGAAGGTAATTGTCGTATAGATTTTGGGCAATTTCATTAATCTCAACATATTTTTGTGCCATTTTGGAATCGGATACGGCGACAGACAGTGGTTTTCCCTCGCGCCTTCTTTTGTATTTATATAGTTTTTCAATAGCTTTTTTATTGGTGGCGTCAGCTCCTAAACCGTAGCAAGTTTCAGTTGGAAAAACAAAAATACCACCACTTTTTAGAATTTTAGTAGCTTTTTTGACTATTTCGGAGTGATTTTTGGGGTTGTATTTGATAATTTCCATTGTTTTTATTATAGCAAGAATAAAAATAAAGGCAATTTTATTGATATTTTTATTATATTAAAAATGAGGTATAATATAGTCAATATTTATTGTTTCAAAATATGGCAAAAATTGTAGCTATTGGGGGTGGTGATGTTAGACTTAAATCTACTCTTAAAATAGACAAGGAAATTATTAATTTTTCTGGCAAGAAAAAACCAAAATTTTTATTTATTCCAACTGCTAGTTCTGATTCGGAGGGGTATTATTTAATAATTAAAAACTATTTTGAAAAATTGAATTGTAAGGTTGACGTTTTGTATTTAACTAGAGAAATTTTGGGCAAAAAAGAAATAGAGAAAAAAATTTTAAATTCCGACATTATATACGTTGGCGGTGGCAATACTTTGAAAATGATGACTATTTGGAGAAGGTTGGGTGTAGATAAGATAATGCAAAAAGCTTTGGAAAAAAATATAGTTTTTTGTGGTTTGTCAGCTGGATCTATTTGTTGGTTTAAATATGGAAATTCTGATTCCAGAAAATTTACTAGCGCTAGTAAAAAATTAATTAAAGTTTCTGGTCTTGGATTTATAAACGCTCTTCATTGTCCTCATTATGATGTAGAGCCTCACAGAAAGAAAGATTTAAAAAGAATGATGAAAAATAGTTCACTCGTTTCTATTGCTATAGAGAATGATTGTGCTATTCAAATTGAGGATGGTAAGTATAGAATAATAGCAAGTAATAGAAAAGCAAAAGCCTATAAAGTTTATTGGAAAGGTGGAAAATTTTTTGAAGAGGAAATTAAAAAAACAAAAAAATTTTTAAATATTAAAAGTGTTATTAAAAAATAATTAGTTTTAAAAACTATGAACAAAAAACTAACAACAAAAAATTATTTAGTAGTAATTTTGTTGTTGATTATTGCCTTGCTGGTTGTTTTTTTTCTTGCTATGCCCAAGAAAAAAGAAAACAGACAAATAAATAATCAAATTAATGTAAGCAATTTTGAAGAATGTGTGGCAGCTGGAAATCCGGTTATGGAAAGTTATCCGCGTCAATGTCGACATGGTGAAGAATCTTTTATCGAAGATATTGGTCAAATTGTCGGTGGAGATAAAGATGAGCATGGTTGTATCGGATCGGCTGGGTATTCTTGGTGTGAGCCAAAAAACGAGTGTTTAAGGATATGGGAAGAAAAATGTTATGTTAGTGTTGAAGAAGAAATTCAATATTTTTTGGCAAACAAATATAATAAACCAGTTGATGGGGTGATTATTAGTATTACGAAACAAACCGAAAATCATGTGTCCGGAGGCGTTAAATTTGGTCCAAAGTCTTCAGCCGGAGGCTTATTTTTAGCTGTAAAATTTGGAAATATGTGGGAGGTTGTATATGACGGAAATGGAAGCATTGATTGTGA
This sequence comes from bacterium, assembly GCA_035400585.1. Taxonomy (GTDB): domain Bacteria; phylum Patescibacteriota; class Patescibacteriia; order Patescibacteriales; family UBA12465. The sequence continues at coordinate 324,753 of DAOMZR010000001.1, read as the reverse complement.
AAAAATGAGAATTGAATACAATTTTCCAGATGAGATACTAAAGCCCAATTTTTGTGATTAATTTTTTGCGACGTGCTTATATTTGGCTTACGGTATTAATTATGCTTTTTTGGAAAAGAAAGACTAAAATATTATCAAGATTTTCTGGCGAGATTGGACAGGGAAATCGAAGGTGAAATTTAATTATAAAAATATGAAAAATTTTGAAACAATTAAAAGGGCGGTTCATGAAAAATCAAAAGAAAAAATTTTTGGTAATTTAGAATCAGAAATTTCAACCGAAGGAATAAGCGCTGTACATAAAAGACTCGATAGGTATTTTGATATGTTGAATATTAAACCGGATTATACATTGGAAAATTCTCAAGAAAAACATGACTTTAGAGAAAAATTAAATAACGAGGCAGGAGTTATAATATCAAATCATCCTGGATATATAGACATCCCGGCAGTTATGAGAGTTATTAATAGAAGTGATATTAAAATTATGATTCGCGAAGAATATGTTTCCGATTTGCAGAAAATGGTTGGTTCCAATTTTTTTGTACCAGCTAGTAAAAATACAAAAGAATTATTGTTAGTTTTAAAGGAGGTGGTAGATCATATTAATGCCGGTGGTGTTTTTTTAATTTTTCCTTCTGGTGGTAGTGATTTAAACAATATAGATTTTAAGAAGGGATTTGCTTATTTATTAGAAAAATTATCAGCAGATAAAATGGTTTATTCTTTTTATGTTAATGAGTCCGATGTTTCTAGGGTTGTTGGTGGCTGTCCTTCACGTCATATAGGTCTGGCATCTTCCGTTCTTTTATCCACAGATAATAATGTTAATAGATTGCTTCCTAAAGAAAAATTTAGAATTGATGAAAAATATACTACCGTTGATCAATGGAGGTCAATTGGAGGCGATAGTGGTCTAGAAGAAAAAAGTAATTTATTTACCAGTTACTATAAACAATTATTTAATTTAGAGCCAGAGGAAAAAGCTTAGAAAAAAATAAATAAATTAATCAATGAATTTATTGATGAGCATAAAACTATGAAAAAAGTTTTAATTTTATTATCCATATTTTTAGTTATCGGTTTTTTTTATTTTTGGGAGAATAAAAATAGAGAGGAAAAAGAAAGAGCTTCTATAGTTCCGGACCTTCATAAGGGAATAGCCGGCGTAAATCAATTAAAAGAAATGAGAGATGAAAATTCAGCCTCTGGTCCACTTTTTTATACCACTGATGGTGAGCCAATTAATATATCAAAAGTTAACGAGATTTTTGATTATGATTTGGATTATTTTAAGTCCGTAAAATCATCTTGTAAACAAGTTTATAATTCTGTTTATTTTGAAAATTTAATTAGCAAGTTTGAAGGTTCAAATAAAATAGTTTATAATTTTACCTATAACGAAGAGGAGTCTTCTGGTTATAAAGTTATAGTAATGCCAAACAAAATGAAATATTCCAATTTAGAAGATTTTCAGAATGATTTTGGTTTTTGTGGCAATAATTCAGATGTTTATCCTAAAATGTTTAATAATAATTGGTTGTTGCTAGTTTCTTCTTGCGAAAACAGTGATTGTGAGAGAGTGAAAAATATAATTGAGTCAAATTTAAATTTTAATTATTAATTTTTTGATATGAATGATTGTGTTTTTTGTAAAATAATTAAAGGAGAAATTCCTAGTACGGGTATTTATGAAGATGAGGTGGTTAAAGTTTTTTTAAATATTAACCCAGCTTCAAGAGGCCATTTATTGGTTATACCTAAGGAGCATTTTGAAAATGTTTTAGATTGTCCTGACGAAATCTTATCTCATATCATTAAAATTTCTAAAAAAATTGCTAAACTAGCTAAAGAAAAATTGGGAGCTGATGCTATAAATATTGCTAATAATTCAGGAAAAGAAGCGGGACAAGAAGTTTTTCATCTTCATTTTCATGTTGTTCCTCGTTATAAAAATGATGGCATGAAGCTTGATTTTATTGGTAAAAAAGATCTTAAAGATGATTTGGAAGAAATAAAAAAGATTATTATTTCTTAATTATTTGTTGAGTGAGTTTAATTTTATTATGGATAATTACGAAATTATAAGATATACGATACATTATTCTTTTCATTTTTTACTCCCATTTTTATTCGCATATTTGTTTTTTAGAGAAAAATGGAAAATATCAGGATTGGTGATGGTTTCATCTATTTTAATAGATTTAGACCATCTTTTGGCTAGTCCAATTTTCGATCCCAATCGCTGTAGTATTGGATTTCATTTTTTACACAGTATTTGGGCTATGGCGGTTTATTCTTTAATGTTTTTTGTTCCATCTTGGAAATGGCGAGCTTTTGCTCTTGGTTGTATTTGGCATTTATTGGTTGATAAAATTGATTGTTTTTTGGGGACGATTTTATAGTTTAAATATATAATATATAAAGATTATGAAAAATAAATTACAAATACTATATATCCACGGTGGTGAAACTTTTAAAAATAAAAAAGATTATTTAAATTTTTTAAAAAACCGTGAGATTTCTATTGAAGAAAAAAATAAATGGCATGGAGAATTTTTAAAAAATAGTTTGGGAAATAAATTTGATATTATTAAGCCTCGTATGCCATTGGCTGACAATGCCAAATACGAGGACTGGAAAATTCATTTTGAAAGACATTTTCCTTATCTTAAAAATAATATAATTTTAATAGGTGGCTCTCTGGGCGGAATATTTTTGGCTAAATATTTATCAGAAAATAAATTTCCTAAAAGAATTTTATCACTTTATTTAGTTTGTCCGCCTTATGATAATTCTCTGCCAGGCGAGGATTTGGTTGGTGGTTTTAAATTGCCAGTCAATTTATCAAGATTGGACAATTGTTCAAGGAATGTAAATCTTCTTTTTTCTCAAGACGATGAAGTTGTACCGGTGTCTCATGCCGAAAAATATAGGAAAAAATTAAAGAAAGCCAATATTATTATTTTAAATGGTAAAAATGGACATTTTAAAGTTTCTGAGTTTCCAGAGATAGTTGAAATGATTAAGGAAGATTTAAAAAATACAAAATAACTTTTTAATTTCAAATATAGATTGAATCTAAAATAACTAAACATTTTGTTTAGTTATTTTTTATTTTTATTTTAAAGAGTTTTTACGACTCTTTTGTTATTTTTAGGCCAGTACAATCTTGTTCGTTTTTAAAGTAATATTTTTTTATTGTTTAAATAATAAAAGAAAACGATTTGGCGCGATTATTTATTTTTTATTACTAAAATTGATTTTTCTTTTTTAGAAATAAAAGAACCTTAATAATCGCGCCCAAGATTTTTATTAACTTTTAAAATATGAAAAATGTATTAAAAAAAATATCAATTCTTTTGGAGAAAATAAAGAATAAAATAAATAATAGGCGAAAAATAATGCTTTTTATTTTATCTTTGCTATTGTTGGTTTTTATTTTTTTGTTTTTTAGTTTTTATGGTTCCTGGTGGATATTTTGGCCACAACCAATAAAAGCTCATCTAGCGATCAATCGCTTGGCTGTTTCTATTTATAACAATCCAAATTGTCGAGATTTTTGTTATTTTGAGCAATTAGGTTATGAAAAAGCCATAGTTGAATCTTTAACTAACAAAGGGGCTTTGAATCGTTTATTTTCCGTCATTTTTAATGAAGAAGATAATTTGAGATGGAGATTGAAAGTATTGGATATAATTTTAAAAAATGATGTTAGTAACTCGGATTATTTTTTAAATAAAGCACAAGAATTTATTAAAAATCAATCTGGTTCCCATCAAATCAAGCAGAGACTGATTTTAAACTTTAAAGATAGATTGGATTATCTTGATTATTTAGAAGAAATAAAAAATAAATTGTTGAATGCTGATTTAAGTTTGTCAGAAGCCGAAGAATCATTGTCTTTTCTATTTTTGTTAGATGCTGTTGATTTGGATTTTGTTTTAAATTTTTTAAGCCAAGCAAACGATCGATCTTTAATTAAAAATATTATTTTAAAAATAAACAATAACAAAGAAAAAATTTTGCTTAAAGATAATTCTTATTTAAAATATTTTAATTTTTTGCAAGAAACATTTTTAAATTTTAACAGTTATGATTTACGTAGTCTGGTCGTATTCTCTTTATCGGACTTTGTTTTGGGGGATGCTGGGGAAGATTCTTTGAAACTTTTGGAAAAATTGTATTTGCAGGAAGAGTGTGATAAGTTTAGTAAATTTTTGATAGCTAATATTTTAAATTCTTATTCGGAAAAAGAATATGTTTATCCAGAAATTGATAAGTTAGAGTGGGGAAATTACTACAATTCTTTAAACTAGGATTAGCCTTTAAAAGCTATGATTTAAATATAAATTAATTTTTTTGGAGTTATGATTTTTAGGTTTTTAAATAAAAACCGACAAGCGCTATTTATTAGCGTTTTGTTTTTTGGTTTTTTCTTTGTTCACTCAGTTAAGGCCATGCCTGTTGGCACTTTGCTTTATAGAACTTCTGGTGGGGGTAATTTATATGGTTATAACACAAGTCAATTAATAGAGACTAAAAATGGAATAATTAAAAATATTTATACCGGACATGTAGCCATTTATGTTGGTAAGGAAAACGGTGTGGATTATATTGTTGAAGCTATGCCCAATGGCTTGATTAAGGTGCCGGCTAATCGTTTTATTAATACTAAAAATGGTGAGGAGTTGGTTGGGGCTAAAATCCCAAAAAATATTAGCGAAATTCAAAGATTAAAAATAGTGCAAACAGCCAAAACATTGGCTGAGCAAAATTTATCTTATGATTTTGATTTTAAAAAACAAAAAGGACCTTCTGACGGGGAATGGACTTGTGTTGGTTTAACTGAAAAAATATATGAGAGCGCTAATATTTCCAATCCTTACAATCTTTCTTTTTTAGAATATGATCCTCGTTTTTATGGCATTAATATAACGCCAGATGGTTTTGATAATTATAGTATAGAGAATAAAGACAATAAAGACTGCTTGTCTAAGGATTATGAATTCTCTAAAATTTCAGCTAACAAGAAAACCATTATTCCTTTTCCAGAGTTAATTGGTTTTAATTCCGGCTATGAATATGATGGTGAAAGATATTTTTTCTTTCCTTTAACTCAATTTTGGCAAGATAATTTAGAAGATGTTGAGGTTGACATTGATCTTAGTAGTGATTTTTCCGATAAAGAAATTAGAGGCAAAGTCCCAGAAGTTGCTATGATTTTTAAATGGAGCTTCATAAACAATCCTTTATCTTCTATAAGTAAGATTTTTGACAAAGTCGCTTCCGTTTTTAGAAAAAATAAGAATGAATATGTCTTATTAAATGAGGAAAGTAATAGTGAGCAGGACTATATTAATTTAGAAACCGAATCATCTTTAAAAAAGAACGATGAATTTATTGATAATTCGAAGGAAATTGAGGTTAACAAACAGTTAAACAACAAAGAAGAAGATTCTGTCTTATCCGGTAAAGTTAAAAGTTTAATAAGCGTTGATGATTCCTCGGCTAGTTTTAATGCTTTAAGTGATGTTCTTAAGTCTAATAATGAAATTTTTGCCTCTCATGATCAAACAGAAAAAAATTCTAATTCATTTTCTAATTCTTTGCCCGATAACAATGTTTCGGAATTTGATGAATCAGAGGTTTTTGCAAGTAGTGCCAAGACTGATAATGTTGAGAATTTTGATGTTCTAAAGAAAAATTTATCAATTAGTAAAATCTATAGTACATTAAGCGACGACTATATAGAGATATATAATCCTAATGATGTTTCTATAGACTTGGAAGAGTCTGGTGTCAGGCTTTATAAAACAAAAACATCAGCCACTCCTTCGATTATAATTAGAATTGGCAATCTAAGTGATGGCATTTATCCGAAAGGAGTAATAATTCCAGCTAAAGGAAAATATCTAATAGCCAGAAGTTCTGCCTCTGATGAAATAAAGAAAAAAGCCAATGCCATAGCAAACAGAAGTGAGTTTTCTTTTACTGGCAACGGATATACTATTTATTTATCTGGCGGAGTTGTTTCTGGGAACGAAGATGAAGACATTATTGATAAAGTTGGTTTTGGTTCGGCAAAATATTTTGAAAGATTCCCGGCGGTTGAAATTTTAGATAATAATTTATTAGTACGTAAAGCTCAAAGTACGTCGACCCCATCTAGTATGAAAGAAGGGGGTTCTGATTTTAGTTCAGATAATTCCTACGATAGTGGAAATAATTTATTTGACTTTGTCTTAATTGATTTAAGTATAAATAGTCAAAATAATAACCAAATAAGCAATGAAATAAATAATGATGTTAGTGATAATAAGGAAAACGATACAAGTAGTGATGAAATAGATAACGAACAACAATCCGAAAATCAAAATAATCAACAAGCGGAAAACTATCTGCCAATTTTAATTAGCAGAATTTATGCTACTGATAAAAATGATTATATAGAGCTTTATAATCCTAACGAAATTGATATTAATTTGGAAAACAAAGGATATCGTTTGTACAAAACTAAAACCGGAACCGTGCCATCTTTAATGTTGCGATTTGGCAACTTATCAGATGCTTATTATCCTGGTGGATTAATTGTTCCAGCCGGAGGTAAATACTTAATAACTAGAGCTAACTCTTCACCCGAAATTTTGGGCAAGGCTCAATCTATAAGCATTCGCAATGAGTTCACCTTCAATGGGAATGGCTATACTATTTATTTATCAACGGGAGTCGTTTCTTCTGATAATGATGAAGACATTATTGATAAAGTTGGTTTTGGTAGTGCAACTTATTATAAAGTTTTGCCTGCTCCAGAAATTTTAGATAACCATATTTTAATTAGAAAAGCTCAAGCTGATTCAAGCGCAATTTTAATGGCCGAAGATTGTGAACACTTTTCTTTAGGAAATGGTTTTAACTCAAAAAATAATTTTTTTGATTTTGTTCTTTTGGACTTAAATATTCTTCAAGGAGATTATTGCAACTTAGATCAAAACAATGGTCAGGATCAAAACAATAATGGAGAGGAAAATAGTAATCAAAGCAATATTTATTCTTATAATTATTGTTTAGATGAGGCCTTAGTTGCTGATAATATCATAAATCTATGGCATTTTAATGAATGTCAGGGTGATTTAGCTTATGATTTTGCCGGTAAAAACAATATAGAAGGTTTAAATGTTTCTTGGGTTAAAGAAAATAATTATTGTTCAATTAGCCACCGACAAGGTCAAAGTAATATAAACACTAAAATCAGCGAGCTTTTTGATTCCAATAATTTTACTTTATTGTTTAAATATAAATTACTGCACCCCAATTCTCGACCAGTTATTAGGTTTTTAAATTCCAGCAATGATTCTTATTTTCAGATTCAACTTTACGGATCATATTCCGAGTTTAAAGGTTTGCCCAACGTTTCTCAAAGACTGGAAGATCTTGAGTGGCCAGTTGGAAGTGATTGGCATCAATTCGCCTTAGTGATTAATAAATCTTCAGATTATTGGTCGTTATATAGTGATGGGGTAGAAGTCTTAAGAAAGAATATTGGTTCAAGCTTTATAACCGAAGTTGATAGTTTGTCTTTGGTGGCAACTGGCAATGAAACAATTTTTGATGAAATTGTTATATTTAAAAAACCCCTGAAGCAATCAGAATTATTAAATTTTTATAAAAAAAATTTACCGTTTAATTCTTTTGATTGTCAAAATAAAAAATTCAAACAAGCAGAAAATTTTTCTTATTTCAATTTTAATGACAATCCTTTTCAAGAGATTGAAGATGATAAAATTATTTTTAGTGATTTAAATAAAGAAAATACAAATTCTAAACTAACAGTTGATAAAAATTTTGTAATACAAGAAGATAATAATTTTTATTTAAACATAGGGTCTAGTTCTGATTTTTCAATTAATAACTCTGTCGTCGGTTTTAAGGAGAAACAAGATTTATCTTTATCTCTTTGGTTAAAAAGAAATATGCTAAATAATATTTTAAGCCCTTTTGATTTAAAAATTATATCTGAAGAAAAAAAATTATTTGGTATTAAATTAAATAATGATTTTTTCTATTACTTCAATGATTTAGTTTGCCAAATTGATGAAAATATAAATAATCTTGGATTGAATGATGGTAATTGGCATCACCTAGTTTTGGTTTATGATTATTATCGTTTTGAATTAAATTTATATATTGACGGTTTTCTAAAGAAAAAAATTAACAAAAATTGGTTGAATTATGAATATATTGATAAAATTATAATTTCTTCTCAGGGTAATCACTCCTATTTGGATGAGCTAAGTCTATGGTGGGGAATTTTAGATAATTATGATATTGAAAAGATGTATTTAGATAAAAAACCTTTATTTAACTAGATTTTTGGCGACAGCACTAAATTTCTATTGACAAAATTCATTAAATATGATATAATCAGCAACAGATATAGTTTCGTAAATTAACAATAAAAAAATAGATGACATGAACAATCTTCAGCCATTCAGCCGGCCAATTAAGGCCAGAGACATTAAAAAGCAAATTGTCAACGATCTTTCAGAGGTTGATTGCGCTTTTTGCGAAGGGTGCAGTCTTTTTAACAATTGCTTGTTTTCCGAAGGTTTTCTTGATTTTAGGTATTCAGATAGTGATCCTTGGCTTGACTATCAAGACCATTTGGATTATGAGGCCTATAGACTTGGTTTGTCCCGAGAAAGCTTAGAGGAAGATTTTTTTGACATGGAGCTAAGCATGTTAGAATCTATAATAATGCTTAATCCAGAAAACAGCAGACTTAGCTTTGAACAAATTCAAGCTATGGCGCTGAAAGAATATCGTTTATGTCGTGATTAATTTTATGTTTTTTTACAGAACGCTCGATTGGGCGTTCTTTTTTTAAATTGACTTTTGACCTTTCTTTTGGTATTATTTATATGATTAAGTTAAAGTAGATGATTGCTTTTTTTGTTATTTTTAATAAAAAAAGAGGAAAGTCCGGACTCCTAGAATTTCAAAGAAATTCGTGATGATAGTGGGTAACACCCACCCGCCTTAAGGCGAGGGAAAGTGCCACAGAGACAATACTAGCCGTTTCGACGGTGAAAGGTGAAAAGTTTGTTGAGGTTTTAGCCACAACATTTGCCTTCCGGTGACGGAAGTGCCATGGTAAACCCTATCAAGGAGCAAGAGTAAAGCGTATTTATACGTAAAAAGTAACTCGCCAGAATTTATTGGCAACAATAAATCTAGATAAATAATCATCCTCGACAGAATCCGGCTTATTCTTAAACTTAATTAAATTAAATCAAATTTAAACTATGAAAAAATCTGAATTGTTTTTTTCTTTTATTTTAGTTCCTCTAGATTTTGTTTTGTTAGTTCTGGCCGGTGTGTCGGCTTATTTTATCAGATTTTCTAAATTTACAACCGAAATTCGCCCGGTTATTTTTAATTTGCCATTTATTAGCTATTTTGAGATTGTTTTATTTATAGCTTTTTTATGGATTATTATCTTTGCTTTTTCAGCCATGTATTCTCAAAACAGAGGCCGATTAAGTCAAGAAATTTATAGAACATTTTTAGCTTGTTCGGCCGGTTTTGTTTTAGTGATGCTTTTAATATTTTTTCAAAGAGAATTATTTGATTCTAGATTTATAGTTTTGAGTGCTTGGATTTTGGCTATTGTTTATGTTTCTGTTGGCAGAACAATAATTCATTGGTTACAGAAAATTCTTTACGCTTATGGTATTGGTGTAAAAAATATTATTTTAGTTGGTTCCAGCAAAACTGGCGATAATTTGATTAAAGATTTTTTTAGCAATAAATATTCTGGGTTTAAGGTGATTAAAAGGGTTCGGGATTTTTCTCTAGATACCTCTAAAGAATTGGCCGAGTTTATTAAAGAATTTAATAAAGAAAATGAATCTAAAAAAGAGAGAATTGATGAAATAATTCAAAGTGACCCTAATCTTAGTAAGGTCGAAACTTTGAGATTGTATGATTTTGCTAATGAACATCATGTTATTTTCAGGTATGTAGCTGATCTTTTGGAGGTTAAGGTTTTAAGAACAGAGGTTTCAGAAATGGCTGGGGTTCCGGTTGTTGAGGTTAAGAAAACAACTCTTGATGGTTGGGGGAGAATAGTTAAGAGATTGTTTGATATTATTATTTCGCTTATTTTAATAATAATATTTTCTCCGATTATTCTTTTAACAATGTTAATGATCAAACTAGATTCTCACGGTCCAATTTTCTTTTCCAAAAGAGATGATGGTTCTCCTGTTTTTAGGGTTGGACAAGGGGGTCAATTGTTTAAATATTTTAAGTTTAGATCAATGCTACCGGGAATGGATAGTATGCGCTATAATGAATTAATAGATAAAAATTTAAGAAAAGACGGACCAATGATTAAAATTGCCGATGATCCTCGCGTCACTCGTGTCGGTAGGTTTATAAGAAGATGGAGTATTGATGAACTGCCAGAATTGTTTTTAGTTTTAATTGGCAGGATGAGCATTGTCGGGCCTAGACCACATTTACCAGAAGAGGTTGCTAAATATGAACAACACCACAAGAAAACACTAACTGTTAAGCCAGGAATAACCGGTTTAGCTCAAGTTTCTGGACGTAGTGACTTGCTTTTTGAGGAAGAAGTTAAATTAGATATCTATTATATAGAGAACTGGTCATTGCTTTTGGACTTATCCATTTTGTTTAGAACGCCACTAGCAGTTATTAAAAACAGAAAAGCAGAATAAATTTAACGCGAATTAAAAAATATTATTTTGTTTTATGAACCAAAATGATTCACTAGAAATAACCAGTCCGGCCAATCAAAAAATAAAAGACATCGCTAAGCTCATAAAAGATAGTCGCGACAGACAAAAGGCTGGTATTATCATTGTTGATGGGCAAAGAGAAATTGAAGAAGCCATTCGTCTTTCTTGGGAAATAGAGGAGTTTTTCTATTGCCCAGAATTTATTAAAAAAGAAGAAGCTATTTTAGAAATATCTCAGAAATCTAAAAGAAATTATAATGTTTCAGCTAAAGTTTTTGAAAAAATTTCCTACAAGAAAAACCCTGATGGTTGTTTGGCTATTTTAAAATCAAAGTTTTTAAAATTAGAAGACGTTGTTCTCAAAAAAAATCCATTAATTTTAGTTTTAGAATCGGTTGAAAAACCTGGAAACTTGGGAGCCATAATCAGAACTGCTTATGTTGCTGGTGTTGATTTGCTAATTTTAAATGATCAAAAAACAGATATTTACAGCCCTAATGTTATTCGTTCTAGTACTGGATTTATTTTTTCTATGCCGCTAGTTTTGTCATCAGTTAATGAAACTTTTTCTTGGTTAGAAAAAAATAATTTAAATGTTTTTATTACAACCTTAAAAGGTAAAAAAAGTCATTTTGATGTCGATTTTACCAAGCCCTCGGCTATAGTTTTTGGAACAGAATCTTTTGGTATAAGTGATGATTGGCAAAAAAGAAAGGTGGAAAATATTAGAATTCCAATGATAGCTAATGTTGATTCTCTTAATGTTTCGGTTAGTGCTGGCATTGTTGTTTACGAAGCCTTAAGACAAAGAAATTTTAATTTAAATATATGAAAGTAGCTTTAATTCATGATCATTTAGCACAAGACGGAGGAGCTGAAAAAGTGTTAGAAGTTTTTTCTGAAATGTTTAAAGAAGCGCCCATCTATACTCTTCTTTATGATAAAAAAAATGTAGAGAACAGATATCCAAATAGAAGAGTGGATGCTTCAATTATTCAAAGAATGCCAGGAGGCGTTCGCTTTTATCAATGGTATTTGCCTTTTATGCCCATAGCAGTAGAGTTTTTTGATTTAAGAGAATATGATTTGGTTATATCCGACACTAGCTCTTTTGCTAAAGGAGTTATTACAACACCACACACCAAGCATATCTGTTATTGTCACACACCAACCAGATATTTATGGAGTGATACCCATCAATATATTAATGAATTGCCATATAATAAATTTCTTAAAAAAATTGCCTCAATGATTTTAAGCAAAATAAGGATTTGGGACAGACTAGCGGCTGATCGTGTCGATTATTTTATAGCTAATTCTAAGACAGTTCAGGAAAGAATAAAAAAATACTATAAAAGGGACTCGGAATTGATATATCCTCCAGTGGAAGTTGATAAGTTTTTTATAAGTAAGGATGTCGGTGACTATTTTTTAATTGGATGTCGTTTAGCGCCTTATAAAAGGGTGGATTTGGCCGTAGAATGCTTCAAGCAACTTGGGCCAGAATATAAACTTAAAGTTTTTGGAGACGGCGTTGATTTAAAGAGATTAAAGAAAATAGCTAAAAATTGTAAAAATATTGAATTTTTAGGAAGAATTAATGATGAGCTCAAAGCCGAATTATTTAGTAAGTGTTTAGCCTTTATTCATCCTCAAGAAGAAGATTTTGGCATATCTAAGGTAGAGGCAATGGCTTCTGGTAGGCCAGTTATAGCCTACAAGAAGGGCGGGGCCATAGAAACCATTATTGATGGTGAAACTGGAATGTTTTTTGAGCATCAAACCGTTGAATCTCTTAAAAATTGTGTACAAAAATTTTATACTGAAAATAAAAAAGATAAAAATAGATGGAATAGTCAATTTATAAGAAATCATGCCAAGAAGTTTTCTTTGGATAATTTTAGAGATAATATTAAGAGATTTATAGATAATATCAATAATCTTAAATAAAAATGAAAATAGGGGTAGATATCAGAGTTTTAATGGATAACTATTACAGTGGGGTTTCCATGTTCACTTTTAACCTGCTTGATAGTTTGTTGAAAAAGGATAAGTTAAACACTTATCGTTTTTTTTGTAATTCTTTTCGAAAAAAAAATATAGAATTATGCAAGGAAAATACTGTACAAACTTTTTATCCAAACAAATTATTTAATTATTTACTACAAAAAAATTTTTCTTGGCCAAAAATTGATAAAATTCTTGGCGGGTCTGATTTGGTTTACTTGCCTCATATAAATTTTGCCTCTATTTCTAGTAATGTTAAAAAAGTAATTACAATTCACGATCTATCCTTTATTCGTTATCCCGAGTTTTTTAGTGATAGAAAGAATTTTTGGCACAAAGCTGTTAATATCAAAAAGAAAATTAATGATTTTGATAAAATAATAGCAGTTTCTAACAACACCAAGAATGATTTGATTGAACTTTTGGGTGTTGAAAATGAAAAAATAGAAGTCGTTTATCCTGGGCTTCCATTAAATTTTTCTGTAGATAATAATTTTTCTGTTGATACTCTTTCTTTGAAATATAATATTAACAAGCCTTATGTCTTATACTTAGGCACAATTGAGCCCAGAAAGAATATTGTTGGCCTGATAAAAGCATATAATTTGTTAAGGGGGGCTGGTTTTGACCTTCTATTGATTTTAGTTGGTTCTTGGGGATGGAAAACAGCTGCGATAAAAAAAGAGTGGCAAAGATCTAAATATAAAGATGATATTAGATTTATTGGTTATATTTCGGAAAATGAAAAGCCGTTATTTTATTCCAACGCTCAAGTTTTTGTTTACCCTTCTTTTTATGAAGGATTTGGTTTTCCGCCACTTGAAGCCATGTATTTTTCTGTTCCAGTTATTTCTAGTAATACTTCTAGCTTGCCTGAGGTTTTGTCAGATTCGGCCTTGTTTGTTAATCCAGACAAACCAGAAAACTTATTTGAAGCTATGAAAATGGTGTTGTCTGATGATCTATTAAGAATTAGACTAAAAGAAAAATCAAAAAAGAGGATTTCTTTTTTTTCTTGGGAAAAAACTGCTACTGAGTATCAAAAAATATTTGAAAAAGTTTATGATAAAAAAAAATAAGACAAATAACAAAACAAAAGATAAAATAAAAGAAAAGGTTTTAGTTGCTATTTCTGGTGGTGTTGACTCGGCTGTGGCAGCTAAACTTTTAATTGACGATGGTTATGATGTCAGCGGTATTTTTTTAAACTTTTGGAAGGAACCAGGAGAACAAAATTCAGAAAATAAATGTTGTTCTCTTGAGGCTCAGCTTGATGCTAAAAAAGTTTGCCTTTCGCTAGGAATACCTTTTTATACTTTTAATTTTTCTAGTAAATTTAAAAAAGAAGTGGTTGATAATTTTTTGAATGAATATCAGATAGGGAACACTCCCAATCCCTGTGTTGTTTGTAATAAAAAAATAAAAATTGGAGGGCTCTTGGAATATGCCAAATCTCTGGGTTTTAATTATTTAGCCACTGGCCATTATGTTAAAATTAAGAAATGTCCCGATGGTTTTTATTTGTTTAAAGGGGTTGATAAAAACAAAGATCAGTCTTATTTCCTTTATACTTTGGAACAAAAACAATTAAAAAATTTATTATTTCCTTTAGGAAACTTAAAAAAACCAAAAGTAAGACAAATTGCTTCCAAGTCTGGTTTGCCTGTTGCCTCTAAAAACGAAAGTCAGGAAATTTGCTTTATTTCCGGAAAAAGACATAATGATTTTCTAAAAAAATATCTAAAATTAAAGCCGGGGAAAATTATTCTTTGGCCAGAAAATAAAATTATTGGCGAACACCAAGGTTTACCACTTTATACTATTGGTCAGAGGAGGGGAATTGATATTGGTGGAACTGGTCCTTATTATGCGGCTTCATTTGATTATCAAAAGAAATATTTATATGTCGTTAAAAACTTTGATGACCCAATTTTATATGGCAAAGAAATGCTGGTTAAAAATTTTTACTGGACAAATAAAAAAAATTTAAAATTTCCCCTAAAAACAAAGGTAGTTATTCGCTATAGACATAAGGCTGTTTCCTGTGTAGTTGAGCCATTAACCAAGAAAAAACTTTTAAAAGTAAAATTTTTAAGAAAACAAAGAGCAATAACTTTTGGCCAAAGCGCTGTTTTCTATAATGGTTCTCAGGTTTTGGGTGGTGGAATAATTTGTTAGCTTCTATGACTTACTCTAAGGCCTTAAAAATCTTAATCCAAAGAGGAATTATAAAAAATCCTGTAATTTCCGAGCTTTCAAGTGGTAACAATTATCAGTCTTTTTTGATTGTTGATAATAATTATAAATATGTACTTCGTTTGCCACTTAAAAAATCAAATTCCAAAAATAGATTGGAAAAGGCCTACCTTGTTTTAAAATTTGTTGAAGATGGAGGTTTTAATTTTTCTGAAAAAGCTGTTTTTTTTGATAAAAAAAATTCATTTTTATTATCAACCTATATATCCGGAAAGGAAGTTTCTATTCGTGATTTAAATCAAAATCAGTTATCCAATTTTATTGAAAAAATTATAGGTTTAAAGAAACTAAACTTCAACAAATTTAATAATTTGCAGAAGAAAAATAAATTGAGTTTAAATATTTTAGAAAATCCGATTGATAGATTGTCTTTGCTAAAAAAAGAGAGAATAAAATTTATACAAAAAAATAAAAAAGTTTTAACTAATAATCAAATTGATTTTTCAAATTTAATTTGTTGGATTGACGACAACTTTTCTTTTTTGCAAAATTTTTATAAAACCAAAAAATATAAGAAGGCTGATCTTTTTTTTGATCATGGGGATGTGGCCGGAGCTAATATAATTATAAATAAAAATAATTTATTTTTTATTGATTGGGATAATGCTAAATTTACTCATGATTTGGGTTTTTCTTTAGCTAATACCCTTTTTTATAGTGGTAGTTTTTCTAAAAAATTTATAGATGAATTTTTGTCTTTGTATTTTAAAAAAATAAAAACTAATTTTGATAAAAAAATATTTTCAGAAGAATTTAATTTTGGTTTCAAGTTAATAGTTTTTAGTGGCGTCTTGTGGTCCTTAGAATCCTTTATTAAATCAATTAAAAATAATGATGTTAATTATGGGAAGTATTTTGTTATGTATAAAGAGCGATTGAGAATTTATAATAAACTTTAAATAAAAAAAGGTGGATTGTTCCACCTTTTTTGGTTCTGTTAGTTTTTTTCCTGATAAATAAATTTTCTTATATCTAATTGCTCCAGAATATCTTCTTCTTGATAAGAATGTTTTTGACAATAGGGAATGATTTCGGAAAAACCCAAATTGTATTTATCAAGTTTTTCTTTGTCGGAGGCAACCTGAATAATTTCACTATCGGTCATAATGGCAATTATGAAAACGGGACTAAGTTCGGGTCTTGGTTCACAAAATTTTATTATTTTTGTCCAAGTTTTTTCCATGGAGATTTCCATTTTTCTTCTTTCAATTTGATTATTTAGAACAAAATAAACGTTTTCATACATCCATTTCCTCATTTTTTCAAAAAGTATAGCCTCTGATGTCTCCTGGAATCTTATCATTCCATATTCCAGGCTTTCTTTTTGAATAGCCTTTAAGCAATTACTGACCCTTTGTCTTTGATTTTCTCCTAATTTTCGATAATAGTCTGGCAAATTTTTTTCTTTCAAAAATCCAGTTCTTAAACAATCATTTATATCTGAAAATAAATAGGCAATTTTGTCAGCTAACATTACCACGTTGAACTCTAGGGGAAGATTTTGATCTATGGTTAACCCATTTGGTCCTCTGGAATGTTTGGTTATTCCTTTTAGAGTTTCCCAGCTTAAATTTAAGCCAAGCCCAGATCTTTCTATCTTTTCTGCTATAATTACTCCAAAAAGTTCATGACGAAATTTTTGGCCACTTAATCTCTCAATTATTCTTTCGCCTAAATGACCAAACGGTGAATGACCAAGATCATGACCAATGCCTATGGCTGAGCTTAAAGAAGAATTAAGTTCTAACATTTCAGCCATTATTTCAGATAGAGAAGAAACCTCAATACTGTGAATTAATCGGTTTCTTACTAGAGGATTAGCGGATATTGGAAAAACTTGTGTTTTGTCTGATAATCTTCTAAAACTTTTAGAATGAACTATTTTATGATAGTCATTCCAGAATGGATCATTTTTTCCAAGTAAAGCTGGTTCATCTGATCCGTCTTCGTTATACTTTCGACCACAAGAATTTTCTGGTCGAAAAGCCAAGTGTTTAAAACTTTTCATTTTTTGCTCTCCTATTTTTATTATTTTATTTTAAAAGTTCTCTTTACAAAAAAAGACGATTATTAGCCGTCTTTTTTTCTGTGCCGATGGTGGGAATTGAACCCACAAGCCTTGCGGCACACGATTTTGAGTCGTGCGTGTTTGCCAGTTTCACCACATCGGCTTTTAATAAAAGAATTATAAATGATTTTAATTTGCTTGTCAAAAGTATTGACTTTTTATTAAAAAAATGCTTATATAATGTTAGTTCTTAAAACAATTTGAATTTAGATAAACATAAGTTAAACATAAAAAAAGTCCAACCGAGTAAAGTAGGTTGGCCATACCAAATGATTGCTACTGCTAAAAATTCCGTTGAGATTCCTTTTGGTTTTTATGAGTTTGATGGGAATCATTTAACTGAAAAACTCATATCTTGGGCGGGCTATGATCTGGTTTTTGATGAAATTAAAAAATTTTTAGCTATCAAAGATTGGGGAAGAAACATTGCTATGCCATCTAAAATTTCTTGGCTTCTAGCTGGCGGTGATTGCAAGAAGGAGTGTAATCTTCTTAATCCAATAAATCTTGATTTGGTAAGAAGAGAGGCTTCTTTAAGAAACGTACAATTTGGTGATTTTATGGACTTATTGATTTTCGGAGCTTTGCATTCCAAGATTTCGCAATCAACCACTATTGTTTCCCTGGGTACCAGTTTGTCTTTTGGTGGGAAAATTTATTATCCATTTATTGGCGGTCAAGAAGGTGTTTGCACTGTCCTGGGAGTTTTGGCAGAAGAAGAAATAATAATGGCTAAAGAGCATGCTTTTTTGCTCAAAAAATAATTTTTATTTACCTCACCTTTTTTGGTGGGGTTTTTTTATTTGCTCAAAATAAAATTATTAGTTATAATTGTTTCAGTTTATCACTTCTGTAACGTAAAAATTTATGGGAAAAATAATTTCAGTAGTTAATCAAAAGGGAGGCGTTGGCAAAACTACAACTTCGCTTAATTTAGGTGCTTATTTGGCCAACGCTGGCAAAAAAACTTTATTAATTGATGTTGATCCTCAGGCCAATGCTACTTCTGGTTTGGGCATTAATCATCGTCAAGTTGAAAAAGGAATATATGATGTTTTGACCGGTGGTTGCTCAATTCTTGATGCTACCATCAAAACTAAACAGGAAAATTATTATATTGTACCAGCTACGATTTCTTTATCTGGCGCATCAGTGGAATTGGTCGATTTAGATAATCGAGAATTTCTTCTATCTTCCGCTTTAGAAGAAATTAGGGATCGTTTTGATTATATTGTAATCGATGGACCGCCATCACTTGGCCTTTTAACTATCAATAGTTTGACGGCTTCTGATGAAGTTTTAATACCAATTCAAAGTGAATATTATGCCTTGGAAGGTTTGGGACAATTACTTGAAACCATATCTTTAATTCAAAATAACTTAAAGCCATCGCTTGGTATCATGGGTGTTGTTATAACTATGTTTGACAGGAGAAATAGACTGTCGGCTTTAGTTAAAGACGAATTATATAAATATTTTCCTAATAAAGTTTTTAAATCGATTATTCCTCGAAGTGTTCGTTTAGCCGAGGCCCCTAGTTACGGTTTAAGTATTTTACAATACGATCCAAAATCAATTGGAGCTCAGGCTTATGAAGATTTGGCTAAAGAAGTTATATCTAAATAAAAAAATATGATTAAAAAAGGATTAGGTAGGGGGTTAGACTCTTTAATACCTAAAAAAAATAATATTTCTAGTTACTCCGATTTTAAATTAGAAAAAGATGATTCACTATCTTTGGGGTCTGGTGAAAATGTTATAAAAATGGTTGATCCAAAAAATATTAAACCCAACCCTTATCAGCCCAGAAAAGAATTTAATCCGGTTCTGTTAAATGACTTAATTAATTCTATTAAAGAATACGGAATTATTCAGCCTTTGGTTGTTAGTAAAAAGAATGGTGAATATGAGTTAATAGCTGGTGAAAGAAGGCTTCGTAGTGCCTTGGAATTAAATTTGTCCGAAGTTCCAGTTATTGTTAGAGAGGTTGATAATCAAAAAAAATTAGAATTGGCCTTAATTGAAAATTTGCAAAGAGAAAATCTCAACCCTATTGACTCAGCTATTGCTTATAATCAATTGATTAATGAATTTAATTTAACCCAAGATGATTTGTCAAAAAAACTAAGCAAGCCAAGATCATCAATAGCCAATGTTTTACGATTTTTGAATTTGCCGGCTGAAATTAAAAATGCTTTGGCAAATGGTAAAATAAGCGAGGCTCATGCTAAATATTTATTGGGAATAGAAGGAGAGGTTAAACAATTAACAATTTTTAGAAAAATAATTTATAATAATTTGTCAGTTAGGGAAACCGATAATTTAATTCGTCAGGCCGGAGGAACCAAAAAATCAAAAATGATTGATAATAGTTATGAATCTTATCGAGATAAACTTCAAAAGCATTTTAATACTAAAGTAGAAATTAAAAATGGTAGAAAGGGCGGTAGTATAAATATTTTTTTCTATTCCGACGAAGATTTAAAAAATATTGTTAAAAAAATATCTAGTTAATTAAAATCAAAAATAAAGGAGGTTAAAATGAGATCTGCTAAGCCAATAAGGAGACTTATTTTTCGGATGTTAGTTGATTTTGTGATTATTTTTTTATTTATCATGATTCTAATGTCTCTCGGAAATAGTTTTTTAAAAAATATTTTTCCTAAAACTATTTCCTCTTTTTTTCTTTCTTTTTTTATTTTATTTTCTTATTATTCAATAAAATATAATTTGGGTAACAAGAAATATTATTAATTTTTTTATTATCCGAGATAGAGTTCTCGGATTTTTTTGAATTTTTAAAGAAATTTTTTTTGAGTTGAATTATTTCCGGTTTTAGCTTATTATATAAAAACTAATTACTATATTAATTATGTCTTTTGTTCACCTACACAATCATACCCATTATTCTTTATTAGATGGTTTGACCAATATTGATGATTTTATAAAAAAAGCCAAAGAACAAGGATCTCCAGCCCTAGCTATTACAGATCATGGAGTTATGTATGGTGCTATTGAATTTTATAAAAAATGTAAAAAAGCAGGAATTAAGCCAATTATTGGAGTGGAATTATATTTAGCTCCCAATTCTCGTCATGATAAAAATACCAAGGAAGATGCTCGTAACTTCCATATTTTGCTTTTAGCTAAAAATAATATTGGCTATCAAAATTTAATAAAATTAGTATCTTTAGCCCATTTAGAGGGTTTTTATTATAAGCCGAGAGTTGATTGGGAACTTTTGGAAAAATATCACGAAGGTTTAATTGCCTCTACTGCTTGCTTGGGTGGTGAAATTTCATCTTTAATTTTAGCCGATAGATTAGAACAGGCTAAAAAAAGAATTTTGGATTATAATAATCTTTTTGGTCAAGATAATTTCTATTTAGAGATAATGGATCATCCCGAGCTTGATGGTCAGGAAAAGGTTAATAAACAATTAATTAAATTTTCAAAAGAACTGAATGTTCCGCTTATAGCAACTAATGATATTCATTACTTAGATAGAGAAGATGATGATGCTCAAGACATTTTGCTTTGTTTACAAAACAAGAAAAAATTGGAAGATAATGATCGTATGAAAATGAAAGGAAACGGTAATTATTCTTGCCGTGATCCTAAGGAGCTAATGGAAGTTTTTAAAGATGTTCCCGAAGCTATTTCTAACACTGTTAAAATAGCCGAAATGTGTGATTTAGAAATCCCTTTGGGAGAAATTCATTTACCTCACTTTGAAGTTCCAGAAGGTTATGATCAATCTTCTTATCTGAGAAAGATTTGTGAAGATGGTCTTTCTTTGAGGTATCCCGACAAAAATGAACAGGAAATGGAAGAAATTAAAAAAAGATTAGAGTACGAATTAGAAGTTATAAACGGAATGGGATGGCCTTCTTATTTCTTGATTGTGGCTGATTTTATTTCTTGGGCTAAAAAGAATAAGATTGTAGTTGGGCCAGGAAGGGGAAGTGCTCCAGGATCAATTGTTTGTTATTTGAGCGGAATTACTAATATTGATCCAATTAAATATGAACTTCTGTTTGAAAGATTTTTGAATCCAGAAAGAATTTCTATGCCTGATATTGATATGGATTTTGCCGATGTTCGTCGTAATGAAGTTATTGAATATGTTGAACAAAAATATGGGAAAGATAATGTTTCTCAAATTATAACTTTTGGGACTATGGCCGCTAGAGCTGCTGTTAGGGATGTCGGCCGCGTATTAAATGAGCCCTATGATTATTGTGATAAGTTAGCCAAGATGATCCCAATGAATTATAAAATAAAAGATGCACTAGAAGATATAGCTGAACTTAAAGATATTTATAAAAAAGAAGAAGCAGCTCGCAGAATCTTAGATTTTGCTCAAAAGCTTGAAGGTGTTTCACGCCACTCTTCAACCCATGCTTGTGGGGTCTTAATTACCAAAGAGCCGCTTACTAGTTATGTTCCTTTACAGTATGCTTCGTCTTCCGATAAGAGTATAGTTTCTCAATATTCTTTGCATCCGGTCGAAGATCTTGGTTTATTAAAAATGGATTTTCTTGGTCTTAAAAATTTAACGATTATTGAATCAGCTATTAAAATTATAAAAAATACTAGGGGCGTAGAGATTGACATAGACAAGATACCGCTCGACGATAAAGATACTTTTGAAGTTTTTAAAAGAGGAGAAACAACCGGTGTATTTCAATTTGAATCTGGTGGAATGAAAAGATATTTAAAAGAATTAAAACCAAATGAATTTGAGGATATTATTGCCATGGTAGCTCTTTATCGTCCTGGTCCGATGGAATGGATTAAAGATTATATTTCCGGTAAACATGGTAATAACATGGTTTATTTACATCCAAAGCTAGAATCAATATTGAAAAAAACTTACGGAGTTGTTGTTTATCAAGAGCAGGTTATGCAAATATCTCGCGAACTAGCTGGTTTCAGCAGGGGAGAAGCTGATACTTTAAGAAAGGCTATGGGTAAAAAAATCCCAGAATTATTAGCCGAACAGAAAGAAAAATTTATTAAAGGTTGTGTTAATAATGGTATAGAGAAAAATTTAGCTGAAAAAGTTTTCTCTTTTATAGAGCCTTTTGCTGGTTATGGTTTTAACCGTTCTCATGCGGCTTGTTATGCTTTAGTGGCCTATCAAACAGCTTATTTAAAAGCTCATTATCCAGCCGAATTTATGGCTGCTCTTTTGACGGCTGATCAAAACGATCTAGATCGCATTGCTATTGAAATTGACGAATGTCGTCAAATGGGAATAGATATAATGCCACCTGACGTTAATGAATCATTTGCCTCTTTTACGGTTGTTACCACCGGAACTAAAGATAATAAAATTGTAAGTCAAAATGAAAAAGTCAAAACAATTAGATTTGGTTTGAATGCGGTTAAAAACGTTGGTTCTCATATTGTGGAGGAAATAATTAAAGAAAGAAAAGCCAATGGTAGGTTTAATGATGTTTTTGATTTATTACAGAGAGTAACCGACAAAGATTTAAATAAAAAATCGTTAGAAAGCTTAATTAAATGTGGTTCGTTTGATCAATTTGAAGATCGAGAGCTTTTGTTGGGTAGTATGGATATTCTGTTAAGCTTTAATAAAGAATCTTCTAAAATGAAAAATAATCCTCAAGTTAGTTTGTTTTTTGATTCCCCTCAATCTTCTATTTTTTCTCATCCTAAATTAGAAAAAAGAGAAGAGATAAGTAATTCTGACAAACTACAATGGGAAAAAGAGTTATTGGGTTTATATGTTTCAGAACATCCTTTTAACGTTTTTAAAGAAAAAATCTCCGGAAGAATTGTTAGTTTGTCAAGATTAAAAGAAAAAAAACAAGAAAATGTTATAACGGCTGGAGTGGTGTCGACTATCAAAAAAATAATAACCAAAAATAACGATAATATGTTATTTGTTAAGATTGAAGATGGAGTCTCTTCAACAGAGGTTTTAGTTTTTCCTAAAAGTTTAAAAGAATCTGTTGATGTTTGGCAGGATGGACGAGCTGTCATAATGAGTGCTACTGTTTCTGACAAGGATGGGGAAATAAAATTATTATTAAATAAAGCTAAAATTTTAGAATTAGATAATATTGATAAAATTATAGAAGAATTTAACTCCCTCAAGGTGAGGCCCAGAGGGCAATTTAATTCATATTACAAAAAAGACGCTGGATCTCCAACAATAAATGCTGGCAAGAACAAATCAATCGGGCTGGTCTTTAAAGATTCGGCTAGCACTGAGGTTTTAGAAGAAATCAAAAATATTTTATTACAATATCCAGGAGGCGATAACATTTTTGTTAAAGTTAAAATTAATGGGGAAGAAAAAATTATAAAACTAGATATTTTGGTAGAAGCTTCTTTAGATTTAAAAAATAAATTAATATCTGACTTTTCAAATATTTTAGATGTTGTCTAATTGAACTAAAAGTGTTATTATTAATTTAGATAATTTGTTTAAAATTAAGTATTTTTCTTATGCCACTTACAAATCATCCGATTAGCCCAAAAAACAAAAAAATAAAGAATAATCCTCAAATCAACAAAATAGTTGAGGCTTTAAGCGACTCTGACGAACTGGAGCGTAATTTTGAAAACAATCAATCTCAAATGATTAGTAACTCGGAAACTAAATCAGAAACCAATTTTGAGACGAAAGAAAATAAAAATAACTTTGTGCCAGTCGGGGGATCTATTGCCGATAAAGAAAAAATTGACTCCAGAAAAGAATTTTTTAGATTAATGGCTGAGAAAATAAAAGATAAAGATTTTAACATAAACAAGGCCATGGCTGTTAAAGAGGAGATTAATAAAATGGAGAAAAACGAAACGATCCACAATCAAGAAGTAAATGAAGGTGATGATGATCGTTTTTCAGATCAAGCGGTATCAAGTTATGACTATTCTTTTGATGATAATGAACAGTTAATTTCCGATAAGCCTGTAAAAAAATCAAAATCAATTATTTTATATAAGAAGATAGTTTATCGTTTCCTTTTCTTGGCGGTAGTTTTATTGTTGGTGGTTTCATATCTTTCTTTGGTTAAGTTGGATATGATAATTTATCCAGAAAAGAATAATGTTGATGGTAGTTTAAATTTTTACGCTTATTCAAACGGTGAACAAATTAATTTAGATAGAGCTATTAAGGCATCTATAACTAAAATAGAATTAGAAGAGAAAGGAGTTTTTAAAAGTAGTGGTGAAAAAAATTCTGGTGGTGAAATTGTTGGTCGCGTTAAAATCATAAATAATTATTCAAAGAATCAGCCATTAGTTGCTACTACTAGATTATTGAGTTCAGGTGATAAATTATTTAGAATAAAAGAAACAGTTAATGTTCCAGCTGGCGGTTCAGTTGAGGTTGATGTATATGCTGATTCTGTTTCAGAAGATATGGCCATTGATCCTGATAAATTTATTATTCCTGGACTTTGGTTGGGTGTTCAAGACAAGATATATGCTGAAAGTTATGAAAAGTTTGAATTTAGAAAAGATAGTAAAAAATATATTATGGAAAAAGATGTTGATGATGCCATCGAATCTTTAAATAATAAAATAACCGAACAAGCTGAAATTAAAGCTAAATCAGCCATTGGTGCTGGACGTCAATATGTCTTAAGTGTTAATAAGGATTCTTCAGTTATTAATACCAATAAAGAGATTGGCGATGAAGCAGATGACTTTGAAGTTAGTGTGAAAAATGTTATTAGTATTATTAGTTTTGAAACTGCTGATATAGTTAATTTGGCTAAACAAAAAATATCCATTGAAACTAGTCAGAACATTTCTGAGATAGATGCTAATTCTTTAAATTATGAATTGGTTAATTTTGATCCCGCTAAAAACTTAGCCGAGGTTAAAGCTTTTTTTGCAGCTAGAGCTTCTGCTGGATCTGATGACTTTATCAATAAAAAGCACTTAAGTAATTTGAGCAAGCAACAGATAGAGGCTTATCTTGATAATATTAAAGAAATAAAATCTTACGAACTTATATTTACTCCTAGTTTTATAGAAAGATCACCTCTTTTGGTTGATAAGATAAATATTGAATATAGATAATTGCTTATATGAAGGATTTTTTGCCGACAACTATGATGATAATTTTGGTTGTCGGTTTTTATTTTTTAGTTAAAAAATTATTATTTTTTTATGTTGTTAATTGGTAAAAACAAAATTGATAATTTAAATAGAAAAATAATTCATATTGTCTCGGCAATTATTATTTGCTTTTTTCCTTATTTTTTAAGTGTAGGTCAAATAGTTGCTCTTTCTTTGATATTTTCTTTTATTTTTTTGATTTCTAAATATTTAGGTTTTTTGCCAATAATCAATAGAGTAAAAAGGGTTAGTTTGGGGGAGGTTTTTTATCCTTTGGGCGTTATGATTTCTTCTTTAATTTTTTTAACTCAGGGCGAAACAACCGCTTTTCAATTTGGTGTATTGGTTTTGGGCTTCTCAGATGCTCTAGCCAATATTTTAGGAGATCTTTATGGTCGTCATCGAATTAATTTTAGTTGGGGTGGAAAAAGTTTGGAAGGATCTTTAGCATTTTTATTATCAACTTTTTTAATTCTCTTTTCTATAAATGGAGGGAGTGACCATCCATTTCAGTTGGTTAACTATTTATTTTTGTCTTTAGTTTTAACTATTTTAGAATTGATTTTGTTTTTTGGTCTTGATAATTTGTTTTTACCAACAATCGCGTCATATTTATTTATAATTTTGTTTTAAATTATAAAAATAAAAAAACGGATATTTGAAATACCCGTTTTTTTATTTTGTTTATTTTATTAGTTTGCTAATCTGATTTCCAAGTTTAATTGCCTCTTCTAGGGAGTTTTGGTGCATGTTTCTTCCTATGGCACATCCCCTGGCTCCCGATATTTCTAATTGATTTTTTATTGTTTCCAAAAAATTGTTTTCATCTATTTTTTTGCCACCAGAAAAGATTACTCCAGAATTTCCAGCAGCTGTTATTATTTCCTTGGCCTTTTGAGCACCTTCAGCACTACTATCAAATGGATAGGTTAATTTTATAAAATCAGCTCCTAGGCATAAACCGAGTCCGGCTGCTCCAGCTATGATTTCTGGATCTTTTTCGTCTTTAACATTTTTACCTCTAGGATATATCCACAAAACAGCTAACAGTCCATTTTCATGAGCGCCTTTTATTAATTGAGCTGCTTCTTTGAGCATGGTGTTTTCTTGTTCGCTTCCTAAATATATAGTATAGCCTATGCCTAATATTTTTAATTTCGATGATTTTTTAAAGGACAAAACATCTTCAATGGTCCAAAGAGCAGTTGATAATGGATCTTGAGTTTTTACTAAATTTGATTTCCCGTTTAGCTTTGCTAGATAAGGTATTTTTTTATATTTTTCACCGTAACGTGATATTAATCCCAGGTGAGCGGCAAATATGCCAATTTTTGAATTACTGGCTATTTTAAATAAATGTTCTGGATTTTCATTTCCATAATTTAGTTTTTTAGAAAAATCATCGTTTAAATGTTCTATTTTTTGATCGCCAGCAAACAAAAACAATTTTCCGGTTCCCTTGGTGGATTCAATAAAATTTTTTTTATAAACGCTCTTCTTGTTTTGAGGAACGTCAAGTGGTATATTGATTTTCATGTTTTTAAAATTAAAATATTATGCTATAATAAGATTATAACACAATATTTTAATTTTTTAAACTTTATCTATGAATGACAACAATGATATAGATTTGAGTAAATATTCAGGAGTAAAAGATAAAAATTTATCAGGAGCTGGATTTGGATTGTGGTTATTAGAACATAAAAGACATTTGATTTTAGCCATAATAGCTGTTTTGGGTGGCGCTTCTTTGTTCTTTTATTCTTTTTTCTTTTATAATCTTTTTGATTATTTGAGATATGGCAGGGAACAAAGTCAGGCGATCAATGAGCTTTCTACAATTAATGTTAGCACTTCTCAAAGGTTGGCTGTTCCACTGGAAACATTAGAAGAGAAGTCTTTTTTTCACGAAAATAGTTATGATTTTTTAGCAAAAGTTAAAAATCCCAATGATAACTTTTTCTCTAAGATTTCCTATTGTTTTGTTGATGGAAGCGAGGATTTAGCTTGTTCAAATGATATTATTTTTCCAGGTCAAGAAAAATATCTCTTAATTTTATCGAAAAAAACAGAAAATAAGCCAAAAGAAATAAAATTTGTGATTAAAAATTCTGCCTGGGAAAGAGTTGATATTAGAAAATATCCCAACTGGAAAGATTATTATAATTTGAGAGCTGATTTTAGTATTAATAATATAAGATTTGAAAAGAACGATAGCGTTTCTACTTCTGGTAAAGTTTTTAGTAGTCTTAATTTTGATATTAAAAATAATAGCCCTTATAATTATTGGGACGTTCCTTTGCAGATACTTTTATTTAACAAGGGAGTAGTAGTTGGTGTTAATACCTATAGAATTTCTGAATTTAAATCAGGGGATTTTAAACAAATAGAAATTACCTGGCCAAGTTTTGTTTCATCGGTAGATGATGTTAAAATATTTTTAAATCTTAATGTTTTAGATGAAGGAAATTATATTAGTTATAAATAATTTAATTATATGTCTTTAAATTTTTTTAAAATACCTTATAAAAAAAATGATTTAGAACCATTTTTATCCAGTGAAACTTTAACATTTCATCATGAAAAGCATCACAAGACCTATTTTGATAATCTTCAAAATTTAATCAAAGGATCGGAGTTGGAAAATAAAAGCTTAGAAGAAATAATTATTATTTCATCAAGTGATGAAAAATTAAAGTCGGTTTACAATAATGCGGCTCAAGTTTTCAATCATGATTTTTATTTTAGATCATTAAAAAGAGAAAACAATCCATCCGATTATTTTATTAACTTAATAAATAAAAATTTTGGTTCTTGGAATAATTTTTTGGAAGAATTTAAAAAGAAATCTTTATCACAATTTGGAAGTGGTTGGGTTTGGTTGGTTTTAAATAATGACAAACTGGAAATAATTTCAACTTCCAACGCTGACAATCCTTTGATTTTAGGGTTAAAGCCATTAATGACAATTGATGTTTGGGAGCATGCTTATTATATTGATTATCGTAATTTGAGAGGGGATTATGTTTCTGGTTTGTTGAACAACTTAATTGATTGGAGTTTTGTTGAACAGAATTTAAGTTAGCAAAATCTATTTTTGTTGGTTGAGTTAGTTTTAAATGTTGTGGATTAAATGTTCATAAGTTGTTCATAAAATAAACGTTTAAAAAATAAAAAAAATAAAAAAAGAGAAGCGCCTGTGAATAAGTGCTTCTTTTTTTTATTTTTCATCATTTAATCCTTTGTTTTCAATATTTTTTAATTGTTGACCTTAGGGGAAAAGTGGTGTATAATAACACTTGAGAGGTGATTAGTGGTGAATTAAGGTGAAGTAAAATTTTTTAAAATATGTTTATTGGAGAGTATAATCACAACTTAGATGAAAAGGGTCGTTTAGCCATACCAGCTAAATTTAGATCTTTACTGAAAAAAGGAGGCGTTGTTACTAAAGGTTTAGACAATTGTCTTTTCTTGTATACAAAAGAGCAATGGGAGAAAATAGCTCAGAAATTATCAACATTACCAATTAGTCAGTCAAAGGCTAGGGCTTTCTCTAGACATTTTTTAGCTGGTGCCATGGATTTAGAATTTGATAATCAAGGGAGAGTAACCTTGCCAGAATATTTAAGAAATTTTGCCTTACTTAAAAAAAGTGTAATAGTTGCTGGACTTTATAATCATTTAGAAATTTGGGATGAAAATACTTGGAATAAATACAAAAAAGAATCTGAAGAAAATAGCACTGTTATCGCTGAGGAGTTGGGTGACCTAGGAATTTAATTTTTGATATGAATAATTATTTTCATATTCCAGTAATGCTCAGAGAGGTTCTGAATTTTTTAGAAGTTAAGCCTGATGGAATGTATATAGATGCAACTCTTGGTGGTGGTGGTTATACAAAGACAATTTCCGATTTGTTA
The DNA here is from genome assembly GCA_035400585.1 of bacterium. Classification (GTDB taxonomy): domain Bacteria; phylum Patescibacteriota; class Patescibacteriia; order Patescibacteriales; family UBA12465. The sequence continues at coordinate 295,633 of DAOMZR010000001.1, read as the reverse complement.
AGTGACAAGGGGAAAATTTTATCAATAGATCTTGATCCATTGGCAATAGAAAATTTCAATCAGTTCAAAACCAAAAAAAATATTATTGTTAATGATAATTTTTCTAACATAGAAAAAATTGTTCTTGAAAATTTTAGTGAAGAGGATAGATTTGATGGCATTGTGGCCGATCTAGGGTTATCATCTGCTCAATTAGAAGATGTAAATCGTGGTTTTTCTTTTAATAATCAATATTCTCTGGATATGTCTTTTGGTCCAAAAATAGAGAATGATACATTTTGGATAGTTAATAATTATAAACAATTTGAATTAGAAAATATAATCAAAGAATATGGAGAGGAACCTTGGGCGAAAAAAATAGCAGAAAAGATAGTTGAAAGCAGAAAAAAAAGTAAAATTAACAATTCCCAACAATTAGCTGAAATAATTAGTTCAGCCATTCCCAAAAAATTTTGGTCTCGAAGAATAAATCCGGCTACTAAAACTTTCCAGGCCTTGAGAATGGAAACTAATGGCGAGATTGAGAATTTGGAAAATTTTCTGCAAAAATCAGTTGAATTATTAAAAGTTGGTGGTCGCTTAATTGTAGTTTCTTTCCACAGTTTAGAGGATAGAGCTGTTAAGATTTTTTTCAAAAAAATAACCTTGTCCGAATCATTTAAAATAGTAACTAAAAAACCAGTGGCAGCTCAGGAAGATGAAATAGGGGTTAATAACAGATCAAGAAGTGCCAAACTTAGAGTCTTAGAAAAAATAAAATAAAAAATAAAATAAAAAAATAATATGGGAACAATTGAACCAAAAAAAAATAATTTTCTAAAAGGTTTGAATGTCTGTCTCCTATTTGCTGTTGTAATTAGTGGTTTTTATTATCTAAAGAGTATTGACGATTTGGTTAATAAAAATTTTGAATTACAGGGGTTAAAAGAAAAGTCAGTTTTATTAGAAGAGGAAAATAAAAATTTTGAAATTTTAAAAAGTGAACTGGAGTCTTATGATAGTATGAGCGCTAGAATTGACGAATTGCAAATGGTAAAAGTTTCTGGGATAAATTATATTAATGCTGGGGAAGATTCTTTGGCTAAAAAATAATTTTAATTTAGTAATTTAATGACTAACGTCAAGAAAAAGCTAGAAAAAAAATACGAAAAAAATATAAATAGTCGCCTTATATTTTTAAGCGCGATTATTTTTTTTCTTTTTTTATCGCTAGTTTTGAAACTTTATAAAATTCAAATACTTAACTTTGATGTTTATTTAGCCAAAGCTGGGTTACAACATAATGTTTTTAATGAATTAAAAGCCAAAAGGGGAGAAATTTATTTGAAGAAGAGCTTAGACTCCGATCTTTATTCGGTTGCAACTAATAAAGATTTCGCTAGTTTTTATTTAATCCCCAGATTATTAAGCAAAGATGATTTATTATTTTTGTTGAATAATATTTATTTAGTATTTCATCATGATTTAGTTGTTGAAGAAGTTGATAAGTATTTAGAAGAAAAAGATACCCAGGATTTGTTAGATGAATTAAGTTACATTGATTCTTTAAATATTAGCGAATCAGAAAAAGCAAGCAAAAAAGAAGAGGCCAAGCAAAGGAGGTCTAATTTAAAATTTAATCAGGAATGGACAGAGTTTCGTGAAATTCAGAGAAATTTGGAAATTGAAGAAAGAAAACAAATTATAATCAATGATTATTCTTCCAAAATAAATGATTCTCAGAAATATTCAAGACTGATTATGAGAAAGATAGAAAAAGAATATTTGCTGAATTTTTATTTTCAATGTCTTAAAGAGTCGTGGAAGATTGAATCAGTTTCCGATTTGATTGTAAGAAATGGAAGGATATTTTATGAGAAAGAAAACAAGGACATAACCAATGAAGTTAATGGTTTTTATTATGAATGGGAGAGTTTGCGATATTATTCAGAAAAATCATTATTATCTCATGTAACCGGTTTTATTAATTATGATGGTGTTGGCAATTATGGTTTGGAAAGTTTTTTTAACGATGAATTATCCGGGGTTGATGGTTTTTTATCGGGCGAAAAAGGAACTTATAAGGGTAAAAAAATAATAATCGATCAACAAGAATATAGTGAACCAGTTAATGGTAAGAGCTTGGTTTTAACTATTGATTATGCCGTTCAAGCTTATGTTTGTAATAAGATGAAGGAGTATAATAATAAATATTTATTTGATAGTGGAAGTATATCCGTTATGGAGCCAAAAACTGGTAAAATTTTAGCTTTATGTGCTTGGCCGGAGTTTGATGCCAACGACTATCAAAATGCTTCTAGCTCCGATGTTTTTGATAATCAATTTGTTTCTTACCAATATGAACCAGGATCGATTTTTAAAACCATCACATTAGCCGTTGCTATTGATCAAAACAAAGTAACTCCCAATACAACTTATGAAGATAAAGGCCAACTTTTTGTTGATGGTTGGCCCAAACCAATAAAGAATTCTGATTTTGCAAGTCATGGTGCTCATGGTAAAGTTTCCATGACTTATGTTTTGGAAAAATCTCTTAATACTGGAGCGATTTTTGCAGCCGAACAAGTTGGTAAAGATATTTTTGCCGATTATTTAAAAAAATTTGGTTTTGGGGAAAGAGTTGGAATAGAATTAAGCGGAGAGACGCCAGGCAACATAGATAATGTTATTGGAAAAAAAGTTAAAGATATTAATTTTTTTACAGCTTCTTTTGGACAAGGAATTGCCGTTACTCCCTTACAGATGTTAACTTCTTATGCCGCTTTAGCCAATAAAGGAGTTATGATGAAGCCTTATATAGTAGAAAAAATATTAGACGATAAAGGAGGGGTTGTTAAGGAAATAGAACCAAAACAAATTAGAAGAGTTGTTTCTGAAGAAACATCTTTGGCTGTTTCGGCAATGTTGGTGAATGTTGTGGAAAATGGTCATTCAGTAAAAGCAAAAATTCCTGGATATTATATTGGTGGTAAAACTGGTACGGCTCAAATCCCTTCAACTCAGGGTGGTTATTTGGAGGGGCAATATATCCACAGTTTTGTTGGTTATGCTCCAATTGATGATCCTAAATTTGTAGTTTTAGTAAAATTTGATAATCCCAAAACTTCAGTTTTCGCTGAAGGAACAGTTGTGCCAGCTTTTGGAGAAATAGCTGATTTTTTGCTAAAATATTATCAAATACCTAAAAATAGAGAATAATAATTTATTATATGAAAAAAACAATAATGCATTTGTTATCATTCTTTGCTAGAAGTATAGTTGAGAAGTATAATCCGGTCGTAGTTGGAATTACTGGGAGTGTTGGAAAAACAAGTTCTAAAGAAGCTATTAGTCTTATTCTTTCTTGCCAAAAAAGAGTTCGGTCTAATTTTTCTAATTATAACAATGAATTTGGCTTACCATTAACTATTATTGGTTTAAAATCTCCTGGAAAAAATTTATTTAAGTGGGTAAAAGTTTTTGTTTTTGCTACTAATCTTTTATTGTTTAAAGATAAAAATTATCCTGAAATTTTGGTTTTAGAAATGGGTGTTGATCGTGAAGGAGATATGGATTATTTATTGAAAATAGTTAAACCAGATAGAGCTGTTTTAACAAATATTTCTCACTCTCACTTGGAATATTTTGGAAGTATAGAGAAAATCAAAAAAGAAAAAGTAAAATTACTCCAAGGATTAAAAAAGGGTGGAGTGGCCATTATTAATCTTGATAACGATTTTTCTAAAGATATAAAAGATAATTTAAAAAATTTAGTTATTAGCTACGGTATCAATTCCGAAGCAGATGTTTTAGCCAGAGATATAAATTTTGTACTTCCGGAGAATGGAGTGAAAAATAATTTTTATGGTATAAATTTCAAATTAGAATATAAGGGTTCTGTTGTTCCGGTTAGCTTGTCCGGTGTGATAAGTATTTCTTCTGTTTATGCTATTTTAAGTGCTGTTTCAGTTGCTATTTCTTTGGAATTTAACATTATTGATTTAATAAACTGTTTAAAAAACTTTAAAAACCCAACAGGAAGAATGAACATTTTACCTGGTGTAAAGAATACTATTATAATTGACGATACTTATAATTCTTCCCCTGAGTCCAGTTTAATAGCTCTGGATTTTTTAGAAAAAATAAAAAAAACAAAGAATTCTAGAAGAATAGTTGTTTTAGGCGATATGCTAGAGTTAGGTAATTATAGTGAAGATGGCCATCGTTTGGTTGGTGAAAAAGTAGCAAAAATAGGTGTTGATGAAATAATACTAGTTGGTGAAAGGGCTAGAGATATTGGCAGAGGAGCTATTGATAATAAATTTAATAAGGAACTAATTTTTCATTTCACTAATCCCGAGGACGCAGGCTTGTTTTTACAAGACAGAATATCAGAAAATGACGTGGTTCTAATCAAGGGCTCCCAGGGAGTTAGATTAGAAAAAGTAGTTAAAGAAATAATGGCTGAACCAGAAAAAGCTGGGGAATTACTCGTTCGACAAACCGATGAATGGTTGAAGAAATAGTTTTATTTTTTTAAGAAAGTTATTTGTCTTGCTAGATCGGTTATGTTTTTTTCTATTTTGACAATTTTCAATCTCATTTTAAATATTAGATAAAAAAGAAATAGAACGGCTAAATAGAAAACTAGGTTTATTGCCGAGGAAGAAAAGCCCAGTTTTATAACTATTTGGTCTATTTGTTTTATAAAAACTACTATCAATATTGCTGATACCCAAAATATCAGCCAAAAAATAAATTCGTTGGCAGATATCGTTTTCTTTTTCCATTGGTTTAATAGTTTTAATAGAAAAAAAAATATTACGATACCAGCTATTAATTGTTGAATCATATGTTTGATTTATTTTAATTACTTATTTTTTTTAAAAATAGATCTTTTATAATTTTAAATCCACCAGAAAATTTTTGACCAAATTCAGTGTATAAAACTTTTACTGGCACTTCTTTTATTTTTAATCCATATTTAAAAGCTTTGGCTAATATTTCGGTGCAGTGAGCCATGCGATCATTTTCTATTTTTATTTTTTCTGCCACACTACTCTTCATTGCTCTAAAACCATTTTGAGGATCGCTAGTTTTTATATTAAAAAATAATCGATTAAAAATTTTAGCTATTGGCATTATTATATTTTTTTTGAATTTTGGTATCTCTGATTTAATTTCCATGAATCTTGAACCAAGAACAATATCATAATTTTCTTCTATTATTGGACTGACTATTTTTCTTATATCTTCAGCTAAAAATTGTCTGTCAGCATCGAAATGAACTATTATATCGCAACCATGTTTAATAGAATAGTCGTTTCCGGTTTGAAGCGCTGCTCCTTGCCCGAGATTTATTGGATGGTGTAAAACAGCTATTTTTAAATCATTTATATTATCTAATATTTCCTTGGTTTTGTCGCTAGAATGATCGTTTACAACAACCACTAAATCAACTATTTGTTTGACTTGTTCAATTATCTTGGCAATATTTTTTTCTTCATTATAAGCTGGTATTACACAAGCTATTTTCATATTTTATTTACTTTATTTTAGAATTCTATTTAACTTTAACATATTTTATATTATTTTTAAATATGTTAAACTAAAAACAGAATTTATAATTTAGAAACTCTATGAATTTTTTTATAAAAGCGTATGATGAGGCCTTGTCTTTGTGGTCCAATTCAAAATCATTGCTGAGTAATTTTTATCGACCCATATTTAACAAAATATTTTTTTCTTTTATTTTATTGTTAAATATTTCTTTATGGCTTTTTTCTTATTTTATATATAATAATTTAAACCAAGATCGTTTAATATTGCATTATAATACAGATATTGGCATTGATTTGATTGGTGATCGCCACGATGTTTTTATTATACCAATTATCAGTTTGTTTTTGATTGTTGTTAATAAGCTTTTTCTTCTTTTTATTTTCCGAAAAAAATTTTCCGATTTTAAGTTTGTTTTTTATTTTAACTCTTTATTTTTGTTAATAACCCAAATTTTTTTGTTTTTAGCTGTTTTGGTTATTTATTTAATAAATTTTAGATAAAATGATATGGAATTTCAAATAATTAAAATTTTATTTTTATCAACTTTTGCTTTTGTTTTTACAGTTCTTTGGACTCCGATTTTGACTAACTTTTTATATAAGTATAAATTGGGCAAAAAAATTAGAAATAGTGGTAATACCCCGATATTTAGTCAGCTTCATGCTCATAAAGAGGGAACTCCTACCATGGGTGGTATTTTAATTTGGGGGACATTGTTTATATTTATTTTAATTTTTTACTATTTAAGTTTAATTTTTCCTAATAGTATTTTGGCCCATCTTAATTTTTTATCTCAAAAAGAGACTTTATTACCCTTGGGAGCATTAATTGCGGCTGCTTTAATTGGTTTGCTAGATGACTGGTTGGATGTTTCCGGAAAGGGTGTTTTTGGTGGGGGAGGATTAAGAATGAAGCATCGTTTATTAATTTACGCTTTGATAGCATTAATTGGGGCTTTATGGTTTTATCTTAAACTTGATTGGACATTAATTCACGTCCCATTTATAGGTTATCTTCAGATTGGTTGGTGGTATATTCCAGTTTTTATTTTTATAATAGTAGCGACATCGTTTTCTGTTAATGAAACTGATGGCTTAGACGGTTTAGCTGGTGGTACTCTTTTGGTTTCCTATGCTTCTTACGGAGTAATATCCTTTGTTATGGGTAGATACGATTTGGCTACCTTTTGCGCCGTTATAGTTGGTGCCTTGCTAGCTTTTTTATGGTTTAATATTCCGCCAGCCAGATTTTACATGGGGGATACTGGCTCTATGAGCTTGGGTGTTACTTTGGGAATAATAGCTTTACTAACAAACAATGTATTGCTTTTGCCCTTTATCGGGTTTGTTTTTTTGGTCGAATCTTTATCGGTTATTATTCAAATATCATCTAGAAAATTTAGGGGAAAAAAGGTTTTTAAATCAGCTCCCATTCATCATCATTTTCAAGCTTGTGGTTGGCCGGAATTTAAAATAGTCATGAGATTTTGGTTGATCGCAGCGGTTGCAGCTGCCATTGGTTTGATTATTTTTTTACTTGATAAAAGTTTTTCTTTTTAAATTATGATATTGAAAAACAAACAATTTGGTTCAGCTGATAAGTATTTATTGTCTATTATCCCTATATTAATTGTTTTTGGTTTGATAATGCTTTTTAGCGCCTCTCTGGCTACTTCTCAATCTAATTTTGGAGATCCTTATCATTATATCAAGGGGCAACTGTTTGGCTTGTTTATTGGCTTAATTTTTTTCTTTTTTTCTTTTAGAATTGATTATCATATTTTTAAAAAATATTCTTTTTTGTTTTTAATCGCTTCTTTGATTTTACTAATCTTGGTTTTTATTCCTGGACTAAGAAACGAATACGGAACATCTTATAGCTGGATAATTATTTTTGGAAAGTCACTTCAAGTTTCTGAATTTGTTAAATTGTTTTTTCTTTTTTATTTGGCTGCTTGGTTAGAATCAAAAAAAGATGACCTTAAGAAATTTTCTAATGGCATATTGCCATTTTTAGTTGTTTTAATGATTGTTGGTGCCTTTATTTTAAAGCAACCAGATTTGGGAACTTTTTTGATAATATGTTTTGTCTCCTTAATGGTTTATTTGGTTGCCGGTGGCAATATTAGTCATTTATTTATATTGTTTTTAATAATGATTATTGGGGTTCTGTTTATTTTTAATTCTATGAATTCCGATAGTGATAAGGGGCTGATAAAACAATATCAAATAAACAGAGTAAGGTGTTTGCAAAATCCGGATTTTGATAAAGATATTTGTTATCAAGTTAATCAGTCAATGATTGCTGTTGGTTCTGGCGGCTTATGGGGAAGAGGTTTGGGCGAAAGTCGTCAAAAATTTAACTACCTACCAGAGGTTTGGTCTGATTCAATTTTTCCAATAATTGCTGAGGAGATTGGTTTTGTCGGTTCAATAATTTTGATATTGATTTATCTTTCCATATTTATAAAAGGAATGATGATTGCTGGAAAAGCGCCAGATCTTTTTGGTCAATCACTGGCAGTTGGAATTTCTGTGTGGATATTTTTTCAGGCATTTTTGAATATTGCTGGTATGATAAATTTAGTGCCAATGACCGGTGTTCCCTTGCCATTTATAAGCGCTGGCGGAACCTCACTTTCAGTTTTACTAGCTGCTTTTGGAGTTTTGCTTAATGTTAGCAAGCAAGCTGTTAATAAAAATAAAGTCTTTTATGGAAAATAAAAATAAGAAAAAAATAGTTTTAAGTGGTGGTGGTACTGGTGGATCGGTTACACCTTTAATTTTTGTTTATCAAGAATTAAAAAATGATTTTGATTTTTTATTTGTTGGCACCTATCAAGGAATTGAAAAAGAAATGATTAGCAAAGAGGGAATTAATTATAAGGCAATTATTAGCGGTAAATGGAGGAGATATTTTTCTTTTTCTAATTTTATTGATTTATTTAAAATTTTTTTAGCTTTTTGGCAGTCTCTTTTTTTATTGATAAAAGAGAGGCCTTCTTTAGTTTTTAGCGCGGGTGGATTTGTGGCAGTACCTCTTTCTTATGCCGCTTGGTTTTTGAGAATTCCTGTTTTAATTCATCAGCAAGATGTTTTGCCTGGGCTAGCAAATAAATTAGTATCACCCCTGGCTAAAAAGATAACTGTAACTTTTTCAAAATCATTAAAAATCTACAAGAATAAATCAGAAGTAATAGGTAATATTGGTTTTAAAAATAAATGTGTTTTAAGTAAAGAAAGTATTTTGCAAAAGTATAATTTGATTAATCAAAAAACACTTTTGGTTTTAGGTGGCGGAACTGGTTCCTTATTTATTAATAATCTGATTAATAATTCTTTACCTCTTTTACCTTCCGATATAAACATTATACACGTCTTTGGAAGGCAAGAGCGCGATATTATTGAAAAAAGTGATTATAAAAACTATCGGAAATTTTCTTTTATTGCCCATCAAGAATTAATGGAAATAATGAATATTTGCGATTTGGTTGTTACTAGGGCTGGATTGTCTACTTTGACCGAAATTTCTTTTTTGTCTAAGCCATCAATAATTATTCCAATGCCAGACTCTCATCAAGAGGAGAATGCCAAAGAATTTGAAATAGCGAAAGGGGCTATTGTTTTGAATGAAAAAAAGATAACAATTGAGAGTTTTGTTTCTAATGTAATTAAGGTTATAAATGATTCTGAACTTAGAAAAAGTATTTCTTTTAACTCCTCCAAGGTAATAAAAAATGGCAATCAAGCAATGATTACCATTATTAGATCTTTTTTGAACAAAGTTTAAATTGAAAAATTATTCAAACCTGTTGTTAACTATTTCTTCTGCCCATTCTTGCACTGTTTTTTTGGCATCTTCTTCGCTGTCTCCGTTTTTTACAAAAATATCAAAAAAGAATTTTTCCAGATCTTGTTGATCTGTTTTTTGTTTTAATTCATTAATTTCTTCTGGTGAAAACAAGCTTTCCATTTTAGATCTCTCCATATTGTTAAATTAATTCTTTTTTAAAAATAAGCATTTTTTCGCAAAAAGGATTTATAAAGTTTTCCTTGAATTTACTTATAAAAATATAAATTGGCAAATCCTTGTGGCTTTCATCTTCGTTATTTATTTCTTGGTGACTTTTTAGAAAGTTATCGATCATATTCTTTTTAGAATATATTTCATTATCAATTTTATCAATTAAATTGTTTTTTTCATTTCTATCCATATTAGAAATATTTTTCATTTCATTTGATATTTGAAAATAAGCATCTTTAAGCAATTCTTGTTCCCGGCTTATTTCTTTTTTAAGATTTTCTACTGCTATTTGTAAATGGCCATCATCATAAACATTTTCCAATCCCTTGCCACCGTGTTTTTCTTCTCTAAATTTTTTACTAATGTCAATAAAATTTCTCAAAAGCAACAGTTCTTCTTCGTTTTTGCATAACTCTCTGGTTTTTCTGATTATCTCTAGTTTATTATTTTCACTTAATTCAAAGAGATTGGCTAGTCTGTTTATAAATTTTTTTGATTTATCTTCGTTTTTTTGTTCATTTTTTCCTTCAATAAAGGATTCAAAGTTAAAACCCTTGATTTCATTTATTAAGCTTTTAAAATATAATTCTACCTGGCCAGATTTATCCAAAATATTAAAATTTTCCTGCTCATTATCAGATGTTTTGTTTTTGATTATTTGATATTTAGTATCTTTGGCTCCAGGATTTATTAAACCATTTGGTTTTTCAGTTTGTTGTCCAAAAGCTTCCATGTCTATTTGTTTCATGTTTCCGTTTTCATCTTTAACCTCTATTTTTCCTTTGATAAATGGACAACCAGTGTTTTGAGCTATGCCGGTTTCAAATCCCAATGCTTTAAATTCTTGTGACATTTTATCAAAATCTTTTTCGTGAAAAATAATATCTATATCATCGGGTTGTTTTTTGCTTTCTTTGGCGTTTATTAAAAAGGCTATTGATCCAGTTAGATACCAGGGATAATCACACTTATTAAAAATGCGAGAGCATGTTTTTAGGGCCTCTTTTTTATAGCTTGGTATTCTTTCTTCAAATCTTTCTTTTTCTTCTGGACTGGCCTCTCGAATGGTTATTCTTTGTTTTATTTTTTCTGGACTTGGATGACTCATGTCTTTTTCTGCCTTTTCTATTTTATTTTCAAGATCTTCCCACAAAAAATCAATCTCTGCTTGTATTTCTTCTAGTTTTTGTAAAACCATGGCTGTTTCTTGATTTTGTTCGGCATCTATTTTATCTTTTTCGTATACATTTTTAGTTCCTTCCAGGGCTGTAGAAAAGTTTTTTAAATCGTCTTGTAGTTTTTGATAAGATATTTTATTTTGTTCTTTTTGGTCGATTATTTTTTCCTTCATTGCCCGAATTGTTTTTTGAGCTATCTCTATAAAACTTTCTTTTTTATCAACATATTTGTTTGGATCGTTTAATAAATCCAATTCTTCTTGATTATTATTTTTTGAAATCTCTTTAATCATATTAATTTTTATTCTTAATTTCTTGTCTTATTTTTTCTAAGTGTTTAGCCTCTTTTTGTTTTATAAAATCTAGAACAATTTTTTCTTGTCGAAGTTTTAAGTTTTTTATTTGGTCGATATATTTCTGATAAACTATTTGAGTTTCTTCTATTTTTTTCTCAATTTCTAAATTCATTTTGCTAGGGTTATATATTTTGTTAATTATACAAAGAAATCGCTTTATTGTCAATTTAATAATTATTTTTTCTTGTATTTTTATTTGTTTTATGTTAGTATTTTTTTATTATAATTATTTATTTTTAAAAATATGAATCTTTTTATTTTTTTGTTAGTCTTTGCTTTTATATTTTTTCTTTCATCGTTGAAGCAGATTAATCAATATGAAAGAGGAGTTAGATTTACCATGGGTCGTTTTTCTGGGATGATGGAGCCTGGATGGCGCTTTCTTTGGCCAGTATTTCAAACTTATAAAAAAGTTGATATTAGGGTAAAAGCAGTTGATGTTCCTGATCAAAGAGCAATTACAAAAGACAATGTTCCAGTCACGGTTAATGCAGTTTTGTATTATAAGATTTCCGATGCTTCTAAAGCAATAATAGAGGTTGAAAATTTTTATTATGCAATTTCCCAATACGCTCAAACTACTATGAGAAATATTGTTGGAGAAACAACTTTGGATGAATTGTTAACTAATCGAGACAGAATAGCTGATAGAATCAGGGAAATAGTTGATAAAGAAACCGATGCTTGGGGTTTAAAGGTAAATAATGTTGAATTAAAAGATATTATTTTGCCAGAATCAATGGAAAGAACTATTGCTAAACAGGCGGAAGCTGAGAGAGAAAAAAGAGCGGTTATTATTAATGCTCAGGGAGAGTTGGCGGCTGCTGAAAATTTATCTAATGCTGCTAAAATTTTGTCAGCCTCAGATGGCGCTTTGCATTTAAGAACCTTACAGTCTATCAATGATTTGTCCTCGGATCAGTCCAATACTGTTGTTTTTGTTACTCCAGTAGAAATATTGAAGGCTTTTGAAGGTTTTTCCAAAAAAAATAAAAAAGAAGATTAAAATAAAAAACAGCACCTTAAAATTAACAAAGATGAAAACGATTCTCGACAAACGAACCGTCAGGGAAGTCGTTAAATTATTTGAACATCAAATAAACACTTTAGCTAGTTTAGATGTTCCGGCTTCCATTATGGCAGATCCTTTAATTTCTTTAATGGAATTAAAGGAAAAACTTATTATTAGAACCGTTGAATTAATTTCTGATTGTGAGCCCGATAAGTTCCTTTGGTTTGTTCCGGTAATTCCCTTAAATGTTATAGACATCTCTATCCAATCCCAGTTCTTGCAATTTAATGGTAATAAAGGATGTACTTATTTTAAAAATGAAGATGTTCTTGATTTGGTTAATACACCATCTGAGCCTTACTATTTATTGAATGTAAGTGAAAATGGTTTTTGTCGGGATGAAGGGAAATTTTTAACAGTAGCAGAATCAATTGCTTTTTGTTTGCACAGTAACGCTTTGGAAAGATTTTATATTAAATCTGCCAATTCTCGATTTGTTTCTTTAAAGGAGAAACCGGTTATTCATATTTATCGAGGTGAACATCCCAAAATTGATTGGGATTACTTCGAAAACGGTGAAAGTGATAATTTTTTAAAAGGATCCGAACCGTATTGTTTAGAGAGAGTATTTTAGAGAAGGTATTATAATTTTTAGGCGGAAAGTTTGTTCCGCCTTTTTTATTTTTACAAATATGCTATAATAAATTCGTGTTTAATTATGATTTTGAATAAAAAATTAAAAATTTATATGGTTGGAATAAAAGGAGTTGGCATGGCAATGTTAGCTCAGTTTTTGGTTTTCAAAGGATTTAACGTTTCTGGTTCAGACGTGGAAGAAGAGTTTCAAACCAATAAAACTCTATCTAATTCTAAGATAAAAGTTAAACATGGTTTTTCTTTAAGTGATTTTCCAGAAAAAATTGATTTAGTAATTCGTTCTTCAGCTTTTAGCATTGATAAAAATATTGAACTTAAGTATTTGCATAAGAAGGGAATAAAAATAATAACCTATGCTGAAGCTGTTGGTTATTTGTTTAATCAATATTTTGGTGTCTCTGTTTGTGGTAGTCACGGAAAAACAACCGTTACTTCTTGGTTGGGTTATGTTTTATTTAAATCAAGTATCTCGCCCAACGTCTTGAGCGGGTCTTATGTTAGGCAGTTTAAAGGCAGCGCGCTAATGGGTAAGTCGAGATATTTTGTTTTAGAATCTGATGAGTATCAAAACAAGCTGCAATATTTTAATCCTAAGGGAGTTATTTTAAACAATATTGACTTTGATCATCCTGATTATTTTAAGGATAAGAAGGCTTATTTCCGGGTTTTTGCTGATTTTTTAAAAAAAATTCCTAAAACTGGTTTTTTAATTACTAATGCTGAAGATGCTCAATGTATAAAAGTTAGTAAGTTTAATAAGGGTAAAAACATTTTTTATTCAATTAATGATGTAAAAAATTTAAACAAATCAAAGTATAAGTATTTTTATCAAACTAAAAATATAAAAACAGAAAAATACGGTCAAAGTTTTATTTTATATCAAAACAGTAAAAATTTAGGCAAGTTTAAAATAAAGCTAGCTGGTCGTCATAATATTTTGAATGCCTTAGCCGTCATCGCAAGTTCTTTGGAGTTAAAGGTTGATTTAGAAAAAGTCAGAAAAAATTTATTTTTATTTACTGGCGCTTCTCGTCGTTTTGATGTTCTCGGTAATTATAATGGTTCTGTGATTATTGACGATTATGCTCATCATCCAACAGAAGTCAGGGCTTGTTTACAAGCTGTTCGTCAAAAATATGAGAATAAAAAATTAATTACTATTTTTCATCCTCATACAGTCAGCCGCACTAAAGCTTTGTTTAATGATTTTGTTGAAAGCTTTGAACTATGTGATTGTTTGTATTTAATGGAAATTTATACCTCAGCCAGGGAAAAGGCTGGCAAGCTGTCTAGTCTTGATTTACTTCAAAAAATAAAGCAATATAATTTGAAAAGAAATATTAAGCAAGAATTAAAATATTTTAAGAATTTTTCTGATGTTGAAAAAGATCTAAGAAAAATAGCTAACAAAAATAGTATTATTCTTCTTTTGGGGGCTGGTGATATTTTTCGAGTCGGCTATAAATTATTAAATATATCTTCCAAAGATATTTAAAATATGGATTTAGAAATTAAAAAAAATATAGAATTAATAAATTATTCTACTTTTAAAATTGGTGGATTAGCTAAGTATTTTGTGGTGGTTAAAAACGAAGATGAATTTATTAATTCAATTAAATGGGCCAAAAGAAGATCTAAAAAAGTTTTTATTTTAGGCGGGGGCTCTAATATTTTGTTTTCTGATAAAGGATTTGATGGCTTAGTAATAAAAAATGAAATAAAAGGGATGGAAGTTGTTGGTGAAAGCGATGATTTTGCTATTGTAAAATCTTACGGTGGAGAAGCTTGGTCTAAGCTGGTAAATTTTGCCATATCACATAATTACTATGGCATAGAGAATATGTTTTATATTTTTGGAACGGTTGGAGCGGCGCCGGTGCAAAATATTGGAGCTTATGGGATGGAATTAAAAGATGTTTTTTATAATTTATGTGCCATTGATTTAAAAACCGGAGAGAAAAAATATTTTAATTTAAAAGATTGTCAGTTTGGATATCGAGATAGTATTTTTAAAAATAAATTAAAAAATAAATATTTTATTTTATGGGTGGAATTAAAATTAGCTAAAAATGGCAAGCTGAATCTAGAATACGGTGATATAAAAAATAAATTAGCTGAAAAGAAAATTGATAACCCTAAATTAAAGGATATAGCAGAAGTAATTCAAGAAATTAGAAATTTAAAGTTACCTAATCCGGGAATACTTCCCAATTGTGGTTCGTTTTTCAAAAACCCAGTAATCAGTGAAGCCGAATTTAAAGATTTAAAAGAAAAGTTTTCCGATATTAAGAGCTTTGTTGATGAAAAAGGAATTAAAATTCCTGCTGGTTGGTTGATAGAACAGGTTGGTATGAAAGGTTATCGCTATAAAGATGCTGGGGTTTATGAAAATCAGGCTTTGATTTTAGTAAATTACGGAAAAGCCAGTCAAAAAGACATTTTGTTTTTAGTAGAATTGATTAGAAAAAATGTTTTTGATAAATTTGGAATAATACTCGAAACGGAGGTTAATGTTTTAAAATAATATAATATAAAATATAAAAGATTTATGACAACAAGAGAAATTAGACAAAAATATTTTGAATTTTTTCAAAAGAAACAACACGCTTTAATATCATCTTCATCTCTCATTCCTGAAAATGATTCTAGTCTTTTGTTTGCTAATTCCGGGATGTTTCCTTTGGTGCCATATCTTTTAGGAGAAAAACATCCAGCTGGTGTTCGTTTGGTGAACAGTCAAAAGTGTTTTCGTTCAGAGGATATAGATGATGTTGGTGATGGTCGCCATAATACTTTTTTTGAAATGCTTGGTAATTGGAGCTTGGGAGATTATTTTAAAGAGGAACAACTTAATTGGTGGTTTGAATTTTTGGTAGAGGAGATGGGTTTTGATATTGGTAAAATTTATCAAACAGTTTATGTTGGCGATGGAAAAGATATAGCCAAGGATGAAGAGTCAATAGAAATTTTAAAAAACATTTATAAAAAACATGGAATTGAGGCTGGTGAAGGCCCAGAAACAACTACCAAAGGAGATGAGGGACCGAAGGTGGAGCTTGATTTTTCCAAAGATAGAATATTTGCCTATCGAGATAAGAATTGGTGGCAAAGAGGAGACGCTGTGGGAGAGTTAGGCGGTCCAGACAGCGAGACTTTTTATGACACTGGAAAAAAACATGATCCTAAATTTGGTGAGCACTGTCATTTAAATTGTGATTGCGGAAGATTTATCGAAATTGGCAATTCTGTTTTTATGCAATACCAAAAAACGGCTGATGGTTGGAAAGAATTGGAAAATAAAAATGTTGATTTTGGCGGGGGATTAGAAAGAATTGTGATGGTTAAAAACAACTTAGATAATGTTTTTAAAATTGATTCTTTGGGTTCAATAATTGATAAATTAGAAAATATTTCTGGCCTTAAATACGAAAACAACAAAAAAGCCTTTGAGGTTGTAGCCGACCATATTAAAGGAGCTACTTTTTTATTGGGTGATGATAAAAATCTTAGTCCATCCAATACTGATCAAGGTTATATTATCAGACGTCTTATTAGAAGAGCTGTTCGTTATTTAAAACAATTAAAAATTGAACAAAAAAATCTTATTTCTGAGCTAAGTAGAGTTATAGTTGATTTTTATAAAGATTCTTATAGTGAATTAGATAGGAACAAAGAGTTTATTTTTAGGTCTTTTAATGAAGAAGAAGATAAATTCAACAAAACAATTGAAAAAGGTGAGAAAGTTTTGAATAATTTAGTTGAAAAAGGAGAAAGTATTAATGGTGAAATTGCTTTTAATCTTTTTCAGAGTCATGGTTATCCATTGGAAATGACACTGGAAATTATAGAGGAAAAAAATATTGCTAAATCAGATAATTTTTTAAATGAATACAATCAGGCTTTAAATAAACATCAGGAATTGTCTAAAACCGCTAGTGCTGGAAAATTCAAAGGAGGATTGGCTGATCAAAGTGAAGAAACTACCAAGCTTCATACTGCGGCTCATCTTTTGTTGGAGGCTTTGCGCAGAGTTTTAGGAGATCATGTTTCACAAAAGGGTAGTAATATTACAGCCGAAAGACTTCGTTTTGATTTTTCTCATCCTGAAAAAATGAGTGACGAGCAGAAAAAACAAGTTGAAGATTTAGTGAATGAAAACATAAAAAAAGGTTTAAAGGTTGATTGTCAGGAAATGTCATTAGAAGAAGCTAAAAAAATGGGGGCTACTGGTGTTTTCGAATCTAAATATGGAGAAAAAGTAAAAGTTTATTCCGTGGGTGATTTTTCTAAAGAAATTTGTGGTGGCCCACATGTTGAAAATTTAGAAAATTTAGGTGTATTTAAAATACAAAAAGAAGAAAGCTCTAGTTCGGGAGTTAGAAGAATTAAAGCTGTTCTGGAATAATTTTTTAATTGAATGAATAAAAAAATGAAAACTAAAAACAGGGGATTTACTTTGGTTGAACTTTTAGTAATTATTGCTGTTATTGGAATACTAGCTACTTTAGCTGTTATTGCCTTACAACAAGCTCGTTCTCGCACTAGAGACAGTAAAAGAGTAGCTGACATTAAGCAAATTCAAACAACCTTGGAATTATTTTTTAATGAACAGGGAAGATATCCTACAATAGATGAGTGGAACAGCGGTTCTATTATTGTTTCTTCCACTAATCAAGTCTTAATGCAAAATGTTCCATCGGCACCGTATCCAGCTGATGGGAGTTGTAGTGCTGATCAAAACAATTTTTATTATATCCCTAGTGATGATTATTCTACCTACAATCTTTCTTTTTGTTTGGGAAGTGGTGTTTCTGACTTATCTGAGGGTCCTAAATGTTTAACTCCTGGTGGTATAATTAATTTTGATTGTTCTGGTGATGGCAGTGAGGAAAATGAAAATAACGAAAACACGGCTAATGTTTGTCCACAAGAGTGCGATTTCGGTTATATTTGTCAAAGCGGATCTTGTGTGGTTGATACCTTTCAATGTGGTCAAAATATTTCTTATAATGGCTATTCTTATCCAACGGTTGAAATTGGAACTCAGTGTTGGTTTAAAGAAAATCTTAGAACTGACAAATTTAGAAATGGCAACGTTATTGCTAATGTAACCACTCAATGGAATGTTACTGGTGGCGTTGGTCCAGCTTGGTGTCATTATAATAATGATTCCAATAATGAGAATACTTATGGTAAACTTTATTCTGTTTATGCGGCTTTAGATCCGAGAGGAATTTGCCCTCCTGGTTTCAGATTGCCAACTAGAGCAGAATTTGATTCATTGATAAGTTTTGCTGGTTCAAATCGTCATGGTTTATTGTCTTGTCGTCAGGTCGACTCTCCTTTGGGTGGATCTTGTGCTACTGACCAACATCCTAGATGGAACAGTTCAGCTTCTTATAATGGTAATGATTCCTTGGGTTTTTCAGCTCTTCCTGGTGGTAGTAAGGAGGGTTCATCTTTTGTTAATCTTGGTGTCAGTGGTCATTTCTGGACTTTTACTCCTTATCAGACAACTAGAATGTATGAAGGTGTGGCTGATATTTCTAATTCTAATGGTTTTTATTCTAGTCTTTTGGCTTATTTTACAACTGGTAGGTCTATCAGGTGTATTAAAAATAATAATCAAGGCGGCAAAACTCTTCCTTCAGTTTCTATAACTACTCCAACTAACATAACAGCCAACAAAG
>DAOMZR010000001.1:60396-277076 GCA_035400585.1 bacterium | reverse complement strand
TTAAAGAAAACCTTAGAACTGATAAATTTAAAAATGGTGATTCTATTCCTAATGTGACTACCCAATGGAATATTTCTGGTGGCGTTGGTCCGGCCTGGTGTGCTTATAATAACGACATGAATAACGAAACTAATTATGGTAAATTATATTCATCTTATGCTGTTTTAGACTCCCGTGGTCTTTGCCCTGATGGTTGGAGGGTTCCTAGTCAAACAGATTTTGATAATCTTGTATCCGCCGCCACTCCTTATAATGGATTTAGTTTACATTCCTGTCGAATGGTTAATTCTCCTTTGGGTGGATCTTGCGCTACCGATCAACATCCTAGATGGAATTATTCCTCAGCTTATACTGGAACAGATATTTTTGGATTTTCAGCTCTTCCTGGTGGTTACAAATACGGTGCTACTTTTTATAATTTAGGTGTCAGTGGTCATTTCTGGACAACAACACCTTATCAAACAACTAGGCTTTATGATGGCAGAGCAATATATGATAATGCTAATGGTTTTTTGACTAGTATTGGTGATACCTACTTTACTTCTGCCAGATCTGTCAGATGTATAAAAAATTAGATTTCTTGACTTATTATCTTTTTTTTGCTAAATTTAGTTTACACATCCTATGGTTGTGTGTCTTGTGTTTTTATTAGTAAAACATAAGTTTTTGATTAGTTTAAATTAATAATATAAATTATAAAATTTTAAATAATTTTTATGCCAACTATTAATCAGTTAGTTAAGAAGGGAAGAACCTCTTCTGGTAAAAGAAAAAAGAATTTAGCTTTGCGCACTAGTTTAGATTCTTTACACAGAAAGAAAAAAGTAACAAAAAAAGGATCACCTTTTAAACAGGGTGTTTGTTTGAAAGTTACAACCATGACTCCTAAAAAACCAAACTCAGCTTTACGTAAAATTGCTCGTGTTCGTCTATCAAATGGTATGGAGGTTACTGCTTATATTCCTGGAATGGGACACAATTTGCAAGAACACTCAATCGTTTTGGTAAAAGGAGGAAAAACAAAAGACTTACCTGGTGTTAGATATAAAGTTGTTCGTGGTGTTTATGATTCACAAGGTGTTGAAGCTAGAAGACAGGGAAGAAGTTGCTATGGTGCTAAGAGACCAAAGGCATAGATTTTTAAGTAATTAAATTTTAAAATAAATAAAAAATTGTTATAGCTGACAATTTTAAAATTATGAGAGGTAAACAAGCTCCAAAAAGAAAAATCGAAAATGATTTGAAATATGGCGATAAAAATATTGCCAAGTTTATAAATTATATAATGGTTGATGGTAAAAGATCAGTTGCTCAAAAAATAACTTATGATGCTTTTGATCTTATTCGTCAAGAAACCAAGCATGATCCAAGACACATCTTTAATAAAGCTTTGAAAAAAGTTTCTCCATTACTTGAGGTTAGAGGTAAAAGAGTTGGTGGTGCTAACTACCAAGTTCCTTTCCAAGTTAGAGGAGAGAGAAGATTTTATTTGGGTTGTAATTGGATTATTACAGCTGCCAAAGAAAGAAAAGGAAGATCAATGGCTGAAAAATTAGCCGGAGAAATTTTAGATGCATCAAACGGAGAGGGTGCGGCTGTTAGAAAGAGAGAGACTGTTCATAAGATGGCTGAGGCTAATAAGGCTTTTGCTCACTTCTCCAGATAATAAAACTTTAAATTTTGGCGAAATTTTTTGTCAAAGACTGTGAGGCTCGTTCATCGTATTAAAATACGACTCACTTCGCTTCTCGTCTTTTCCTCAAATTTCATCCAAAATATAAAATTTTAACGATTCATTTTTTATTTTTTCTTTAAACTTTATTTAAATTAAAGCTTTAAAGAAAGAAATATTTTGGCGAAATTTTTTGTCAGAAATTGTAGAATTTGTTTGTTATAAAATTCTTTGTTGTTAAAATAATAAATATAATAATTAAATATAAAAATTCCGAGAATTTTGAAAGATTTAAAGCTTTAAAAATTCTTAAAATAATATATGTCGCAAGATTATACCCTGGATAAATTTAGAAACATTGGTATCATGGCTCACATTGATGCTGGAAAAACAACTTTCACTGAAAGAGTTCTTTTTTATACTGGAAAAAAACATAAAATTGGAGAAACGCATGATGGAGCTGCTGATATGGATTGGATGGAGCAGGAAAAAGAGAGAGGTATTACCATTACTTCAGCTGCTACTACCTGTTTTTGGAAAGACAATAAAATAAATATAATTGATACTCCTGGTCACGTAGATTTTACCGTAGAAGTAGAAAGATCACTTCGTGTTTTGGATGGAGCTATTGCTGTTTTTGATGGTTCTCAAGGTGTAGAACCTCAATCAGAAACTGTTTGGCGTCAAGCTGATAAATACAAAGTTCCTAGACTTTGTTTTATTAACAAAATGGATAAAACAGGAGCTGATTTTTATATGAGCTTGGAGTCAATTAAGAAAAGACTTAATTCTAGAGCAGTTGCTTACCAATTACCAATAGGATCAGAAAATACTTTTTCTGGAGTTATTAATTTATTAGAAAAAAAGGCTTATAAATTTGAAGGTAATTTTGGTGAAAAAATAGTAGAAATCGAAATACCAGCTGACATGAAGGATAAAGTTGAAAAATACTATAATGAATTAGTAGAGAAAATTGCTGAATTTGATGATTCTCTTACTGAAAAATATTTAGGTGGTGAACAATTAACTATTGAAGAATTAAAACCAGCTTTAAGAAAAGGGGTTATTTCTAATGGCATTTACCCAGTTTTATGTGGAACAGCTTTACAAAATATTGGAGTTCAAATGGCTTTAGATGCTGTGTGTGATTATTTACCATCACCACTTGATGTTCCAGAAATCGAAGCTACCGAAGTTAAAGATGAAACTAAGAAAATGATTGTTAAACCAGACGAAAAAGAACCTTTTACCGGTTTAGCTTTTAAAATTGCAACTGATCCTTTTGTTGGTAAACTTTGTTTTGTTAGAGTTTACAGTGGTGTTTTAAGTTCTGGTTCATATATTATAAATTCATCAACCGGAAACAAGGAAAGAATCGGTCGTTTAGTGCGTATGCATGCTAATTATCGTGAAGAAATTAAAGAAATTAAAGCCGGTGATATCGCAGCTGTTATTGGATTAAAAGATACAACAACTGGAAATACTTTGTGTGATGAAAAAAAACCAGTTTTACTTGAATCTATTATTTTCCCAGAGCCAGTTATCAAAATTGCTGTTGAACCGAAAACTAAGGCTGACCAAGAAAAAATGGGTATCGCTTTAAATAGATTGGCTGAAGAAGATCCAACCTTCAGAGTGGAAAGTGATGAAGAAAGCGGACAAGTTCTTATTTCCGGTATGGGTGAGCTTCATTTAGATATTATAGTTGATCGTATGAGAAGAGAATTTGGCGTAGAGGCTAACGTTGGTAACCCTCAAGTATCTTATCGTGAAACAATCAAGCAAAAAGCCGAAGCTGAACATAAATATGCCAAACAATCTGGTGGTAGAGGTCAGTATGGACATTGTTATTTAAGATTAGAACCTCAAGTTAACGAAGGTGGTAAGACTTATGAATTCGTTGACGAAGTTAAGGGTGGTGCAATTCCAAGAGAGTATATTCCAGCCATTGAAAAAGGTGTTAAAGAAGCTATGCAAAGTGGTATATTGGCTGGTTATCCAATGGTTGATGTTAAAGTAACTGTTTATGATGGTTCTTATCATGAAGTTGACTCTTCGGAAATCGCCTTTAAAATGGCCGCTATTTTTGCTTTTAAAGATGCTTGTCAAAAAGCAAGTCCAGTTTTGCTTGAGCCGGTTATGAAGGTTGAAGTGACAACTCCAGAAGAATACATGGGAAATATAATTGGCGACTTGAATGCCAAGAGAGGTCAAATTGAAGAAATGACTGATAGGGGAAACGCTAAAGTGGTTTTAGCTAAAGTTCCTTTGGCTGAAATGTTTGGTTATGCAACATCTCTTAGATCTATGAGTCAAGGAAGGGCAAATTATTCAATGGAATTTTCTCATTACAATGAAGTTCCAAGAAATATTTTAGAACAGATTAAAGAAAAGAGTGGTAAATAAATATTAGAAATATTTAGTATAAAAAAACAGGGTAGATACAACGCCCTGTTTTTATTTTAAAAAAAATAAATTTTTGTTATAATTAAGGTATATGAATATCTCTTTAAATGTTAAAAATAAAACTGGCTTTACTTTTCCTGAAATTTTGGTAGCTGTTCTTTTAATTTCTGTGATTAGCACATTGGTTATGGTTTCTCTTTCTGATTCTAGATCTAAGGGAAAGGATGTTAAAAGAATAAATGATATAACTCAAATTCAAATGGCTCTGGAAAACTACAAAAATGTTGAAGGAAAATATCCGAGCCAATTAAATTTTGGAGAGCAGTTGATAGGATCATCCTCAATTGTTTTTATGGAAACTATTCCTAGTAACCAGGATTATCTTCGTTACCCCTGTTTGTATAATGATTATTATTATGAAAGTTTAAATTCAGGTGATTCGTATCAAATAAATTTTTGTCTCGAAAACAATAATAATGATTTTGATAAAGGATTAAAGTGTGCCACTCCAGAAGGAATTTTGAATAGTTCTTGCCCAGTAGAAAAAAACCTTTTAGCTTACTGGGAGTTTGATGGTAATCTCAGCGATTTATCCGGCAATGGTTTTAATGGATTGGAAACTAGCGGAACTAATTTTGTTGATGGTGTTATTGGTAAGGCTCTTGAGTTTGATGGAGCATTGTCTACTTATGCTAGAATGCCAAACCTAGGAATATCTTCTGGCCCATTTTCTATTGTTTCTGTAGTTTATTTTTATAACAACCCTCCTGGTATATATAGAACAATTTGTGGCTATACCAGCACTAGAAGACTTTTAGTTTCTAGTACTGGTCGACTTTTAACTCAGTTTGGAGGAAATTTTTTTTCCAATGAATACGTTTCCAACAATGAATGGTTAATGATTTCTTATGTTTGGGATGGTGTGAATGAACATTGGTACATAGATGATCGTTATGATGGAAGTCACATTCCCGTACCAACTCCAATTTGGAACAATCAGTTTTATGTTGGGCAATATGATTTAGCTAACTATCCTCATAAAGGTCTTGTAGATAGTTTGCGTTTTTATAATAAGGCATTAAGTCACGAAGAAATAATTAGATTATATGAAACAATTAAATAGTTCTATAAAAAATTTTTTAAGAAATAAAAAAGCTTTTACTTTTGTGGAGTTAATGGTTGTTATTTTAATTATTTCTTTAGTTACAACTGTAGCTGTAGCTTCTATCAGCGTTATTCGTCGTTCGGCTCGTGATAAAAAATTATTAAACAATGTTTTGGAGTTTCAAACGGCACTCGAATCTTATAAATTAATTGAAAGCTCTTACCCTTCTTCTAGCTTGGTTGTTTCTGGCAATCAACTTGTTGGTTCATCTTCTGGTACTGTTTTCTATGATAGTATTCCCGATAATATTTTGTATTATTATGATGAGGTTAATGATAAATATAAATTATCCTTTGAATTAGAGGGGCCACTAGACGATTTAACGAGCGGTTTTAAATGCGCCATTACTAATGATCTCGTGGATCAAGCTTGCTGTCCCTCTGGCTTATTAGCTTATTGGAATGGCGATGGAAATGCCAATGATTCTCTAGGTAATTATAATGGAACATTTACTAACGCCGCCTATACCACTGGAAAATTCGGACAGGCCTTTAGTTTTAACGGAACAAATGGATATATAACGCTTAGTTCTCCGGTTTCATTTTCCATTGGTAGAACAATATCTTTTTGGATTAATTTAAACAGTGTTTCAACTACTAGATATTTTTTGGGCGATACATCCCGTCCAGTTGGTGCTAGATATAGTGGCACTGAGTTTTTAGCTTTTCAGGGTGGCGCTGGTTATACTTTTATTCCTTGGAATAAAGTTAATAAATTCGTTAATTTAACAATTGTTAAGATTGATGATTATAATTTTGATTTTTATATTGATGGTTCAAAAATTGGGACATCGTATTCTGGAAACAATTCTGCTAGCATACTAATTGATTTGATAGGAAGGAGAAGTGATGGTTATTATTTTCTTGGACCAATGGATGATATTATGATTTTTGACAGAACACTTTCTTCAACTGAAATAAAAATGTTGGCCGAAGGAAAAAATACTTGTTATTCCCCTAGGTAGTTTTAATGGTTGACATAAATTTTTTTTATATTATAATACTTAGTTCTTGTATTTATTATAATTAAAAATATTTTATGTCTAAACAACTTAAACAAGTTATAAATTTATCAAAAAAAACTGGTGATCGCATCATTGTTTTTGATAATAGTGAGCCAGAAGATTCCTTTGTTTTGATGAGTCTGGATCAATATGAAAGCCTTGTAAATAATGAAAAAAAAGAAGGCTTGACAGAGAGAAAAAATATTGATAATATTAAGAAAGATGAAAATGTTGCTAACAATGTTAAGAATTCTAATAATTGGAGAATTCCACCGCAAGTAAAAGAAGAAGCAGAAAGCTAAATTGAATAAAACAAATTAGAAAATAGTTAAAATTTCTTAGCTATTTTTGCTTGTTTATAAAATAAATTTATTAATAATTAATTGAAACGGCTGGTTGCCTTTGAGGCAAGTAACTCCGAAAGGAGGTCGTGTTTTCAAAAAAATGGCAGACAAATTTGAACGCAGTAAGCCCCATGTTAACGTTGGAACAATCGGCCACGTTGATCATGGAAAAACTACCTTGACCGCCGCTATATTAAACGTAGCTAACGCTCAAGGTTTGAAAGCTACTCAAAAAGGAGTAGACGATATTGATAATGCTCCTGAAGAGAAACAAAGAGGTGTTACAATTGCTACATCTCATCAAGAGTATGAAACAGCATCAAGACATTACGCTCACGTAGATTGTCCTGGTCACGCTGATTACGTAAAAAACATGATTACTGGTGCCGCTCAAATGGACGGTGCTATCTTAGTAGTTTCTGCAACTGATGGTCCTATGCCTCAAACCAGAGAACACATCTTACTTGCTCGTCAAGTTGGTGTTCCTTATATCGTTGTATTTTTGAATAAATGCGACATAGTTGAAGACAAGGAATTAATTGATTTAGTTGAAGAAGAAATCAGAGACTTATTGAAAAAATATGAATTCCCTGGAGACACAACTCCAATAATTAGAGGAAGTGCTTTGAAGGCTTTGGAAAATCCAACAGGTCCAGATGCACAACCAGTTATGGATTTGTTAAAATCTTTGGATGATTATATCCCAACCCCAGAAAGAGATTTGGATAAACCATTCTTAATGCCTATTGAAGATATCTTCTCAATCGAAGGAAGAGGAACAGTAGTTACCGGTAGAATTGAAAGAGGTGTTATTAATGTTGGAGATGAAGTTGAAATAGTTGGTTTAATGGATACTAAAAAAACAACCATTACTGGAGTAGAAATGTTTAACAAGTCTTTAGACAGAGGTGAAGCCGGTGATAACGCTGGATTACTTCTAAGAGGTACAAAGAAAGACGAAGTTGAAAGAGGACAAGTTTTGTCAAAACCAGGAACAGTTACTCCTCA
Source organism: bacterium (assembly GCA_035400585.1). Classification (GTDB taxonomy): domain Bacteria; phylum Patescibacteriota; class Patescibacteriia; order Patescibacteriales; family UBA12465. Next base: position 269,478 of record DAOMZR010000001.1, on the reverse strand, counting down.
TACTGAATTTGAAGCTGAGGTTTACGTTTTGAGCAAAGACGAAGGAGGAAGACATAAACCATTCTTTAAAGGGTATAAACCACAATTCTACATCAGAACTACTGATGTAACTGGTGAAATTGAATTACCAGCAGGAGTTGAAATGGTTATGCCTGGCGATACAGTTAACTTAAAGGTTAAATTGATTGCTCCTATTGCTCTTGAAGAAAAACAAAGATTTGCTATCCGTGAAGGTGGCAGAACTGTTGGTGCTGGTGTTGTAGCTAAAATCATGAAATAAATACTTAGGCCCGTTTTATATTAAAACGGGCTTGTAGTGTTTATTTAAATAGTTTATAATTTTAAAATAAAATATATAATTAAAGTGTGCAAAAAACAAGCGATCATTAAATACTTGCACATTTAATAGTACAATCCATATGGTTGAAAGTAAAAACAAGAAAACCAAAAAAGAAGGCGGCGACTCAAAGAGTAAGATCCGTATTAAAATTAGAGCTTTTGATCACAAAATTATTGATCAAGCTTCTAAAACTATTATTGAAACAGCTCTTAGAACCGATGCACAGGTTTCTGGACCAGTTCCACTTCCTACCGAGAAAAGAAAGTATACAGTTAATCGTTCCACTTTCGTTCACAAAAACGCTAGAGATCAGTATGAAATGAGAACTCATAAAAGACTTATAGATATTGTCGAACCATCAGCTAAAACTATCGAAGATCTTACCAATCTAGCTCTTCCTTCAGGGGTTGACTTAGAAATAAAAATGGATTAGAATGTTATTGTCATATCTACGTGATTGACACTTTGTTTTATTTTTTTGTAATTTTTAGAATAAAATTAAAAATTGAAATTAATTGATTGTTCATTTTTTCGGAAACTCTTCTTTTACGAAGAAAGTCCCTTAAAGATTTATCAATCATTTTTACAGGAGGTATTTCTTTCAACAAGAACAAATTAAAGCTTTTACTTTTATTTAAGTTTTTTGCTACTGGTTTTTGTTGAGGCCAGTTTTTATTTTATTAGATAATTTTTTAATATATATGAAATTTATACTAGGAAAAAAAGTTAAAATGACTCAAATTTGGCAAGGCGACAAAATAGTTCCTTGCACCATTGTTCAGGCTGGTCCTTGTTTTGTTACTCAAGTTAAAAATGATAAAAGCGATTCTTATAAAGCCGTTCAGATTTCTTATGGAGAAAGAAAGGCAAAAAATATTTCCAAATCAGTTAAGGGTCATTTGAAAAAATCATTAGGAAAAGATAATGTTCAATATCTTAGAGAATTTAGATTAAAAGAGGATAACACTAACTTAGAAGTAGGGAAAATGATAGATTCTTCCACTTTTGCTGGTGGCGATGTTGTTGATGTTGTTGCTACTTCAAAGGGAAAAGGTTTTCAGGGTGTTGTTAGAAGACATGGTTTTTCTGGTTCTAAAAAGACTCATGGTAATAAAGACCAACTTAGAGCTTCTGGTTCAGTAGGTCCAAAAGGCCCAGCTCACGTTTTCAAAGGAACAAGAATGGGTGGTAGAATGGGTGGAGACAGAGTTACAGTCAAAAATATGGAAATAGCCCAAGTAGATTTAGAAAACAACCTTTTGTTTATTAAAGGTGCTATACCTGGAGCTGTAAATTCTTTAGTAATGGTAAAAGGAGAGGGTGAATTGATTGTAAAAAATGCAGCAACAGAAAGTAAAAAAGAAAATGTTGTAGAAAATGTAGAAAATAATGTTGCAGAAGAAAAAAATGAAGTAGAAACGGTAGAAAATGTTGTAGAAAAGGAAGACGAAAAAAAGGAAGAAACAAACAATAACGCCAAAGAAGAATCTGGCGAAGAAGTTAAAAGTGAATAATTAATTAAATAAATTTGATATAAATCTATGCCAGTTAAAGTAAATATATATAATCAAAATGGTGAACAAACAGGAGATTTAAAATTATCTGATAAGGTTTTTGGTTTAGAAGTTAATAATGATCTTGTTCATCAAGCTATGGTTGCTCAAACAGCCAATGAAAGACAAGTTTTAGCTCACACAAAAACAAAGGCAGAAGTTCGTGGTGGAGGTAAAAAACCATGGAAACAAAAGGGAACTGGTAGAGCTAGAGCTGGTTCAAGCAGATCACCTATATGGATTGGTGGTGGTGTTACTTTTGGTCCAAGAAAAGATCGTAATTTTGAAAAGAAAATAAATAAGAAAATGAAGCAAAAAGCTTTGATGATGGTTTTTTCAGACAGGGTAAAAAACAATAATTTGCTTGTAGTTGATAAGATTGAAATGAAAGAATTTAAAACCAAAGCTTTTAATGATTCTCTTAAAAAATTAGAGAAAAATTTTGAAGGATTTAATCCTAAAGGAAAAAGAAATATTTTATTTGTAAATGATAATAAAGATACTAAAGTTCTTAATTCAGGACGTAATTTGGTTGGTGTTGAAATAATCAATTTAGAAAATATTAACATTGTTGATTTATTGAAAAGCAAAAATTTATTGATATCTGAATCAGCTATCAAGAAAATCAATGAGAGATATTCAAAAGAATAATTAAATTTTTTAAAAAATATGGGAATGTTTACTGCTAAAAAAACAAGTGATTCTGATAAAAAGAAAAAAGAAGTTGTTGATTTAAATAGTGAGAAGAAAAATATTGTTGAAGAAAAATCAATGAAAGATCTTTATGTCGAAAGTGCTGGTAAAGAATCAAAAAAGGGAAACAAGAGTTCTTTAGCTTATAGAGTTTTAGTTAAACCTTTAGTAACTGAAAAAGCTACTAATTTAGGATCATTAAATCAATATGCTTTTATCGTTTCTAATTCAGCTAATAAAATTGATGTAGCTAAAGCCATTTCTGAGGTTTATGGTGTTCAACCAATTAAAGTAAATATTATTAAAGTAAAAGGAAAAGTTATCAATAGAGGAAGAGTTACTGGTAAAAGAAAAGATTTTAAAAAGGCTCTTGTAACCTTGAAGAAGGGTGATTCAATTTCAATTTACGAAGGAGTTTAAAATATTATAATTTATTAAGGATATGGCTATAAAAAAAACAAAACCAAATACACCCAAAAGACGTCATGCGACTTATGATGATTTTTCTGATATTTCTCGCAAAATATCTCCAGAAAGAAAACTTTTGGTTATTAAAAAGAAAAAGAGTGGTAGAAACAATCAGGGAAAAATAACCGTTAGACATCGTGGAGGTGGTTCTAAGAGATATATTAGACAAGTTGATTTTAATAGAGATAAATTTAATATTCCAGCAGTTGTTAAAACTATTGAATATGATCCAAACAGAGGAGCTCGTATCGCTTTGGTTTCTTACTTAGATGGTGATAAGAGATATATCATTGCCCCACTTAATTTAAAGGTTAATGATAAAATAGTTAGCTCTAAAGAATTAGTAGAAATAAAAACTGGTAATGCCATGCCTTTAAAGTTTATCCCAGCTGGTATAGCAGTTCATAACATTGAAATAGAACCAGGAAGAGGTGCTAAAATAGCTAGAGGAGCTGGTAATGCTGTCTATGTTATGGGTATTGAAGGTAAATATGCCCAAGTTAAAATGCCATCAGGAGAAATCCGTTTAATTAAAAAGGAATCTCTTTGTACTGTTGGACAAGTAAGTAATCCAGACAAGATGCATGTTAAAATTGGATCTGCTGGTAGAAAAAGATATTTAGGAATAAGACCTACGGTTAGAGGAACAGCTATGAATCCTAATGATCATCCTCATGGTGGTGGAGAAGGTAAACAATCAATAGGTTTGAGAGGACCAAAAACCAAATGGGGAAAACCAGCCTTGGGTGTTAAAACTAGAAAAAAGAGAAGATCAAATAAATTAATTGTTAAGAGAAGACCTTCTAAGAAGAAGAAATAAAATAATTTAATTATAATATTATGGCAAGAAGTTTGAAAAAAGGACCATATGTTAACCAGAGAATACTAGCAAAAATAAAAGCGATGTCCCCAGATGACAAAACAGTTATTAAAGTTTGGGATAGAGCTTGTACTATAACCCCGGAAATGGTTGGTAGAACTATTGGTGTTCACAATGGAAAACAACATGTTCCTGTTTATGTAATAGAAAATATGGTTGGTCATAAGTTGGGAGAGTTTTCTATAAGTAAAAAATTTCCTGGACATGGAGGTAAGATGGCTAAGGTTCAGGCTCAGGCAAAAAAATAATTTAATTAAATCATAATATATTAAAAATATGGAAGTTAAAGCCAGTTTAAAACATTTAAGAGTGGCACCGAGAAAGACCAGGTTGGTTGCTGGTTTAGTGCGTGGTTTAAACGTAAATAAAGCCGCTAATCAATTAAAATTTTTAAATAAAAAATCAGCTAAACCGATTTTAAAATTACTTGAATCAGCTATTGCTAGTGCTGTCAATAATTATGATTTAGATAGAAATAATTTAACCATTAAAGAAATTAAGGTTGACGAAGGACGTGTTTTAAAGAGATGGTTGCCTAGAGCACATGGTCGTGCAACAGTTTTAAGAAAAAAAATGAGTCATGTTGCTATCATTTTGTCTGAAATAGTTGATAGTGGTAAAAAAGAAGCAAAGAAAGTAAAAGTAGAGGCCCCAGTTAAATTAGACGATGTTTCTAAGGAAGCTAAAAAAACAAAGAAGGAAGAAAAAAGTGAAAAAGACATAGAGAAAACAGCTAAAACAGATATTAAATCTTCTAATCAGAGTTTTGCTAACAAAGTTTTCAGAAGAAAAGCTGGATAAATATTGATTAAAAATTTTATTTAATACAAATTTATGGGTAAAAAAGTAAATCCAAAAATATTAAGGATGGGTATTATCAAGACTTGGCCTTCAACTTGGTTTAGTTCTGGCAATGCTTATATTAAAAATGTTAAGCAAGATGTTTTGATTAGAAAATATATTTTAAAGGAATTTAGAGAAGCTGGTATCGATAAAGTTGAAGTTAGCAGAGATTCTGGCAAAATTACTATTGATATTTATACTGGTAAACCAGGTATTATTATTGGTAGAGGTGGTAATGGTGTTGAAGAATTGAAAAGAAAGGTACACAGAAAATTTTTGTGTAATCCAATGAAAATAAAATTAGAGGATATAAATATTAATATCAAAGAAGTAGAAAATCCTAATTTAAGCGCTCAAATCAATGTTCAAGGAATGGCCTTGGAAATTGAAAAGAGAGTTCCTTTTAGAAAAGTAATGAAACAAGCGATTTCTCGAGTTGAAAGAGCCGGTGCTTTGGGTGTAAAGGTTGTTATTAGTGGTCGTCTTAATGGGGCTGAAATTGCTAGAACTGAAAAATTAATTTCTGGAAAACTACCACTTAGTACTCTAAGAGCAAATATTGATTATGCCAGAGGAGCTGCTCACACAACTTATGGTGCTATTGGTATTAAAGTTTGGATATATAAAGGAGAAGTATTTAAGAAAAATTAAAAATTATTGATATTATGGTTTTTGGGATTTTTAAAATTTTTAAAAATTTTGAGAATCTTGAGAATCTCAAATAAAAAATATGTTGATGCCGAAAAAAACTAAACATAGAAAAATGCATAAAGCTAAAAGAGGTGGAAAAGCCAGTAGTTTGCTTAATGTTGATTTTGGATCTCATGGATTAAAAAGTTTAGAGGCTTGTTGGATTAGTTCACGTCAAATTGAAGCTGCTAGAAGGGTTATTGCTAAATATACAAAAAAGGGTGGAAAAATTTGGATTAGAATATTCCCTGATAGATCTGTAACTCAAAAAGGCGGAGAAATTCCTATGGGTAAAGGTAAGGGTACTGTTGATCATTATATTGCTTCAGTTAAGCCCGGCATGGTTATGTATGAAATTGATGGTTTACCAGAGGATCAAGCCAAAGAAGCTTTGGCATTGGCTGCTTATAAACTGCCAGTAAAGTGCAAGGTTGTTAAAAAAGATTAATTATAAAATAAAATAATTAGATATGGATTTAAAAGAATTAAAAACTAAAAAAGCTTCAGAACTTCATGCTTTGTTGGCTAAATGGAGAGAAGAATTAAGAGAATTCAGATTTAAAGATTCCAATCGTCAATTGAAAAACATCAGAGAAATTAGAAATGTTAGAAAAAGCATTGCTCAAGTCTTAACTTTGTTGAATTCCAGTAAGAATGTTGATGTTAAGGAAAATAATAAAATTGAAGAGAATAAATAAAAAATAATATGGAAAACAAAAAAGAAGTTAAAAAAATTATTAGAAAAAAGTTTTCAGGAGTTGTGATTAGCGATAAATCTGACAAAACTATTGTTGTTTCAGTTGATAGCGCTAAAATCAATAAAAAATATCAGAAAAGATATGTTTCTAGTAAAAAATATAAAGTACACGATGAAGAAAATAAATTTAAAACTGGAGATAAGGTTAGTTTTGTAGAATGCCGTCCATTTAGCAAAGATAAAAAGTGGAGAGTTATTTATAGTTAATAATTATTGTTTTTAAATATTAAATTATATGATACAAGTAGAAAGTCGATTAAAAGTTGCTGACAATACTGGAGCCAAAGAGGTTTTATGTGTTAGAGTTTTAGGTGGTTACAAAAAAAGATATGCTCATGTTGGTGATATTATTGTGGCCGCAGTTAAATCAGCGAACCCTCACATGCCAATCAAAAAAAGTGACGTGGTAAAGGCTGTTATTGTTAGAACAAAAAAAGAAATAAGAAGAAAAGATGGTACTTATTTAAGATTTGATGACAATGCTTGTGTTATCGTTGATAAAGATAAAAAAGAACCTAAAGGAACTCGTATTTTTGGTCCAGTTGCTAGAGAGGTTAGAAGAGCTGGTTTCACTAAGATAGCTTCTTTAGCTCCAGAGGTTTTATAACCATTATTATTAAATTAAATATTTTGATATGAAGATAAAAAAAGGAGATAAAGTTAAAATATTAGCCGGAAAAGATAGTGGTAAAACCGGTAAAGTTTTGCAAATTTTTCCTAAAGAAGGAAGAGTTAGCGTCGAAGGTTTAAATATTTTGATAAAACATTTAAGACCTCAAAAAAGAGGAGAAAAAGGGCAGAGAATAGAATTTCCAGGTTTGATTAACATTTCTAATGTAATATTAGTTTGTCCTAAGTGTGGTAAAACAACCAGAGTTTCTTACAAGGTTGGTGAAAAAACAGAAGAATCTGGTGCAAAGAAATTTAGAATGTGTAAAAAGTGTGGTGAAACTATAGATTAATTAAAATATATTAAAATAATAGTATGACTTTAAAAGAAAAATATCAAAAGGAAATAGTTCCAGCTTTACAGGATAAATTTAATTATTCTAACAGACTTTTAGTTCCAAAGATTAAAAAAGTTGTTATCAATGTTGGTTTTGGCAGAAGAACTAAAGACAAAGACTATATTGATAATATTGAAAAAACTTTGGTTAAAATTTCTGGACAAAAACCAGTTTTTACAAAAGCTAAAAAATCAATTTCTTCTTTCAAGATAAGAGAAGGTATGATTATTGGTATAATGGTTACTTTGAGAGGAGAGAGAATGTACCACTTTTTGGATAAATTAATAAATGTTAGTTTTCCTAGGGTAAGAGATTTTAGAGGTATTTCAGAAAAATCAGTTGATAAACAAGGTAATTTAACGGTTGGTTTTAAGGAAAATAGTGCTTTTCCAGAGGTTAAAGTTGATGATATTAATAACATTCATGGTTTGGAGATTATAGTTGATTCTACTGCTGAAAATAAAGAAGAAGGATTAGAATTATTCAGAATGTTCGGTTTCCCATTTAGAAAAGACGAGCAAGATAAACAGAATAAAAAATAATTAATTTTCATATTTATATGGCTAGACAAGCATTAATTGTAAAGGCAAAAAGACAACCAAAGTTTTCAACTAGAAAAATAAATAGATGCTGGCGTTGTGGTAGAAATAAGGGTTATATGAGAGACTTTGATTTGTGTCGTATTTGCTTCAGAGAATTGGCTGACAACGGAGATTTACCGGGAATAAAAAAGGCAAGCTGGTAATTTGTTATTTATTAAATTATATACTTTTATTTAATTAAAATATTATGATAGATCCAATCGCAGACATGCTAACCAGAATTAGAAACGCCTCTACTGTAAGAAAGGCTGATGTTGTATTGCCAATGAGCAAAATTAAATTCAACATTGCCAAAATATTAGAGAAAGAGGGTTTTATAAGCAAAGCTGAAATAATTAAAGGCGGACAAGATTTGCAAAAAAACAAAAGTTCAAAATTTGATCAAATTAGGTTGGTTTTGAAATACGAAGCTGATGGCAGACCAAGAATAAGTTCTTTAAAGAGAATTAGCAAGCCAGGCAGAAGAGTTTATATTGACAAAGACAATATCCCAACAGTTTTGAATGGTTTTGGTTTTGCTATAGTTTCCACCTCTAAAGGTTTAATGACTAATATTGAAGCCAAAAAAGGTAGAATCGGTGGAGAATTTATTTGTGAAGTTTATTAATTTTTAAGATAAATGTTTTTTTAAAGTTATTTGATTAATTTTAAAATTATAAATACCATTATATGTCAAGATTAGGAAAATTAGGAATCAAAATACCAAGTGGAACCGAAGCTAAAATTGAAGGTAAAAATATTAAGGTTAAGGGTCCAAAGGGTGAGTTACAAACTACTTTAATAAAAGAAGCTAAGGTTGAAATTGTTGATGGCGAGATTTTAGTTAAGGTTTCTAACCCGGAGAATAAAAAAGAAAGAGCTTTGTGGGGTCTTTATAGAGCACTTATAAACAACATGGTTGTTGGAGTTAATAGTGGTTTTGATAAAAAACTAGAAATGAAAGGTGTTGGTTATAAAATGGCTGTTTCTGGAAATAAAATAAATTTCAGCTTAGGTTTTTCTCATCCTATAGAATTTCCTCTTCCTCAAGGAATCTCCGCTAGTGTTGATGGTAATAATTTGACTATTAGTGGTATAGATAAGCAGTTAGTAGGAGAAATTTCTGCTCAAATTAGAAAACTTAGATCACCAGAACCATACAAAGGAAAAGGAATTAAATATAGTGATGAGGTTATAAGAAGAAAGGCTGGTAAAGCTGCTGCTAAATAATTTTTATAATATTTATAAATAAATTTTTCACATATGAACAAACAGAAAGAAAAAAGCAATAAATTAGCCAGAAGACATAAAAGAATTAGAATAAAAATTAGCGGAACATCTGCTAAGCCAAGACTAAGTGTTTTTAAATCTAACAAAGGAATGTATTTACAGTTAATTGATGATGTTGCTGGAAAAACATTGTTTAGTGCTAATTTTAAAGAATTGAAAAGTGCTGATAAAACAAAAAAAGTTGATCAGGGTTTTCAATTAGGTAAAATTTTAGGAGAAAAGGCTGTAAAAGCTAATATTTCTGAAATCGTTTTTGATCGCGGAGGATACAAATATCATGGCAGAGTTAAAGCTGTGGCTGATGGTGCTCGCGAAGCTGGGTTGAAGTTTTAATATAATTCATTTATTTATAATATAAGTTTTTAAATATTATGTCCGAAGAAAAAAAACAAGAAGAAAAAAAACAGGAGATTGCTTCAACTTCAGAAAAATCTTTTAATAATGGTTTCAATAAAAAAAAGAAAGATTTTGCTCGTGGTGGTAAAAGATTTGGTGAAAAACCAAAGGAAGAGTTTGAGCAAAGAATTTTAGACTTGGCTCGTGTTACCAGGGTTATGAAAGGTGGAAAAAGAATGAGTTTTAGAGCTTGTGTTGTTATTGGTGATAAAAAAGGAAGAATTGCCGTTGCTTTAGGAAAAGGAGCCGATGTTACCTTAGCAGTTAATAAAGCGGTTAATAAAGCCAAAAAGAATATAGTTGAAGTTCCTATTTATAACGATACAATTCCTCATCAAATTAGTGCTAAATTTGGTTCTGCTAAAATTTTATTTAAACCGGCAGCTAAGGGAAGAGGTGTTATCGCTGGCGGTGTATCTAGAGTTATTTTGGATTTAGCTGGAATTAAGAATATTAGCAGTAAAATTTTAGGAACAAACAATAAGGTTAATAATGCTAAATGCACAGTAATGGCATTATCTCAATTAAAAAAGAAAACATTTGTACCTAAAGTAAAAAACAATGGACCAGAAGCAAGTGAAAAAAATGTAAAAGTTGAAAAAAAAGAAATTAAATCGAAAAAATAAAAAATAATTTTTATAAAAGATATGATTACACTAGATAATATAAAAAAGGGAAAAGGAACCCTTAAAAAAAAGAAAAGAATTGGTCGCGGAAATTCTTCTGGTTCTGGTACTTATAGCGGACGTGGTTTAAAGGGTCAAAAATCTCGCACTGGTGTTAGCAGGGGAAAATTGAAAAGATTAGGTATGAAACAAAGTCTTTTAAAAATTCCAAAAACAAGAGGTTTCAGATCTTTGTATGCCAAAAATCAAGTTGTTGATATTAAGGCTATTAATGATAACTTTAAAGATAATGATGTTATTAGCCCAGAATCTTTATTTGCTAAAAAACTTATAGCTAAAAAAGATCAATCAGTAAAAATATTAGGAAAAGGTGTTTTATCACTTAAAGGTTTAAAGTTTGAAAAAGTAAAGATGAGTGATAGTGTTAAAAAAACATTAGAAAAATAATAGCAAAATATGTTTGATAAAATAACAAAAATTTGGAAAATTAGAGATTTGAGAAATAATATTATTTTTGTACTATTGATGTTGGTTGTTTTTAGACTTTTTTCTCATATTCCAGTTCCTGGAGTTAATATGAGTGCCTTGAGAGACATTTTCTCATCCAATCAATTCCTAGGGATGTTAAATGTTTTTTCTGGCGGAAGTATGGATAATTTTTCAATAGTTATGATGGGTATCGCTCCTTACATTACTTCTTCCATTATTTTTCAATTATTAGGAATGATTATACCGAAACTAGAGGAAATGCAAAAGGAAGAATCTGGTCGTCAAAAAATAAATACTTGGACAAGATTAGGCACTGTTCCACTAGCCATGGTTCAAGCTTACGGAATGATTAATTTGTTAAATAGATCTGGTTCTGGAATTTTAAGCAGTAATAGTTATTTTGATTTATTCACTATTATTATGACTATCACAGCTGGAACTATATTTTTGATGTGGATTGGAGAGCTTATTTCTGAGAAAAAAATTGGCAATGGTATATCTCTTTTGATCTTTGCTGGTATTATTGCTGGACTACCAACAGCTTTACAAAGAATTATTTTTAGTTTTGATCAATCACAGTTATTTATACTTTTAGGATTTGTTTTTATAACTTTAGTAACCATAATTGGAATAGTTGTAATCAACGAAGGTCAGAGAAATATTCCCGTTCAATATGCTAGACAAATAAGAGGAAGCAGAGCTTTTGGCGGAACTAGTACTCATTTACCACTTAGAGTTAACACAGCTGGAGTTATCCCGATAATCTTTGCTATATCTATTATCGTTTTTCCAACAATGATTGCTCAGTTTTTTGTTTCTTCAAAATATGCCATAATGGCTAACGCTTCTAGATGGATAATTGGAGTTTTTGAAAATCAACTTTTTTATGGAATATTTTATTTTATATTAGTTGTTGGTTTTACTTACTTCTATACAGAAATAGTATTCAAACCAGATCAAATAGCAGAAAACTTGCAGAAACAAGGTGGTTTTATTCCTGGAATTAGACCAGGAAAACACACTAGTGATTACCTACAAGGAATCAGTCGTCGTATACTTCTAACTGGATCTTTGTTTTTGGGTCTTATCGCTGTTTTACCTTTAATTATGAAATATTTTACTGGAATGCAGACATTGGCTATTGGTGGAACAAGTATGTTAATCGTTGTATCAGTAGTTATTGAAACTGTTAAACAAATAGAGTCTCAGATAACAATGAGAGAATACGATAATATATAATTTTTACTTGAATATAAGAAAAACAAGGACTAAAATCCTTGTTTTTTTGTTGTTTTATTGCTATAATCTTTATTATTAATACATTTTTATGTTGTCTAAAAAATTGCCACAGGGTGGTCATTCGTTTAAAATAAGTGGTAGTAGTGGTTTTGCTAGAAAATTTTCTAGCATGGTTAATTTTGGTGAATTTTCTAGTTTAAAAAACAATAAGGATTTGGCCATAAGAATTTTTAAAAAGCTATCTGAAACCATCAGAGATGATGGTAAAATACCTTTTTCAAGCAGGGTTAGGGCTGTAAGAGAGTTTAGCCAAAGCCCCAACACAAGCGAGCAAGATGCTGATAATTTTAAAAAAATACTAGATAATTATAAATAGAATGATAAAAATTAAAACTATAGAAGAAATAAATATTTTGAAGGAGGGCGGAAAACTGCTTTCTAGTATTTTAGATGAAGTTTGTAGTTTAGTTAAACCCGGAATTGGTTCTCGGGATTTAGAAAATTTAGCTGTTTCTTTGATAGAAAAAAATGGTGGTCGCCCAGCCTTCAAAGATTATCCAATGGGTGGCAATATTTTTTTTCCTTCGGCTTTATGTGTTTCTATTAACAACGAGGTTGTTCATGGACCAGCAGTGCCAAACAGAATTTTAAAATCAGGCGATATCGTCGGTTTAGATATAGGAATGGAGTGGCCAATACAAAGCAAAGAAGAGGCTAGTGAAAAAAATAGACCTTTCAATAAATATTCTCCTGGTGGTGGTTTTTACACTGATATGTGTAGAACCGTTCCGGTGGGAAAAGTTTCCAAAGAGGCTTCAAAAATAATTAAAATATCAAAAGAAGCTTTGTTTTTGGGGATATCTAAAGCCAAACCAGGAATGTCTATAAACGACATTGGCAAAACTATAGAAGATTTTGTTGTTAAAAATGGCTTTAGTGTGGTTAGAGATTTGGTTGGTCATGGCGTTGGTCATCAGGCACACGAAGAACCTCATGTTTTTAACTATGAAATAGGGGATAAAAACCCAGATAATACTTCATTGAAACCAGGGATGGTGATTGCTATTGAACCAATGATTAATGCTGGCAGATTTAATGTTAAAACAACAAAAAATACTTATACCTTTGTTACTTCCGACGGATCGCTCAGCTCTCATTATGAGCATTCAATTGCCATAACTGAAGATGGTAATATAATTTTAACTCAATAGATATGGTGAGATATTTAGGTATAGATTGGGGAGAGAAAAGAATTGGTTTAGCCTTGGCTAATAGCGAAAACCGCATTTCCACTCCCTTTAAAACCGTTGTTAGCCCCACTTCTTTGTTGAGTTTAATAAAAGAAGAAAAAATAAATTTTTTAGTAATTGGTGAGCCGAAGAAAATGAGCGGTGAATCGGCTGATAACAAGAAATTTCTGAGATTTATTGAAATTTTAAGAGAAAATTTAAAGAAAGAAGATATCAAAATTGTTTTTGTTGATGAGAGATTGTCAAGCGTCGAAGCTGATTCTATAATGAATAAAAAAATAAACGACAATAGAGATTCTTTGTCGGCCATGATAATACTTCAATCTTATTTAGATAGGAAAAATGATAAGAACTAAGGCTATAGTTTTAAATAGAACCCCTCATAAAGAAAATGATGCTTTGGTTCATTTTTATACTTTGGATTTCGGTAAAATTATTTTAGCGGCTAAAGGCGCCAGAAAACAATTGTCTAAATTAGCGGCTCATATGGAGCCTCTTAATTTTGTAGAGTTGATGATGATTAAAAATAAAACCGGTTTTTGTGTTGGTAGCGTTATTAGTCAAAATTCATTTTTAAATATTAAAAAAGATTATAATTCTTTGTATTTGAGTGGTAAAATTTTGTCATTTTTTTTAAAACATATTAAAGAAGGGGAATCTGATTTTGAGCTTTTTATTTTTTTAAATGATTTTTTAAAAAGTCTTGATCAGCAAATTGATCGCTTAGAAAAAAAATCTGTCAGAGAATTGGATTTTTTAGGTGATGTTTTAATATTTAAACTTTTAAAATTACTTGGATATTCTTTTCAGACCTCGGCTTGTGTTGATTGTGGGGCTGAAGAAAAGCTATCTTTCTTAAATTTTAATAAAGGTGGCGTTGTTTGTGTGAATTGTGTAAACAAGGAAATTAAAGATAGATTGTTTGATAGAAATAATTATTTAGAAATAAACGAGGAATTGTTATTGCTTAAAAATAAGGTAAATGATAGTAATTTTGACTTTTTACTGAATCTAGAAATTAATGACAAATTCCATAATTTAATTAGAAGAAAGATAAAATATTTAAGTTTTTAGCTATAAATTCAGTATTTCAATGTATTAATTTACTATTGATAAAAGGTTCAAAATCAGTTAAAATAGATAGAGTAAGGGGTATTTTAATATAAAATACCCAATTTTTGGCTTGTTTTGTGAAAATATTATGATAGATATCAAAATAGATCAATTTCAGGGACCATTATCTTTGCTTTTGAGAATTATAGAAAAGGAGGAGTTGGATATTACGTCAGTCAGCTTGGCTAAAATAGCCGATGAATATTTGGAATATATTCAAAATTCACAGGAAATTTTACCGGAAAGAATGGCTGATTTTTTGTTAATGGCCAGCAAATTGATTTACTTAAAATCAAAAGCTCTATTGCCATATTTGTTTAGCCCAGAAGACGAAGAAGAGGTTGAAGACTTGGAAAAGCAATTAAAGATGTATAAGGACTTTGTTGATTTAAGCAACAAGATACAGAAAATAATTGGAAAAAAGAAATTTTCTTTTTCTAGAATTATAAATAAGAACAATCGTCGTTTTTCTTTCTTGGGCGATTATTTCTTCCCACCAAAGAATGTTAAAAAAGACGATTTATATAATTCTTTCTTAAAAGTTTTAGAAAGAAATAAAAACGAAGAAGAAAAGTTAGAAGAAGAAACAATCAAATCAGAAATAAGCATAGACGAAAGAATTTCTTTTATTAAAAATTTAATAAATAAGAAAATTAAAATAAATTTTACTAAAATTTTACAAGAAGCTAGATCTAAGACCGAAATAATAGTTAACTTTTTAGCTGTCTTGGAATTATCAAAACAAAGAGAATTGGTTTTTAATCAAGTAGAATTGTTTAGTGAAATTTATTTGGAAGAAAATAACGAAGATCTTTTGTAATTTTAATTAATTTAAATAAATTTATGAATATTAAGCGCTCTATTGAATCATTACTTTTTGTCTCTCCTAAGCCATTGTCTTTAAAAGAATTGGCCGATGTTTTGGAGATAAAAACAGAAGATGTTGAAAGGGAAATCGGGGAATTAATAAATGATTATAAAAATGGCAACCGTGGTATATTGATAATCGAAAATTCTAAAAAATATCAAATGTCTAGCTCTCCAGAAAGCGCTGAAGTTGTTCAAAAATTTATGCAAAGTGAAGTTAGTGGTGAATTAACCCCGGCCAGCCTAGAAACACTTACTATAATAGCCTATCGAGGCCCAATAAAGAAAAAAGACATTGAAAAAATTAGAGGAATAAATTGTAGCTT
Source organism: bacterium (assembly GCA_035400585.1). GTDB lineage: Bacteria > Patescibacteriota > Patescibacteriia > Patescibacteriales > UBA12465. Next base: position 254,070 of record DAOMZR010000001.1, on the reverse strand, counting down.
GATCTTAAAAAACCTATTAATTAGGGGTTTAATTGAGGAAAAACAGGGAAATGAAATAGAGGACAATATTTATACTGTTAGTCTTGATTTTGTTAAATTCCTTGGAATTTCAAGTTTAAATGAGTTGCCTGATTATGAGAAATTTAATAAAAACGAAGAGATAGATAAGTTGTTGGGTGACATTAACAAATCCGAAGATAAAAATCTTAATGATTTAATCAGTGAGAATGTTGAAAATGGCTTTGAAGGTAAGGAAGAAAAAAATGAGAATATTGATGGTGATACAGAAAATGAAGAAGAAAATAATAATGAAACTGATAATGAAGAGAATGAAGATTTAGAGGGTGATAACGAAGAAGATGAAGAAGATGAATATGAAGATGACGAAAATGACGAAGATGATGAAGATGATGAGGGTGACAGCGAAGATGAAGATGAAGAATTAAAAAAAGAATAGTCGTATGTTTGTTTTTGTTGTTTTTCACATTATAACTTCTCTGTTTTTTAGTAATTTTTCTTCACCGATTATTGAAAATCAGGGTGAGATTAAAAAGGTTTGGCAAATTGATGGTTTTTTAGAAAAAACTAAAAAAATTGATGAACTTGATTTATCAGCTTCTTCAACAGCCGTTCTTGATTTAGATTCTGATTTTTTTGTTTTCGAAAAAAATTCTGATGAAGTTAGATCTATTGCTAGTATTAGTAAGTTAATGTCAGCCTTGGTTTTTATGGATCTTGATATAGATTATAATGATTATTATAAAATTAAAAAGGAAGATCGTCGTTTGGGTGGTAGAGATTATTTGTTTTTTGGAGAGGAGGTTAGAAACATTGATTTACTGGCCTTATCCTTAATAGCTTCTGATAATACTGCTGTTATAGCTTTAATTAGTTCGGCCGGTTTAAGTGAAAGTGATTTTGTCGCGAAAATGAATGAAAAAGCTAAGGAGTTAAAACTATATAAGACCTATTTTGAAGATCCAACCGGTTTAAGCAATAGTAATGTATCGACCGCCAAAGAAGTAGCTATTATAGCTAATAAGGCGTTGGAAAACGATTTGATAGCTGATTTAACCGAAAACTACGAGTATAGTTTTGAAACCAGAAATGGCCGAATAAAAAAAATAAATTCTACCAATGAATTATTGTTGGGTTTTAGAGATATTGATATTGATGGTCAAATAATTTCAGGCAAAACGGGTTATAATATTTTGGCCGGGTATTGTTTGGCCCTTAAATTTGCTGACAAAAATGGCAAAGAATTTATAAGCGTTGTTTTAAATTCAGATAGTATCAAAGATCGATTTCTTGATTCTGAAAAAATAATTGGAGCAATTACTGAAATTTATAAATAATTTTTTTATGTATCAGAAAATCAAATTTTTTATTTTTTCTTATTTTCCAACCACTTTCAGAATACTAAATTTAAAAAAAGTTTATGTTAAGTTTTTTATAACTGGTTGTTTTACTTTATTGCTTGATTTGATTTTTTTATTTCTTTTGCACGATGTTTTAAATCAGAAATTATTACCATCGACAGCTCTGGCTTTTTTTCTATCATTCTTATTTAATTTTTTTGTTCATAAATTTTGGACCTTTAGAAATAATAATTTAGCCTACGTCCATCGCCAGTTGTTTTCTTATTTATTTTTTTCTATTTTTAATTTATTGTTGAATGTTAAATTGATGCATGTTTTTGCTAACATCAAAGAAATCAATTATCTTTTTTCTCAATTTTTAGCAACAGTGATTATTGGTATAGAAAGTTTTATTATTTATAATTTCTTTATTTTCAGAAAAAGAAACTAATGTTTATCTTATGAAATTTTTGGTTAAATCAATTAAATTAGAAGATGCTAAAAAAGTTATTAGAAGCTCTGGCTATGCCTTAATATTTGACCGAAAAAGTGGTCAAGAAAGTTTAGTGAGACGTCTGGGTGATGGTCATTATCCTCGTTTTCATTTATATATAGAAGAAAATAATGATGATTGTATTTTTAGCTTGCATTTAGATCAAAAAAGAGCCAGTTATGAAGGACAACATATGCATAGTGCTGAGTATGACGGTGATTTGGTTGAAAATGAAATACAATCATTATCTATTATAGTGGGTAATAATAATTATAGTGTTTTACCTTTTGGTAAAAAACATCAGATTAATCAAAAAATTGATAAACAGGAGAAAGAAGAAGTTATAATTGAGAAAAAAAATGACGATCCAGAAAATGATATTTTAGCCGATATGGAGTGTGGCGACTTAGATAGGGATTTAGATAATTTTCAAAAAAATATAAAAAAGAAAAGATTTTTATTTTTCTAAAATGAATCATTCCGAAGAAATAAAAGCCAAATTAGATATTGTTGATGTTATTTCACAATATCTAAATTTAAAACCAGCAGGGTCTAATTTTAGAGCGGTTTGTCCGTTTCACAATGAAAAGACTCCGTCTTTTATGGTTTCTCCGGAAAAACAAATTTGGCATTGCTTTGGTTGTGGCAAGGGTGGAGATATTTTTTCTTTTCTGATGGAAATGGAGGGTTTAGATTTTGTAGAAACTCTAAAAATGTTAGCCCCTAAAGCGGGGGTTGTTTTAGACAATAATGATTTTTCTGAAAATAAAAATAAAAATCGTTTACTAGAAATATTAGATTTAAGCGCTAAATATTATAATTTTATTTTAACTAACGATAAAGTTAAAAATGAATCGAGTAAAAAAATCAGAGATTATTTGCTAAACAGAGGATTAAAAACAGAAGCTATAAATCGTTGGGGAATTGGTTATAGTTTAAATAGCTATGACGATTTGATTAACTTTTTAAAAAATAAAAAATATACTGATAATGAAATTTTTTTAAGCGGAATGTCTGTTAAAAGTGAAAAGGGTGGTTATTATAATCGTTTTCGAGATAGAATAATGTTTCCAATTAAAGACGTTAACGGTCGAGTAGTTGCTTTTACTGCCAGAATAAATCCTGACAACCAAAATGGAGATAAATCCTTTGGTAAATATATAAATAGTCCCCAAACCGATTTATATGATAAAAGTAGGCTTCTGTTTGCCTTAAATTTAGCCAAAACAGCTATTAAGGAGAAAGACGCTGTAATAGTGGTTGAAGGTCAAATGGACGCTATTTCGGCCCATGAAGCCGGTTTTAAAAACGTTGTAGCTTCATCAGGGACAGCTTTAACGGTTTCCCAGTTGAACTTAATAAAACGATACACCAGTAACGTTATTTTATCATTTGATCAGGATTTAGCCGGTTCTAGCGCCACCGATCGAGGAGTGGCTGAGGCCCTAAAAAATGGCCTGAATTTAAAGATTGTAAGCTTCAAAGAAGGGGAAAGAGGTAAAGATCCGGATGAAATTATTAGAAATAATCCAAAAATCTTTGAAGAGGCCATTAACAATTCAAAGAATATTATAGATTATTATTTGACAAAAGAAATAAAAAGTATTGATTTGAACAATATTGACCAAAAAAACAAATCCGTTAACAAGATATTAACAGTTGTAAATATGCTGTATAACAAAGTTGAACAGGATTTTTGGATCAAAGAAATATGTCAAAAATATTCAGTTAATGAATCTTTTTTAAGGGAGCAATTATCAAAAATAGATAAAAAAGTCAATAAAAATGATACTTTTGAGACTAATAAAAAAAATGGTAAAAATTTTGTTCAAGCCAGTAATGTTGTTCAAAAAAATAGAGAGGACAAACTAACGGAACTTTTATTTGCTTTGACTTTGAGATTTCCACAGAATTTTGACTATTTGTCCAATAAATTGGATTTAGACCAAATTCCTTTGAAATATCGTAAATTTTATGAATTATTAGTGATGTACGGTAATAAAAATAAGGGAAAGCTTGATTATAATCAATTTTTAGCCTATATTAAAGATGAGACTAATTCAAACAATAATTTAATATCTCTACTAAATGAATCCTGGCTTTTGGCTGATTTTTATTTGTATGGTCAAGATAATAATGATTTAGAGTCAAAAGTTAAAAAGGAGTTGTCGAACATAGTTTTGGAGATTAAACGTTTGTATTATAAGGATTTAATTAGGCAGAAGGAATCAGAGTTGATTATATCGGAAAAAAATGGTCAAAAAGATGACATTTTGAAAATTTTAAATGAACTTAAAGAGCTGAATGACAAATTGTTGAAAATCAATTAATAATAAAAATAAATTTAAATAAAATATGAATGTCAAAAAAATGAAGGAAAAAAAGACGGAGGCCGGCAAAAAACATAAAAAGAATAAGGTAGTAGTTAAAGCTTCAAATAAGAAAAATGTTTCTGCTGGCAAAAAGAAAAATCTTAAAAATGTAAAAGAGAAAATCAAGGATCATAAAAAGAAAAGCGATAAAACCAAAAAAATACAAAAAGTGATCTCTAAAAAACATGATCAGAAAAAAATAGAAATTTCTCATTACGAAAAAAAAGAAGCACCATCCGAAGAACAACTTTTAAAAATAATTGAGAAGGGAAGATCTCGTAGTTTTTTAACTGAAACCGAAATATTATATCTTTTTCCCAACGTTGAGGATCACATTTATGAATACGAAATTTTTTTAGGAAGACTTAATGACGCTGGTATTATGGTTAGCGAAGACAGCGGTAATGTTCTTGGTTTAAGTTCTAAAAATATTCCAGAAAAGAAAAAGGGACCATCCATGTCTTTTGATTTTGCTAATTTATCCAGTGATTCGATTCAAATATATTTAAAAGAGATTGGTAAAATTCCTCTTTTAACCCCGGAAGAAGAAGTTGAATTGTCAAAAAGAAAGGATCGTGGAGATAAAGATGCTGAAAGAAAAATGATTGAATCAAACTTGAAATTGGTTGTTTCAATTGCTAAAAAATTCTCCGGAGTAAAAGGTTTGAGTTTGTTGGATTTGATTCAGGAAGGAAATATTGGTCTTTTTAGAGCGGTTGATAAATTTGAACACCAAAAGGGTTATAAATTTTCAACCTATGCTACCTGGTGGATTAGACAAGCCATAACTAGAGCTTTAGCTGATCAATCGAGAACAATTCGTATTCCAGTTCATATGGTTGAAAATATAAATAAATTTCAACAGGCTCAAAGATTTTTAATCCAAGAATTAGGCAGAGAACCAATGATTGAGGAGGTAGCCTCAGAAATGGGTGAAGAATTAGATAAGGTTATTTATATCATGAAAATTTCTCAAGAGACTATTTCTCTGGAGACAACCATCGGTGATGATGATGATAATTCGACCTTGGAAGATTTTATTGAAGATGTTAAAAATGAAACCCCAGATAGAGTAGCTGCCCTTCAACTTTTAAAAGATTATGTTAAGGAAGTAATTATTAGTCTTTCTCCTAGAGAGCAGAAAATACTGGAAATGAGATTTGGTTTGATTGATGGAGTGGCTCATACCTTGGAAGAAGTTGGTCAGGAATTTGAGGTAACCAGAGAGAGAATTAGACAAATTGAAGCTAAGGCCTTAGAAAAGATTAGAAAAATGAAAAATAAGAGTTTGGAAAAATTAAGAGATTTTTAAATTTAATATAATTTAAAAATTTATAATTAATTAAAAAAATATGAAAAATCACAATCCGAAGTTCGCTTTTTATTATTTGCTTTCTCTGGTGGCTTTGATTTTTACAGCAATTTCTTCAGCGATAATAATTTTTCAAATAGTAGACAAAAGTGTCAACGATATTTTGGTTGATTACGCTTACAACAATGATGGTGGTTTGAGGTTTGGAATTTCAGCTTTGTTTGTAGCCGCTCCTATATTTTTCTTAATGCTTAGATTGATAAACAATGGATTAAGAAAGAATGAATTAGAAAAAGATTCCTCTTTGCGTCGCTGGTTAACCTATTTCATTTTGTTTGTTTCAGCAGTGATAATTCTAGGATCTTTAATCGGCATATTAAATAGCTTTTTATCAGGCGAAATGACTTTAAAATTTATTCTAAAGGCTTTAACCGTTTTTGTTATTTCTGCTTTGGTGTTTAGTTATTATTTCTACGATATTAAAAGAGAAAACGTTGAAAAGAGAGATAATAATCTTAAAATCTTTTTTTGGGGCTCTTTAAGTTTGGTGGTGATAATTTTTGTTTCATCTTTGTTTTTTGTAGAGTCGCCACAAATAGCTAGACAGAAAAAATTAGATCAAATTGTTTTAAATAGAATTTCAACGATTGAAAGCATGGTAAATAGCTATTATGATTTAAATCATAGACTTCCGGAAAATTTACAAGAAATATCTTCGGAAGAAGGTAAAATTTATTTTGATCAAAGAAGTTTAATTGATCCAGAAACTGGTGAAAAAATAGAATATAATAAAATTGGTGATAGAGAATTTGAAATTTGCGCTAGTTTCCGAACTAGTAGTGACGACGAAAACGGTAGATCATATTATGGAGACAGAAAATTCAATCCCGGAAGAAATTGTTTTAGGGGCAATTTGTGGATAGAGGACAAAAAACTTCTTAGTGATTAATTTTTGATAATAATTTGAATATATATTGGTTTTTTCGTTTTAAAGATGGTCAATTCATTTGACATTTTATTTTAGTTTGTTATTATATATTCAGTTTTAAAAACTGAATGTATTCCGAGGTAGCGCAGCGGTAGCGCAGTTGACTGTTAATCAATTGGTCGTGGGTTCGAATCCCACCCTCGGAGCAACGCTCAAAAACATCTGTATTTACAGGTGTTTTTTGTATATTTTAGTTCGAATCCGAGTTCTGTAAAAAATATATTTACATTAACTATTAAATACAACAAAATTATGATATAATAGCTAATATATGAATAAAAATTCTTATTTATTATGAAAAAAATTTATTTAATTTCCGCCATTACTATTATTCTCGGGTGGTTATTTACCCTTAAGCCGGATTGGTTTACGTTTTTCTGGGGATGGCAAATTTTACTTTTACCTTTAACGGCCGGAATTCTGATGGTATTGGCACAAAATGAAGATAAAAGTTATCATTTTTTGCCCAAATTGATTGTCGGCTCATTTCTAACTAGCTTTATATTTATAATTATCTGGCAGATAATAATTGAGTATGATTATGATGGTCATTTTCTTTTTTTGCCAGTTTTACAAACGGCTTTATTTTTTGCCGCAATTATTATTTTTGGTGGCCTGATGGGCATTGTTATCAGGGGCATTACTTTATTGCTTACAAAAAATCCGCCAGCAAAATCAGTTTTAGTCTTCAAGAAAATATTTGGAGCAATATTTTTAAGTCTAGGAACTATAGGATTTTTAGTTTCTGTTGTTATTTTTCTAATTCTATCGTTTAACTCCTCAAGTTCTTTGTTTGATAGATTTATGGTTGATTTTAAGACAATAGAAGTTATTGGGATAGTGAGATATTATATATTCCTTCTATCAGCTTTATTTATAATTTCAATACCAACAATTTTTGTGGCTATTCTGGGTTTAGATTTATTGGCTATAAAAAAGAAATTTTTTAATAAAAAATTATTTATTGGACTTATATTAGTATTCTTTTTGGGCTTGGTAACGTTCTTTTTACTGTTTTCCTATACAGAATCAAAGTTTGAAGAAAAAAAAGCGATTATGAAAGAAAATAAGATTGAGAGATATTTTGACCTTAAAGATTTTAACAGTATTTATGTTTCGCGCTTCGTTAAATTTGATGAAATAACGGTTAGGCAAGGTGATAAATTTAGTATAATGGCGAAAGGTAGCCAATATGATTTGATAAATTTAGATTTTGAAAACATAAATAACACCTTATCAATAAAGAGATCAGAACTTGAAAGCTATTATAATACTGAAACTTGGATCATGGAAAATGATAAAATACCATTTTCGGCCGGCACGAAGTACTTAAAAATAGAAATAACAATGCCCGATATTAAAAAAATTGATTGGATTATTGATAAACTAAAAATTTTTTCCAAAAGAATAGTCGAAAACAACCAGCAAAATAGTTATCAAAATTATCAAAAAAATAAAAAAAATGCTTATATTTTTATTGAAAATAAGATTAAAGAATTAAATAAGGTTTACAATTTTAAATATTCAAAAATAAGCATTAGAAACCAAAAGACTCGTTGGGGAAGTTGTTCTCGTTGTGGTAATTTAAATTTTAGTTATAAATTAATTTTTCTTCCAGAGAAATTAGCTAATTATGTAATTGTTCATGAATTATGTCATTTAAAAGAGTTTAATCATTCATTAGCTTTTTGGAATCTGGTTTCTTTGTCGGTACCAGATTTTAAAACAATTAGAAAGGAATTAAGAAATTTTACTTTTGACAAAAATTTATTTTTGTGATACAAGTATTTAATGGTTCTTTGATACTAACTAAAAAGTAAATGATATGGATACAAAAGAGGTAAGTCCTAACATTTTAGCAATTTTTTGCCTAATCTCCCTAATCTCTGCTTCTGGCATTATGCTGGGGATAATAGCCATTTTTTTGAATTTATATTTTCCGTCAGATATTTTAAAGTCTATTTCTGTGGCCGGTTTTGGTATTTTTATTTTGTTAATAATTTTTTTACAGTTAACTTCTAGTGCCGGAATTACTATTAAAGATTTTAATGTTTTTGAAAAATGGCATACATTTTTTTTCTTTTACTTTGTTATTTATCCTTTTGCTAATGTCTGGTTGTTTTTATGTCTGAATTATTTTTTTAATTTTGTTCCTGTTTATAATTTTTTTGACCAGACTTTTAAAGAGGTAATTGATAACAGTTTATTAGAAAAATTTTTTTTCTATCCCTTCGTTCTTTATTTATTGGTAATTATTTTAGGTTTATTTTGGAGATGGACTAATAGAATTATTAAAAATCGCCAATCATCTCTTTTTTACGGGATTTAAACATTTACAACTTTAAAAGGCATCATTTGATGCCTTTATTTTATTTCTACAATTTTGTATTTTTTTAAGTTGTTTATACTGACAAATTCTCCTATTTTTTTTCCCAACAAAGAACTACCAAGAGGTGATATGTATGATATTTTTCCTTTGCTGGGATCGGTTTCGGCTGATCCTAGTATCTGATATTTTTTTATTTTTCCATCAATTTCTAGTTTAACCAAACTGCCTATTTGTACTTCGTCGCTTTTTGGGTTTGTTTCAATTATGTCGGCCCTATTTAAGATATATTCTATTTTACTGATTTTATTATTAGTTCTTCTTAGTTTTGCTTTAGCCGCTTGATAACCAGCATTTTCCGAATAATCTCCGGTAGTCGATAATATTTTTACCTCCTCCGATTCTTTCGGTCTGATTTCGTTTTTTAGTTTTTCTAAAGTTTTTGATAAACTTCGGTATTTTTCTAATGTTATTTTAGTGTCTATTTTTTCTGTGGGAACTTTATCACTTCTTCTGATTGGTACCCTCATAATTTATAATTAATTTATTTTTTAAATTCTGAGATATTTAAATTTTTAATATTTTCTAAAACGTACACTGAAGATAGGCTCATATTTATTATTATTTTCATCGACCAGTTCTATTTGTTCTCCTTTTAGTATTTTAGCTAAAGTTGCTTGGCTTAATATTTCTTTTTCTGATTCAATATCAACTTTAATAGAGTTTAATTGCTCCATTTCTGACCTTAATTCGCTTTTTAAAACTTCCTCTATTTTTTTCTTTTTGATTTTCAAACTATCAAGCTCTTCTAAAACGTTCTGATATTCCTGAGAATTATTTAAAACATCTCGATAAATTTGTTTTATTGTTTTTTGTTCTTTTTGCCTTTCTTTTATTTTATTGAAAATTTGTTGAACATCAGCCATATAATTTTGTTAATTTTAATCATAAAAACAATATACAGCAAAAAAAGAATTAAGTAAATTTATTATTTACTTTTTTGTATAATTAGGCTATATTTATATAGTAATTGGTGATAATTAAATATAATTAAGATAAATATATGCTTCGAACTCACACTTGCGGGGAGCTGAGCTCTAAAAATTTAGGAGAAAAGGTTATTTTGTCTGGCTGGGTAAATAGCTATCGCGATTTAGGCGGTCTTATTTTCATAGATTTGCGCGATAAATACGGATTGACTCAAATTAAATTTAATAGTAATGATGGTGATAAAAAAATAGCTGACGCTTTAAAAGATGTAAAAAATGAGTGGGTTTTACAAATTAATGGTTTGGTTGTAGCTCGTGATGAAGCTAATAAAAACAATAAAATTAACACTGGAGAAATTGAGGTGGAAATTTTGGATGTTGTAATCTTGAATAAAAGCTTGCCACTTCCTTTTGAACTAAATGATGAAAAAACAGGAGAAGTGAACGAAGCTTTACGTTTAAAATATCGTTTTTTGGATTTACGTCGAGAAAAAATCCAAAAAATGTTAAAAACAAAAGACGAAATTATTAAACATATTAGATCTTATTTTCACAATTTAAATTTTACAGAAATTCAAACTCCAATTTTGGCTAACTCTTCACCAGAGGGTGCTCGTGATTTTTTAATACCTTCTCGTATTTATCCTGGCAAATTTTATGCTTTGCCACAGGCGCCGCAACAGTTTAAGCAATTATTAATGGTTGGCGGTGTTGATAAATATTTTCAAATAGCCCCTTGTTTTAGAGATGAGGATCCGCGCATGGATCGCCATTATGGAGAGTTTTATCAAGTAGATATGGAAATGAGTTTTGTCGAACAAGACGATATTTTTAAAACAATGGAACCATTAATGAAAGATTTGGTAGAAAAGTTTAGTGATAAAAAAATGATTGGTCTTTTGCCGGATGGTCGCTTTCAACAAATTTCTTGGACAGATGCTATAAATCGTTTTGGATCAGACAAGCCTGATTTACGATTTGAAATGGAGTTAACTGATATTTCTGATTTAGTTAAAAATTCTGATTTTGCTATTTTTACTAATCAAATTAAAAACGGTGGATTTGTTAAGGCTTTAAATGTTAAAGGTGGTGCAAAATTTAGCAGAAAGGAAATAGATGAAACAATTGAAGAGGCTAAAAAGAAAGGTCTAAAAGGCTTGTCTTATATTGTTTTAAAGGATGAAAAATTTCAATCATCTTTGGTAAAATTTTTAGGTGATAATTTAATTTCTGAAATCATTAATAAATGTAAGTCGGAAGAAGGAGATCTTATTTTCATTGCAGCTGATGAGTGGCGAACTGTTTGTTTGGCTTTGGGTTATTTAAGAAATTATTTGGCAGAAAAAATGAATTTAAAAGATAATTCCTTGGCTTCTTTGGTTTGGGTAGTTGATTTTCCAATGTATGAATATTCAGAAATAGAAGAGGGAAGAATTGACTTTGCTCATAATCCATTTTCTATGCCTCAAGGTGGAATGGAATCATTGCTCAACAAAGAGCCTTTATCAATTTTAGCTCATCAATTTGATTTGGTTTTTAATGGTTTTGAGGTTTCTTCTGGAGCGATCAGAAATCATAACCCAGAAGTTATGTATAAAGCTTTTGAAATAGCCGGATATTCTAAAGAAGAAGTTGATCAAAATTTTTCGGCTATGATTAACGCTTTTTCTTATGGTGCTCCTCCTCATGGAGGAAATGCCCCTGGATTAGATAGAATTGTTATGGTTTTAAATAACTGGAATTCAATTAGGGATATCTATGCTTTCCCCAAAGATAGTAAAGGTAAAGATTTGATGAGTGGCTCTCCTTGTGAAGTTAAAGAAAAACAACTAGAAGAATTGAATATAAAGGTTAATAAAAAAAACCAGGAAATTGACAAAAATTAGTTTTTTTGATAGAGTTTAGTTAGTAGTTTCACAACATTTAAAACAAATTGATAATGGAAGAAAAATTTTTATGTCCAAGTAAAAGTGTTATAGACGACATGTTACTTGAAGGCCAAAACCTTCTTTCTAAAACCAATAATCAGCTTTTGGAAAAAATTAAATTGAAAATTAACGGTAAGAAAGAGGATGGATATTTGGTTAACGCTTTTAAGTTCGGTGAAGATTTTTTTAAGGATATTCAAAATGCTGATCCTTGCCCAATCTTCATTACCGATCAATTTTTCAAGTGCTTCGAGGCTTTTTTACTAGATCCCAAGGTTTTTTCAATTATTATCGATGTTGGAGAGCTGACAGGAAAAGTTTTTCCCAAGGAAATAAAATATAAAATAAAAACGATTTCCAGGGTCGTTTCCAAAAAAGACATTAACAAAAATATTGTTAAGGTAACCGCAACCTCTATTGAGGTTTAGTTTTCTCGATGATTGAGTTTTAGGGTTAGAGCCGAAGATAACATCTTTGGCTTTTTTTGTTTACAATGAATTTTATTATTGTTAATATATAAATATAATATTTTTATGAAAAAAAAATTGAAGATAGCTATTATTTCTAAACTTTGGGAAGAAACAACACCTGATTCTCGTGGCGGTACCGGTTCTTCTATTGGTTATTTGGTAAATGGTTTGGTTGATAAAGGACATCAAGTTACTTTATTTGCCACCGGTGATTCTAAAACTAAAGCCCAAAAATTGATATCTGTGAGAAAAACTTATTATAAAAATGATTATTCTGAGGTTCATGAATATCAAAATATAGCCGAAGCTTTTAGAAGAGCTAAAGATTTTGATATTATTCACTGTGCAGTTGAACAGAAAAGTGTTATTTTTGCCGATTTAGTAAAGACGCCCTCAATTCACTCTATTAGATATGGGGAGTTTTTCGAACAAGAAAGAGAATTATTAAAAAAATATAAGCATCTTAATTATGTTGGTATTTCTAAATCTCTTAAGAAATTATTACCGTTTTTAAATTGGCGAGAAATTGTTTATAATGGTCTTGATTCTGATAGCTTTATTCAACAAAGAAATTCAGGAGATTATCTTTTGTTTTTAGCCAGATTAAGTCCTCAGAAAGGAGTTGATACGGCTATTAAAATAGCCAAAAGATTAAAAATGAAATTGGTTCTAGCTGGCAAAATATCAGAAGCTGATAAATATTTTTTAGATAAGAATGTTTTTCCTTTTATTGATGGTAAGCAAATTATTTATCAAGGAGAAGTTTTGGGGAAGAAAAAGAAGGAATTACTAAGCAATGCTTTTTGTTTGATACAACCAAACAGAATAATCGAAGCTTTTGGTAATACCTTTTTAGAAGCTATGGCTTCTGGCGTGCCAGTTGTGGCTTATGATCAAGGAGCTATTAGGGAACTAGTGGTTAATGGTAAAACCGGTTATGTTGTAAAGGATTTTAACGAGATGTTAAAAGCTTTAAAGTTAGTCAAAAACATCAAAAAAGAGGATTGTTTAGAAAGAGCAAAAAAGTTTTTTTCTTTGGAAAAAATGGTTAATTCTTACGAGGATTTGTATTATAAGATAATTAGTGAGAATAAAAAATAATTAGTAATTATTTTTATTTGTAAAACATCAATTTTTTTGCTATTATTTTACTAAAGATTATTATTAAATTTTAATTATTTTTTTTAAAAAAATAATTAATAATAATTATTATGAAATTTTCTCGAGTTTATTTACTACCGCTTTTTTTGCTTCTGATTTTTTCTTTATCTGCTTGTGGCAAAAAAAATGAGGATCAACCTAGCAAGCCGATTTCTGACAACAAATCAGATGTCGTTGAAGAAAGCCTAGACAACGAAGAGTCTTATTTTTCTTCTTCAGTGATTGATATGTTTAAAAAGGGGAAACCACTACAGTGTTCGGTTGAAATTGAAAATGAGGAAGCCACAATGAGCGCTGTTTATTATTTTGACAACAAAGGGGAAAGAATCAGGGTAGAAATGAATACAGTTGATAAGGGGCAAGGTATGAGATTTAATTCAGTTAGTATTATAAAAGATGGTTGGAACTATTTTTGGGATGATTTAATGAATAAGGAGGGTATGAAAATGAAGCTAGAAGAAGGAGAAACCGACGATAAAGCTGGTGACGAAATAAAACAAGACACTGTTGATATGGACGAGGTTTTTGATTTTAAATGTAAATCATGGAACGTTGATGATTCAAAATTTGATTTACCAAATGATAAAACTTTTAAAGATTTATCGAGCTTAATGAATGGTTTTAATCCAAGTGTTCAAACACCAGCAAATCAATCTAATTCTACCAATCCTAGTGCCGAAATACCAGTGGTTGGAGAAAAAATTGATGTTTGTTCTTATTGTGACATGATTCAAGGAGTTGAAGCTAGACAAGAATGTTTAAATTCTTGCCGCTAAAGACGAGACGATAAAATACAAAGATAATAAAAGAGAGAATTTATGATTCTCTCTTTTTGTTGATTTTTATTAAATTTTTTATTCTATTTTTATAATTTCTTCAATTTTGCTTCCTTTTGTTTTTATTTTATATATTGTTTTGTCGATTTTATTATTATCTACCTTGATTGATATGGCTAGCCCTTCTTGTGTTTCTGGGGAGAAATATTGATCAAAAATAAAATTCCCCAAAGAATAAAAGATCGGTTTTTCTTTATAAATTTCCCAATTTTGGATTACATGAGGGTGGTGTCCAATAATTAAATCAGCCCCAGAATCTATCATTTTTTTGGCTAAATTTTCTTGTTTTTTGTTGGCTTTTTCTTGATATTCTACTCCCCAATGAGGCGAAATTATCAAAAAGTCGCTTTGTTTTTTAATTTGATCTATTTTGTTTAATATTAAATTTTCTTCAATATCACTGTAAACGATACTAAAAGAAAAAAAGGCTATTTTTTTATTTTTAGTTTCAATTATTATTGAAGAGCAATCATTTTCGTTTAGTATTTTTTGTTTTTCATTTTCATTAGCTTTATAGATGATTTCTGTATTTTCTGATGACGACAAATATCCATCTTTGCAGCCAAAGTAGTTAAAACCCAGTTCGCTTAAATTCTGGTAGGTTTCACTGATTCCTTTTTCTCCTTGATCTGATAAGTGATTATTTGATAGGGCAAAAATATTGAAGTTATATTTTTTTAGATTATTTATTGTCTCTGGTTTGAAAGCGAAGTCATAAAGATTGTCCGGTTTATAATGTTTTCCTTCGTTAGTGGTAGCTCCTTCAAGATTGGCCATTACAAAATCGTATTTTTCGGTAAACTTTTCTACTTCCAACTTTTCAAAAAGATAATCAAGCCCGTGGATGTCTATTTTCTCGCCAACATGACGGCCCAGCATTAAATCTCCAAAAAATAAAAAATTTAAATCAGAGTTTTCTTCTATTTTTTTTGTTTCTTCTAGCACTTCTTTTGGTTTAATTATTTCTTCTTTATCTTTTTTTCCAAAAAAAATAATATTATTATCTTTATTTTGTTTTTCAGTTTGATTAATTGATTCAAAGCTAAATAAAAAGATAAGTATTGATAGCAAAAAACCAAAAATCATTAAAACGAGTTTTTTTCTTTTCATATATTTATTATAGCGCTAAAAATTTTTATTTTCAAACCATTTATTTGTTAATTTTAACTATAATTTCTTTCATTTTCTTTGAAATTGTGTTAAAATTAAGTAGTCTTAATACTTAATTATTTTTTTATGCCTGCTAAAAATTTTGATAATTTACAGCCACATATTTTATGTAAAAAGGGAGGTATAGCTAAAAACGTGATTTTGCCTGGTGATCCTGGTCGTGTTTTGCGTATTGCTAAGCTGTTAGATGGTGGTAAGGAAATTTCTTTTAATAGGGAATTTAGAGTTTTTACTGGTAAATATAAAAACATACCAATAACTATTTGTTCTACTGGTATTGGTGGTCCTTCAACTGCTATTGCCATAGAAGAATTAGTTGCTCTTGGTGCGGAAAATTTTATTAGAGTTGGTTCTTGTGGAGCCAATCAAACCAAAATTAAAATTGGTGATTTGATTATTTCCGACAGTGTTGTTAGAGAAGATCATACTTGTCTTGATTATGTTCCTTTGCAATATCCAGCAATTGCCGATCCAGATATTTTTCAGACAATGAAAAAAGCTTCTGAAATTTTAAAGTTTAAATATTATTCCGGCACAACAGTGACGGTTGATGCTTTATATTCTAAAAAGACAAAAGAAACTAAAGAATTTTGGAAAAATTTTAATACTTTGGCTCAGGATATGGAAGCTGGAACTGTTTTAACTTTGGCCAGAATAAAGGGTGTTAAAGCTGGGGTAGTCTTATTAGTAGTTGATCAAGAAGCTGAGAAAAATATTAGACAGAAAATTGCTAAATATTCAGTGGAGGCGCAATCTGGTAAAGGTGATTTGGTTAAAATGGAAAATAGAGCATCTTTAGTAGCGCTGGAAACATTTGTTTTAATGTCAAAAAATAAAAAATAATTTTATGGGTGAAAAATATATTGGTACTAAATTTAAAACTGTTTATAAGGGTGATTTTAGTCCTAGCCCCAAAGAATTAGGTTTAATGGAGAAGCTAATTAAAACCGGAAAAGATTTGGCTAAATTGGGCTGCAAAGATAATAATGGTGGTAATTTTAGTGTTAGAACTAAAAAGGGAATAATTATTAAAACCACTGGTTCTTTTCCTCATCAACTAAAAAAGAGTGATTTTGTTTTAGTTTCTGGTTTTAAGGGTGATGATGTTTATGTTTATGGAAAGAAAGAACCAAGTTCTGAAGCTCGTCTTCATTGGGGTGTTTATCAGGCTCGACCAGATATAAATTGCGTTTTGCATTCTCATGATTTTTTGGCTGTAAATTGTAAGGATAAATTAGATAATGTTATTTATGTTAGAGAATATTCTTACGGAACAATGGAATCAGCTAGAGCAATTAAAAACGCTTCAAAAAAGGGGGATTATTTAATAATGCAAAATCATGGGGTTTTAGCTTTAGGTAAAAATATTTCATCAACTCTAAAATTAATTCAAAAATATCATGAAAAATTTAAAGCAATTACAAAAACTTTTGCCATTAACTGTCGAGTTAAAAAAGGATAGGGTAATAATAATTGATCAAGTTTATTTGCCCGATAAACTGAAATTTATTCAACTTAAAAAATATAGTCAGGCAATTTTAGCTATAAAAGAGTTTAATGTTCGAGGAGCTCAGGCTATTGGGGCCGTTGGTGGTGCTGGTGTTTTTTTAGCCTCTTTGGCCTACAAAAAAAGTAATCCCTTTGATTTTTTAAATTATTTAAAAAAAATAGCTCAAGAAATAATTAAGGCTCGTCCAACAGCCAATAATTTGTCTTGGGCTGTGAATAAAATACTTAGCGAAATAAATTCAAATACTGTTGGTGGTATTAAAAAAGATATTTATAATTCTTATAAAAAATTATTAGAGAGCGAAGTAAATAATAATTTAAAAATAGGAGCTTACGGTGAGAAATTAATTAAAAACAATTATCGCATCATGACTCATTGTAATGCCGGATCACTTTCAGCTATTTGGTATGGAACAGCTACAGCTCCGATATATAGTGCTGTTTTAAATGGTAAAAAAATATCAGTTTTAATTGATGAAACTAGACCTTGGCTTCAAGGAGCTAGATTGACTGCCTGGGAAATGAATAAATCTGGCATTGAGCATCGAGTAAATATTGATAGCGCTAGTGGATTTTTAATGGAGAATAAAATGGTTGATATGGTAATAGTCGGTGCCGATAGAATAGCTTTAAACGGCGACACAGCCAATAAGATCGGGACTTATCCTTTAGCTTTGATGTCTAAAAGGTACAAAATTCCTTTTTATATAGCTGCCGTTAAGGCCACAATTGATTTTGATACAAAAACAGGCAAAGAAATAAAAATAGAGCATCGTTCTGGTGACGAAGTCTTGAAACATACTTCTTTCTGGGAAAATAGAAATTTGTCTAAAAAACAAGGAAGAAATTTTAATCCTTTGTTGGAAATTTCTCCCAAAGGTACTAAAGCTTTTAATCCAGTTTTTGATGTTACCCCGGCTGATTTAATCACCGGCATTATAACTGAAGATGGTATATTTAAACCGAAAGAAATAAATAAGTTAAAATGATAAAGAATAAACAAAATAAGATAATAAAAAAAGAGCCCCTAAAATTTAGGGGCTTTTTTCTAGTTGCTTTGCCAGATTTTTTTTCCTTCCAATGTTATCCAGAAAACTTCTTTATTTTTATACTCTTCTTCTTTCCAGAAAATAGCATAACGCTTTTTATCGGCTCTAAGAAGGGCAATAAAAGGAGTTCCTTCAAACGTGGTAGGTAGACAACCCTTTCTTATTATTTCTTTTTGTTTATTTAGGGCAGAGTCTAGGTCGGTGTAAATCTGATCAATTATAAATTTATTTAAAGGAAGTTTTTCTTTTTTGTCATCAAAAACGTCCATGCGAATGTTTTGATCTTTGATGCAATCAAACCAATCTTTAAATAATTTTACAGAAGTTAAATTATTTCTGTACGCACCCAATTGAATTTCTCCTCTAAAAGGAATGAGATCTAATTTTTTTAGTTCTATCAATAATTGTTCTCTGCTAGTTAAAGAGTCTTGTTCGGTAATAATGATTACGGTAGTGTCGGTTGATTCTTCAGGCTCTTTAATTATTAGTTCGCTGGTATCAGTGGTGTTGATTTTATTTGTTTCGCTTTTCATGATTTTGTATAAATCATATCCACCAACACCACCAGAACGATTTGAAGCTAGAAAAAATGTTGAATCATTGTGTTTGCGAAAATCCTGCTCATCAAATTCTGTATTAATGGGGAAGGGCAATCTTTTTGGAATTTGCCAGGCCCCATCAATTTTATCGGAACAGTAAATATCAAACGATCCTTCACGATTAGAGCTAAAATAAAGCTCATTGTTTGTTGATGAGATCCAAACACCTTGTTCTTCAAAACTTGAATTTAGCACATCCAAAGGGATTGGTTTTTCTTTCTTTGTTTGCAGATAGATGTCATAGCTTCCGTTGCGGTTGCTGGTAAAATAAATACTATCTTCCACTACAGATATACTATTTTCATCTTTGTCGGATAAAATGTTTTGAATTTTTTTCAACATCTTAATGTTTATCTCTCTTCTGGGCGCAAGAAATATCTCACCGTTATTATTAAAATAACTTCGATAAAAAAAGAAATGACTTTTAGAGCAACCAATCAAAGCTGAGTTTGCATCCGAATTTGCCTTGTAAGTAAATTTTCTTATTTTTCCGAAGCTTGTATCAATAAGCGGTGTATAATATATTTTTTCTGTGTTCTCAAAAATTTTATCTTCTCGGGAATTTTTTCTAGTGGAAGTAAATATTAGAATTGTATCCACTAAAAAGGGCATGTATTCATCAAATTCCGAATTTATTGGTAAATTTTTAACTTGCCAAACGGAATCAATTGATTGGGCCGATATTTCCAGAGAAGAAAAAAATATTAAGAGCGTTAGGATTGTAATTTTCATGCGCCACTGTTTTTTGATGCTTTACTGTAAGGTAATTTTAATATTACGACAACCTCATGTTTAGTGAAGGAGTAGCCGTAATTGCTTGCTGTCCCTAGAGAATAGTATCCAGTATAGGCAAATGATACATTCTGAACATTGACACCAAAATTACCCTTAATTGTTGTCTCGTTTAAATATCCGGTTCCAATCCAGAAGCTTTTTTTAAAAAACATTATTCTGGTTGAAATACAATATTTTAACAAGTCAAAATTTTCGGGATGATTGGTTGAGGCAAGTCCAGTCAGTTCCCATTGCAAATTTCCTTCTAAAAAATCAAAAGTATACATTCCCGAAAGATTATATGTAATTTTTGATTTGTTTTCAAAGCTAGACACCATCCAATTGGTTTGACTTGGTAGTAGATTATAAGCTGCCAATCCAAAATAATAGGTATTTACTTTTGAAAAAGATATTCCAAAATTTGCATTGAACCAATTTCCACTTTCAGCGCCTTGAATAATTGGGTCGTTTAAATCATAAACCTCAACTCTTTCACGAATTAATTGAAGTTGATTAACACTTCCTCCTAAGGAAAATGACAGACGTGTTTCGCTTAAGGGGATATTATATATAAAATTTGCTTCAGCTGATGTGTTTTTTAAAACACCACCTTCAATTGAAGAAAGCTTCAATCCCCAGGCCACTCTTTGGTTATTAAAAGGGCTTGTAGCCCAAAACAACCAAGATTTTGGATTGTAGTCATAAGCGGTCATTTCAGTCTGATACAATGATCCTATTTTTAACATTTCATTGTGAGCGCCAAGACTAGGGTTGGAAAGATAGGGATCATATTCTCCCCAATTTTGAGCCAACACTCCTGTTGATAGCACTATCAACAAAGAGAAAACTTTAATTTTTTTCATTGTTTAGATTTTTGTTGTTAGTACTAATATAATACTGTCACTGTTTTTCTGAATTTTTTAACAGTCCCATCATTTTTTGTTTGTTCAATATAAACAAACACAGTGGTTTTGGAATCAACAAGATTTCCTGACTTATCTTTGCCATCCCAAAGGTTGTTGCAATCGTTGGTTTCAAAAATAATTTTTCCCAAATTATCAGTTATAACGATTTTAATATCTGAGTAATAACATAAATTGTTAACATTAAAAAAATCGTTGTGACCATCTCCGTTCGGGGTGATTACAGTTGGAACGCAAACTTCATTTCCTCCAGTAATTTGAGCCGAATCTAAAGCGATACATCCATTGGAATCGGTTACTCGAAGGTTGTACCAACCGACTTCTAAAGAATCAATTTCAGAAGAAACATTTCCAGTGCTCCAAAGATATGAAAAAGGTGGTAAACCATTTTCTATATATCTTATATATATTCTCCCATCTTCGGATTCAGGACAAAAAGTTTTAAACGTTTCAAAATGAATTCTTAGAGGTTCGATCGGTTCTTCAATTATAATGCTTTGAGATATGCTACAACCAGTAGAATCTTCTGCTGTAACGGTATAGTTGCCGGCATATAAATTGTTTATAGAAGAGTTGTTGCTAGAAAAGGAATTAGGACCAGTAATTCTATAACTAAAATCGTTATAACTTCCTTCAGCTAAAACAATTATTCTTCCAGTATTACCACCGTGACACAAAACATTTTCTTGTTCCCAGGTTATTTTTATGGGAGTTAAAACGCTATCAACGAACCACGAGTAACGAAAACCCTTGTTATCGGAGGTTACAATTTTAAATTCATTTTTTCCAGGCAAGACATTCCCAGAAATTACTGACAAGGTATCGTTTAAGCTGTTGATGTATGGCCTAGGACCAGGAATAATTTTGACGATTGTTGTTGTGTCCTCTCCAATTATTATTAAGGCTGGAACCTGAATTGTTCCTGGCTCTATGTCAATTGGAGCGGTGCCTTCATAGCAGACTGTGTAATCAATATCAAAATTATTAGGTATAATTCCAGCATCTTCACCAACTAAAACAGTATCTTTTCTTTGGCAACCATTTAAATCAAAGGTTTCTAAATAATAAGTACCAGAGTAAAGATTAGAAAAGTTTGGTCCAGATTGATTAATGTATTTTTGGCTAGTACTATCTTGTAGATAATAGGCATACCAACCAGTGCCTCCGCTAGATGTTACACTAATAGTTCCGGTTGGGTTTGGCCAAGAGGAATTATTAGTTGTTAAATAAGAGTTTGTTATTGGTAGTGGGTCGTTTAAATTGTAATTAAAAACTCGATTTACCAATAATGCATCGGTTACGGAAACAGAATAAAATCCAGAACTAAGTCCTGAGATAATATTTGTAGTTTCTCCGGTATTCCAAAGGTATGTATAGGGTTCGGTACCAAAATCGGTAACAACACCTAGTTTACCAGTAAACTCTCCGGGACAATTAATTCCTTGGAGTTCAACTATTTGAGCCTTGCTAATTTCAAGCAAGACAAATATCGCTAGTAGCGATAAAAACAGGTTTCTTTTCATTTTCTGATTATTTTGGTTTATGATTTTCATTTAGTTTTTAATGTTCAACGAACTATAAATGCTAACATAAAATAAGGAGAAAAGTCAACTATCTTTTACCTATTTTTTATGTTAATATTGTTTTATGAAAAAAATAACAATTTTAAGTATCGGGGCTGTTAAAGAAAAATATTATCGCGAAATAATAAATGAATACAGTAAAAGATTGAGTAAAGAAATAAAGCTAGATTTTGTTGAATTGCCAGCCAAAAGTTTTTCTGAAAAAAATATTTCAATTGTTAAACAGCAGGAAAGTGAAAGAATTTTAGAATTTTTAAATAAAAATAAAAATTCTGAGATTTTTTTGTTGTCAGAAAATGGACAAGAGCTGGATTCAATTCAATTTTCTGAGAAAATATTTTCTATTGATCGGCCAATAATTTTTGTAATTGCTGGAGCTTTAGGTTTTAATTTTGATATTTTAATTGATTATCAAAGGTTATCACTGTCTAAAATGACTTTTTTGCATGAGATGGCTAAAGCTATTTTAGTTGAGCAAATTTATCGAGCGGTTAGTATTGAAAAGGGAAAAAGATATCATTATTAGTTTAAAAATAGTTAAACTTATATATAATTGATTTTTTAAAAGTATGAAAAAACTAATTTTAGTTCAATTTTATGTTCTTTTATTTGGAACGTTGTTTGCTCTTATTAATTTTTCGATAGAATTAAGAGATTGGTTAAACTATGAACCATGCTCTTTGGGTTGTGCTCCTGGCGGTCAGGTTGTAAATCCCTTTATAACCCCTTGTTTTTATGGTGCTTTATTCTTTTTAATCTCTTTTGTTTTAAGTTGTTTTATTTTAAAAAAGAGTAAAAAATAAGTAACTATTGACAAATATTTTTAAATATGTTATAGTTGAAAGTCGTAGCAAGGCTCTTTAAAAAGATGGTTAAAATAGTTAACATCTAAAACATCCTTAATTTCTAAGAATTTTTTAAATGTTGATTATATTAACCTAAAAAAAAGAAACATGAAAAAGGTAACTATTATTTTGATCTTGATTTGTGTTGTGATCTCTGCCTTTTCGCAGAAAAGAACAGTTTCGGTTTTAGTGGATTTAAAAGAAATCAAAACAGCGCTTAATATTAAAGATAGCATCTTGTTGTCAACACAAAAATTTTTTCTTAGTTCTGAAGAGGTTTATGGTCTGACAAGCAAGTATTCTTTTAATGTTGCTTTGGAAAGCTATTTGGTAAAAAAGTTTTCACCCAAAAGCATTGTTGTAGACATTTATTCCAAAAAAGAATTAAAGGAAAAATCAAAAATTTTAGTTTTTGTTTTTATTGAAAGTCCCAATATTGAAGAAGGTTGTTACAATGACCGTATATATTTGGGTGTTGTTCCGGCAGAAATAGTTATTAAAAATGGTTTTTTCTGGCTTTCTCCAGTTTAAACCAAGCAAAAAAATATAAGGGAAGCAAATTTAGCTTCCCTTTATTATATCATCGGGTTGAATTGGTTCAACCCTTTTTTATTTAATTTAATAATGTTATAATTATCTAAAATTGATATAAATTTTATAAATTTGTGAAGGAAAAATTGTTTAAACTTAAATCAGGTTTTAAGCCGGCTGGTGATCAGCCAGAGGCCATTAAAAAGCTCCTGCAAGGAATAGAGAGGGGTTTTGATTATCAAACACTGCTTGGTGTAACTGGCTCAGGGAAAACCTTCACGGTGGCTAACATTATTCAAGAGCTAAATAGACCGGTTTTGGTTATGGCTCCCAATAAGTCCTTAGCCGCTCAACTATATCGAGAATACAAAAATTTTTTTCCCGAGAACGCTGTCCATTATTTTGTTTCTTATTATGATTACTACCAGCCAGAAGCTTACATGCCCAATTCTGATACTTATATTGAAAAAGAAGCAATGATTAATGATGAAATCGACAGGCTTCGCCACGGAGCAACCTCGGCTCTTCTTTCTCGTCGAGATGTTATTATTGTGGCTTCGGTTTCTTGTATTTATAACCTAGGTGTTCCAGTTAGTTACATGGAAGCCGCTTTACATTTAGAAAAAGATAAACCATTAACTAGATCAGATTTGATTTCACAATTGATAAAAATGCAATTTGAAAGATCGTTGGGAGATGTTAAACGCGGTCAGTTTAGAGTTAGAGGGGATGTTTTTGAAATTAGACCAATGTCGGAAAATATTATTTATCGATTAGATTTAAACGAACAAAAAGTTTCTGATTTAAGTATTATTGATAATACTACTAAAAATATTTTAGAACACTTACCAGAAATAGTCATTTTTCCGCCAAAACATTTTATTTCTACTAAGCCCCAAATAGAGCAAGCGATAGAAAGTATTAAAGAGGAGCTGAAAGATCGTTTAAAATATTTTAAAAAGAATAAGCTATATTTAGAAGCTGAAAGATTAGAACGAAGAGTGAAATATGACATAGAAATGCTTCGAAGTCTTGGCTATTGTCATGGCATTGAAAATTATTCTCGACACTTAACTGGTAAGTTAGCTGGAGAATCTCCAGATTCTCTTTTGGAATATTTTCCTAGAGACAAAAATGGTAAGCCCGATTTTTTACTAGTAATAGATGAAAGTCATATTGCTGTTCCTCAAATTGGTGGGATGTATGCTGGTGATAGAAGTCGTAAAGAAACTTTGGTTAAATATGGCTGGCGTTTACCTTCGGCACTAGATAATCGTCCGCTTAGATTTGGTGAATTTGAAAAAAGAATTTCACAAACAATTTTTACAACTGCCACTCCAGGAAAATTTGAATTAGAAAAATCTAAACAAATAGCTGAACAAGTAATTCGTCCCACGGGTTTAGTTGATCCAGAAATTGAAATTAGACCAGTTTTTGATAAAAAAAATAATCACAGTCAAATTAATGATATAATAGAAGAATCGGAGAAGATAATTAAAAAGAGCGAAAGAGTTATTATTAATACGTTGACTAAAAAACAAGCGGAAGACTTGGATGTTTATTTAAAACAAAAAAATATAAAATCAAACTATCTTCACTCCGACGTTAAGACTTTGGCTAGAACTGAAATTTTAAAAGATTTTCGTTTGGGTAAATTTGATATTTTAATTGGTGTTAATTTGCTTCGTGAGGGATTAGATTTGCCGGAAGTGTCATTAGTGGCTATTTTAGACGCTGATCGTGAAGGTTTTTTGCGTAGCCAAACGTCGCTTATTCAAACAATGGGTAGAGCTGCGCGTAACGTAAGAGGTAAAATTATTTTGTATGCCGATAACATGACTGGCTCAATTAAAAATGCGGTTAAAGAAGTGGAGAGAAGAAGAAAAAAACAGTTAGCTTATAACAAAAAATACAACATCAATCCAGAAACGATTATTAAAAAAGTTGAAGATTTTTTGGATTTAGAAAAAAAAGATTAATATGAACGACAAAATAATCATTCGTGGGGCACGAATGCACAACTTAAAAAATATTGATTTAGAAATTCCACACAATCAGTTAACGGTGATTACTGGTGTTTCTGGTAGCGGTAAGTCCTCCTTGGCTTTTGATACAATTTTTGCCGAAGGACAAAGGCGTTATGTTGAATCACTTTCTCCATATATGCGTCAGTTTTTGGGCCAAAAGAAACCGGCCGATGTTGATGAAATTATTGGACTCGCTCCAGCTATATCTATTGATCAGAAAGCTTTGTCGCATAATCCACGGTCTACTGTTGGAACTCTTACTGAAATTTATGATTATTTAAGAGTGCTTTACGCTCGTTTAGGAGAAGTGTTCTGTCCTTTGTGTGGTCATAAAATCCAGAAATTATCACTAGAAGAAATGGTTGATATTTCCATTAATAGAGCTAAAGATTCTGGTAGTAAATATTTAACAATAATATCGCCAGTAATTAGAGGAAGAAAGGGTGAATATTATCAATTACTTTATGATTATTTATCTTTGGGATACTCAGAGGCTAGAATTGATGGGAAAATACAATCCCTTAGAGATCAAATTAAATTAAATCCCAATCAAAAACATGATATAGATATTGTTATTGATAAAGTTTTGCCAAGTGATGGTTCTCGCTTGTTTGAGGCCATTGAAAATGCTATTGCTTATAGTAAGGGCTTGGTTTATGTTGGGCTAGAAAAAGAAGAATTTTTACTTTCTTCAAATTGGACTTGTCCTAATGATAATTTTGCTTTTCCAGAGGTTGAACCACGTCTTTTTTCTTTTAATTCTCCTCACGGAGCCTGTCCTTCTTGTTCTGGTTTGGGTAAGGTCGGTTTTTATGCCAGCGATGTTTGTCCTAAGTGTAGCGGTCAAAGACTTAGAGAAGAATCTTTGTCAGTGAGAATAAATAACAAAAATATAGCCGAAGTTACAGCCTTGTCTTTAGAAGAAGCATATTTGTTTTTTGAAGTTGTTTTGGGGAATTTGAATAAACGCCAAATGGAAATTGTTTCAGCTGTTATGCAACAAATTATAGATAGGTTGGAGTTTTTGAATAAGGTTGGTCTATCCTATTTAACTTTAAATAGGGAAGCTGAAACGCTTTCTGGCGGAGAAGCCCAAAGAATAAGGCTTTCTTCTCAAATTGGCTCACAATTATCTAGAACTCTATACGTTTTAGACGAACCGACCATTGGTCTTCACGAAAGGGACACTTTTAAACTGATAGATACCTTAAAATCCCTTAGAGACAAGGGTAATACAGTAATTTTAGTGGAACATGACGAACAAACGATACTCAATTCTGATTATTTAGTTGATTTAGGCCCTGGAGCTGGTATAAATGGCGGTGAAATTGTTGAGATTGGATATACAGCTGATTTAGTAAAAAAGAACGATAATTTAAAATTAAGTACAAAAAAAGTAGTCAATAAAGAAATAAATGCCAATAAAAGTTCAAATTCTTTGACCTTGGAATACTTAAATGGCGTAAAAAGAATAGAATTGCCGAATAAAAGAAGATCTCAAAATAAAGGTTTTATAAGTATAAAGGGGGCTAGGGCTAATAATTTAAAGAATATTAATCTGGAAATACCATTGGGAAGGCTTGTTGGTTTGTGTGGTGTGTCTGGTAGTGGAAAATCTTCCTTGTTGTATGATGTTCTGTATAAAAATATTGTACATATAAAGAATAATCCTGGCAAAAAGAATAAATTAATAGACGTGGAAGATATAAAAGGAACTGAGTATATAAATAAAATATCAGTTATCGATCAATCTCCTATAGGTAGAACTCCCAGGTCAAATCCAGCTACTTATACCGGTATTTTTACGCCAATCAGGGATTTTTTTGCTGAACTACCAGAATCTAAAGAAAGAGGTTATACTTTATCGCGTTTTTCGTTTAATCGTGCTGGTGGGCGCTGTGAGGCTTGTCAGGGTGCTGGATTTAACCTTATAGAAATGCATTTTTTGCCAGCAGTACTAGTTGAGTGCGAGGTTTGTCGAGGCAAAAGGTTCAATAGAGAGACTTTGCAGGTGGAGTATAAAAATCATAGTATTTCCGATGTTTTAGATCTGAGTGTTGAAGAGGCAATTAAGCTTTTTGATGGTAATTATTATATAACCGATAAACTTAATATTTTAAAATCAGTTGGTCTTGGTTACTTAAAACTGGGGCAAAGTGCAACCACACTTTCTGGTGGAGAAGCTCAAAGAGTAAAAATTGCCAAAGAATTAAACTATGTTTTGGGTCAAAAAACTTTGTATTTATTAGATGAACCGACAACTGGACTTCATTATCAGGACATTGAAATGTTGCTTCAAGTTTTAAGTAAATTAGTAGAAAAAGGGCATACCGTAATAGTAATTGAGCACAATATGCACATGCTTAAATCAATGGATTATTTGATTGATTTAGGACCCGATGGAGGAGAAAAGGGTGGATATTTACTAGCTAGTGGTGAACCGGAGGATATTATCAGAAATGAAAAGAGTATTACCGGCAAATATTTGAAGGATTATTTAAAATAATTTCTTAGTTTTTTATTTGAATAAGTATTGAGAGCGTTTTTATGTTTAAAAATCAATTACAAAAAATATCCAAAAGTTCCGGTGTTTATTTCTGGCTTGATAATCGAGGAAAGGTTTTGTATGTTGGTCGAGCTACTAATCTGAAAAATAGATTAAGTCAGTATTTTTTATCCAACGTTGAACCCAGAATCAAGGAAATGGTTTTTCAGGCCAAAAAAATTAAGACCATCGAAACTAAAACCTTGCTGGAAGCAATTATTCTAGAGGCTAAGTACATTAAAAAATATTGGCCAAAATACAATATCAAAGATCGTGATGACCGGTCTTTTATTTATATTGTTATTGCTAAAAAAGATTTTACTTACCCTGTAATTATTAGAGGTAAAGATTTGCAAAAATATCAAGACAAGAATAATCAAATTTTTGGTCCCTATCAATCTTTTACTTTAATTAAAAATGCTTTAAGGATTATTAGACGAATTTTTCCTTATGGAACTTGCAAGGCTAATTCGGGCAAGCCATGCTTTGATTATCAAGTTGGGCTTTGTCCGGGGTCGTGTTTGGGCAAAATAAATAAAAAAGATTATCAGAAAAATATCAAAAATATTATTTTACTTTTATCTGGAAAAAAAGAGTATTTAATAAAAAAACTTTCACAAGAAAACCCAGAACAACTTAAAGCTTTAAAACATTTACAAGATGTTTCTTTAATAGAAAATGAAAAAAACTTAGAACAAAATAATTTTAAAAGAATAGAGGCTTATGATATTTCTCATTTTTCTGGAAAAGAAACTTATGGTTCTATGATTGTTGTTGATTTTGAAGGTGAATATCAAAAAAATGACTATCGTTTGTTTAAAATTAAAAATAATTACTTACATGATGATTTTCGTGCTTTAACTGAAACGTTGGAGAGAAGATTGAAACACAAAGAATGGATGTATCCTGATTTATTTTTAATAGATGGTGGTCGTCCTCAGCTTGATTTCTTGAAAGAAATTTTTGAAAAATATAAAATAAAAAATGTAGTTGGTTTATCTAAGTTTGCTGGTGATGAAATAATTTTTTTAAAAAATGTAGATAAAAAATTCAAAAAGGAAGTTTTAGATATTAAATTAATACTTTTAAAAGCTCGAGATGAGGCACATCGCTTTGCCAATCTTGCCAGAAAAAAAGCCAAAAAAATATGAAAAATTCTCTTAAAAAAGGTTTAAGCTTCGGATTAACGTCGGCGGTTATAACAACCTTGGGACTGATGGTTGGACTTAATTCTAGCACCGGATCAAAGTTAGCAGTTATTTCTGGTATTTTAGTAATAGCACTGGCCGATGCTTTTTCGGATTCCCTAGGAGTTCATATTTCTGAAGAATCAAATAAGGAAAACAGTACTCGTCATGTTTGGGAAGCTACTATAGCTACTTTTTTAACCAAGGCGATTTTTGCTTTAAGTTTTTTAATTCCATTTATATTTTTTAAACTTTCAACTTCTATTTTAATCTCAATTGTTTGGGGAGTAATAATTCTTTCAGTTTTGAGTTATAAAATAAGCAACGAAGAGGAAAGAAAAAATTTTAGCGTTGTTTTTGAACATTTGCTAATAGCAACCGTGGTAATTTTAATTTCTTATTATTTGGGATTACTAATAAATAATTTTTTTAATAGTTAGTTTTATCTAATTTTTTTGTAAAATAATGCAAAAAACATCTTGTTAAAATTAGTTCTTTTGTTAATGACAATTTAATTTTTTTTTGCTATAATTAGCTGGGATATTATTATTAATTTCAAACTTATGAAAACTAGGGGGTTAAAAGTTAATTATTTGTTAACACCACTAGGCGTTTTGTCTGTTTCTTTGATCGGCGGTTATTTTACTGGTGGTGGAATGGATTGGTATGATGCTATCAATTTACCGTCATTTACTCCGCATGGATCGGTTATCGGTATTGTTTGGACTATTATTTTTATTTTATCAGCTATCTCAATTTTACTTTTTTCTAACAATTCAAAGACGAATAGAAAAAGTTTGTTTTTTTATATAATTATTTCCTTATTTGTTTTAAATGGAATTTTAAATGTTTTTTGGTCAGTTTTATTTTTCTCTTGGCATTTAATTTTCTGGTCTGTTATTGAAATGTTGTTTTTAAATTTTGTTAATTTAGTTTTAATTTTAATGCTTTGGAGAGGATATAAATCATCAGCAATTTTACTTATACCTTATTTTTTGTGGGTAGCTTTTGCAACTTATTTAGCCTATTCAATTTATTTGTTAAATTAATATGAAAAAAGTTTTACTGATTTTGGGTCATCCAGATAAAAATAGTTTTAACGGTAAGTTGGCTGATATTTTTGAAGACAAATTAAAAAATAAATTGGAAATTAGAAGAATAAATTTAGGTGAATTAAATTTTAATTCTAACCTAAAAAATGGTTATAAGGAAATTCAAGAATTAGAGCCAGATTTAAGATTAGCTCAATCAGACATTCTTTGGGCTGATTATTTAATTTTTATTTTCCCAATCTGGTGGTACAGTTTTCCGGCTGTTTTAAAGGGTTTTATTGATAGAACTTTTTTGCCGGGGTTTGCTTTTAAATATAATAATCCTAATGGAAAATTACCAGATAGATTGTTATTGGGGAAAAAATCAATTTTGGTTTGCACTTCTGGTGCCCCTAGTATTTATTATTTTTTTATTGGTAATTTAGCAACTAAAACTTTGAGAGGTATATTAAAATTTTGCGGAATCAAAAATGTTAAGACCAAGCTTTTTGGATCAATTGAAAAGAATAACAATAATTTTAAAATTAACATTTTTGAAAAATCAATAAATAAAATTATAAAAATAATTAAATAAAATTATGGCTAGAATTATTGGAAAGGGATATTCTTTTGATGATGTTTTGCTTGTCCCAAAATACAATAGAGTTAATTCTCGTAAAGATGTTTCTTTTAGAACAAAAGTTACCAAAAATCATTTTTTAGATATCCCACTGCTAGTAGCAAACATGGATACAGTTTGTGAAAGTGAAATGGCTATTGCTGTCGGAAAGATGGGTGGCCTGGGTGTTGTTCACAGATTTATGACTATCTCTAATCAAGCCAAAGAAATAAAAAAAATAAAGAAAGAAAATCTTTTAGCCGCTGCGGCTCTAGGTGTTAAAGATTATGAGGAAAGAGTTAAGGCTTTAGCTGATTCTGGCGTTGATATTTTGGTTTTGGATGTAGCTCACGGTCATTCTAAGAGGGTTGGTAAAACTTTAGATTATTTAAAAGAAAAATATCCCAAAATAGATATAATGGTTGGAAATATCGCCACTAAAGATGCGGCTGAATATTTTATAAACAAAAAAGCCGATGCTATAAAGGTTGGCATTGGTCCTGGCTCAATGTGCACTACCAGAATTATGGCTGGTGCCGGCGTTCCACAAATTACAGCTATTATGGATGTTTATGAAGCTAGCCAAGGAAGAGTTCCGGTTTGCGCCGATGGCGGTATTAAAAATCCCGGTGATATAGTTAAGGCAATAGGTGCTGGAGCTGATACTGTTATGAGTGGTTCTATTTTTTCAGGAACAAAAGAAACTCCCGGTAAAATTATTACAAAGAATGGTAAAAAATATAAGGAATATAGAGGAATGGCTAGTTATTTGGCAACTGTTAAAAAAATGGCCCTGGATGGAAAGAAAAAAGATGAAGTTGTTCACGTAGAGGGGGAAATGACAACAATTGAATATAAAGGATCAGTTATTCCAATAGTTAATAAATTTTTAGGTGGTTTGGCTTCTGGCATGACTTATATGGGAGCTGATAACATCGAAAGAGTAAAGGGAAAAGCTGATTTCATTGAAATTACTGGCTCTGGTTTAAAAGAAAGTGTGGCCCACGGTTTAATTAAAAATTAATTTTATTATAAATTTATGTTGAGTTTAGAAGAGATTAAAAAACATTCAGGGGTTGTTTATTCCATAAAAAAAACAGAAGAGTATTTAAATTATTTGGGATACACCGATCATGGTCCTCGTCACTTGAATTTGGTTTCCGACAGAGCCAAAAGTTTAGCTAAAAATATCGGACTAGACGAAAGAGAGCAACAATTAGCAGCTATTGCTGGTTATTGTCATGATATGGGTAATTTTTTACAAAGAACGGGTCATCCTTATACTGGCGCCATGCTTTTTTCTCAATTTTTTCTATCTAATTCTAGAAGTAGTCAGGAAACTAAAGATATTTTAGAAGTAATGCAAGCCATAGCTAATCACGATGAGCACGAAAATGAAATTGTTAATAAAATAGGTGCTATATTGGTTTTAGCCGATAAATCAGATGTTCATCGAAATAGAGTTAAAAATAAAACACCAGAAAATTTAAAGGAAGATATCCATGATCGAGTTAATTATTCGGTTATAGAGTCAGCTTTTAAGGTTAATAGAGCAAAAAAAGAAATTATTTTGAAATTGAAAATTGACACTAAAGTAACCGGAGTTATGGAATATTTTGAAATATTTAATGACAGAATGGTTTTTTGTCGTAAAGCAGCTGAATTTTTGAATTACAATTTTGTATTAACAATTAATAATTTTAAATTATCATAAATAAGTTATTATAAAATTATAATTATTATTAACTTCTTTTTTAAAAATTTTTTGTTTTTAAAAAGAAGTATTTAAAAATATGAGTGAAAATCTAAAAGAAAAAAAAGAAGTTTGTCTTTGTTCTGGTAAGAACAAAACAGCCAAATGGATAGCCGCCATGGTTTTAATATTAGCCTTATCAGGGATTGTGGTGGTTTCTATTTTGAGAGATAAAATTGTTAATAATTTTCCTAATCAAGTTTCTGTTATCGGACAGGGAAAGGTTTCTTATCAACCAGATATTGCCAACGTTACCTTAGGAGTTCAAATTGATAAAGCTAAAACAGCCGAAGAGGCTTTAAGCATGTTAAATGAAAAAGTTGCTAAAATAATAACTGCTGTAACTGGATTGGGTATTGATCCTAAAGATATTAAAAACCAAACTTATTCTTTATATCCTTACTATGATTATGTAGAGGGGATAAATAACTTAAGTGGATATAATGCCAATCAACAAGTTATAGTTAAAGTTAAAGGAGTTGATGAAAATTTTAATATACTAAATCAAGTAGTTTCTGAATCAGCTAAAGCTGGAGCTAATCAGGTTTTAGGTGTTTCTTTTGAAAGCTCTAAGATAGAAGATTTAAAACAAGAAGCTAGGCTTTTAGCTATAAAAGATGCTAAATCCAAGGCTACTGTTTTATCTCAAGCCGTTGGAGTTTCTTTAGATGAAATTGTTGGTTGGTGGGAAAACGTTATTAATCCATCTCCTTATTATGATTATTCTTATTACGGTGGTATGGGTGGTGGTGGAAATCCAGTTATAAATAGTGGATCTCATGAAGTTAGTCTTGAATTAACTTTAAATTATAAAATAAAAAACGATAGAAAATAATTATGATCGGAGTTTTTGATTCGGGTGTTGGGGGATTAACAGTTTTAAGGGGATTTTTAAAAGATCATCCTGATTATGATTATATTTATTTGGGTGACAATGCTAATGTTCCTTATGGTAATAAATCAATGGAAACCATTTATTCTTATGTGGTAAAGGCGGTTGATTTTTTGTATTCTCGAGGTTGTAAGCTAATAATTATAGCTTGTAATAGCGCCTCAGCTCAAGCATTAAGAAAAATTCAGCAAGAATATCTGCCCAACAAATACCCGGATTTAAAAATTTTAGGTGTTATTAGACCAATCGCCGAAGAAATAGCTCGACTCAAAAAAATTAAAAAAGTTGGAATTATAGGAACGAAAGCAACGGTCAATTCTAATATATACAATGATGAAATAAAAGTTTTTAGGGATGATTTGGAAATTTTTCAGAAAGCTACCCCCTTGCTTGTTCCTTTAATCGAGGAGGGCTGGATTAAAAAGCCAGAAACTAAAATGATTCTAAAAAAGTATTTGAGATATTTAAAAATGAAACAAGTTGAGGCTTTGGTTTTGGCCTGTACCCATTACCCTTTTTTATTAAATGATATAAAAAGAATAATGGGGAAGAGGTGCTATGTTCTTAATACTGAAAAAATAATCAGTGATAGTCTTTTTGATTATTTAAATCGACATCCTGAGCTAAATATTCAAAAGAAAATAAAACCCAGGTATCAATTTTGTGCTACCGATAGTGTTGAAAAATTTAAAGAGTTAGGGGAATTTTTTCTTGGTCACTCAATAGATGAGGTGGAAAAAGTTGTTTTGTAGCTACCATTTACTCGTATCCATCTTATAACCCCTTCCTTTAATAGTATGAATTAAATCCCGCTTACATTGAGTGGGATTTATTTTTTTTCTAATTTTTAAAATATGTGATTCTATGGTGTTGGAAAATGGATCAGCATTAAAATCCCAAACGTTTTCCATCAAAACAGTTCTCGATAGAATTTTTCCTTGATTTTTTAAGAAGAATTCCAAAAGGGTTAATTCTTTAAATGTTAAATATATTTTTTCCTTGCCTCTTTTTGCTTGATGTTTTTCAACATCGACATAAAGATCATCAATTTGATAAATTCTGCTTTTTATTTCTTGCGGTCTGCGCGTAACAGCCTTTATTCTACTTAAAAGATCTTCGAAAACAAATGGCTTGGTAATATAATCATCGACTTCCAAATTAAATAATTTATTTTTCATTTCTTGACTTCCTTCCACTGTTAACATTATTATTGGTATTTTTTTATCTATTTTTCTAATTTCTTCAACTAAATACTCTCCGTTTTCTATGGGCAGATTGTAATCAACCAAAATTAAATCATAGTGATTTGTTTGATACATATACAAACCGTCTCGGCCGTTTTCAGCAACATCAACTGTAAACAATTCTCTTTTTAGAGAAGCACTTAGTAATTGATTAATTTTTTTGTCGTCATCAACCACCAAAATTTTCATAATTTTTAACATCAATAAAATATTGATATTAGATTGATGTTTTTAATTTTAATTTTAATTATTCTAGAATAGTTTAGATAAATTCTTCTTAAATTTATCATAAATTTGTTTGTTTTTGCCTTTTTTTGTGTTATAATTGATTATATTATGGAAAATGATAATAAAATAAAAAATATAGCAAAAAACACCTCTTATTTGACACTGGCCTTAGTAATTCAAAAAGTTATTTCTTTTTTGTATTTTGTTATACTGGCTAGAAATTTAGATCCCGAATTTTTGGGTAAATATTATTTTGCTATTTCTTTTACCACTATTTTTGCTATTTTTATTGATTTTGGATTGGTAAACTATCTAACTAGAGAGACAGCCAAGGATCAAAGTGGGGCTAATAGGTTGTTGTCAAATATTTTAGGGATGAAAATTATCTTTAGCTTTCTGACTTTATTGGCTGTTGTATTGTTTATCAATATTTTAGGTAATTATGATATTTTAAGCAAACAATTAGTTTATATATCTTCCGTTTGCATGATTCTTGATTCTTTTACTTTAACCTTTTTTGGTTCAGCTCGTGGCTTCCATAATCTTAAATTTGAAAGCATTTCCTCGGTTATTTTTCAACTAATAGTTTTGTGTTTTGGTTATTTTTTTATCTATTTAAAAATGGATTTAAAAATAATTATGTCTTCGCTGGTTTTGGCTAGTATTTTTAATTTTATTTATTCTTTTCTCATATTAAAATATAAAATAAAATTACCAATTAAAATTTGTTTTGATTTTGCTTTTATAAAAAAAATAATTTTATCAAGCCTGCCTTTTGCTTTGTTTGGAATATTTCAGAGACTTTATACTTATCTAGATTCAGTTTTGCTTTCTTTTTTTTCTGGTGATTATTTTGTTGGCATATATCAAGTATCTTTCAAAATAATATTTGCCTTGCAGTTTCTGCCCATGGCCTTTACAGCCTCTCTTTATCCGGCTATGAGTTATTATTGGAAGAATAATAGGGAACAATTAAAAACAACTTTTCGTCGTTCAATTGATTATTTACTTTTGATTTCTATTCCGATATCCTTGGGAATATTTTTACTGTCGGATCAAATCATCACGATTTTCAAAGATGGATATACTGAAGCTAATTTACCCCTTAAAATTTCAATAGTTTCACTAATATTTATTTTTTTAAATTTTCCAATAGGATCACTACTTAACGCCTGTGATCGACAATCTGTAAACACCAGAAACATGTTGATTGTTTTGGTGTTTTCAATTGTTTTAAATTTTTTATTGATCCCTCAATTTAAAGTTGTTGGAGCCTCTTTGGTTGTTTTGCTTAGTAATTTTTTAATGTTTATTTTGGGAATTTTTGAGGTTAAAAAAATAATTAATTACAAATTAAAGGATAATTTGTTGGTTTTTTCCAAAATTTTGTTTTCTTCGGTTTTAATGGGCGTTTTTGTGTTTGTTTTAGTTGATTATTTGAATATTTTTTTGCTTTGTTTTTTAGCAGCTATTATTTATTTTTTGTTATTATTTTTTTCTGGTGGATTTAAAAAAGATGAAATATTATATCTTATAAATTCATTTAAACTTTCAAAAAAATAAGTTATGAAATTTTTATTGGTAACAACAGAATATTTTCCTTTCAAGGGTGGTGTGGCTAATTATTACACCAACATGATTTATCATTGGCCAAAATCCTCGGAAATAACGGTTATAGATAATAACCACAATAGATTGATTAGAAAAAATGGTTTTTTGAAGTGGTTACCAGCTATTAAGGTCGTTTTTAAAGAAGTTAAAAAAAATAAAATAGATAATATTTTGGTTGGACAAATTTTACCGCTGGGAACTGTAGTTTTTATTTTATCTTTTTTTCTAAAGATAAAATATTCTATTTTTTTCCATGGAATGGATCTTTCTTTTTGTTCTAAAAACATTTGGAAAAAATTTCTAAGCAAAATGATTATTAATAGATCTAGTAAAATAATTTGTGCTAATTCTTTTGTTTGTGAAATGCTAATTAATATTTATAATCAGGATAGATCAAAATTAATTATTGTTAATCCCGGAGTAAATAATTTTAATTTTAATAATGAACAAAAAAAAGAGGAATTGATTTCCAAATATAATTTATCCAACAAGAAAATACTTTTTAGTTTGGGAAGATTAGTCAAAAGGAAGGGTTTTGATTATACAATTTTATCTTTAAAAAAAGTTTTTGATTCCAGCCCTTTATTTGATGAAGATCTTAAATATATTATTGCTGGCAATGGTCCAGATGAAGAGTATTTAAAAAAAATAGCTAAAAATATTTTTGGTGATAATTTTTCTGAAAAAATAATTTTTGTTGGTGAAATAAGTGAAGAAGAGAAATGGACTTTTTTATCTTTATCTGATATTTTTATTATGCCAGCCAGAAATGTTGCTGGCGATTTTGAGGGTTTTGGAATAGTTTTTTTGGAGGCTAGTTTGCTTTCAAAACCAGTGATTGCTGGCAAAAGTGGCGGAATCACAGATGCTGTGGCTGACAGTATTAGTGGTCTAATGGTTGACCCTGAATCAGAAGAAGAAATTTCGCAGGCAATACTAAAGTTATTAAATGATCCAGATTTATGTAATAGATTGGGCGAAAACGGTAAAAAAAGAACTCTTGCTAATTTTGTTTGGAAAAATCAAGTAGAAAAGATTTATAATTTTTTAAAGTAAAAATAAAATGATATCAATAATTATTCCTGTTTATAATGGTGAAAAAACAATTATTAATACTGTAAAAAGTATTGAATCTCAAACTTATCGTGATTTTGAGGTTATAATAGTTAATGATGGCTCAAGAGATAATACTCGTTCTGTCTTTGAAAAATTTTTGGAAAGTTTTAAGGTGGAAAATAATTATTATTTTATTAATCAAGAAAACAAAGGGGCACCAGCTGCTCGAAATAAGGGATTTAAAGAATCTCGTGGTGAGTATTTATTTTTTTGTGATGCCGATGCCGTTTTAAAGAATGATACCTTAGAAAAAATGGTTCAAGTTTTAGAATCCAACCAAGAGGTTGCTTATACTTATTCTTCTTTTTATTGGGGAAAAAAGTTGTTTAAACTTTGGCCATTTGATGCCGAAAAACTACAAAAAATGCCATATATTCATACAATGTCGCTTATTAGAAGGAATGCTTTTCCTGGCTGGGATGAAAGTGTTAAAAAATTACAAGACTGGGATTTGTGGTTGACTATGCTAGAAAATGGACATCAAGGTTTTTTTATAGACGAAGCTTTATTTAAAATAAAGCCAGGCGGAACTATATCGTCCTGGTTGCCAGCTTTTGCCTACAAAGCTTTTCCTTTTTTACCATCAGTTAAAAAATATAATCGAGCTTTAAAAATAATAAAAGATAAACATAATTTGAATTAAAATGTTTAATTTTGCTCTAAATAATAATAAAAATAAAATATTTTTTATATTTTTGTTTTCTCTTTTGATTGAGATGATATCATTTATCTCTTTTAATTTTGAAATTATAAATTATATTTTTTTCTTTTTAATACTTTTGTCTTTTTTGTTTATTAGTTTTTATGACTTTAAATTAAGCATCTATTTGTTTTTGGCCGAAGTTTTCTTAAATTCAATGGGTTATTTATTTTATTTTGAGAATTCTGGTTTTAAAATCTCTTTAAGAATATCTTTGTGGTTACTTTTGATGGCCATTTTCTTAACTAAATTGTTAATTGATTTTTTTAAAGACAGAAAAAAGGTTTTGGGTATATTTAAAAACTTAGTTTTTGGCAGGAATCTTTTATATTTATCTTTTTTTCTTTTGTTTTCTTTTGCTTTTGGTTTAGTGAGAAATGGTTTTTCCGATTCTTTTTTTGATTTTAATTCCTGGTTTTATTTTATAGCAATATTGCCAATTTTCTATACTATTTATCAATTAAACAAAGAAGAAAAAGAAATCTTTTGGAAAAATTTAATTTTAATATTCTTTTCAATCAGTTTGTATACCTTATTTAAATCTTTATTATTCTTATTTTTGTTTTCACATGATTTAAGGCCAATTATTTCCGATCTTTATTCTTGGACCAGAGTGTATGCCTTGGGTGAGATTACTAACATGGGCAATGGCTTTTATCGTGTTTTTTTTCAAAATCAAATTTTTCTTTTTCTGGGCTTTTGTTTTAGTTTTGTTTTGTTTTTATTTGAAAAGGGAAAAGGAAAAAAAGTTTCTTTATTTTTAATTTCTTCTTTGTTTTTGTCTGTTATTGTTTTGAGTTTTTCGAGAAGTTTTTGGGTTGGATTAGTTTTGGTTTTTTTATCTTTACTTTTGATTGTTTGGTATAAATTTGATTTTAAAACGAGTTTGAAAACTATTTTCTATGGTTTTTTGTCGTTGGTTTTTTCTGTTTTATTAATATTTATTACTGTTAAATTTCCTTGGCCAAAACCAGGGGGAACTTTTAACATAGAGTCACTTTCTGATCGAGCAAACGTTACTTCTAATGAATCAGCAATATCATCTCGTTGGGCATTACTTGATTCTATGAAAAATGATATTCAATCTAATTTTTTATTGGGAAGAGGTTTTGGTGCTAGAATAGAATATATATCTAGTGATCCAAGGGTTTTGCAAAGTAGCCCAGATGGTAAATATTCAACCTATGCCTTTGAATGGGGTTGGTTGGATATATTATTAAAGATGGGAATAGTTGGTTTTTCAGTTTATTTGTGGTTAATTTTCTTGTTTTCTAAAAAAACCCTATTGTCATATTTTAATAAAAATAATTATTTTTATTTATCAATATTTCTGTCTATACTAGGCCTGAGTGCCGTTAATTTTTTTACACCTTATCTTAATCATCCTCTGGGGATATCTTTTTTGATTTTGTTAATTTTATTTTTTGATTATCTAAATAAATTACAACAAGACACAAAATAATTTATGTTAAAAATAATAGCTATAGTAGCGATGGTGATTGATCATATTGGTTTGGTTTTTTTCCCTGATTTAATTATATTAAGGATAATTGGAAGGCTGTCTTTTCCAATATTTGCCTGGGGAATAGCTAACGGTTACTCTAGAACAAGGGATGTTAAAAAATATGGCCAGAGATTATTGTTTTTGGCTTTTATTTCTCAGCCCTTTTTTTATTTAGTAATTGATAAGGAGGTTTTAAATATTTGTTTTAGTCTTTTTTTGGGACTGATAGCTATATGTCTTTATGAAAATTGTTTAAAGAATAAATATTTAAGTTATTTTTTGCTAATATTGGTTTTTCTGATTCCTTTTTTTGTTTCTATTGATTACGGTCTTTATGGAGTTGTAATGATACTATTTTTTCATGTTTTTAAAAATAACATTTTATTAATTCCAGCTCAGTCTGTTTTAACAATAGTCAGAGTTTTGTTTTTACCCACTTCTGTATTGCAAATTTTTGCTATTCCATCTTTTTTTATAATTTATTATTTCAAACATTTAGATTTTAAAATAAACAGATATTTACAATACTCCTTTTATCCGGTGCATTTATTTATAATTTATTTAATTACCTTGTTTTTGTAGCTTTATTTGCATTATTCTTAAAAAATTGATATATTTTAAAAGCTTATTTTTAAACAATTTTAAAAAAATATGGAGAATCAAATTATAACGCAAGAGGGTTATAACAAGCTTAAGGAGGAGTTAGACTTACTTAGCACAACCAGAAGAAAGGAAATAGCCGAAAGGATTGAAAGAGCTAAGGAATTGGGTGATTTGAGTGAAAACGCTGAATACAGCGAGGCCAAAGATGCTCAGGCTTTAAATGAAGGAAGAATTTTGGAATTAACTAACATTTTAAAAAATGTAACTGTAGTTGAGTCAATTAAATCTAGCGGTGGTAAAATTGACATGGGATCTCATATTAAAGTTTCCTGCGATAAAAAAGAAAAAGAGTTTATTATTGTTAGTTTTAATGAAGCCGATCCTTTAAACGGTAAAATATCAAATGAATCGCCAATTGGCATGGCTTTTTTAGGAAAGAAAAAAGGAGATGAAGTTGTGGTGGAAACACCAAGAGGCGAATTTAAATATAAAATTCTTGATGTAAAATAATATGGAAAATAAAACAATTTCCAATCCAAATAATGAAAGAATGGAAAGGGAATCAAAGCTGAATAAGATTTCAGAAAATAACAATCCTTATCCTAGTAAAACTTCCAGAACTCACAGTGTAGCTGGTGTTTTATCTGATTTTACAAACTTAGAGTCAAAAAAAGAAAATATTATTTTAGCTGGAAGAATAATTGGCTTAAGAACTCATGGAAATTTGAGCTTTGCTAATCTGAAGGACGCTTCTGGTGAAATTCAATTAGCCTTCTCTAAAAATGAATTAGGGGAAGATTATAAATCTTTTGTGAAATTAATCGATATGGCTGACTTTTTGGAGGTTGATGGAACTTGTTTTATTACCCACAAAGGAGAAAATAGCGTATTGGTTAAAAAATATAAGGTTTTAAGCAAGGCTTTACTGCCACTACCGGAAAAATGGCACGGTTTAAAGGATGAAGAAGAAAGATTAAGAAAAAGATATCTTGATTTGCTTACTAATGATGATTTAAGGGAAATGTTTATTAAAAAATCAAAATTTTGGCAGGTTACACGCGATTTTATGATAAAAAAAGGCTTTTTTGAGGTAGAAACTCCTGTTTTAGAAACAACTACTGGTGGAGCCGAAGCTAGGCCCTTTAAAACCCATCATAATGATTTTGATTTGGATGTTTATTTAAGAATATCAGTGGGTGAATTATGGCAAAAAAGACTAATGGCAGCTGGTTTTGAGAAAACATTTGAAATTGGTAAGGTCTTTAGAAATGAAGGCAGTAGTCCTGATCATTTGCAGGAATTCACTAATATGGAATTTTACTGGGCATATGCTAATTATAGTGATGGAATGAAAATATCACAAGAATTATACAGAGAAATAGCTGTACAAGTTTTTGGTACAACAAAATTCAAAACAAAAGGCTATGAATATGACTTAGCTAATGATTGGCCAGAAATAGATTACAGAAATGAAATATTAAAACAAACAAAAATAGATGTTTTAACAGCCAGTGAAGATGAAATGTCTTCTAAATTACAAGAGTTAAAAGTTAAATATGATGGCAAAACAAGAGAAAGATTAATGGATACTTTGTGGAAATATTGTCGAAAAAATATTGCTGGGCCAGCATTTTTAATAAATCATCCAAAATTAGTCTCTCCTTTGGCTAAATCCAAAGAAGACAACCCCGAGTTAACAGAAAGGTTTCAAATAATTATAGCTGGTAGTGAGGTTGGCAATGGTTATAGCGAGCTGAACAATCCAGTTGAACAGAGAAAAAGATTTGAAGAACAACAATCATTGATTGACAGAGGCGATGAAGAAGCAATGATGCCCGATTGGGAATTTGTAGAGATGCTTGAACACGGTATGCCACCAACATGTGGCTTTGGTTTTGGCGAAAGATTGTTTGCTTTCTTAAATGATAAGCCGGTTAGAGAAATAACACTTTTTCCTTTAATGAAGCCAAAGGCAGAATTATAGAATTATAATAGTTTAATATTGACTTTTTTAAAAAATCCTTTTATAATAAAAGGATTTTTTTATTATGAACCTTAAAATATAAAACACATGGATGTATCTGTTGTTGTTGATAAGTTGATATCTGACGGAAAAATAGACGAAGCCTTGCATCTTCTAAGTCTAAATATTGACGAAGACAAAAGTATTCTTGGACTTCTTATTGAGAAATTTATTTCTTCTGATGATTGTTTATCGCTTCTAAAATGTTTTGAAAAAACAGGGGAAGAGCCAGAAGAAGAAGAGATTGGATTTCTTCTTGGCCATTTTTTTATTTTTTCTGACAATAATGACTATTTGTCAGCCGAAAGGATTGAAAATTTACTTAAAAGAAGATTGTTTACCGAAAGTGATTTAAAAAGAATTTTGGAAAACAATTTAAAAGCAAAAGTTAATTTGAAAGTAATTTTTAAAATTTTCCAAAGGATTGAGGAAATAAAAAAGGACAATGAAACGAAAAAATCCGACGGAGAAAAGAGAAAAAAGAAAAAGAAAGAAGAAGAGGATTGTTTTTTACAAGAAAAGGCCAGGGAGGTAATTGATTCTTATTTTGGCGACAAGTTAATGTTAAAATTTTTCCGATTTTTGCCGGACAGATCGGTTATTAAAAATGATCTTAATAAAAAATTGTCCGAAGCAATAAAAGAGGGTGACTTTGACAAAGCTAAGGATATTTCTTATTTTTTAGAGAGAAAATTAAGCAGATCGGAATTGGAATTAATTTTAGAAACGGCCATAGAAACAGATTCTTGTGTTACAATAGAGAAAGTTTTAAAAATTTTAAAACGAAAATTAACCCAAGAAGAATTAAAAAAGAGATTTCTGTACTTGGTTAAAAACAGCGAAAAGGACAAGGCTTTAAACATACTCTACCTTTTTGCTGATAAAAACAAGTCAAAAATGACCAATATTTTTATCGAAAGATTCGGTTATGATAAAAAAATTCCGGATTGATAAAATCACAAGATTAACAAGCTCCTACAAAAAGGAGCTTTTTTATTTGCTTGAAAAAAAAATAATTTAGTGTTATAAAATTCTTATATAAATTATTCGGGGATCGTCTAATGGTAGGACAACAGGTTCTGGTCCTGTTTATCTGGGTTCGAATCCTAGTCCCCGAGCGAATGAAAAAAATCCAGCGTAAGCTGGATTTTTTGAATGAGTGAGGGGAAGCGAAGTGCCTGCGCACTTCGTGTCTAGGATGAGAAAGCCGGAGCCATGTGCGAATGAAATGAGCACAGGCGAGGCCGGGTCGGGGCGCTTAGCGAGTGATTGAGCGTAGCGAGAGAAAGAGGTTTAGCGACCGTGACCGAATCCTAGTCCCCGAGCGAGCGAGAAAAAACACCCTTTCGGGTGTTTTTTGATGCGAGCGAAGGGGGGGGTATCAGTTAGTAATAAAACTAATAATAATAACACCAACAAACACAAAAAAAGCACCTAAATATTGCCAATTTCCAATTTTTTGTTTGTTTATTTTAATGTCTAAAATCATAGCAATAACGGCATATCCAGCAACTATAGCCGTTATAATCGAAAGCTCTTCTTTTTGTGTAGCTAGAGCATAAAAAATCCAGGCAGCGGTATCAATTAAAGCAGTAAAGAAAATTAATTTTTTATAATTAATAATATTTTTACAAGAAGATTTAAGCCCTTTTTTGTAAATAATATAAATTAATAAAAAGATCGAACTTAGAGTCCATGGAAACCAAATAGAAGTAAAAGCTGAGATAGTCCTTGCATTAAAAGCTACTAATAAATTATAAAAAGAACTAAATATAATAGCTACAAACACAAAAAGAATTCCTTTTTCCCAAACAAATTTTCTCCCCAAAAAATATTCTTTAATTTTTTCTTTCCAATTTTTTTTACTTTTGGATATTAAAAATACTCCCAAGATTATAAGTAAAACTAAAAAAGTTTCGATAAAGCTTAATTTTTCTCCAAAAAAAATTAATCCCAAAAATATTGTTAAAGGAAGTTCTCCTATTAAAGCAATTTCTATTACCGACAATTTTCCCTTGTTGTAAGCTTTAAATAAAAAAATACTATAAAGCAAGTCAATTATGGTCATTATGATTAATAGCAGAATATTGGGCCAATCAAAAATTAAGGGGAAATCTTTTAAAACAAAGGGGATTAGTGCTAATCCGGCGAATAGATTAATAAATAATAAAGTTTGGAATTCTCCAATTTTCTTAATTGTTTTTTGAATTAAAAAATCTCCAACACCCCAAAAAATCATAGCCAAAAAGGCAAAAATTAAACTGATTTTAAAACTATCCATAAATTTAGATTTGTAAATCTTTTTTATATCTATAGTATTTATTATTTTATAGTAAAAATCAAATATTAATAAAAAAACCTAATAAAAATTAGGTTTAATTACATTCAAATTTTTCCAGAAAAAAGATAGTACAATCTTGTAAGCAGCTCCCTGGGTATAAAAAACAATTTTGTTCTGGTCCATATTTGTGCTGATTCGGGATCATATGGACAACCAGTGGTGTCAGCTACGAAAACATCCATGCCAAATTTTTCTAAAG
The DNA here is from genome assembly GCA_035400585.1 of bacterium. GTDB lineage: Bacteria > Patescibacteriota > Patescibacteriia > Patescibacteriales > UBA12465. Next base: position 209,231 of record DAOMZR010000001.1, on the reverse strand, counting down.
TTTTTTTTGTTCTCCAGACGTGATGAGGGTGAACAAAAATTAAAATTTTTTTCAAATTTATATCTCTACAATAATTGAAGCATTGCCGGCAAACTTCAAAAGTATCTAAGTATTTGTCGCTTTTTTGATGTTTGCTGATTACAAAATTTACTAATACTTCTGGTAAAACCTCAGCTATTTCTTTTTGTGCAACTATTATCGCTCTTTTTTGTAAATAATATTTTTCCAAAAAAAGAGCTAATTCTTGATTACTTGTTCCTGGATTGTTTTTCTGATAACCGAAAGATAAGCAAAAGTAAATATGTGTTTTTTCGATATCGTAATCAATATCTGCTTTAATCTTCCAATTTAAAAAACACTCCAAAAACAAAGCAATCTTTCTTTTCAGATTTTTCATTACTATTCTATTTTTAAGGTTCTTGAGAACTTACTACTCTACAATATTTTTAAATTAAAATCAAGATTAAAATATTCTAGCTAGATAAAAACAACCCAGGAATAAGAAAATAAGAGCAGCTATTAAATTAAAAGCATTTACAAATTTAGGTGATATAATTTTTATTCTTAAAGTAAAAAACGCTACTAAAAATATAATAATTTCGTCTAGCATGTAAAACAAAAGAAACAAAGCCATGTATGTTATACTTGTTCCTAAATTAAATTGACTTTCTGCTAGTAGACTGGCAAAAAGCATTGGTAAAAAAGCGGAACAAGGAAACTCAATTATAGTTATTGCTAGAGCAAAAAGAGCAACAACTCCTAGTAAAATAATTAAACTTTTTTTATTGGCAAATATTTTTTCTACCTTAGGACTAAGTTTGGCGATTATTCCACCAGAAGAACAATTGGGTCCTTCCTTTAAAGATTTTATAAATTCTCTTAAAAGATATATTCCGCCAACAATAGAAAGCAAGGCTATAAGTATTTCCATGATTTTAATGTAGGGTGAAATAAATACAAAAAATTGATGCCACAAAAAGATTAAGAGGCCATAAGTTAGGGCTGTTACTAAAATAAAAGTTCCTCCTAAGAATAATATTCTTTTTCTGGATCTTAAAATCATTACTAAGCCTAAAATTATAACCAATGCTCCCAATGAACAAACATTAAATCCATCTATAACTCCTAGTATTATGGCTAGTACTGGCATGGAATATTTAAAAACATCAACTTCTCCTACGAAAGGTATTTTTATCATGGATGTTGATCCCTGAACTTCTAGTCCTTGAATTTGCTTTTCTATTTCTTTTCCAGTATTTTCATTGAAACCAAGAAAAAAAGTACCATTTATAAAAGTTGCTGGGACTAAACCTCTTTGTCCTTGAGCTACTTGATGTTCGTTATACAATCCTTCTATTAAATCTAAATTTTTAGAAAATTCATATTCTTTAATAATTACATCTGGATATTTTAGTCTAATTTTTTTTAAAAACTCTTTTTCAGCCGAACAGTGAGGACAAGTTGGACTGCCAAAAAATAGAATTTCTGTTTTTTGTTGGTTTTGATCAAATTTATTAGTGGCTTTTGCTTGATTAGTGTTAAATCCAAACAAAATCAAGCCTAATATAGCAAAAATAAAAAAATTTTTTATCAATTTGTTCATAAATTCTTTCATTTATTTTTTTGTAATAATTATAGTATAATTTAAAGGATAATTATAGTCAAACAAGTTTTTTTCTTCTTTACGTATATTTTTAAAATTGTTATAATGAAAAATGAGATAATTATTATTAATTAAAATCTTTTAATTTTTAAGGTTAAGAGATTAAAACGTGTATGAATACAAAAAAAATTATGTATTCTGGTTTGGCTGTTTTTTTCATTTTCGGACTTTTTTTAGCTAGTCAAGCTAGGGCAATTTATGTCGATGAAACACAAGACAGCGGAGAGGTGGAATCGATAACTTTGAAAGCAGATGGATCTAAAATATATTGGACAACTAATGGTTATTCCGATCAAGGATTTAAAGTGGTTTGGTCAAAAAACGAAGGACCAACTTATCCTTTAAGGAGCGGTGATAAATATCACTATTTTACAGAGCCAAATAAAAATTCAGATGTTTTAGAAGCTTTTAAAGGCGATGGAAACTACTATGTTAGAGTTTGCGAATATTTAGGTGGAAAATGTGGTGTTTACAGTAATCAAGTAAAAGTTTATTTAGGAGAAACTAACACAGGTGATGACAACGAAGAAGAGGATGGAGTAAATTCAATTACTTTAAAGGTGGATGGCTCTAAAATATATTGGATAACTAATGGTTATTCCGATCAAGGATTTAAAGTGGTTTGGTCAAAGAATGAAGGGCCAACCTATCCTTTAAGAGATAAAGATAGATATCACTATTTTACAGAGCCAAATAAAAATTCTGACACCCTAGAAGCTTTTGATGGTGCCGGAACTTATTATGTTAGAGTTTGTGAATATTTAGGTGGAAAATGTGGTGTTTACAGTAATCAAGTAAAAATATCCTTGGCCGATAAAAATACAGAGGCTGTAGCTTGTACATTAGAATATGCACCAGTTTGTGCTAAAAATGGTAAAACATATTCTAATCGTTGTGTTGCTGAAAAACAATATGGTCAAGTAGTCGCTTATGAAGGAGAATGCAAATCAAGCACAAGCGATCAGATGATAGAAAAAATAGAAGAAAAAGCTAGTCTTTTGATAAGTAATAATTTAGAACAAATTTTAAATGAACTTAGAGAATTAAGAAACATAATTAAAGAACAGCAAGCTCAAATCACTCATTTAAAATCTTTAATAACCGAAATGAGTAAAATTAGCGAAGAAGCCAGAAATGCTATCAATAGTTTTGTAACCTATGGAGTAGATGAAAATACTAAAAAATTAGGTGAAGGAGAGAGGGCCGCTGTTATTCATTCATTTCAAAATGCTTATGGAAAGTTGCCAGAAAGTGGGCAAGAATTAGCTGATGCTATAAAAATAGCTAATGGTCGTTGGCCTGAAAACTATAACGAAGAAGCCGAATTAAGAGCTAGAGAAATGTTTGAACTCGTTTATAATAGAGAGGCTAATGAAAATAATGTTAATGATATGTCAGCCGTAAAAATAATGGCCTACGGTTTAAGACAGAGAGCAGAAAACAGAAATTTAAACAGTGAAAAAAAGGGAATTGAAATTTTTAAAGAAATTTTTGAAAAATTACCAGAAACTACAGAAGATTGGAATATAATGCAAGCGATAACCTATTCTGGAGCTACAAGATAATAAATTATGGCAGTATTATATCAGAAGTATAGGCCTCAAAGATTTTCTGAAATTTTAGGGCAAAACAACATAAAAATTACCTTACAAAACGAAATCTTACATGAAAAGATTGCGCATGCTTATTTGTTTTGTGGACCAAGAGCTGTTGGAAAAACAACATTAGCTAGAGTTTTAGCTAAGTCTATTAACTGTAAAAAAAGAAAAAAGGATGAATATGAACCATGTAATGATTGCGAAGCTTGTAATAGTATAAATAATTTCAGTAATTTAGATGTTATTGAAATTGATGCTGCTAGTAATACCGGTGTTGATAATGTTAGAGAAAATATTATTTCTCTTAGTCGAGTAATATCTACTGATAATAAATACAAGGTTTTTATAATTGACGAAGTACACATGCTTTCTTTGTCAGCTTTTAATGCCTTATTAAAAACATTAGAAGAGCCACCAAAAAATGTTATCTTTATACTTTGTACTACCGAAGCTTATAAAATTCCATTAACAATTGTTTCTCGTTGTGAAAGATTTGATTTTAAAAAGATCAGCGCTTCGGACATGATTTTGAAGTTAGAGAATATACTTAAAAAAGAAAAAATAGAAGCTGACAGGGAAGTATTGGAACTAATTGCAACTAAATCAGAGGGACACTTGAGGGATGCTGAGAGCTTGCTTAGTCAAATTATGTCTATTTCTGATGAAAAAATTGATATGACCAGTGCTAGCTTGGTTATACCTTATAACAATTTGGAGGAAAATATAAATTTTTTAAAACACTTATCAAAGAAAGATGGTGCATCAGCGATAGAACTTATAAACAATCTTTTTTTTAATGGGATAAATCTTAAATTATTTTTGACTGATTTAGTAGAGCTTCTTAGAAAGATAATTTTAACAAAGGTTAATAATTCCTTATCTACAACTCTTGGACTTGATCTATCGGAAAAAATGGAAATTAAAATAAGTGATTTAAGCTCAGAATTTTCAATCAATGATTTAATTTTTTTAAGTGAAAGATTTTTGGAAAATTTGAGGGAAATAAATAATCATTTCATACCTCAGATGCCAATAGAAATAAGCATAATTGATTTCTGTGAAAACAGTTTAAATAAAGAAAATAAATTGATTAGTGAAAAAAAAATTATTTCCTCTAGTTCAGAAAAATCTTTCAAAAAAGAAAATAGCGATGAAAAAAAAGATGAAAAAAAAACTGAGAAAGAGAGCATTGCTTTAGATTCTTCAATGACCGAAAACAATTCTTTAAATCTTAATAAAATATTAGAGCTTTGGCCAGAATTTCTAATGAAATTAAAACCACACAATCATTCACTATCCTTTGTAATGCAGTCCTGTCAGATAAATTCAGTAAATGATAACAAAATTTGTTTATCGTTTAAATATAAATTACACAAAGATCGTTTGGATAATCCAGAGATAAGAAATATTGTCAGTAAAATATTAAAAGATGTTTATAAAAGCGATTTATCAATAGAAGCTTTAATTGATGAAAATTTAAATAATAATAGTAATAATTTAGGCTCTTCCAATGAAACCATAGAAAATCTTTTAAAATCTTTTGGTGGGCAAATAATTAATTAAAAATATGTTAGACATTAAAAAAATAAGAGAAGATAGAAAAGAAGTTGAAACAGCTCTTAAGAAAAGATTAGGAGAGGTTAGTCTTGGCTTGGATGAAATAGTTTTATTGGATGATAAGAGAAAAGAATTGATTCCTAAGGTAGAAAGCTTAAAAGCTGAAAAAAATAAATTATCAAAAGCTAAACCTGATCAAGAGACGATAGAAAAAATAAAACAAAGCAATCTTGATATCAAAAAATTAGAGGAAGAATTAGAATCGGTAGAAAAAGAATTAAATGAAAAAATGTTATCACTGCCGAATATTGTGGCGCCAGAAGTTGTTGCTGGTGGTAAAGAAAACAATAAAGTGTCTTACACTTTTAAAGAAAAACCTAATTTTGATTTTAAACCTAAAGATCATGTTGAATTAGCCGAAAATCTTGACATCATTGATTATAAAAGGGCTGTTAAAATGTCGGGTTCTGGTTTTTGGGCTTACAAAGGTCAAGGTGCACTACTCGAATGGGCTTTGCTTAATTATTTTATAGACTTCCATACAAAGAACAATTATACATTTTTAATTCCTCCATTTTTATTAAACGAAGCATCTGCCTATGCTTCTGGCCACATGCCGAAATTTAGAGATGATTTATTTTGGGTTGAAGATGGTTTATGTCTTAATGCAACCGCCGAGATGATGTTGGGGAATTATCATCGTGATGAAATACTGAAAGAAGAGGATTTACCTTTAAAATATTTTGCCTATTCACCTTGTTTTAGAAGAGAAGCTGGTAGCTATCGCCAGGAGGAAAGAGGTATGATTCGCGGTCATCAATTTAATAAAATTGAAATGTTTCAATATGTAAAACCAGAAGATTCTTGGAAAGCCTTTGAAGAAATGAAAAGTCAAGCCACAAAACTTCTTGAAGGACTTGGTTTGCATTTTCAAATAAGCGATTTAGCTGCTGGTGATTGTAGCTCTGCTATGGCTAAAACCATTGATTTAGAGGTTTGGATTCCTAGTATGGGTATTTATAAAGAAGTTAGTTCAGTTTCAAATGCCTTGGATTATCAATGTCGAAGAGGCAATATGAGATTTAAAGACAAGGATGGAAAAAATGCTTTTTTGCATACTTTAAATGGATCAGGCTTGGCAACTTCTAGATTATTACCAGCCATTTTAGAACAAAACCAACAATCCGATGGAAGTATTTTAATACCAGATGTTTTAAAAAAATTTTTACCAACTGGTATGGATAAAATTTCCTTGAAATAAATAAATGACAAAAGTTTTTTTAAGCTTAATATATTATAGCTTCTACTTAATTTTTCCTCTGATTATTTTGTTAATTTGGTTAACAAAAAAAAGAACAAATAAAAAAATAACTTTTGAAATAATAATTTTATTAACAATAAGTTTATTTTTAATTTGGTCTAGATTTATTGAACCAAATTTGTTAATAACTAAAAAATATAATTTTAACTTAGAAAATCCTGATAATAAATTAAAAGTAATTATTTTTTCAGATATTCATATTGGTGTTTATAATGAGAAAAAAATTCTTGATAGGGTTGTAAAAAAAATTGATAAGATTAATCCCGATTTAGTTCTTATTCCAGGTGATTTTGTTTATTTTGCTGATGAAGAAAAATTAAATGATTATTTTTCAATTTTAAGTAGGATAGAAGCTCCTAAATTAGCAGTTTTGGGAAATCATGATTATGGTAGGGAAGAAAATAATATTTCACAAAGAATAACGTCTTCTCTCGAAAAAGCAGGAGTGTTAATGATTGATAATAAAACTAAAGTTTTAGAAATTAACAACAAAAGAATAGAATTTATTGGCTTAGCCGATATCTGGGTTGGTAATCCTGATTACTCAGTTTTAAATTCTGATAATAGTGAGAGTGGGGCTTCACTAAGAATTTTATTAAGTCATAATCCCGATTCTGTTTATGAAGTATCAAATCTAAATAATGCAAAAAAAATAGATTTAATGATTTCTGGACATACTCATGCCGGACAAATAAGATTGCCTATTATTTATAAAAAAATAATACCTAGTGAATACGGTTTCGATAAAGGTTTTTATAATATTAATAATATTAATTTATTTATAACACCCGGAATTGGTAATGTTGCTTTACCCCTAAGGTTTCTAAATTTACCAGAAATAAGCTTAATGGAGGTAAATTTTTAATCAATATTCCCAAAAAAACACTTTTAATATAATAAACAGAGGCTAAAGAGTAGTTTTCTGTTGACTTTTTTTTATAAATGTGTTATTATCAACTGATAAAAAATTAAAGGAAATTATATAGAAATGAACAAATATTTAAGAAAAACAAATATTTTTTTAATATTGCTTTTTGCTTTTACTTTTTTAATTCCTCAAAAGACGGAAGCTGTTTATGAAAAAAATATTTATCCTAAAATAGCCAACTATTTTTTAAAATGGACTATAGCTGATTACGAAGTGAAAGAGCTGGCCAAATGGGATCTTCTTGTATTAGACATGGAGGTTCAGGTTAATAGTCGAGAAAATTTAAAAAAAATAAGAGAATTAAATCCCGATATAGTAATTTTGGCATACATAACATCTCAAGAAGCTAATGCTAATATTTATTCTAGCGAATGGAGTCATAACGCTACTTTAAGAAAAAAATTGGTTGATAACATTGTTGATTCTTGGTGGTTAAAAAACAAAGACGGTTATCGGACAACTTTTTGGGAAGGAACAAATCTTTTAAATATTACCGACGGGGCTGGTACTAATTCTCGTGGTCAAAGATGGAATGATTATCTCCCGGAATTTGTTAGTAGGGAAATAATTTCAACTGGTTTATGGGATGGTGTTTTTTATGATAATGTTTGGGGCGATATAGCTTGGGTTCGAGGAGATTTTGATGCTAATAATGATAGACAGGGTGACTCAATAAAAGATGTTAACTATGCTTGGTCAGAAGGTGTAAAAAAAATGTTAAAGAAAACTAGAGAATTGATTGGTTCTAAATACTTAATTGTTGGCAATGGCAAAGTTTATGATGGCTATCAAAGTCTCTTGAATGGTGTGATGTTTGAAGGCTTTCCTGCTTCTTGGGAGAGTAATGGTAATTGGAGTGGTATTTTATCGACTTATTCTAATATTGGCGACAAAAACAACAACCCAAAGATGACTATAATTAATTCTTATGATGGCAGGCAAAGTTATCAAAAGATGAGATTTGGCTTGGCTAGTGCCATGATGGAGAGTCATGGTTATTTTAGTTTTGATTATAACGTTTCTAGTCATGGCCAGGTTTGGTGGTATGATGAATATGATGTTAGTTTGGGCAAAGCCCAATCAGATGCTTATGATTTACTGAACAAAGGAAACACTATATATAAAAATAGTTTATGGCGAAGAAACTTTGAAAATGGAGCGGTTATTCTTAATTCAACCGATAAAGAACAAGTATATGTTTTTAAACAAGAAGAATTTGAAAAAATAAACGGAACACAAGACAGAACTGTTAATAATGGAACTATTATTAATTTTGTGAAAATAAAACCAAATGACGCTGTTGTTTTGCTTAAAAGAACTTCGTCAATTGCTACAATTAGAAATAGTAGTTTTAATAATGGTGATTTCATCAGAGTTTTTAATAGCAAAGGCCAACAGAGTCGTTCCGGATTTTTTGCCTACATTGATAATCAGCCAGCCAATTCACAAATACTTATTAGCGATATAGATAATGACGGACAAGACGAAACCTTGGTTAACAGTAAAGGCATTATTTCCATATACAAAAACAATCAAAAAATAAAAGAATTTAAACCTTATGATGGAAAATTTACTGGTGAAATTTCTTTTGCTGTGGCTGATTTAGATGGTGATAAAACAAAAGAAATAATAACCGGTGCTGGTCAAGGTGGTGGTCCTCATGTTAGAGTTTTTAATAAAGATGGCAAACCTCTTATTGGTGGCTTTTTTGCTTATGATAAAAATTTTAGAGGTGGTGTTAGAGTGGCTGTTATGGATTTAGATGGTGATAAAACACAAGAGATAATAACAGCAGCTGGTGTTGGCGGTGGTCCTCATATTAGAGTTTTTAATAAAGATGGCAAACCTCTTATTGGTGGCTTTTTTGCTTATGAGCAAGGTTTTAGAGGTGGTGTTTCAATATCAACCGGCGATGTTGATGGTGATGGAAAAAAGGAAATTATAACCGTTCCTGGACCAGGCAGATCACCAGAAGTTAAAATTTTCAATAAAGATGGAAAAAATATTAATTCTTTTATGGCTTACGAAAATGATTTTACTTCTGGCTTAAGAATAATGATTGATGACCTGGATAAAGATAAACAAGATGAAATATTAGTTGGAACAACTAGTTTTTAGAAAAAAATCACATTGCTTTTAAATCAAAAATAAACTATAATTAAGACATATAAAAGATAAAAATATGAATAAAAATAACCAAGAAACATTTGATAAAAATGATGGAAATCTGGAGGTTATTGAACCTGTAAATAGTAATCTAGAGATTTCTAGTTTAGATCAAGAACAGGCAGTAAAAATTACTCCGGAAGGTGTTAATGTTAAAAAAGGAGGTAATTTTGTTATTGGTAGTTTAAATTTAATATCAGATTCACTCAAAAAAAGACACGAGAGACATTACCAGGAAAATTTTTGGCATTTAGTCGCTGATGTCATTTTAGTTTTGATAATTATAGGTTTGATTATTTTTTCTTTTATATCGTTTTCCAATAAAGATGATAAAATAGCTCTAAAAATAAATGTTGATGATCAAAATGTTGTAGCTGGTCAACTTAAAACATTTGAATTGGAGTATAGGACTAATGAGGATGTAAAGGATGGTAAAATCAAGGTAGAATTTCCTAGAAACTTTATTTTAGAAAGTGCAACCCCACTCAATTATTATGATGGAGAAAAAAACACCTTTTATTTGGAAAATTTACCATCTGGTAGTACTGGCAAGATAAAAATAGAGGGTTATGTCATAGGAAATAAAGGCGATCATCAAATGATTTCTTTCAATTTTGCTTGTGATAAATGTGGTAAAGAGGGAATATCTAGTTCTTATTTTTACAATATTAGCAAATATTTTAATGATTTTAGTATTAATTTTCCAGATAAAATTTATAATGGTAGCGAGGTTGAAGCTAAGCTGTTTATTAAAAATAATGCTAGTCGAGAATTAAAAAATTTAGAAATAGAATTAAGTGATTCAATTGAATTAAAAAAATCAGACTTAAAAATAGAAAATAATAAATTATTTTTGGAAAAGATAGAGCCAAGACAAAGTTTGGAATATTCTGTCTTTTTAACGAGTAAAGCTAATAATGTTGAAATTAAACCAAAAATATCTTTCGATTTTTTAAATAATAAATTTCATCAAAATGAAAATAATTTAAGTTTTAACGTCAGTGATCCAGAGATAAAAATAGAAATAAATTCCAACAAAAATATTGCTGAAAACGGAGAAAAGATTAATTATAAAATCAAATATAACAATCAAAGTTCTGAGAGTATAAAAAATATTAATATTAGATTAAATTCTGGTCAGATTGGTTTGTTTTTATCTTCGGTGGAAGGAATTTCCGTTCCTAAAAATACTAGAATTGAAAAAAATACTATTATTATTGAAGATCTGATTTCTCAGGAAGAAGGCGAAATTGATTTAGAAGTTTCTTTTGAAAGACGTCAGGTTTTAGCCAATCAAGAAATTTTATTAGTGGCTGATGTTGAATATCAAATTAATAATCAAAATGTTAGATACATATCTTATTCACCAAAAACAAAGATAGTTTCTGAGGTCCTGGGAAGTGTTTTGGCTCGTTATTATAGTCCTCAGGGTGATCAGTTAGGTGTTGGACCATTGCCTCCGGCAGTTGATTTAGCTACTAATTACTGGGTATTTTTAGAATTTAACAACTCGGGAAATAAATTAAAAAATTTTGTTTTAACAGCTGAATTACCCGATAATGTTTATTTTTCCGAAAATAAAAGAGTTCTTGATGGAAAACTTACTTATGCCGAAATTGGCAAAAGATTAATTTGGGAAATAAACGAAATTGATGCTGGTATTAATAAGTATCGAGCTAATTTTGAAATAACTTTAATTCCAGGAAAAGAAGATTTGGGAAAAGTTTTGGACTTGGTTAGAGATATTAAATTTACGGCTTATGATGATTTCACTGGACAAGAAATTTTTCAGAATTTAAATAATATTAATACTAATTTGGATGGTGATTTATTATCTACTGGAAAAGGCAAGGTTGTTATATTTAAATAATTTATGATTAATTTAATAAAAGAAATAATAAAACCAAGATACCAGCCCTTAAATGAAATAGAAATTATAAGCAAAAGTATTTGGCACAATATTAACTATTTACAATCCTTACAAACAAAAGCAGAAATTTTCCCAGTTTTAAAAAGTAATGCTTACGGACATGGTTTAAAAGAGATTTGTAAAATATTAAATAAAACCAACATTAAGATGGTGGCTGTTGATTCTTTTCCTGAAGCTCAAATAGTTTATAAAAATTTTAAAGGTCAAGTTTTGATTTTGGGAGAAATGCCACTTAAGACTTACAAATATTGTAAATTTAAAAGAACAGAATTTGTTATTTATAATGAAAAAACTTTAAAATATTTGTCGAAGTATGGTAAAAAGATTAAAATTCATTTATTTGTAAACACCGGAATGAACCGAGAGGGAATAGATGACTTGTCAAAGTTTATAAATGATAATAAAAAATTTTTAGATCAAGTAGAGATAACCGGTTTTTGCTCTCATTTAGCCGAAGCCGATAATTCGGACAGTAATTTTAACAAACTACAGGAAGATAGATTTATAGAAGCCCTGAATGATCTTAAAAACAATAAAATATATCCGAAATGGATTCACCTAGGCAATTCAGCCGCAATTTTTAATCTCAAGAACGATATTTATACTGCCTTTAGGCCAGGATTAGCTTTTTATGGCTATAATCCACTAAGAGAGAGTGATTCTTATTATAATCAAGCAAAAAACAATTTAAAACCATCTTTAAGGCTTTACTCTACCGTAGTTAACGTCCATAACCAACTATCAGAAGGAGAAAAGGTTTCTTATGCCGAAAGTTTTGTTAATGATAATCAAAACAATATTGCAGTAATACCTTTTGGATACTTTGAAGGTCTTGATAGAAGATTTTCTAACTGTGCAAAATTTTTATTCAACAAAAATAATAGCATTTTTTGGGCAAAAATAGCTGGAAATGTTTGCATGAACCTTTCCTGTATAAATTGTTTCGACAATAAAATTGAAATTGGCGATAAAGTTCAAATAATATCAGAAATAAATGACATGGAAAATTCGGTTGAAAATCTTTGCAAAAAAATCAACATCGTTAATTATGAACTTCTTTGTCGTTTAAATAATAGAATTAAAAGAAAAATAGTTTAATTATGAGTAGAGCTGAACTTACAAAAATAACCGGAAAAAGGATAAATAACCCTTTTATTAAGGAAAAAAGCAATAAAAGATTTAAAAAAAGATGCTTATATTGTTTAGTAACAGGGTCTATTGTCTTAATATTTCTAATATATTTAGTTTTTTTTACCCAAATATTTGTTATAAAAAATATAAAAATCAATGGTTTGAGTAGAATTAATCAGGAAGAAATAGAAAAAATAGTTCAAGATCAGGTTGATTCTGGCAAAACGTTTGTTTTTCCTCAAAAAAATGTAGTTTTTTTTAACAAACAAGAGTTAATTGAAAAAATGAACGTTTATAATTTCTCCAAGCTAGATGTTAAAAAGGGGCCTTTTTCTGGCATAAAAATAAATATAGAGGAAAGGGAAATAGCCTATATTTTAGAAGAAGGTAGCACTTTTTACTATCTTGATAATCAGGCTAATTTAGTTTTAGAGCAAAAAGTTTGTTCAGATATAGAAAATTCTGAAAATATTGAAGTTAATCAGGATAATTTAGCATCTACAAGCCAAGAAACACTCGAAAACATTGAAAAAAGGCTTCTAGAAGCAGAAAATGAATGTTTAAAATTAAAAGAAAATATCTTAAAAGATAATTTTAATCCAATAATTGAAAATATCGAGACCTCATCTTTAATTAATTTTGAAAAAAAACAAGCTAAAATTAGCAAAGAATACCTTGATTTCACCAAAAAACTTTACAATGATTTGGGTATAGAAAGTGATTTTAGGGCTAAAAAATTTGTCATTGATGAGTCAAGAGACACAATCAAGGTTAAGCTTTATAATGACGTTCTAGTCTTTTTTAGCTTAAAAGATGATTATGACACCCAAATCAGACGTTTTATGATGCTTAGAAACGAATATAGAGACAAATTAAAGGGTGTTGAATATATAGACATTAGATATGGAGATAAAATATATTTTCGCTAATTAATATAATTAATTTAAAAATATGGGAGAAGGAACATTTAAATTTATTTTTGGTCTAGCAATTTTTATTTTTTGTTTAGTTGTTGTAGGTGTTTTTTTAATTTTTTTAAAAATAGGATTGTTGTTTGTTCCAGAAATAAGATTAATGGGATTGACTATTTATTAAGGATATCTTGACTAAAGGCCTGTTTGTCTTTATAATTAATATATAAAGTTAATTAATATACATTATGCGAAGTATAGTATAATAAGATAATTAGCTTTAAATCATAATTTATACCTTTCCCCTCATGAACAAACCAATAATAACTTATCTAAGGGACTTTCTTGATTATAGCGAAATTGAAAAAGGACTTTCCCTTAAAACCCAAGAAAATTATTCTAGATTTCTAAATAACTTTTTTAAGTGGTTGAAGTCATCCAATCTGGCTGATTTAAAACCAGAAGACTTAAACGAAGATCACGTCTGGAAATATCGCCTGTTTCTATCCAGACATATAAATCCTTTAAACAATCGTCCGCTTAAGAAAAGTACTCAAAACTACTATTTAATAGCCCTTAGGTCTCTTTTAGAATTTTTTGTTGAGAAAAACATCACGTCTCTGCCCCCTAGCAAGATAAAATTGGCCAAGGACAGATCAGAGCGAGAAATAAAATTTTTAAATTTAGATCAATTAAAAAGATTATTAGAATCACCAGACGAATCCGATATAAAAGGTTTAAGAGACAGATCTATTCTAGAAACTCTCTTCTCTACTGGTTTGCGCGTTTCAGAGCTTATCGCTTTAAATAGAGATCAAATAAAAATAAAAAGCGGTTCTGATTTTTTAGAAATAAGTGTTGTTGGTAAGGGACAAAAAGTAAGAACGGTTTATTTTTCCGAAAGAGCTTTAAAAGCTATTAAAAAATATTTAGATAAAAGAAGCGACATTGACCCTGCCCTATTTATAAATTATAAACCAGGAATTGAAAAAACAGGAGAATCTAGGAGGTTAACGGCTAAAAGTATTGAATCAATTGTTAAAAAATATATAAAAATAAGTGGTTTGCCTGTCATGGCTACACCACACACTTTAAGACATAGTTTTGCAACTGACTTAATGTCACAAGGAGTTGATTTAAGACTAGTACAAGAATTTTTGGGACATAAAAATATAGCCACCACTCAAGTTTACACTCATGTCACTAGCAAACAATTAGGAGATATTCATCGAAAAATTCACTCCAATAGAAAAATATAAAAACCCCGAATATCGGGGTTTTTTATAATTGTATAGGTATGTTTTTTTTAATCTTTTACACACCTTATATTAGATGCTAATGATTTATTTGTTTCACTTATATTTACATAAGAATTATCACCAGAATCTAAAGAAAAATATTTTGCTAAAATAGGTCCATATCCCTGAGTTGGCACTGCTGACCAAAAGTAAATAAACATACTTGGAAAATCAGCTGAAAAATGATTGTTGTAATTATTTGATAAATTGCTTAACTCTGTATCACTTGGTAGGTGCCATCCATTAGGACAAATTCCTTGATGTTTTGCATCTATTACATAAGCACTGCCGCCTAAACCACAATCATCACTTTGTCCATCCCAAAAAAAGGCTGAATTACATTGATAAGGAAATCCCATTGCCTCTGACCATTCATATAAACCACCGTAAGAAGAGCAGTTCCCTTCCACGTTGTTAAAACAAGATCTTTCTTGATTGTTGTTGTCTATTTGACAAGACCAATAATTCCAACCGACAACATCTTCGATACAAGGGGCTTGATTTTCTTGAACCACAAAGTTACCATCATAATTTAAATTAGTATTCATCCAAATATCATCACCTATTTTAACCCAGGAGTAAGTTTTACCATCCCTGCTATCTACAAATGAACCAGATGTTTCTTCTTCAACACCCCCACCAGAACAATTAACAAAACCACCGGGTGTTAAACACTTCGCTCCCTCTGATAAATCGGCAATTTGTTTTCCTAGACAAAAGGAAATTGTGTAACTAGCCCCATTGTTTTGCGGAATATAAGAATAAGAATTTGAAGCTGTGGCACAATCACCATCAGCTGGTGATGGTGCTAATGGTAAGGAATACATAAAAGTTTCACCACTAGAACTAGAAACTATAGAACCACTATTCCATTCATCAGTAGTGGGATATCTACTATTTTCATTAAAAAACAATTCTAAAGCGGTTTGGAGTTGTTTCATATCAGCTACACGCTTTGAATCGCGAGCACGAGAACGAGCTTGTTGTAAAGCTACAACAGCTAAGGTTGCTAAAATACCAATAATTGCTATTACTACTAATAACTCAATCAGAGTAAAAGCTTTTTTATTAGTTTTTTTCATATTTTAAGTTTAATTATGGCAATAATGGTTCTGGATCAACTGGTATTCCGTCTTTTCTAATTTCGAAATGAAGATGAGGACCAGTAGAAAAAGCCCCGGCTCCAATTGTTCTAGGTGCCCCACCAGTTTTTCCTATTACTTGACCCTGAATAACATAATCATCTTCTTTAACACTAACTCCTGAAATATGCCCATAAACAGTAGAATAGCCATCTTCATGAATTATCATTATATAAGAATAAGCAGTTGTTCCATTAAACTTAACACGAGCAACATATCCAGAGGCAGCCGCTTTTAAGGTTGAACCTTGAGCAGCTCTAATATCAATAGCTGGATGTTCACCAATACTTCGTCTGAATGGATAATCTGGATCATGAAAAGAAGCTGTAATAACATTTTTTGCAACTGGCCAAGCAAAACCACTATCACTAAAAACATTAACATCCTTATCCCCCACCTTTTGTCTTTCAGCTATCTTAGCTCTAACACTCTTTTCTAAGGCCAAAATTTCACTAGAAGCTTTTTCTTGCTCTTTTCTTGCCATTTCAAGCAATTTTCTATATTCTTGTTCTGATTTTTTAGTTTCACTTAATAGAAATTCTTTATTTTCCAACTCTCCACTAAGAATTAATTGTTTTTTTTCTAGCTCATCTTTTAATTCTTGTAATTTTTTTTCCTTCTCTTTCAATATTTCTTCTTGTTTTTCTAGTTGCTCTTTTAAATCCTTTAACGAAACCAAGCTTTTACTAACCTCACTATTGGTATTTTCTAAATATTTTACCTGATCAATAAAATCAGTTAAGGAGTCATTTAGAAGTATTATCTCTATCGGGGTTGTTTTATTTTGTTTATACAACAACTTAAGTAAATCTGATATGTGATTTTTTTCTTTGTTTATTTTGTTGTTATTATTATCAATATCAATCGCTATTTTTTTTGCTTCAAGATTGTTTTTACTTATTTCTATTTTAACCTCTTCAATCTCCAATTCAACCACCTTCGCTCGATCATCTAATATTTCTAGTTGATTTTTAAGACTATCTTGTTCTTGTTCTTTCTTTTTTATTAAAGCCGTATACTGTTTTTGTTGTTCTTGTACCGATTCTAACTGCTTTCTTTGTCCTTCTATCTGATTATTTAAAGTCTTAATTTCCTGGTCAATATCGTCAATTGTTTGGCCCAAAACAAAACTAGAGCTTTTGACAAAAAACCCTAAAAAAAATAAAAACAAACAAAAAACTAAAATTTTTTTACTCATACTGTAATTATATCATCTTTTTTAAATATTTTCAACAAAATCAGCATCAATCATATCTATTAAACGACTTTTAGCCACTGGATAATTGTAATAATTAAACTTACTATAAGATAAAAAGACTTTTTTCTTGGCTCTGGTTAGAGCAACATAGAAAAGTCTTTTTTCTTCCTCATAATTATCTGTTTTAAAAAATGGAAAAATACCTTCATTTAATCCCAATAAAAAAATATAATCAAATTCTAAGCCCTTTACCTGATGAATGGTTACTACCGGTATTCTACCATTTTCAATTCCCAAAAAATCAATATTTTTTACCAAACCAGAGTAATGAATTAAATTATATAAAGATGTTCTGTTTGGCAAATCAAGATCGTCCCTGTTTTCGAAAAAAGTTTTTAGTGTTTGATAAGATTTTTTTCTTTGTTCAAAGTTACCGTCTTTTTCATAGTGGTTAGCCAAGCCAGACTCTTTCCAAATAAAATCTAAAAAATCTGCTGGTCTCAATTTATCTATTTGTTTTTCTAAATTATTTATATCAGAACTTAGACCAATAAATTTAGCCTTGAATTTGTTCCAAACAGCCTCCCTGGCAAAACTGGTTTTTTCTAATTTATTACTTAAAAACATTAACAACTCAATAGTTGTGGCTACGTCATCATCAGCACTGTGAGTAGCCATTTGAAAATTTAGTTTTTTTGCTATATTTCCTAACTTATAATTATCAAGATTTAAAAATCTTTTAGATAAATCTAGAGTATCGTAATAATTCTTGAATTCAAAATTTAAATTATATCTTTTTGAATTTTCTCTAACCATGTTAATATCAAAAGTGATATTATGACCAACGACCACTGAATTGCCAACAAACTCCTTAAAAGCCAACAAAATTTTTTCGGGATCGCTTCCCTTTTCTTGTAAAAATTCATCGCTTATTTTATGAACAAAATAAGAAGAGCCGACTGATTTGTCCGATTTTAGATAATAATGAAATTCTTCTCCTAACTGACCATTGATAATTTCACGAGCGTAAATTTGAACAATATTATCTTTGGCCGGGTTAATTCCAGTTGTTTCTGTATCAAAAACAATTATTCGACCGTTATTTTTTTCTTTTATCAATTCAGAAAATGGTTCTTTGAAATTATAATTTTTAAAATTCAAAAAATCAGATAAATTAATGCCGCAATCTTGACCCTCGTCTTTTATTTTCTTTAAGGTTTCATCCCCAATATTTTTAGCTGGTCTCTCAATAACTCTTTTAGCTGATAATAAATCTGATTTATTTAATAAAATTTTTAAATAAGCAAAAATATCTTTAATTTCTTGGCGTCTAAAAAAATCATATTGATCAACCGTTAAAAAGGAAATATTATTTTCCGAAAAAATTTCTGACACTTTACCAATTAGAAAGTTTGATCTAGTTAAAACTGCTATTTTTGATTTATTGTCAGTAGCTTTTATTTTTTTAATATTTTCAATTGTCCACAAAACCTCTTCTTTAAAACTATAACCATCAAAAATTTTTATTGGTCTATCCTCTTCACTCTTTTTTTTGTTAAACTCACTATTTAATTCTTTGGTTTTAGCTTCTTCCATTTTATTTAAAACGGAAATAAAAGCTCCAATTAATTTAGGGTCGGAACGATAGTTGATGTTCAAAGAAAATTCTTTAACCGGCTTAAAATGATTTCTAAATAATTCGGAAATAAAAACAGGACGTGAATCACGAAAGCTATATATGGTTTGATCTATATCGCCAATTAGGGCTGCGTTTTTATGTTTTTTGGCCAATTCTTTAATAACTAGATACTCTGAAATATGCGTATCTTGAAATTCATCGAGTTGAATAAAGCGAAAACGGTTAGACCAGCGATCATTAACTTCTTTGTCTTGAAATAATAATTTCAAAACGACCAAAACTAATTCATTAAAATCAAGAGCATTAAGTTCTTTTAATTTTTTTAAATATTCTTCACCAAAAAGAAGTATCTCTGGGTTTATCTTTTTTAAAGGAATATTGTGACCGATATCAACTTGAAAAGACGATAAACGATATTTATAAAAATCATCTAATATATTTAAAACATCTCTTGATTTATCAACAAAAATTTTATTTTTTTCATTTAAAATATTTTTAGCCAACTCAACCTGCTCTTCTTCGTCAAAAATTAAAAAATCGGTTGATATCCCGATTTTTTTAGATTCCATTTTAATAAAATAAACGCAAAAAGAGTGAAAAGTTGAAACTGTTAAAGCATCAAAAATATTTTTATCATCAATTTTCTCTTTAATCCTGGACTTCATTTCATCGGCCGCCCTGTTTGTGAAGGTTAGGGCCAAGATTTCGTCTGGTTTAACACCTTGGTTTATTGCCTCTAAAATTCTTTCGGTTAAAACAGTCGTTTTTCCAGTTCCAACAGAAGCATTAATTAAATATGCTCCAAAAATATTATTAACTATATTTCGTTGTTCTGAATTTAATTCCATTTAGTTAAGAATTTGATCAAACCCCTCTTTAATTACATTATAAAGACCATTCAAAACCATTTTTTTCTCTTCTTCGCTTAAAACTTTATCTTTTTTATCCTCTATTTCTTCAAGATAGTCTTCTAATTTATAAGCTAAATTGCTTAAAACTGGATATTGACAACTCTCGAAAGTTCCAATTAGATCCATATCAATTTTATCAAAATCAATTTTATTTTCTTTGGTAAAAATTCTAAAATCACTCTTAGAATCAATTAGACTTTTTATTTTTTGAAAAATAGCTTTATCAGCTCCACTAATACTTTCTTTTTTAAAAGTGACGTTTTCAAATTGGTTCATATTTTTATAAATTATGTTATAATATTAATATAATTATTATAATCAATTGATTATGAATTTGCAAAAAGAAGAAGGGTTGTTTAAACAAGGTTATAATTTAATAGCTGCTATTGATGAAGCCGGAAGGGGTCCTTTGGCCGGCCCAGTAGTAAGTGCTTGTGTTATAATTGATGAACATTTTAAGATAACACCAGAACTAGAAAAAGTCAAAGACTCTAAAAAACTAAATCACAAAAAAAGGTTAGAATTATTCCCTATTATTAAACAAAGTGTTAAGGCTGTTCAAATCGGGGTCTGTGATAATAGAATAATCGATAAGATAAACATCTTACAAGCAACTTTTCTGTCAATGAAGAAAGCTTTAGATAATACTAAAATAAGTCCGGATATTATTTTAGTAGATGGAAAATTAACAATTCCTAAAATAAAAATAAAGCAAGAAGCTATTGTTTCTGGCGATGATTTAGTTTTTAGTATTGCTATGGCGTCAATTATAGCCAAAGTTAGTCGAGATTTCATGATGGAAGAATTAGACAAAAAATATCCTGAATATTTTTTTTCCAAACACAAAGGATATGGAACTAAACTTCATTTAGACATGATCAATAAATTAGGACCCTGCCCCATTCATCGTTTAAGCTTTGCTCCTTTATCGAAATAGTTTGTTTTATTTTTTTGTAGCCCTCTTAATTCTTTCTAAACTTTTTTCTTTACCAAGCGCCCAAGCCAATTCAAATGGATTTGGGCTATTTTTTTGTCCCGAAAGTGAAACTCTTAGTGGCCATAAATAATCACCATTTTTTTTATCATTTTCTTTAATCCAATTAAAAACTTTTTCTTCTAATACATTCTTTTTCCATTCATCTTCTTTAATTTCTTCTAAAATATTATAAACTTCGCTTAAATTATTCTTTACCTCTTCCAGACTTAAATTTTTCCAAATTAATAGATTTTCTTCATAAACTATTTCATCCATAAATAAATAGTGAGTCATAGAATTAATATCTTCTATTTTTTTTAGTCTTTCTTGACTTATCTCAACTATTTTATAGATATCATCATCCTTAGTTTTTTCAGTTATAAGGCCATCTTTAAAAAGATAAGGTTTGCACATTTCACTTAATTCCTTAACCGATTTTTGTCTAATATAATAACCATTTAAATAATCTAATTTTTCTAAATCAAAAACAGCCGGGCTTATTCCCATTCCATCAAGAGAAAAGTTTTTAATAATTTCATCCATTGATAAAATTTCCTGATCATTTTTTGGATGCCAACCAAGAAGTGCACAAAAATTAACAATTGCTTCTGGCAAATAACCCTTGGCACGATAATCTTCTACGAAAACATCCCCTTGTCTTTTGCTAAGTTTGCCACCGCTTTTGTTTAAAATTAAAGGTAAATGAACATATTTTGGCATCTGCCAGCCAAAAGATTTATAAAGCAAGGCATTCTTCGGGAAACTAGATAACCATTCATCACCACGAGTTACATGGCTTATTTCCATTAAATGGTCATCGACTATATTAGCAAATTGGTAAGTTGGAATACCATTGGACTTGATCAAAACATGATCATCTAAGTCGTTTGATTTGAAAACTATTTTACCTCTAAGTTCATCGTGAACTTCTACACAGCAACTTTGTGGAATTTTTTGTCTAATCACATAGCTTTCCCCGTTTTTTATTTTTTGTTCAACTTCTTCTTTGCTTAAATTTCGACAACGACCATCATATTTTGGTGCTTCTTTATTTTCTTGCTGTTTTTGTCTCATTTCTTCTAATCTTTCAGCACTGCAAAAACAATGATAAGCTTCGCCCCTATCCAAAAGCTCTTTGATGTATTTTTGATAAATTTCTATTCTTTGAGTTTGAATATAAGGACCGTAACTACCGCCGACATGTGGACCTTCGCTAAACTCTATTCCAACCCAAGATAAAATATCCAGTAAACTCTTAGTAGCTCCCTCCACTTCTCTTTTTTGGTCGGTATCTTCAATTCTTAAAATAAAATCACCCCCCAAACTTTTAGCTAAAAAATAGCCAAACAAAGCTGATCGTAGATTACCAATATGTAAAAAACCAGTTGGTGATGGAGCAAATCTTAATCTAATTTTATTCATATATTTTTTTAATTAATTTAATTCTGATGTTTTAATATAATCAATAAATTTTTCTAAAAATACTTCCGAAGCTTTACGTCTTACTGGATGAACACTATTTACGAACTCACTAGCTCTAACCCATTTAAAATCTCGATGATCCCAAAAATTAAGGTCAATATCAGTGTCTTTCCCATGAAATTCGGCTATTAACAGACCTTGTTTTTGTCCCTTAAAACCATAACGTCCTTTACGATTAACTCTATATTTGAATACATTTTTATATATTTTTTTGGGAGTAAAATCACTGATTCCTAATTCTTCATAAAGCTCTCGAGTTCCTGCTATTTTAATTTCCTGATTATCTAATCCGCCCTGAGGAATTTGCCAGTGCCCAGGCTCCTCACTTCTTTCTACTAATAATATTTGATAAAAATCTAAGTGATTTCTGTTTTTATTTTCTAGGGCGGTGTAATTTAAATTTTCTTTTTTATACAACAAACAAGCAACATTTTTTCTATAAACAAAAGGACTAATAAATTTCCAATGTAAAAGTTTTAAAGGAAAAATAATAACCGCTCTAAAAATTCTTTTTAATCTTTTGGGTTGTTTAAATAATCGCCATAACCACTCTAATCCAACAAGTCTCATTATTTTTGGGGCTCTCTTTATTTTTCCAGTTAAAAAATCAAAAGAACCACCAAGACCTATTGCTAATTTTACAGTTGGTATTTTTTTTATATTATGAAAAATGAATTTTTCTTGATAAGGAGCACCAAAATTACAAATTAAAATGTCAGCTTCAAAATTAAATAGATCATTCTTATTTAAATTAGTTAGAGTATCAAAACCTTTGTTTATTTTTTCTTTAAAATTATTTACTAAATTTTCTAAAAAGTTATATTTTTTATTGTGTTTTATATTTAAAAGATGACGTCTGGGCGGTATAATAAATCGAATGTCAGTGCTTTTTATTAAAAAATTTAAATTAGGATAATTATTTTCTAAAAATAATTTAATATCATTTTCGCTAGAAAGACCATCTTCTCTATTTACAATTAAAACTTTTTTATTTTTTTCTTCGGCCAGTTTCAATAAATCTGGCAAAATATCGGAACCACTAGTTCTTATTAATTTTTTCCCATTCAAAAAAGCGGCAATTTTAAGACCAAAGCCGTCAGCCAGGGCTAAATCAGCTTTATTTAAAATATAAAAAAGCTCTTCATCTATTTGAGCTTGCAAAACTATTTCTGGGTTTGGCGTAACTATATAATGTTGTTCATTTGAATCTAAAAAAAATAAAAATTTGTCCAAAACACTGTTTTTTGTTAAGTCGTTTTCTATATCCACCCCTAAAACATTAATCATAAAAAATTAATTATATTTTTAGATTTACGATTTTATTATATATTATTTATATTTTCAAGTAAATAATTGACTTGACTATAGACTAAAAATATTGTCTACTATTGACATTTTATTTTATTTATTATTAAATGTAATGATGCCTAAAAAGGTATTATATCATTAATGAGAACTTTTTGTTTAACTAAATCAAATATGGAGGAACCGCAAAATGAAAAAAAGAACATTAACAACAAGCGTTTTGTTGGCAGTTGCTATTGCTTTAATTGTTTTTGCTTGTGGTAAAGAAGAGTTTGAAACACCTTTGATGTTAAAAATACACTTCAATACCCAGCAAAGTCAAAAATTAAAAACTGGCATAATAGAACCGCTAAGTAAAAATCAAAAAGCTTCAAATTCTGCTAAGGCTACAAATTCGGTAATCGAAAACGGTGCAAACTATACAATATATGGCACCGGAGTTACTGGTGTTTGGGGAACAGAACCGTTAACGGCTATTAATTGGCAAATAACCAATCCCGCTATCGGCCTCGACACTACTATAATTGGGAAGGAAATGATAAGCTTTACCTTTCAACAATTAGGCACATACACTATCAGAGCTTTTAATCCTCCTCCCTACGGTTTTGAATGGTTTATGACTGTATCAGTTGTTAGTTCACTGGATGAAGCCTTGATTGTGCAACCAGAACCCGTTAGATCGGAATACATTGACTCTAGTAATGTTTTTAGATATTACTGGAGAGTTAATAGGCCAGTAATTTTTGATGGAACAGAAACACTTTTTAGGTTATTTGGTTTTAGTGGAATAGTTTATAACCCATTTCCTGCTTTTTACAATCAAGTTTACTTTTATGGGACTGATTCAATAGAATGGTATTTTGATATTGCTCCAAATGGAATGATACCTGGCAGGGGAAAAACAAATATTGGTTATCTAGATGGTGTTTCAGAAATTTGGACAGAAATTGACACATCTAGTGTTTGGAGGTGTCAGGATCCAACAGACAACAATGTTGCTGAGTTCATCTATGACAATGGTCGAGTTTATCAAGTTGGAACAGTTTTTACTCCACTAACCGGAATTCAAACTGGAGCTGGAGATTATGGCAGACCAATCCCTGTTGTTTTAATGGGAACATTAGTTTTTGGCGAAATACCACTTTATATATTAGCATCGCCACAAACAAACATGTGGAGACACAAACTAATAACAGACACTACTTGGACGGAATTACCAATAACTCAAACGGATGGCAGAATCCACCCCGTTTTACCAGCTCATACAACCTTTAATCAAAGAATTGTACAGTATGGATATATGGATGGAATAAATTTTGTTCCCGATCCATACATGTCTTTGAGTGGTATGTATAATGTAGCGGTTCAAGGATTTTCTTTTGCTTATTAGCTTGTTTACAAAACTTTACAAAACCCTTTTCCAAAAGGGTTTTTTTATTTTGAAAATTAGACAAAAAAATCGTTATTTGTTAAAATTAGAATATAAATAAGAAAAAAAATATGTCTGAAAATTTTGAAAAAATATCAAAAAAAATAAGTAAAATAACCATCGATAATCCCTCTCTACCAAGGAAGGTTGAATGGTATAATATTTTAGATCCAGAAAAAAAAGAGATAACTTATCTCAAAAAGAAATTTGGTTTTGATGACAAACATTTAGAGTTGTCCTTAGTTAACATAACCACTCAAAGACCGATGATTTATGGTGGTAAAAATTATCTTTTTATAACTCTACACTTCCCCGTAATGGATAATGGAAAAGTTCTGCCAGGAGAAATAGAATTTTTTATTGGTCACGGTTTTTTAATAACTCTTCACGATGGAAAGACAAAAGCTTTAAAAGAATTCTTTAAATATTGCCAAGATGAACAAATTTTTTCTGAAAGTTATAAGCTAGAATCATCTGCTATTTTACTCTATGAAATTTTAGAAAAATTAATTCAAGACTCCTATTCCCTTTTAGATGAAAATAATATTGAAATTAGTCGAGTAGAAAAAAGTATCTTTGAAAATAGATTGCAAGAAACAACATCTCAGTTGTTAACATTAAAAAGAAATATTATTAACATCAGAAGAATAATTCAGAATCACAAAAATATCATGAAGAAATTAACAGAAATGGAAAGCAGTCTAGTTCCTCAAGAACAAATAAAAAATTATTATGATATCTTAGCCGAACACAGTCAAAGAATTTGGGAATTTTCTGATATACAAAAAGAAATCATTGAATCACTGCACGACACCAGCGAATCGGTTAGTAGCTATAGAATAAACAATATCATGAAAACTTTAACTATAGTTTCGGTTATTGTTATGCCTTTAAATTTATTTATTAATCTTTTCGGAATGAATTTTAATCCATCTCCACCAGAAGAAAACATTCAGTTATTTTTAAGAATTATAATGTGGAGTTCCCTGTCCGGTTTGTTAATGTTGGTTTTTTTCAAAAAAAAGAAATGGTTATAGAGCTAAAATAATAAAAAAAAGGGCTGAAAAAGCCCTTTTTTGTTGCCAAAATAACCTATTGACATTTTTTTATAAATATGCTAGAATTTGAGGTTAAAATAATGGTATGAAAATATATATAATTGGACAAAAAGGAATACCAGCCACTTCTGGTGGCGTAGAAAATCATGTTGAAAATTTAGCTATTGAGTTAGTTAAAAAAGGACATGGGGTTTTTGCTTACACCAGACATAATTATAGTGATAAGAATGTAAAAGAATATAAAGGTATTAAACTTATACCACTACCAAGTTTAAATTCAAAAAACTTAGATGCTATTAGCCATACTTTTTTAGCTTGTCTTGATTTTATATTTAAAAGAAAAGCTGATGTTATTCATTTTCATTCTATTGGACCAGCATCTCTAATTTGGTTAATTAAGTTATTTAAACCAAAAACAAGGGTTATTTTTACTTTTCATAGTCAATGTTATTACAACACTAAATGGGGTAAAATAGCTAAATTATATTTAATGCTTGGCGAAAGAATCGGCTGTCGTTTGGCTGATAAAGTGATTGTTGT
Organism: bacterium; assembly: GCA_035400585.1. Lineage (GTDB taxonomy): Bacteria > Patescibacteriota > Patescibacteriia > Patescibacteriales > UBA12465. The sequence continues at coordinate 183,048 of DAOMZR010000001.1, read as the reverse complement.
TTCTAAAAGTTTAAAAAAATATGTTGAAAATAAATATCAAAGATTAGTAGAATACATTCCAAATGGAGTCAGACAAATAGATAATAAACCGGTTAGTAAAATTAAAGAACTTTGGGATCTAGAAAAAGACTCCTACATTTTATCTGTTTCTAGAATTGTAAAAAACAAAGGCTTGGAATATCTAGTTGAGGCTTATAAAAAAATAGAAACTAATAAAAAATTAGTTATAGTTGGTGATGGTGATTTTCTGGAACAACTAAAAGAAAAGGCTGAAAACAATAAAAATATAATATTTGCAGGAACACAGGTTGGTGACACTCTAGCTGAATTATTTTCTAACGCTGCCCTATTTGTTCAGGCTTCAGAAGCTGAAGGTCTTTCTATATCTTTGCTAGAGGCAATATCAGCTAAATTGCCATTGTTAGTTAGTAGTATAGATGCTAACAAGGAGGTTGTCGAAAATAATGCCTTAATTTTTGAAAATAAAAATGTAGAAGATTTAAAGAATAAATTGGAAATATTTTTAAATCACAAAAATGATTTAGGTATTGACAAAATGATAGAAAATAGTTATAATGATCTATTAGTTGAGTATAATTGGGAAAAAATAACCGAAAATATAATTAATTTATACAAATAATAGTTTTTTAATAATAAAATAAGGCCGTGGAGGGGCCTAAAAAATGAGAAAAATGTTTGCACTACTTCTGGTGTTGGCAGCCCTTTCTAGCGGCTGTGAAAAAGAAGAATGGAAGTATTTAGAAGATGATGGAAATGGGACTAGTTCATATACTTGGCCCGGTTATCCAGCCCCTAAACAAGTTGAAAGCCTGGGAAGAGCTGCTGTCAGTGGTTTTACAAATGTTTATGATTACACATTCAGAATGCATTTGGATGGGAGTCAAACCGATCCCAACCCACTCGATATTAGTTCATTTGCCATACCTCATGTTGGTCCCGGAGGTGTAACTATTTACACCAACGTCTCTAATGATGCTACCTACACTATTACAAAAATAGAAAATGGGTATATACATTATACGATACGATCACAAATCGGGCATACATTGAAGTATAATTTAGCAAAAAGAACTGGCTCTACTTGGACCTGGTTTCTACGTTACGGTTTAACAGTTGATAACGGTATCGACAACATGGTTACCTTTACAACCAATTAATCGTTTCCAAACAAAAAAACAAAAAGGGAAAGCTTTGAAGCCTTCCCTCTTTTTTTTATAAAGTTCTTATCTATTTTTTATTTTAATCCTTTAAGAACTCTTACAAACTCCACGAACAAAGGATGCGGATTTAGTGGCCTAGAAATATATTCTGGATGAAATTGAACTCCAACAAAAAAAGGATGATCTTTTATTTCTATGGCTTCGACAATTTTACCGTCAGGAGATGTGCCAGATATTGTTAAACCATTTTTTTCAAATAATTCTCTAAAATCATTATTAAATTCATAGCGATGACGATGTCTCTCGTTTATCACATCTTTAAATCCCATTTTGTCGTATGCCTTCTCTAATCTAGTATTTTTAACCATTTTACATGGCCAAGAGCCCAAGCGAATAGTTCCACCATAACCTCTCTTTTTAATTAATTCTGCTTGTTCTGGCATGATATGAATAACCTTATTTTTACTCTTTGAATTTATTTCTTCAGAAGTAGCATCTTTCAAATTACAGACATTTCTGGCAAATTCAATTACAGCCATTTGCATACCATAACATAAACCAAGATAAGGTATTTTATTTTCACGACAATATCTAATGGTTTCTATTTTTCCTTCTGAACCCCTACTTCCCCATCCTTGAGGAACGATGACTCCAGCAAAATTCTTTAAACTTTTTAAACCATTTTTTTCGATATCCTCAGTTCCAATCCACTCTAAACTAACTTTTATTTTATTATAAGCAGCGGCATGTTTGATAGCTTCAATAACCGAGATATAAGAATCACCCAGAGAAAAATCTCCGGTAGCAAAGTATTTACCAACAATTGCTACCTTAACCTCTTTTTTGGTATTTTTTATATTATCAATCATTTCTAACCATTTCTTTGAATTTTCTTTACCTTTTGATGTATTTCTGGATTTTAAATTTAATTTTTTTAATATTTTATTACCAAAATTATTTTTTTCAAAATTAACAGGAACTTCATAAATTGAATCTATGTCTGGAGCAGCAATAACATCTTCCTTAGAAACATTACAATGGATAGCTATTTTTCCCCTACGAACATCATCAATATCCCTTTCCGATCTAGCAACTATAAAATTTGGCTGTATTCCAGCTGTATTCAGGCTTCTAACAGCATGCTGTGTGGGTTTAGTTTTCATTTCCCCTATTTTATTTGGTATGGGTAAATAAGAAACCATTACAAATAAAACATCCTCAGGATTTTTTAATTTCATTACTCTAGCTGCTTCTAAAAATAAAAGGTTCTCATATTCACCGACGGTTCCACCAATTTCAATAACTACTATTTCGGCCTTTGTTTTTTCAGCTGCTTTTTTAATTCTATCCCTAACTTCCATTGGAATGTGTGGAATAACTTGAACACACTTTCCTTCATATTCAAGATTTCTCTCTCTTGAAATAACTGACTGATAAACACGACCAGTGGTCATGTAATTTTCCTTATTAATATTTTTATTTAAAAATCTTTCATAATTTCCAATATCTTGATCGGTTTCATCACCATCATCAGTAACAAACACCTCACCATGTTCAACTGGGTTCATGGTTCCAGCGTCAACGTTAATATAAGGATCAATTTTAATAGCGCTAACATTATACCCCTTGTTTGATAAAATTTGAGCAATTGAAGCAGTGGTTATGCCCTTACCGACCCCAGACATCACCCCACCAACCACAAATATAAACTTAGTTTTCGCTTTTTTCATAACATTAACTTATATATTTTAATTATTGATTTAATATTTCTAAGGCTCTGTTTAATTGATTGTCGATGTCATTTTCAAAATCCTCTAAACTTAATTTTACTTCCTCGTCTGGCTTTATTCCTTCTTTATTTATGTCTTGACCTTTGGGGGTTAACCATTTAGCTATGGTTATTTTTAAAGAAGATCCATCTTTTATATTTTTTACCATTTGAACCGAACCTTTGCCATAACTCTTTTCTCCAATTATTTTAGCTTTACCATAATCCTGCAAAGCTCCAGAAACTATCTCCGAGGCTGAAGCGCTTCCATAATTAATTAAAACAACGGTTGGTATATCTTTTAAATAATTATTGCCTTTGGCAATGTATTCCATTTCATGACCATCAGTAAATCTCTCTGCTAAAGCCACTTCACCATTTATCCATTCACCTAAAACATTAACTGAAGTTTCTAAATAACCACCGGGATTATTCCTTAAATCAAGAATAACACCCTTGGCCTTATTGTCAAAAGCTTGTTTAGCAAAATCAGAAAAAAGATATTCCGTATCATCATTAAAGGCATTTATTTTAATTAAAAAAATATTATTATCTAAAATTTCAAGAGAAACACTTTTAATAACAATAGTATCTCTAATAATATTAATGTCCTTAAAATCCTCTAAACCAGTTCGAAAAATATTTAAAACTACTTCTGTTCCCTTCGGTCCTCTTATTTTACTAACCGCTTGATCAATATTCATGTCTTTGGTGCTTTCGCCATTTATTTCTAGTATTTTGTCACCAGACATTAATCCAGCCTTTTGAGCCGGTGTTCCCTCTAAAGGAGCAATTACGGTCAAAATACCGTCTCTAATACCAATTTCGGCGCCAATACCCTCAAAAGAGCCCGACATGTCTTCTTCAAACTCTTTTGTGAGTTGGGGGTCCATAAACTCAGAATAAGGGTCTTCTAAGGAGTTAACCAAACCCTTTAGTGAGCCATAAAAAAGCTGTTTGTCAGAAATCTGATCTTTATCAACGTAAAGTTCTTTCATTGCATCCCAAACATCCCAATACAAACCAAAATCTATATTTTGAGCTATTTGATTATCAACTTTGCTATATTTCCCAGACAAACGCCCTAAAAAAATAACATTTTTTTCGGCGACTTTTTTAACTACATTGTTTTCAACCGCCAAACTAGCTCCACTTAAAAAAGCCACTAATAAAATAAAAACGCCTAGAAAAACAAACAAAATATTTTTAATAATATTCTTAATTTTGTTTTTTTTATTACCTTTATCAGTCATAATTATTTACAATTATTATTAATCTTATACTACTCCTTCTTTAAAGACTTTAAAAATAAACTGGCAATTTCCAGTTATGTTAAAATCAACAAAAAAAAGCTAACAACTAACTTTATTATTTTAATCAAAAAATTTATTTTTGGCAAACAAAAATTATTTAAATAAAAATTTAGATAATCGCTGATTGCAAAACTTTCAGAGCCTCTGGTATAAAAGGTTTTAACCAATAAACAGCTTTAATAAAAACAGGTGATATTTCTGAGTTTGAAATAACAAAATTTAATAAACCATTTAAGACTGCATAGTAAGATAAAACAAAAAGAATAGCGCCGATTATAAACAATCCCTGAATTAATCCGAAAGCACCACCAGCCAATCTATTGGCCAATGAAATAACCGGTAAAGAGGTTATTATTTTTAAAATTTTTCCTAATAATTTAAAACCAAAGCTCAAAATAAAAGAAATTATACTTAAAACAACGATAAAAGATATAACTTTACCAAGCGAATCTGAACCAAAGCCAATAAATGGAAATAATTCATAAAAAGCATCATAAAATTTTATAGATAAAATTATACCCAGTATTGAAGCTAATAAATTCAAGGCCATTCGAACTAGACCAACATAAAAACCATAAATAACAAAAAGTGATAAAAAAATCAAAAGAATAATGTCAATCATAAAAAAATATTTAAAATTAATAAATAATAGCGGTAAACTCTCCCTTTAAAGAATCCTTGCCCTCTTTAAATCTGGCTAGTAATTCCTTGGCGCTACCATCATAAAAACTATAGTGCATTTTGCTAAGTTCTCTAAATATCATAATTTTTTTACTCGAAGAAGTTGAGGAGATTTCTTCTAACAACTTTAGAATTCGATGTTTTGACTCGAACAAAACAACTGGATATTTACTAGATAAAATCTCATCTATCATTTTATTTCTTCCTTTTTTATGTGGTAAAAAACCAAAAAATAAAAACTTATCAATTTTAATACCAGAAACAGAAATAGCCGCTGTTAAGGCCGAAGCTCCTGGTATTGGTTCAATAAAAATTTCTGGATCATTTCTTCTAATAAAATCAATCAAAAGACCACCTGGGTCAGAGATGGCTGGCGTGCCAGCATCGCTAACAAAAGATATATTTAAACCTTTTTGCAAATAAGACAAAACTTCTTTATATTTACTTTCCGAAGTATGATGATGAAAAGATATTAAAGGTTTTTTTATTTGATAATGATCTAAAAGTTTTTTTGCCACCCTAGTATCTTCACTTAAAATATAATCGGACTCTTTTAAAGTCCTTAAAGCTCTTAAAGTTATATCCTCTAAATTACCAATAGGAGTTGCTACTAAATATAAACTCATAAAAAATTAATTGATTAAATCTTCCTTTCTTTCTTTTACATATTTAACCCAATCATCAAATATTTCTACAAACACCTTAAATGGCGCTTCAATAATAAAGTCTAAAATGAAAATAAAAATATTAATTCTAGAAACGTTGTCTGATAAAAATTTTCCAGTAGCAACTATCGGCATATAAAAGAAATCAAACAAAAAACTAATAAAACCATCTTTATGCTCTACTATTATGAATCTTTTTGTTTCTCTTTTTATTCTAAAACTGAAAAAACTAACAAAAGTTAAAAAGAATAAGAAAATAGTAATATTAACCCAATTAAAATCGATTAAAGTTAAGCCCTTTATAATAAAATATATAGTTATTGAAAATCCAGTGATGTAAAGAAGATTAAAAACAAAGTCCATAAAAAAACTTCTTTTGGCTGGTTTTCTTAAAATCATGGAATATTTTTGTCTTTTTTCGGTAAAAACAATCTCCTCTATTCCTTCGAGTATCTTTTTTTCGTTTTCTTTGGCAGGACTCCAAGTGAAAAGTATCATGGCAAACAAAAGCACGGCCGGAAAAGCTACATTGATGCTTAAAGATATTGGATTTAATTGTTCTCCAAAAAATTTAATAGCTGGAATCTCTAGAGCAAAAACAAAAATCGATTTTGTTAAAAATATATAAATTATACTTCGCCAACCAGAAGACCATAGTTTTTTTCTTATTTTTTTATATCTTCTTTGACTAATTTCTTTAATAAAACTCATGAAAGCCTTATAGTTGCTAACAGCAAACTCATAAACTTTCAAAGGATTTTCATCTATAGCCTCTCGCAAAATGGAAAAATATAAAGAATAAGATTTAACTATTTTATCAACTTGTTTAATTAGGGGATGCTTTAATTGGTTAGAAACAGCCAAGTATAGCTTATCAATTTTTTCAGAAATTTTAATTATTTTATCATCATCGGCTTTTTTCCAATTTTTATTGTAATATTTAAAAGCAATTAAATTTAAAAGATCATTGTCATAACGAAGAAAATTGCGACAGATGCTTAAATATATTTGAACATCCAAATCATTTTCAAATGGCAAATCTCTAGGAATTTTTATATTATCCTTTAAAATTTCAAACATCTTACTAACCATTTCTTTTTTAACAGAATCTTCTGATAAATTTTCTTCAATTTCAGCGGCAGCTAAAGATATGACCCAATTAATTAAAATCTTTTTAGCCTTACTAGTTCTCTTCCTTTTATTTCTAAACCCGAAAGACTCAGACAAAATAGAAAAAAAACTTTCCTTTTGAAAACTATAATATTTAAGTTTTATATACTTATCTATTATCTCTCCGATTTCATAAATCTTTTTTTCTGGAATTGAGTTGTTAGGTAAATAACCAGCTTGGATTAGTTCAGTCAACAAATGAGAAGAAATGTCTTCACTTTCTGATTTTTTAATAACACCCTCAATTAATATTTGTCTTTTCAATATTCTTTTAATGGCATTTTTTCGAAGCAAATAATCATCATCATAATCAACGGCATTTCTTAATTTTTCATAAAAAAAAGCCAACTTTGATCCCATTGTAGAAACACTAATATTAGCTTCTTTGTTTTTAGATTTGTTTAAATTGTTCTTTTCGGTATAAACTATTTGAAAAAGCCTTTTTATATCTAAATCCACATCAAAACTACTTTCCTGCTTTTTTGTCAAATTAGGACTAACCATAATATTTAATGTTTTTTATTATTTTAACTAAAATTATAATACTATATTAATATAAAAAAATCAATAAAAGGTGTTGACTTTTATTTTTTTCTTTATTATTATGTACTCGTAGCCAAATAAGGCTTTTTTAATTTAAAAAATATGAGCAAATTCAGTAATTATATAAAAAATTCTATAATTGAGTTGAAAAAAGTAAGCTGGCCAACAAAAAAAGAAACCTACAACTACACATTGTTAGTAGTTGGAGTTAGCTTGGCAACGGCTGTGTTTTTGGGTGGTCTTGATTTCATCTTCAATTTAGGTTTAGAATTTTTAATTAAATAATAAATATGGCTAAACAAAATCTAGACCAGGGCAAAAGATGGTATGTTCTTCATACTTATTCTGGTTACGAAGAAAATGTTGCCCACAATTTAAAACAAAGGATAGAAACTCTAGATGCTGGAGATAAAATTTTTAACGTTTTAGTTCCAACAGAAAAGAAAATAAAAATAAAAAACGGAAAAAGAAAAGTTATTGAGGAAAAAATATTTCCTGGCTATGTCTTAGTTGAAATGATTGTTACTGATGAGTCATGGTATATAGTTAGAAACACTCCCAATGTTACTGGTTTTATAGGTGTCGGAACTGTTCCAACCCCAATCAGTGAAAAAGAGGTACAAGGATTAATGAAAAGAATGGGGGTTGAAGAACCAAAGTTTAAAATAGACGTTGTTGAAGGAGAGGTTGTAAAAATAACCGATGGACCATTCAAAAACTTTGAAGGAAAAATAACCAATATTGATGAAGCTAAGGGCAAAATTAAAGTTAATGTATCAATGTTTGGCAGAGAGACTCCAGTTGAATTGGATTTTTTACAAATTAAAAAAGTATAAAGATTTGGAACTCTTTAGAGTTCGCTTCTCAAATCATATAAAAACAAAAATATGGCAAAAAAATTATTAACCAAAATAAAATTACAAATACCAGCCGGACAAGCTAATCCAGCCTCCCCTGTTGGTCCAGCCTTAGGTCAACATGGATTAAACATTCAGGACTTTTGTTCAAAATTCAATGAAGCTAGTCGCGACAGAATGGGAGAAATAACCCCGGTTGAAATTAGTGTTTACGAAGATAGAACTTTTGACTTTATAATGAAGTCCCCTCCGGCTTCTGAATTAATTAAAAAATTTGCTAAAATTCAAAAAGGATCCGGAAAACCATTAAGTCAAAAGGTTGGTTCTATCACTAAGGAACAATTAGCTGAAATAGCTAAAATAAAAATGTCTGATTTAAATACCGACAATTTAGAAGCTGCCATGAATATTATTGCTGGTACCGCTAGACAAATGGGCGTAGAGATAAAATAATAATATAATTAATGTGGGAGAATTTAATTCGTTACCACCACAAAAAACTATGGAAAATTTTGACAAAGAAAAAACTTATTCTATTGCTGAAGCAATTGAAATATGTAAAAAAAATCATAAAGCCAAATTTGATGCTTCAATCGAAGTTCATTTTCGCCTAGGTATAGACAACAAGAAAGGAGATCAACAAGTAAGATCAGCCGTGAGTCTACCAAATGGAACCGGAAAAACCGTCAGAATAGCTGCTTTTGTTTCTTCTGCTAAAGAAAAAGAAGTAAAAGAGGCTGGTGCTGATTTGGTTGGTGGTGATGATTTGATTGAAGAAATTAAAAAAACAGAGAAAACCAATTTTGATATTGCCATTGCCGAAGTAGACATGATGAAAAATTTAGCCAAGATCGCTAAAATATTAGGAACAAGAGGTTTAATGCCTTCTCCTAAAAACGAAACTGTTACCAACAATCCAGCTAAAACAGTGGCTGAATTAAAAAAGGGTAAGGTAAGCTTTAAAAATGACGATACTGGAAATGTTCATGCTATAATTGGCAAGGTTAGCTTTGAAAATAAAGCTTTAGAGGAGAACTTCAATACTCTTTTAGAGGCCATAAAAAGAGCTAAACCAGCTTCTTCTAAAGGAGTTTATATCAAGAATGTTAGTTTAAATTCGACCATGGGAAAAGGAATTAAGGTTGCTTCTTAAAAAAAACTACAGCTCAGAAAATAATATAAAAAAAACCGCTTTAAAGAGCGGTTTTTTGATTTAAAAAATCAAGAATATGATTTTATAACCAAATCAATATCAATGCAAAAATCAGCCGGGTTGGTAAAAATAAGCTTTTTATCTAAGCCAGCGGCCATAAAATCAGCTGGAGTAGAAATAAATGAAGATGCAATAGCTGCAAATTTGAGATTTGCTTTCTTAGCTGCTTCAAAATCAGCTTTAACAGTGTCGCCTACATATATCAACTTACCAATATCTCTACCTGAATCATTCAAACTTTTTTTTATTGGATCAAAAACACGAGGATCAGGCTTTATAAAATCATGGCAACCATTTCCCTGAATAAACTTAAAAAAATCTAAATTCAGTTTGGCATCAGTTGCCACTTCAATTATTGATTTCTTTTCCCTGCTAGATATTATCATTAAATCTATCCCAACCTCATGAAGATATCTTAATCCGGAATTGATAAAAATATTTCTTTTTGGTTTTGGATTTTTATGAAGCTCATAAATAGTATCTTCCTCCCAAAAAGACTTAAGTTCACTTTGATTCCAAAGAAGTTCATCTGAAATAACCTGTATTAAGTCGTGATAAGGCATTCCCCACAAAGATCTGAGAATTTGGTTGTCAGGCATTTTATTTGACGGCAAACCAATCTCTGAACAAACAGTTTTAATTCTATTAACCCCAATTTCTGTTGTTTTTACTAGTGTACCATCAAAATCAAAAGCGACGGTCCATTCCGAAAAATCAATAATTTTCTCTTTTTTAATCATCGTTATTATTATTTTATTGTTAATTTACTCTTATACTTAACTCCAGATATTAATACAAAAAAACAAAAAAGTCAATAATCCAATTAATATTCTATACCAAGCAAAAGGTTTAAAATTGCTCTTCTTAACAAAAGCTAATAAAAATTTAATGGAAAACATGGCCACTAAAAAAGAACTCAAGAAACCTAAAAAAAGAAACAATATCTGGCTTTGGTTAAAATTTATCTCTGTTTTTAATAGATCTAAGCCAGTGGCAGCTGCCATTGTTGGTATGGCTAATAAAAAGGAAAATTCGACAATTGCTCGACGACTAATTCCTAAAAACAAACCACCAAAAATAGTAGCCGCCGACCTGGAAACACCAGGAATCATGGCTATAGATTGAAACAAGCCAATGTAAAAACATTTTTTATAACTAATTTCTTTTAAGGGATCTTCTTCGGAAAAAACAGAAGTTGATGCTAAATTTTTTTGATAATAATAATTTTCCAATACTATTATCAATACCCCGCCAAAAAATAAAGCTAAAGAAATAATTAAAGAGCTTTCCTGCAAAAAATTTTTAACAATTTTATAGAAGATTAAACCCAAAACGGCTGTCGGCAAAAAAGCTACAATGATTTTTTTAAAATAAGGAAAAAAATTATCTATTATTTTTTTCCAATATAAAAAAACAACCGCCAAGATAGAAGCGAATTGAATGATGATTATAAAGCTCTTAGTAAAATCATCGAGCTCTATTCTTAAAATTTTTGTAAAAATTAATAAGTGAGCTGTTGATGATATTGGCAAAAATTCAGTAAAACCTTGAACGATTCCAAGTATCAAAGCTTTTATTTGAAAAATAATATCCATATTAATCTATTCTTCGGCTAGCTATTTCTCGTAAAATAATACCTCTTTCTTGGCCATATTTATACCTACTAAGTTGTCTGATATTCTGAGACATTCCTGGCTTAAAATCACCCATTAGAGGCCAAACTGTTTGTAGTGAAAATGGTCTAGTTCCCTGACCGTCAACCAATAATTTTGCAAAACCACCTCGACCAACATTTACTAAATCATATTCATTAAAAACTGGAGCAAATTCTTTAACCAAAAACTCCGCATCTTCTGATCCAACGCGAAAACTAACCATGGTTCCAACGTTACCAAAAACAGCATCCTTTATTTGAGTGTCTTGATTTTTGCTAAGCTGTCCAATATACTGATGGGCAATATTTAAACACAAAGCGTACTTTCTGGCTTCGGATAAAATTTGACAAATAGAGTTAGTTGTAAAATTTTGAAACTCATCTATATATAAATAAAAATCTTTCCTTTCTTCGGCTGGCATGTCAGTTCGAGAAAGAGCCGCCATTAGAATTTTTCCAACAATAATCATACCCAAAAGATAAGCATTGGTTTCGCCAATAGCTCCTTTTGGCAGATCAACCATTAAAATCTTTTTATTGTCCATTAAATCCCTAAAATTAAAGGCGCTTTTTTGTTGGCCAATAATTGGCATCATCATGTCATTGGAAACAAATGGAGTCAATTTTGAGGTAATATAGGGCACCATATTGGCCAAAGCTGCCTCTCCACCGGCCTTTTCAGCTTCCTTTTGCCAAAAATCAACAACTGTTTGATTTTTGCACATTTTAAGCTTCATTCTTCTAAAATCTTCATCGGCTAATACTTTGGAAATTTCCATTAAAGTTGATCCAGTTTCAGGACTATCCATTATCAACAGTAAGGCATTTCTCATATATTGTTCAAACATTGGGCCTCCAGTAGCCTTTAAATCATATAATTTATCAAAAATACCAATCATTTCATTAATAACAAAAGTTTTCTGCTCTGGATATCTTTCATCATACTCCAATAAATTTAATCCTAAGGGCCTTTCAGTGTCTGATGGTGAAAAAATAATAACATCTTCAGCTCTCTCTGGTGGAATTCTGTTCAAAATATCTTCGATTAAGTCACCATTAGGATCCATCACGCAAACACCATCACCATTTTGTATATCTTGAATAGCTAAATTATTTAACAAAACAGATTTACCAGTTCCAGATTTACCAACTATATACATATGTCTACGACGATCTACTCTTTTAATTCTAACCTCTGTTTTTATACCTCTAAAAAGATTAAATCCCAAAAGAACCCCTTCCTTGGGGATATTATTGGGAGCAGCTGCTGTTTTAGACGTTAACCAATCAATATTTGGTGTTTCAGTGTGAGATAAAGGAAAATGATACATCGACACCAATTCTTCGGTGTTAAGAAGAAAACTTTGACTATCAATAAAATGTCGATAAATAAAATTATTAATTATATCTTCTTGATTACCCTTAATTGGTCTTTTAAATGAATTGCCATATTCATAATAAGTATATTCGCTAAAGGCATTAGAAATATTTTCAAAATACATTTGAGATTTTTCTTTGGTTTTAGAACTAACAACTATTCTTAAATTAACATCTAATCCGGCTTTAGCGTTTTTTTCTTCCATTTTTTTTAACATCTCTCTTTCCTTTTCGGTTAATTCTTTCTTTTTGTTGTCAGCTTCTTTTTCTTTTTCTGGTCTGCCCATATCAAACATTCCTAAAACTATATCATATATAAAAAAGTTAATAGCATTATGAAAAGAATTACTACTTATTCTAAAAATTTCGCTAACATCTTGATTTTTATAGGCACGAAGAACGGCTTCTTTAACCTTGGCATGCCAACCTTTTTTAGCACTTCTAACAACATATTGAACAGCAATGCTTTCATCTGATTCTAGTTTTGACATTACATTAATAAGAGAATTCATCGGATCAGATTCCATCTCACTATAATCTAAAAATGGAAAAATAAAACTTCTTTTTGCCTGCAAATAACCAGCCAAAATATATCCCTGAGGATTAAATATATTATAATCCTCCACTTCTTCTATCGAAGCTTCTGGATAATGAGCGTGTATTTGCTGTTCTAAATAAAGTGATTTTTCTTTTGGTGCTGTTATATAAAAAGAAATTTTATTTTTACTAGAAACAATTTCAAAGGAAAAGTTATCGTTTCTGCCAAAAAACCAGGCGAAGAAACCTCTTTGGGCCCTTAAACCACCAATACTAGCAAAAACAGTTTCTCCCTTAGCAATTTCCTCTTGTAACTGTTGAACGCTCTCACCTTTATCTTGCTCGTTTGGTTTTTCTTTAGGAAGTCTAACCAAAAAAATAGACTGATTGGAGTCCTTACTCCTAATATTATAATATCTGACAAAAAATCGAATCAATAAAAAAATAAAAAAAATAACAATAAAAAAAGCTCCCAGATAAAAATAATCAGAAGAAAAAAATCCTGATGATTCAATTTCATTTAAATTGATATTTTGAATATTATTCATAGAATTATTTTTTCAATTTTATTATTCTGTCAGCTTTTATTTTAGCTTCTTGTTCTAAAAAAAATCTATTAACCTTGGGTATGGTTGATAACCATTTTTTAATTACATCAATTATTTTTTCAATACTAACCTTGGCTTTAGTTAATAAAATATTTATTTTTACAACCGCTTTCTCTCCTTCTATTTTAAATTCTTCTTGTTTTTTAGGTGGTAATCCTAAAAAAATATCATCTAAACCTTCAGATAATATTTCCTCTATTTTTATTTCTCTTTTTTTATTTTCATCTATTACTTTTGTTGAATAACTCTGACCACCAGAAGAAAAACTATCACCCTTTTTTTCGTTGCTAGTTTGACCTTCTTTTATTCCCTCAGAAGAACTTTCCCTTTTTTCAAAATCAGTATCAAAAAACTCCACCTCTTTTGACGGAAGTGAGTCTGAAATTGTTTTTTCTGTTCTATTAATTGTTTGCTCTATTTTTTTATTTAAATCTTCAACCATAAAAATTATTCAACTTTAATAGCCTCAACTGGACAACTGTTGGCTGCATTTCTAGCACAATCCACGTCCTGATTACTAATAACTTCTGATTTACCAGCAGAATTTATTTTAAAAACCTTAGGACACATATTAGCACACATACCACAACCGATACACTTAGTTTGATCAACTTTAATTGACATAAATTTGAATACCCAAATCAACATTTTTATAAAAAAATTGATTTAGTCTATTTAATTAAATAAATAACAAACATTTTTTAACAAAAAGTAACGCCGAGAACCCTTTAACAACTATATTATAGTAAAATTTTAAGAGATTGACAAGCAAAACTAATTTTGTTATCCTATCAAAGTATAACTTAAATAAATATAAAATTAACCGATAAATCATTTTATCTATTTTTTTGTTTAAAATGATTTTTAAATCATATGGCACATAAGAAGGCTGGCGGTTCAACCTCGTTAGGTCGTGATTCGCAAAGCAAAAGATTAGGAGTAAAATTGACTGACGGACAATCAGCCAAAACAGGCTCAATAATTATTAGACAAAGAGGAACTAGATACGTTCCTGGAGAAAACGTCAAAAAAGGTAGTGACGACACCCTATTTTCTCTAAAAAACGGAACTGTTAAATTTAAAACTAAAAAGGTTAAGAAATTTGACGGTAAAATGATTAATAAGAAAATTGTTAGCGTTGCTTAAAAATACAAAACAAAAAAACATCCACTATTGGGTGTTTTTTTTTGTTTAAAAACATTAATAAAATAAATAAAAAAGGGCTCTCGAAAGAACCCCTTGTTTTTTTTGTTAACGAAGGACCAAAATGACTTATTGCCAGAAAGCTCCTATGTTAACTGAGAAAAAAATTCCGTCTATTCCCGAATATGGAACAACTGTTTGCCCATAAACTCTTCTCTGATAAACAATTTTAATTAAATCAGCTCTAATATAGTTAGCTGAAATAACTAGTCCACCAGAAACAACGGGCGATGTTCCAATACTTACTGGATCATTTTCCCTAATGCTTCCACCAATAACTGGCGAAATGTAGAAATTTCCCAAATTAATCATTTTAAAGATATTAAGGGACAAATCAACATTATAGGAAAAACAATCGTTATCAGCATCGGGCTTAAGCCAATAGGTTAAACCACCGGATAAATCAACCTTAGGGAGAAAAGAAACATCTTCTGGTCTGGAAAAAACAAATCTTGGATTTAATCCCAGTCCAAACCTAGAAATATTACTCTCTAGAGATGTATTTCTAGCATCACCCAAATTTCGATACATCCAGTTTAGCTTTCCTTTTTCGTAAGTGATTCCACCACCCAAATGCAATTCTGCTCCAAATATTAATTCGTCAAAAGCAAAATTTAAAAACATGCCACCACGATAAAGCTCTAAAGTTCGATAATCATAATAAGCATAGTCTTCTGGATTAAGCAGGAATCTTCCCTCTTCTACTCTCTCAAAAAAACCGGTAAACCCCAATCTGAATTCTGGTCTGGTTTGCGGAAGAAAAAAGGAAAAGTTTAAAAAATTACTGTTCCCTTGTCCAACCTTTGAGATTTGGAAAGTATCGCTTGGCGACGTAATAATTATTTTGTCGTTAAAGCTATACTTGCCTGAATAACTAAGCTCAAATGAAGATGGAACCTCTTGGCCGAACATCATCATCGGAAAAAACATTATTAAAGAAACGAAAATCTTTTTCATTTTTTGGTCCTCCTTGTATTTTATAGTTAACAATTAAAAACCTTCAAAAGATAATTAAAAGATTTTAATTGTTAACTAACGAGAACCTATTTTAAAGAACCTTATATTATATAATAATTTAACATTATTGTCAATACATCATCAAATCAAACTATTATTCAAAAATATTATCAATACTAGCAACATCATCATCCTCCTCTGTTCTTCTTTTAGTTTCTGGATAATTGGTTTTTGGTTGATAAGCAGCTTGATTGCCTTGATTAGCGTCCAAAACATTATTTTTATTTAAATTTATTTCAGTACGATTTATAACTCTTTCAATATTTTTTTTCTTTTTTCCAAAAAAATTTAAACTATATTTTTCCTCTGGAAAAACATAAATATAAACCAAGCCAAACAACAAACTTAAACCAACTATAAACAAAAAGTTAAGAACCAAATCTGGTTTTACAGGATATTTAGAAACAACTGGTTGATCTAAAATACTGACCTTAACTGAATCGCCCAAGCCTTGATAATTTTGATTTTGAGTTATTAAAGCATGATTTACAGCCAAAGCTATTTGTTTGGCCTGATTGGCGTCTGGATGATAAACATTAATATTTATTATACCAGAATTCTCAATAGCTTTAGCACTAACAGTTTTTTTCCATTTTTTCATTTGCTTGGTCGCATCTTCACCAAAATAATTTTTATCAATATCAAAATCAGAACTCATTACAAAGCTAAAAAAAGAATTAGAATAAATCACGCGAGAGAATAAATCAGATAAATACTCTACTGAGCGAGAAACGGCATAGGGATCAACCCTTCCGTAACCCTCTTGAATAACTAATATTTTTGATTTAGTTCCAAATTTAAAATCTTGCAATAAAACAAAACCAGCTCCGATAATTAGAAAAATCAAAAAGATAGATACTAAGGTTTGTCTTTTTTGTTTTAGCAAATTACTCAAATCCATATATTTAAAGTTTATATAATATTATTTTAAAACTGTTTCCTTAACTTCTAAACTAATGCTATAGGTTAATTTAGAATCCTTACCACTAACCTTTACATCTGTCTTTTCGGAAATATTATCAACATCAAACCCATTTTTTACACTTTGAGTAGTTACTCTATTTCTAGAAGAACTATCCTTTAAGCTTGGTCCGTTTAAGATTTCATTAAAACGACCATCAGCATCGGCCTGGACTTCTATTTTCTTATTATAGAAATCAATAACTAATTTTTCGTTAGGCAGATATCCTCCACCACTAATTTCAAACTGGGTGCCACTGTCAATAACGGGAGAACTTAAATTCAAATATAAATTCTCTTTAGGGTAAACCTTATTATCTTGCCCAGCTTTGAAATGACCTAAAACTTCAAGATTTGATTCTAAAATCAAGATACTAGAGTTATTAAACACAACAATTCTTTCTCCGTCATAAGTAGAAACAACCTTCAAGCCCATTGCCCAACCTTCTTCGGCAACTACACCACCAGTTCTAAGTGAAGTTACAACACTCATATCTGATTTTTTCAATTTAACAATCCCCAATCCATTAGAAAAATAAAGATATTCATTTCCAGAAGATCCAACATCATATCCAGGATATCCTAAATGTTCAAAAGTAGCTTTTAAAGCACCGTTTAAACCAACCTTTTTAACTGATAAATCATCGGCGAAATATAAATTATCATCGTAAGAATCGTAATAAATACCTCTATTGTTTTTATCGCCATAAAAATTTAATTGAAGTCTATCAACCACTTTTCTTTCGGATCTATCATAAACCTCTATTTCGTTGTTTTTTTCAACTAAACTAAAAATTAAATTTTTATTACCACCACTAGAAATATTGTAAGGAGTGTCATTTTTAATTTCATAAGAATCTATAATTTCCAAATCACTGCTCCAAACCTTTACACCCTTAGCACTAACTGTAACTATATTATCACCAAACTTATCAACTTTATTGTACCATTCCCAATAAGTATTTTTGACTTCTTTGACTAATGTATAATCGTTTAAAGTAGAAATGTCATATTTATAAAGAGTAAAACCAGAAATGACATAGGCGTATAAACGTCCATTTTCAATATTTAATTTAACTCCATAAAAACTATCATCCTTGTTAAATCTAGAATCAAAAGGACGCCAATACATTTTTCTTTTTAAACCATCGCTTTCTAATTTAAAAATTTCTAAATACTCACTATCAGTTGAAGCCACAATTAAGTCTTGCTCAAAATTTATGGCATCGCCGGAGTAGTAAGATTTAACTTTAGTTTTGGCCGGAATGGAAGTTAAATAAACAACCCCACCCAATAAAACTAGAAATAAAGCTATTTTTTTTAAGTTTTTCATATTTTTTATATTTTAATTTTTTAAAATTTATAAAATAATTTAATAAAATAAAACAAAATTTAACCATTAATTGTATCACATATTAAAAAAAATGTCAATACCAACAAAAACCTTGAAAATATTGACCTTTTTTATAAAAATTTGACTAACCTATTTTAATATGTTGCTATTAAAATTTCTTTTGTCTGACCATCTAGGTCAATATCTTTTAAAGTTAAATCATAAAATGATCTATTTTTTTTATCACCTGCAAAAAATTCATATTTTAATTTGCCAGAAAAATCAAAAATCCTAACATGAGGACCACCCCAGGCTGGTATTGTAATTATTTCTACTTTTTGATCACCATCAATATCACCAACAGCGACAATAACCCCACATCTAAAAGCATCGGGGAAAGCCTTAAACACACCAACTAATTTATTTTGATTATTAAATATTTTTACTAAAGATTTTTCTCCCCTGTTTGAACCTTCTACTCTTTCTAAGAAACCATTACCATTTAAATCAATTTCATTTTTTCTAAAATCTAATAAACTGCCCTTCAATTGATTTACTTTTTCACTATCATAATCAACTATTGTCCCTTCGGCAAAATTGTTATCATCTATCACAAAAGAAGAATGAACCTTTTTTCCCAGAAAATTGAAACCCTGATATTGAGTCTTGTTTAACCAAACTCCAGAAACATCTAGACGAGGTTCAATAATAATTGAAGTCATTGGTTTTATTTCTATCTTTTCTGATGGATACCAATCATATATCTGTTTAAAATTTTTATCAATACTAAAAATTTCTGCTTGATTGCCAATATTTACTATAATAGAAAAATAACGAAAATCACGTCTCCAAAGATTTGAATTTTCTATTTGATAAAAATTAGACTTAGGAAATGAAAAATCAAAATTATATTCATCATAAAACCAAGTTTGACCATGGTTTTCTATCTTATCATCAAAACTCAAGTAGATATCTTCAAAAAACAAAGAAGTGGCCAGGCCATATCTCATTTTTTCATAATCGGAAAAAGCGTTATTGGTCAAATTAAAAATATAAAATTTAGGGTTTACATTTAGACTATATATTGATTTATAAGAATCAATATTAGATTGCCATGACCTATTTCCTTCAAAAGAAACTGGAAAATCTTCAAAAACACGACCATTTATATATTTTTGATAAGGAACAAAAGAAGAACTATTAATCAATATAACATAATCATAACCAACTAGTTCCCTGGTTTTTTCTAATATTTTCAAATTACCTTCTTGCCAGGCCAAATCAGCCGTTGTTTCCTGATCTTTAAAACCATTGGCATCTAAATCAATGTTGTTATTATTTAACCAACTAATTGAATCAAAAAAATTATCATAAAAAACGCCATCCCATAATCCAGAAGAAATTATTTTTGATTTAACAAATTGTGGTAAATAGTCATTCCATCTTTCATTATTGACTTTTAGTCCTAAATTACTGGAATTTAGCATCCAGGTTTGTGGCCAAAAGCTTATTTTTTTATTATCAAATTTTAAATACCAATCCTCCGGAATAGATTCAAACATCTCCCTTCTTAAATTTAAATTTGGATATAAATAAATATCATTTCTAATTTCTTGGGAACTAATATAAGCCAAAATTATAATATCGGGATTAATTTCTCTAATTTTTAAAATTTTATCCGGATTATTTATTTGATGCTCCATATCTAATATAAGCAAGTCCCACATAGCCAATCTATCCACATCCTCATCAGTTATTTCCCAAGAAAGAAAAATATTAGCTAGTTTCGGTTTTTTAGATAAAATATTATTACTCTTAGTTAAAACATCGGAAGCATTAGCTATGTTAAAAAAACAAAAACTAAAAGAAAAAAACAGAAATAAAATTATAATTTTCTTTTTATTAAACATATTTTTTATAAATATCTAAAATATTCTTTAAATGATTATCAACATTCAAATCAAAAACGCTTTTTTGAGCCATTTTTTTTATAGACAATAAATCATACTTATTTAAATTATCAATTTTTTCTGCCAACTGATGATAGTTTCCATTTTCAAACAAAAAACCACTTTTTCCATCTTCTATCAACTCAACCATTCCCCCGACTCTAGAAGCGATAACAATTTTACCAACCGACAAGGATTCTAGTAAAGAAAATGGCATATTTTCTGCCCAAATAGAAGGAATAATTATTGCCTTGGCCTTATTTACAATTTGATTTAATTCAATACCAGATTTATAACCCAAAAACTCAACCCTACCATTCAGAGAAAGCTCTTGGCTTATATTTTTTAATTTTAACTCCTCCGGACCAGAACCAACAATTTTTGCTTTTATTTTTTTGTCAGTGATGCTTAAAGCTCTAAGTAAAACATCAATTCCCTTTTCCATTGATAAACGACCAAAATAAAGCACGTAATCATCTTCAGTCGTATTTATATCATCATTTTTTTTAATATCATCAATAAAATTATAAACAACCCCCACCTTATTTTCTGAAACACCAAAATCAATAACGGTTTTTTTCATAAAATTGCTAGGAGCAATAAAATAATTAATGTTATTTAAATAAATGTTTAATATTTTATGATGAAAATACATCTCAATTGTCGCTAAAAAACTTTGCCAAAAAGATTTTTTAAAACATTTATGCTTTAAACAATTATAATATTTTTGCCCCTTACATCTAGTGCATATCTTTCCATCAACAAATAACTGATAATTAGGGCAAATTAATTTATAATCATGGAGATGCATAATTACAGGAATTTTAAATTTTTTAGCAACAGGCAAAATAGACGGTGATATTTGATGATAAATATTGTGAACATGAATAATGTCTGGTTTAAAATCTTTAACTATTTTTTTAAATTTTCTTCTAGCCTCAAAGCTATACAAAATCCTAAATGGTGCTAAAAAAATATTTCTAAAAGTTGTTTTTTCAAAACTTATTCTGGATACAAAATATTTATCCCAACTTGACGGCAAATTTTTGGGATGATGCATAGAAAAAATAGCTACTTCATGACCAGCCTCTTTTAACTTGTGGGAAATTTCAATAAAATATTTTTCAGCACCACCTCTAACATAATTAAATTTATTGACCTGTAAAATACGCATAAATTATTATTCTTTTAATAAACCTAAATAGACATCCTGATATTTTAATGACACAACTTTAATATCAAATTCTTTTTTAACAAATTCATTTAAATTTTTAGCTATAATAGCTAAATTTTCTTTATTTTTTTCGTCCAAAAAATAATCTAATTTCAAAATTAAATCATTTAGATCGTTGTTTTTAAACAAAATACCAGTTTGTTTGTCTTTAATAATATCTAATATTCCCCCGGTTGCCGAAGCCAACACCGGTAAATTACTTGAACCGGCTTCAAGCAAAACAATTCCTAAACCTTCCCATTTTGAAGGTAAAACAAAAAAATCTAAAGAATTTAAAAAACCAGAAACATCTTCAATGTTACCTATTAATTTTATTTTTTGACCCAAATTTAAATCATTAATTTTTTGCTGTAATTCATTTCTCAGTTTTCCTTCTCCAGCAATCAAACAAGAAAAATTTTTATCTTTAAAATTAGCCAAAGCTTCAATTAATAAAGAAAAATTTTTTTGCTCATCCAATCTTCCAATAGAACCAAAAACTTTTTCTCCTTGATCTTCTTTTTTGTTTTGGCTGCCAAAGCTAGACAGATTAACTCCATTAGGGATTAAAATTGCCTTATCTTCAGAAATTTTATATCTATTTACAATATCTTCTTTTACCGAAGTAGAGATGGCTATTATTTTATCAGAAAAACTAGCTGTCATTTTTTTTAAAAAGCTAACAAATATAGCATCATTATTTAAAACATTTTGTTCGGTTGATACTATTTTTTTAACTCCAGCCAACTTAGCGGCTAATTTACCATAAATATCACCACCTAGTTGAGTGTGAACTATATCAGGAGAAAATTTTCTAATGTTTTTATAAATTAAATAAAAATTAAATGGGTCAATTTTTAGCTTTTTATTTAAAACAACAAAATTAATTTTTCTTTTTAAAAATTCTTTTTCAAAAAAACCACCACCATTAAAAGTTAAAACTTTAATTTCAAAAATCTCTTGATTCAAATTAGTAATCAAATCTAAAAGAAATTTTTCAGCTCCACCAGAGGCAAAAGATGGAATTATATATAAAATTTTTATTTTTGTCTTAAACATTTTCTTTGTTAATATTTATTTTTTTTCTCTCTACTAAAATTAAAGCCACCAAAGCCAATGATATCGGCAACCAAACCCTGCCTTTATAATAGGATGTATTAAAAAATTGATAAAAGTAAACTCCAAAAGAAGCCACAAAAAGAGGTAAAAGAAGTTCAAAATCTTTTTTATTATTTAAAATACCAAAATAAAGTTTTTTGAATATAAAAAAAGAAAAAAGAACAAAAGTAATTACACCCAAAACACCATTTTCAGCCAAAATTTTTTGCCAAACTCCATGAGAGTCAAGTGGATCTCCGTACTTAGCCACAAATCTAATATTATCAGCCACCAAATTAACAAAATTACCGCTTCCATAACCAAACAAGGGTTTGTTTTTAAAAGCATCAACAGAAATTTCGCTCAACAACAATCTATTTTGAGTCGAGCTAATGTTGGCTTCCTGCAAGGAAAACATTTTAAAAATAAAAGGAGAGGCTATAACTAGAAAAACAGCCAAAAGTAAAGCTATTGACTTTGGGTCTATTTTTTTTCTTTTAATAATCAAAAAATAAATTGAAAAATAAATAATTGTTTGCAAAACAATAGTAATCCAAGCTGTCCTGCCAAAAGTTAACCAAGCCGTTAAAAGCAAAACAATTGAAAGAATATTTATTAATTTAGATGTCCTTTCGGATTTAAACCAATATTTCAATGATAAAATCAGAAAACCAGAACATAATAATATTTCTGACAACAGATTGTAGTTAGTTCCGAAAATCCAATAATTAAAAATTGCTATTGGTTGTACCCTAAAAAAAGAATCATACCAATCTTGTAAATAAAGAGAATATAAACCAGAAAAGGACATTAACAACGAGGAGATTGAAATTAATATCAAAATGTTTTTTAAAATTTTCTCATTTTTAATGACATTAATAGGCATTAAAATAAAAGCTAAATAGAAAAACAAAATCCAACGGAAAGAATACCATAAAGAACTAATAATATTTTCACTTAGCACCGACGATAGCAGACAAACGGAAAAAAATAACAAAAAATAAGAAAAAAAAGGATAAATTAGTTTGCTTTTTGATTTATCATAAAAATATAAATACACTTCACGAAGAATAAAAGATAATAAAGCAAATAAACCCAATAAATCAACTAATGGTAACTCTAAAAAACTAATTTTAAAAGCTATGCCAATCAATGGCAAGGAAATAGCTATTAAATAAAGACCAATCTCAATCTTTAAAAACAAAATAAACAAAAAAACCAAAGAAGAAAGAACGAGAACCGAGATTAAATAATTAAATTCAGCCAAATACACCAAAAAAAGAAAAATTGGAACAAAGATAAGAAGCCAATAATATTTTTGATTAGATAGTCTAGACATTTTTTTATTTAAAATAAACTTTAAGTTCATAATCTTGGTCGAGTTGAGTCGTCCAAACAATCTCTCTCTGACCTTTTAGCTCTATATTCCCCTCCCCCTCAAAACCAGCTACATCCTTTTCAAACCTCAAGCTGGCCTTAAATTCTTTAATTTCGTTTCCTGGTTGTTTTTGAACTTTAAGAGAATAATAACCTTTTTGATTTATTATTTCTTTTATGTCTGTCGGTAATTTATATTTAAAAGATAAAACCCCATCTTTTCCCGGCTCAATAGAAATAAAACCACCAAAAAAACTTTTTGGGTTTTTTATTTCTTGATCAATAGAAGAATAAGCCTCTCCGGAACTTATTCCACTAGCTTCAATCAACTGACCACCGGTCGGAACATAGACCCTAGTATAAGTTCGATATCTAGTTGTTTGCCAATCAAACCAACCATTATTTTTATAATAAACATTAACTTCGGAAATAATTTCTTTTTCAGATTCATTTAAACTATAAACAATTCTTTTGTCCATAACTCTGTCAGTTTTGAAGGCCGCTAAATTGGTATCGACTACCATTAAAAAATCAACATCGGTTTGACTTATTTCACCATCCCAAGAAAAAGACTTAGAAATTTCTCTTTTGTAATCATCAAACAAATAAACCAAAAAATTTTTACGGTTAATATTTTGATTAAATAAATCTAACAACTCTTGCCACCTGTCTGACGGTAAATCAAAAAGTTTTATTTTTATTTCTTTAACTATATCACCAATTACATTCTTTCTGTCCCACTCGGAAATATTATCTTCCCTGAAAGCCATTTCGACTTCATGTTGCAAAACATCGGTAAAATTATCTTTATTATAAATATTGCCATTAACCTCTATCGGGCCAGTAATATAAAGAAGATCAGTTATCAGTCTAGGAGTAATAGCGATAACACCAGAAAGGTTTACTAATTCTGACTTACGACCAGAGGCAATCATTTCTTGTTCAAAAAACCATTTAATATTTTTGGCACTAGTTGGAAAATCCGGCGACCAATTTGAATCGCGCATAAACCAGCGATTAACGCCTAAGTATTTTTTTATTGGCTCTGGTGGAGAAACGTTAAAATCATTATTTAAACTAGCCGGCATGTCTAAATGATAGATGTCGTTTGTTTCCAGTCTAACTATATCTCCTAACTTTATTTCCATTATTCCATAACTGCCAATAAAACCACCGGTTGGTCTTAGTTCGTTATTGTTTTGTAATAAAATTAAATAATAAGCTGAATCCGGATAACCAGTTAGACTAGGAATAACCGCTGAAAAAGAAATTATATTTGATAAAAATTTAGAAGAAAAATCTAAATATTTTTTTAATTCACCAACCCTAGAATCATATCTAGCTAAAAATTTGTTATTTTCGGCTTTTTCTAAATAAAGCAAAGACAAATCAATGTTGGCCTTAATACCATTTAATTCTGGTGAATTTTCGTAAAGAAGTTTGAGAAGTCTAGTTTTTTCCTGTTCATTGAACTCTAAAAAATTATCAAATTTTTTACCAGCAACAATGTCTTCAATTTCCTGAGCTATAAAAAAAGATTTTTCAGCAGAATCACTTAGTATTTCGGCTGTTTTGGCTAAATACTTAAAATCTTCTAAATTTTCTCGGAGAAAAGAAATTTTATTAACCAATAAAAAATTAGAAAGACGATTTAATTCAATTGATGCCTTGGAGAAATTATCATTAGCTTCTCTGGCCAATAAAGTAGCATTAGAAAAATTACCCTCTCTAAAGGCCTCTAAAGATTTGTTAATTTTTTCCTGTCCCAAATTGGCACTGGAATATACTCGTTTGGCTTTAAAAGTAAAAAATAAAAAATAAGACAATAAAAAAATCGCAAAAACAATTAATACAAACAAAAAAACATTAATTATTCCCCTAAAATAATTAATTTTTTTATCTTGATCATGATTGTCATCTATTTTATTAAAATTATTCATTTTATTTATAATCAAAAAATTAAAAAATATTAATTACTATTAAGAATTTTATCTAATAAAATTATTTTTTTAGAATTTAAAACGCTGTGCAAGAAAACATCAGCTACTTCTTGTCTATATTTAAATTCTTTTTCATCCATAGCAGTAAAATTAACCTCTCTATTTAATTCAAATTCTAAATCTTGTATTATTTTTACCAACTTTTCCTTCTCAACGTCAGCCACTATCAAAACATCGGTCGGAGCTCCATCATTATTTAGAAACATACCTCCTAAAAGTATAAATTTAGGATCACAAATCATTTTCAATTTTTTAATGAAACTTTCACCTGATAAAATTTGAGATTTAACTATTAAAGACTTTATTTCTGAAAATAAAATAAAATTTTTGTTTACTTGATAATACTTTTTTTCTCTTATGCTTTGGACTGCTTTTTTATCTTCTTTTTCCGGCTGATTATCCTCTTTTTTGACGTCATCCAAGGAAAGTGTTTTTTTCTCGTCTTTATCAAAAACACTAGACAAACCAGTATTTTTTATGTTACCATCATAATATAAAAGGCCAAAATCCTCCAAATTAGTCAATTCTCTCCGAACTGAGTTTACTTGAAGCTTAAGATCTCTGGCTAATTGCCTAATATAAAATTTTTCGTCAGGCTTCATTAAAAAGGCCTTAAGAATTTTAACCCTAGCCTTTGAGCCAAATATTTTTTCTAACATATAAAACTATTAATTTTTAAGAGATTTTATAAATATCTAATAAAATAATATAATAATTACAAAATTTTGTCAATAGCATATGTTTATCAAGATATCTAGTATAAATATTAACAACAACCCAGACAAAAGTTTAGTACAAGCCCAAAAAATAGAAAACCATTGTGACGGAAGGTTAAAGTTTGGTCATCTTTTTGTTTTAGTGGAAATAAACAAACCAAGTGGACATTCAAACACTATAGCAAAAACAATAATAGATTCTTTAAACAACGCCTACTATCAAAACGATAGAATGATTTTAAGTGAACAGCTAACCAGTTTAAAAATAGAATCTTTTTTTGAAGCAGCCCTGGTTAAAACCAGTAAAACCCTATTGGAGCATATTGATAGAGAAAAAATAAATATCGATTTTAGAGATTTAAATGTTACGGCTGGCTTAATATATGAGGGAGAAATCTATTTGTCCAATCGAGGAAAAAACAAATCATTCCTAATTAGAAAAATAAAAGAAAGCTACGAAATAAGTGATATTAACCCAGAAGATGATATTGAAAATAATGATCAAGAAAATAAGATATTTTCCTCAATTATTAGTGGTGATATTCCAAATAATTCGTATATAATAATAAGCAACCCCTCCCTTTCAGAATATCTTTTAAACAAAGAATTCATTGAAATAATGGACAAATTAAATTTAGAAGGGGCCAAAGAACAAATAAAAAATAGTTTAGCTAAAATAAATACTTATTCTAATTTTTCCGGATTAATAATCAAAAATTGTTTATTGGAAGAAAAAATGAAAAATAATTGCATATTAGAAACAAAAAAAGATTTTAGACCAGAAAATAATCATTTATACCAATCAGAAAGTCAAACGGAAAAACTTTTAAACAACACTGGTAGTATTGATAAAAAAAGAGTCGGTACGTCAATCAAAAGAATGCTATCAAAAATAAATATCTTTGCTATCCCAGCAAAAATTTATTTAAAAATAAAAAACAACCAAATCAATAATAAGAACAAAAAAGAACCCCAGCTAGCAATACAACTTGAAACAAAGAAGGATGCTGGCGAAAAGAAAAAAAGAAAAATTTTCATACCTCTTATAGCCATTTTGATTGTTTTTTTGGCAGTTAATATATATTTAAAAAACAATAAAGAAAAAAAAGTAGAGCAACAGGAAAATATAAGTAATATCGAAGAATCTTTAAATCAAAAACAAAAACAAATAGAATCATTTTTATTATACAACGAAGATCAAGCTCTAGAGGCCATAAATTCCTTAAGAGATGAAATTTCTGGATTAAGCGATAAGGAAAGAGAAAAAGTTACCAATTTACCGGAAATAGAACAAAAACTACAGACATATCTTGACCAAATTAGAAAAATGAATAGAATAGATAATCCAGTCGAATTAGCTAATTTGTCAGTTTTAAACAATCAAGCAGTGCCTTATTCTTTGTCTATTTCTGGAAAAAATATTTATGTAAGTGATGCTCAAAATGGCAAAATATACACAATTAATCAAGATGATGGATTGAGTTCAGTTCTAGCGGAATCAGAATTACTAAAATCGGAAAAAATACTTTCAAATCGAGATTCAAACGGAGATGCTATTTTTGTAAATAACAAACAATTTATAAGAGTTGATAAAAATAAAAAAATAACATATACCAAGATAAATACCGAAAATTTCTCTAATTTATCTTCATTTGGTTTTTATAATAATCGAGTTTATTTACTAGACACAGAAAAAAAACAAATATTTCGCTACAATCTAGAAGGCGGAGAATATAAATCTCCAACTGCCTGGATAAAAGACATCACCCCTGAAAACCCAGTTTCCATTGAAATTGATTATAATATATACTTATTAGAAAAAAGTGGTAAAATAAACAGATATCTCAGTGGTAACAAAGAACAATTCGAAACAAAAGAAATAGATCCAAAAATAGACAGTCCTAAAACAATCAGATTGGATAAAAAATATATTTATATTTCAGAAACATCGGAAAAACGAGTGATAATATTCGACAGAAACAACGGCTCTTTTGTAAAACAATATTATTCCCCCGTCTTTGATAATATAAAAGATTTTGCTGTCGAAGATGGTATTGTCTATATTTTAAATGGAACCACAATCTATAAGATTAATTTAGATATTTAAAATGTTTGGACAAATAAAAAAAGAGGGCTTATGCCCTCTTTTTTTTATTATAATTACTTTAAAGTAACTTTTGCTCCAGCCTCTTCTAATTTCTTTTTCAATGCTTCAGCATCTTCTTTTTTAAGACCTTCTTTAACCATTTTTGGAGCACCATCAACTAAATCTTTAGCTTCTTTTAATCCCATTTCTGTAACTTCACGAACAACTTTAATAACAGCAATTTTGTTAGCACCACCATCAGTTAATTCAACATCAAAGCTTGATTTCTCCTCAGCAGCGGCAGCAGCAGCTGGTGCAGCACCAATCATCATTGCTGGAGCAGCAGCTGAAACACCAAATTTTTCTTCTAAAATTTTTACAAGTTCAGCTAAGTCCAAAACACTCATCTTTTCGATTTCGCTAACCAATGATTGGAATTTAGCAGGAACTTCAACTACCTTTTTTTCTTCTGACATAATTTTGTTAATTTAGAAAAATTAGATTGATAAAATAAAATTTCTAAATTTTAATTTATATTTATTAATTATTAATTATTTTTTTCACTAATAGCTTTTAAAACATTTACCAAGCCTCTAATATTGCCAGCTAAAACATTAACGAACCCAGAAACTGGAGCGTTCAATGAACCAACAACTTTAGCATATAATTCTTGCTTGCTTGGTAATTGAGCCAAACTTTCAACTTCTTGGGCTCCGATAAATTTTCCATCCAAAATACCACCAACAAAAGAAAGTTTACCTTCTTTATTTTTCTTAAAATTAAAAACAACTTTAGCTGGAGAAACTTCATCTTCGTAGGCAAAAATAGCTGCCACCTTTCCAGGTAAGCCTTTAATATCCAATCCGGAAAAACTACTATCCCAGAAAGCAATGCTCATTAAAGTCTTTTTGGAAACATAATATTCTCCATTTTCCTTTTTTAAGCTTTTTCTTAGCTCTTCATTATCTTTTACACCTAAAGCATCAAAAGTTGTAAAAACAATAGATTTTGATCGACTTATTTTATCTTTTAAGTCAACCAAAATGTCTCTTTTTTGCTCCTTGTTTTTTGGCATATTATTATATTAATTATTAATAGTAACTATAAATAAAAAAACTGCGTTTTAAACCGCAGAATCGTGTATTTCGGACAAATATAAAAATATTAGTCTCAAAACCTCGGTAAGTCTTAAATTTACTATAAAAAGCAAAAAGCTTACTGTCTACAGTTTAACGCTCTTATTATAACAAAAGGAATAATTATGTCAAGTGCTTGATTTTAAGGCTAGTTGGCCACAAGCGCCAAAAACATCTTGATTAAAGCGATAACGTTCTACCACATTAACACCACCTCTTTTTAATATATTTTTAAAATCAATAATTGCCTTTTTGTCTGAGGCCTTAAAATTTCCAGTCTCGTTATATTTTATAAGATTTAATAAATATAATTTTTTATTATCAAGCAAATCTACTAGTTTTTCTGCTTCTTTTTTGGTATCATTAATATCTTTTATTAAAAGATATTCTAACATAACTTTTCTGTTTGTTTTTTTAATATAAAAATCGGTTGCTTCAAATAATTTTTTGATAGAATAATTTTTAGTATAAGGCATTAGTTTAGCCCTCAATGTATCGTCCGGAGAATGAAGGGATATGGCCAAATCAATCTTTATTCTTTCCTCTGCCATTTTTTTAATCTCATTAACAAGTCCAATGGTCGAAATAGCTATTTTTCTAGAAGAAATATTAAACAAATCTGCATCGTTTAAAAATTTAATGGATTTAAAAACATTATCATAATTCAAAAAAGGTTCACCCATCCCCATAAAGACAACATTGGTTAGTCTCTTCCCTTTTTGTTTCAAAAATCTGGCCCAAAAAAGTGCTTGGATTAATATTTCACTGTAATCTAAATTTCTACTAAAACCCATTTGTCCGGTAGCACAAAATTTACAAGCCAAAGGACAACCAATTTGAGAAGAAAGACAAGCGGTATTTCGATCATCATCATGAGACATTAAAGCCGTTTCTACCTTTAATCCATCAATTAAAGTAATCATGGCTTTCCCAGAATTTTGATCTTTCGACAAAAACAAATCAGCTTTTATTTCTAGGGGTATTTTTTTGTTTAACTCCTCTCGTAATTCCAATGGGAAAACAGATGCTTTAGACCAATCATCAATTAAATCAACAAAAACCAATCTTATGGCTTGTTTAAGTCTAAAATTTGGTTTATCTGCTAGAGCTTGTTTTAATTTTTCTATAGTCATAAAACAATTTTATCATTTTAATAATTATTATACAATTCTTTCTGTATTTATAAAA
The DNA here is from genome assembly GCA_035400585.1 of bacterium. Classification (GTDB taxonomy): domain Bacteria; phylum Patescibacteriota; class Patescibacteriia; order Patescibacteriales; family UBA12465. The sequence goes on along the minus strand of DAOMZR010000001.1, from coordinate 152,205 downwards.
AAAATAGCCCTTTTGGGGCTATTTTTATATTTTAAGAAAACTAGTTTCTATATCCACCTCTTCCACCACCAAAACCAGTGCGAGGACGGTCTTCTTTTGGTCTAGCAATGTTAACAACGATGTTTCTTCCACCCAAATCAGCTCCGTTTAAAGTATCAACGGCCTTTTGAGCTTCTTCATCAGATGACATTTCAACAAAACCAAAACCTTTTGATCTGCCAGTCATTTTATCAATAATAACAGCAGAAGATTCAACTGTACCAACTTGAGAAAAGAAATCTTTTAATTCTTCTTCTTTAGTGGAGAAAGGTAAACTACCTACAAATAATTTTTTCATAACAATATTCTTATACAAATAAATTAATAAACAAGCCGACCTTTTTTAAATTATCTCTAACTCTCACGAACATTTTACTTGTGTAAGAATATTAGAAAAGCCTTGTTTAGCATGTCTTCATTCTACTCTAATTAAATAAAAATAGCAATAGGCGAATTAAAGAGGTAAAGAAAAGTAAAAAATAGCCCCTCTAGAATCATTATTATCTTCAAACCAAAGATCGCCACCATGAGATTTAATAATTTTTTTAGCAATAAACAAGCCTAAACCAAAACCACTGGGAGACATTATTCCAGCATCTGAACCTCTATAAAATTTCTTAAAAATATTGGGCTTGTCATCTTCCTTTATTCCGATACCAAAATCAGAAAAAGCAAAAATTAAATTATTTTTCTTATTAAACTTTTTAATCCAAGAAGAGATAATAATTTTTCCTTTTAAGTTACTATAGTTAACTGAATTTAAAAATATTATATCCAAAACTTTATTAATTTTATTGGCATCAAAACGAACTTTGTTTTTAGGAAAATCTAATTTTGTTTCTAATTTAAGTTTTTTGGTTTTTAAAAGTAATTTATTTCTTTTCAAAAAATCATCAAAAAATAATTCCAAATCAACACTCTTTTTATCAATTTTCATGTCTTTATCTTCTATCTCCAAAACCAACAAAAGTTGATCAAGTTGTCTACTAAAAAGCAAAACCCCCTCATAAGCATCAAGGATGGCTTTGCTTCTGTCATCTAATCCAATATTTTTATCCAAGGCTAATTCCAAATTATATTTACTTATGGTAGCCGGCGTTCTTAATTGATGGGATACAACTGAAATAAATTTTGATTTTGAATCATCAAGTCTTTTTAATTCTTCGTAAGATCTTGCATTATCAATAACATACCCCAATTCCCAAGTAATATGTTTTAATAATTTTAAATCTCTAGAATTAAAAGCGCTACCAGACTTTTTATCACCCAAAAGATAAACTCCAATTAATTTATTTTTTAGACTGATAGGAACGATAAGCGAAACCTTTAGACGATCCATTTCTTTTAATATGCTTTTTTGAGTATTTAAGTCAATTGGTTTATCGGATGACGATTCACATTTTTTAATACTTTCCTTATCTAAAACACCGTCTGGACAATCCATTAAATAGCTAATTATTGGGCTATGATACCTAATTCTAATTTCTTCTTGATTAACACCAATAATTTGTTTAGAAATAAAATGATCTTTAGGAATCAAAATGGCAATAATACTTCTATCAACTTTTAAAACAGAGCTTACTATTTTATTAACTCCAGCCAAATTTTTATCCAGATCAAGACCAGACAAGCGCAACTCCCCTCTTATTTTACTTAAAACATCATCAAATTTATAGTATCGACGAAAAAATATTTTATCAGTTATAAATTCTATAAACCTTTTTAATGGTAAAAAACTCAAAGTTATTACAAATGATGAAATTATCAAATCAAAAGGATAGCTTATATTAAACAATTTTAAAAACAAATAGCTCAAAGAAATATAAATAAAAATAATTGAAAACAACAAAAGAGAAAAAATTGTTCCCAATCTAAAAACAAAATAGATATCCATTAGACGATAACGAACTATAGCATAGGCAATAAACACCACCATAAACAGTGAAAAAATTGGACCGATACCATTAAAAATCCAAATATCAAAAAATGTTGGTAATATCATATTTGTAAAAGTCACGGGCACTATAAAACTTAAAATACCAAACAAAACATATTTTATCCTAGCTCTCTCAAGACCAGCACTTTTAATATATTTGTAAATTAAACATAAAAAAATACAAAGAACATAGGCCAATGCATAAACTACAAATAAATTATAATATTCGCTAAAAGAAGTAACAACAAAATTATCGCTAACCAAAACGACAGATTCTATTATTTTTTCAGTAAACAATAAATAAGATATAATTATAATCGGAGCTAAAACTAAAAAATAAAGATAATTATTTGTTTTGGCGTTATCAATTTTTAAAATAAAAATCAACAAAAAACAAACCATACATCCTGCGAAAAAAAACGGAAGCTCCCCCCAAACAACATCTTGAGAAAAATTTATTAGAAAAAAAACTGAGAAAATCCAACCAGAAACACTTAAACAAAAAAATAAAAAAACTATATTAATAAAAGATTTATAGTTATTAAAAAAAACATAAAACCCCAAAATCAAAGACAGGATTGAAACTATTGGCAATATAAAAGTAAAGGATATCATAATTTTAAAATAATGGAGTTTAAATCTTTTTAAAGAAAAAAACTCCATTTAATTCTATTTGTTTTTTAACATTAATAAATTTTCCCTCACAGGACTCAAGAAAGTAATAATTTTCCAGGTTTTATGATAATCAAATTCTTCACTAATTAAATCAAATTTTATACCAAATCTTCTTAATAAATAAAAAAACTCAACCCTCAAAGAACCAGAAATATAATCAAAACCAAGACAAGAAGAATGTTCATAAACGGCAGAAACTAACCTAAGCACATCTTCACGATTTCGATTCTTTTTCAAAAAAGCAAATCTTGATACTTCCAAACAAGGAAAAAATAATGAAAAATCCAAATTTTTTGGTAGGGCAAAGCCCCACTCAAAACTATCCAGACTAAAAACTTTTATTAATCTAACGGTACCGATTATTTCCTGATTATTGATTACTAAAAAATCTATTTTTTTTTCACCAATTAAATCTGGTTCTTCCATTAAATTGTCCTCTGGTAATTTGAATTCTTGAACAAAAATTTTTTTTCTCAAACTGACAACTTCACTAAATTCATAGTTATTTCTAATAGCTCTAATTATTGTTTCTGGCTTAATTAAAGTAAATAAGAATTCCTGATCACCATAAACCATTTCTACATTACAACATCTAAGACCTTCATTTAAAAACATTGAATCTAGTTGTTTGCGGCTGAAACCTTTGACATTTTTATCTATAATTTTGTTAAAAATAGCCACAAAAATAAACTTTAGAGCTGAAAAAGAAAAGCCAAAAGATTTAAATACCAAATAAAACCAAAAAAACATGTTTTTGCCTTCCCACTTTTTAAATGGTTCGTGCTCATGTTTCCACGATTTTAAAATAAAAGACATCTGATATTGGTCTTTTAACGAAACCAAAATTATTTTACCATTTGTTTTCAAAACTCTGGTAATTTCAGATAAAGTTTTTTCTGGTTGTGGCAATAAATGAAAAACATTAACCACCACAATTCTATCAAATGACTCATCATCAAAAGGAAGAGGATTTGAAATATCAGAAAAACAAAAAACACAGTCTTTGTTTTTTCTTTTAGCTCTTTTTAACATTACAGCAGAAAAGTCTAAAGCTTTAATATCCAAATTGTTGTAACCTTTTTTAGATAAAAGAAGCTCTAAATTGCCAGTTCCACAAGCGACATCAAGTATTTTCAAATTTTGGCCATTGTTTAAATCTAATTGTTCAATTATTCTATCAAACATTTTTAGATAAGGACCAAACTTCAAAAGAACATCATAGCATAAAGCATATAAGCTCCAAAAAAAATAATTTAAACTTTTCATATGTTACCTCCTTTTGATTTTAAGTTTTAAAAGAACTATTTATTGATTATCAATTAAATAATAACATTTTACACAAAACAAGGCAACAAAAACTAACTACTTAACATCAATAACTCTTCCAAATACTCCCTACTATTAGATAAGCGAGGAACCTTATTCTGTCCCCCTAGCTTCCCTCTCTTCTTTAACCAGTCGTAAAATAAATTTTTTCTAGCAACATTTAATTTAGGCAAAGACAAAATCATCTCTTTATATCTTTTAGCCTCATAGTCGGAGTTGAGACTTTTAAGAGCTTCATCCAAATCAATAACAAATTTTTCCAAATTTGCGGGGTGTTTATCAAATTCAATAAGCCATTCATGTCCTCCTTTATTTTTACCATCCATAAAAATTGGACAAACAGTATAATCGTTAATACTGGCCTCATTTTTATTTAAAGCTATCTCTAGAGCCTTGTCGGTATTACCAACCATTAATTCCTCTCCAAAAACATTTATGAAGTGCTTTGTTCGACCAACTATTTTTATTTTAATCGGCCTTAAAGAAGTAATTTGTATAGTATCGCCTATTAGATATCGCCACAAACCACCATTGGTAGAAATAACCAAAGCGTAAGTTTTATTTAATTCAACTTCTTTTATATTCAAAACCCTAGGGTTATCTTTATCTAAATCTGAAAGAGGAATAAATTCATAGAAAACACCAAGATCCAACATTAAAAGCATATCATCGCGACTTAAATCATCATTAAAAGCAAAAAACCCCTCGGAAGCATTATAAATCTCAAGATAATTCATTTTATTTCCTGGAATTAATTCTTTGAATTGTTCTTTGTACGGAGAAAAACTAACCCCGCCATGCATAAACAATTCTAAGTTGGGCCAAACATCAAAAATATTGTTTTTCTTTGATATTTCCAAAACTTTTTTAACAACTAATAATGTCCATGAGGGAACCCCAGCTAAAGCCACTATATTTTCATTCATAGTTTCTTTGGCCATTTCTTCCAATTTTTCTTCCCAATTATTTAATAAGGCAATTGGAAGCTTAGGTGATCTAAACGGACTAGCCCAGAAAGGTAAATTATTCATCAATATAGCCGATAAATCACCACAATTGACATTGTTAAAATTTGCATCAAAAGACCCCCCAACAGAAATTGTTTTTCCTAAAAAAATATTAGTTTCTGGATTTATTTTATAATAACAAGCCAAAACATCTTGACCTCCCTTGTAATGGCAATCTTCTAGAGAATCATCGGAAATAGGAATTATTTTACTTTTTGACCCGGTTGTTCCAGAAGATTTGGCCAAATGTTTTATTTTCCCTGGCCACAAAACATTCTCTTCTAGATTACAAATACGATCTATCTCCGATCTTAAATCATCATAAGAAGAAATGGGAACATTCTCTTTAAACAATCTCAGGGCATCTTCAGCACTACTACTTTGAATTATGGTTTCATAATTATATTTCTTTCCCCAAAAAGTAGTCTTAGCTTTATCTAATAAATCAAAAAAAACCTCCAGCTGTGCTTCAACTGGATTTTTTTTGAAGAATTCTATTTGACGATAACGAGAATAAAATTTTAGTTTAACAAAAAAATTAAGAGGAAACATTTAACAAAAATGAATTATGCAATAAAAAATATTTTTTGAGAATTATTTTTTCTTTTTATTTTGACAACAACAAAATGGTCTTCTTACTAACAGGTATACAGCTGACAAGCCAACCAATCCATAAACAAAGCGAGAGAAACAATTTAAACCATCATAATCAAAACAAAGAAAAGAAACTAAATTAAAATCAAAAAAACCAACCAAACCCCAATTTAAACCTCCAATTAACAACAAAACAGCAGTCAAATAATCTAACCAATTTAAATGTTTCATAGTTTTAATTTTTAATTTTAATATTAAAATTGTTTATTATTAAGATTAATTTAATTTTAACATTTTTTTCAACAAAAGCCTATATATTGACAATTAACACAAAATATGTTATAATGGTTAAATCGTAAATTAAAATATAAAAATCATGAGAATAAATGTTAAGTTTAACGGAGAGACTTATTTAGCTGAAATGTCGGAAGAAGATTTCAATTATGCAAAAAATTATTACCCCAACACAACAATTAGTATTAAAGGTGTTGGAAATACAGAGCTTAATGTTCAAATCAAAAATTTAACCATGGAATCGATTAATCCAGAAGGATTGTCGGCCTATACGAGAAAAGGTTTTACAAAAAGGGACACTGAATAGTGCCCTTTTTATTTTATATTTTTTCTTTTATTTCTTTTAATATCAGATTATAAAAATCATCGGGAGAAAAAACATTAGTTTCGTTTTCACCCCTTTTTCTAACCGCAAAAATATTTTCATCCATTTCTTTATCTCCAACCACTAATACATACGGCACCTTTTCACTAGCAGCCTTTCTAATCTTATTGGAAACAGTTTCGTCATTAATATCAAGCTCGGCTCTAATATCTTTATTTAAAAATTCTTGCTTTAGTTTTTTACAATAATCAATATGTTTCTCGCCAACTGACAAAATTCTTATTTGAGAAGGCGCCAACCACAAAGGAAATGCTCCACCATAATGTTCAATTAAAACTCCAAAAAATCTTTCCAAAGAACCAAGTAAGGCTCTATGAATCATAATAGGTCTCTCGTCTTTTTCTGGGCCTTTATAAGTCATGTTAAATTTCTCCGGCAAATTAAAGTCCAGCTGAATAGTTGTTAATTGCCATTCACGACCAATAGAATCTTTAACTTTAATATCCAAGGCTGGTCCATAAAATTTAGCTCCACCCTCTTCCACCTCATAAGGCATATTAAAGTCAGAGACAACCTCTTTAATTGTTTTCTCGGCCATGTCCCAAATTTCGCTATCACCCATGTAATTATCTATATTTTTAGGATCTCGGACTGCTAGATAACCCTTAACATCTGTAAAACCAAAAGTTTGAAACATTTCAAAGCTAAGTTTTAAAACTTCACGATACTCGTCGGCAAATTGATCTTTACGACAAACTATATGAGCATCATCCTGAGTAAAACCGCGAACTCTAAGCATTCCACTTAATTCTCCACTCTTTTCGTAACGATAAACAGATCCTAGTTCATTCCAACGCAAAGGAAATTCTCTCCAAGAACGTGGTCTTGACTTATATATTTCAACATGAAAAGGACAATTCATTGGTTTAACAAAATAATTTTCACCATCAACATCCATTGGTGAATACATAGAATCTTTAAAAAAACCTAAGTGTCCACTGGTTTGCCATAGTTTAGCTAAACCAATATGGGGAGTATAAACAGTATCATAGCCTCTTTTTCGATGAAATTCTCTCCAAAAAGATTCAACTGCTTCTCTCACCTTTGACAATTTGGGGTGCCACAATATTAAGCCTGGTCCAACTTTTTCACTAATTGAAAATAAATCTAATTCTTGACCTAATTTTCGATGATTTCTTTTCTTAGCCTCCTCCATTATTCTTACATAATCGTCCAACTCTTCTTTAGTAGAAAATGCCAAACCATAAATTCTGGTTAACATTTTATTTTTTTCATCACCACGCCAGTAGGCCCCAGCTAATTTATCTAGTTTAAAAGAACCTAATTGGATTTTACCGCTTGATTCAATATGAGGACCACGACATAAATCGGTAAAATCACCAAGTTGATAAAAACTAACAACACTTTCACTCTCCGATTTTAATTCTTTCAAAATCTCCACCTTATAAACATCATTACTTTCTTCAAACTTAGAAATAGCATCATTAATCTCCATTTCTGACTTAACAAATTTTAAGTTTTGCTTAACAATATGTTTCATTTTTTTCTCAATTTCCAATAAATCACTGTCCCCTATTTTTTTGTCGCCTAGGTCAATATCATAATAAAAACCATTATCAATGTCTGGCCCAATAGCAAATTTAACTTCTGGATAAATTTGTTTGATGGCTAAAGCCATAATATGAGCCAAAGAATGTCTTTTCATTTCTAGCTCATTTTTCTCATTTTCATTTTTCATATATTTAGTTTAATAATAAAAAAATCTCGTTCTAATAAATACACCAAAGTGTACGCACTAGAACGAGATTTCTCCCGCGGTTCCATCTAGTTTCCTCTATAGAGGCCACTTAATTTTTATTAATCAAAACTTAGTTTTTACTAAAGTAAAAATTGTCTAGAAACAACTGTGGTTGGTAGCCACGGCAATCGTTTTAACTAACAACATTATTATATAACAATTTAATTTAAAAAGCAAATTACCCAATCGTTCTCATTTGTTTGTTAGCCTGTAAATCAAGCACTGTTTTTTTCAATCCGTTCTCTAGAGTTACTACCGGCATCCAACCTAAATCATTTCTAATTTTATAAGTATCTGGAATAAATAATTGAGACATAAATAATTTTCCCTGTTCGAAAACTATTTTTGATTTAGATCCAGTTATATCAATAATTGCTTTAGCAACGTCATATAACTTAGTATCAGATTCACAGCCAACATTATAAGGTCCATAAAAATCAGACCTCATGACTTTGACAGCTCCATCAATAATATCATCAACATAGCACAAAGAAGACGAAAAATTTTGATCACCAAAAATAACTATATCATCTCCGTTCAAAGCATTATTAACAAAATCTGGCAACATTTGATCATCTCTTAAGGCCATTCTTGGACCATAAGTTCTAAATACTCTAATAATTTTTGTATCAAGATTAAACATTTCTCTATAAGTATTTACCATTGTTTCGGCAAATCTTTTGCCTTCATCATAACAAGCCCTTTCACTTAAAAAATCAACACTGCCAACATATTCTTCTTTAACTTTGTTTTTGTCTAAATTATTTTCTCTAAGACCATAAACAACCGAAGAAGAAAATTGCAAAAAACTTGATTTATATTTTAAAGCTATATCTAAGGCATTTTTAACAACCAATGAATTGGACAACAATATTCTCTGCTTATTCTGAGAAAAATTTTTGGGAGACATTGGACAAGCAAGATTATAAATTTCCTGAACCCCTTGAAATGATATTTTAAACTTATTAAGCTCTGGTCTGCTTTCTAAATCTAACTCCTGACTCATGTCATGATTTATAAAAACAAAATCTGGATTAGATAAAAGATGTTCAATGTTTTTGGCATTACTACTACAAAAATTATCAACACAAATAACCTTATTATCTTTAATAAGTTCATCACACAGATTCGATCCGATAAATCCGGCACCACCTAAAATTAATACATTCCTTTTATCAAAAATTACTGGGGACATAAAAAAATATTAATTATAATCTAATTTAATTATACTTCTTTTTAAAGACTAAATCAATTATAGGTTTCGATATAAGAAACTGAAACGCCTCCTGAAAAATTTTCATCTAAAGCATAAAAAGAAGCCACTAAATCACCTTTAAAATTAAAAGCTCTAATGTGTGGAGCGCCACCTGGACCAGCTCCACATATTATCTCATCTAAACCATCTTTGTCTAAATCACCAATTGATAAATTAACACCACCCTTAAACTTATCAGAATAAGCCATTATCTTTTTTCTTTCTTTGCCAAAACTATCAAAAATTTTTATTTCTGGTAATCTACCAGCTCCAGGTGAAATAATAATTTCTTTTTTTGTTTTTGTATCTTGCCCATAAATATTAGCTACAGCTACTTTTATTCCACCATAAAAATTTCCTTCATAAGCAAAAAATTGACCTTTAAGATTGGCTTGATTGTCAAAAATTCTAACGTGTGGCCCTCCACCAACTCCTGCTCCAGTAACTATTTCAGATATTCCATCGCCATCAATGTCGCCAACTGCAACGTTAACACCACCTCTAAAATTTTGAGAATAAGCAAAAAATTGACCTTTAAGATTTCCTTTAATATCAAAAATTCTAACGTGTGGCCCTCCACCAACTCCTGCTCCAGTAACTATTTCAGATATTCCATCGCCATCAATGTCGCCAACTGCAACGTTAACACCACCTCTAAAATTTTGAGAATAAGCAAAAAATTGACCTTTAAGATTTCCTTTAATATCAAAAATTCTAACGTGTGGCCCTCCACCAACTCCTGCTCCAGTAAATATTTCAGATATTCCATCGCCATCAATGTCGCCAGTTGCCAAATTCACTCCTCCGTGAAATAAATCATCATAAACATCAAAGCCACCAAGACTAACTCCTCGACGATCGCTTAATTTTAAAGTATAAATATTTTTTTCTGATTGATAAGTTTTAACCTCTCCTTGTGGATAAATTAGAAACATTCCTGATAAATTCTGCCATTTTTCATCAGCCCATCTAACAGAACTAAAAGTATTAACCCTTCCAACGCCCAATTGATTTTCGTAGGGTTGGTTAAGAAGATTAATATCGTCAGAACTTTTAAATAAAATTTCCAATAATTCTTTTTGATTTAATTTCGGATTAACTTGTTTTATTAAACCCAAGGTTCCGCTTATAACAGCCGAAGCCATAGATGTTCCAGACCAATAGCCTTGATATTCGGAATATTTTTTATTTTCTGAATCATAAAAAGAAGTTGAAAAAAAACTAATTCCAGGAGCAGAAATATCAACGCATCTCGACCCATAAGAAGAAAAACTAGCTTTTTGATCCATGGTATCTAAAGCAGCTACACCAATTACAGCATTTGACGAATTAGACGAATTATAAGAATCAAAACAAGCCGGATAACTTGAATTTTTATTTAAATTAAAACCACTATTACCAACTGCAGAAACAATAATAACTCCGGCCCTATTAGCTCTTCTAATCGCATCTTCAAATCCCTGATTATAATTTTCGCCAGAGAAGCTTAAATTAATTATACTAGCTCCATTATTTGTGGCATAATCAATAGCCCTAATTACATCATTAATTTTACCCTCTCCTTTTTCATCCAAAGCTCTTAGTACCATTATTTTTGATTTATTAGCTATGCCACTTATTCCTAAATCATTACTAGTTTCAGCGGCTATGATGCCAGATATCATTGTACCGTGGTTTAATCCATCATCATTTGCTGTTGGAATTAATCTTGGTCTAGGATCAGATGTATTTTCAACAAAATTCCAACCATAAAGATCGTCGATAAAACCATTTTTATCATCGTCTAAACCATTATTATTAATTTCGCCCTTATTTACCCAAATATTATTATATAAATCCGGATGATCAATGTCCACGCCAGAATCAATAACCGCTATTATTGGTTTTTCTCCTCGAAGAGAATAAACCCAAGTATAATTAGCTCCTATTTTTTTTAGATACCATTGATTATTATAATAATCATCATTTGGTAAAGAAAAATCCTGAGCTTGAACAAAACGTAAATTAGGTAAAAACAAAAAAAATGCTAAGAACAAGGCGATCATCTTCTGTTTGCCGTTAAATCTTAGCATATTTTGTTTTTTAGTTTAAAATTATTGAGCTGATTTTTCGTCCTTCTTTTCTGGGGCGGCAGCAGTTTCAGCTGGCTTAACTTCAGTTGTCTCTATTTTTTCTTCTTTTGGCTCAACAACAGTTGCGACTGGATCATCTAAATGATTAAGAACTTTAAATCCTTTAGGGACTTGAATGTCTTTAACATGGATTGCTTGTCCTAATTCCTGAATGGAAGAAATATCAACATCAATGTGATCAACCAAATCACCAGGCAAACATTCAACTGATAATTCACTCAAACTCTTAATAAGCATACCTCCCAATTCTTTAATAGCTTTTGATTCTCCAACAAATTCAAATGGAATTTCAGCAGTAACAGTTCTACTCATATCAACTTGATAAAAATCAACATGAATAACAAAATTTTTTACTGGATCTTTTTGAATATCTTTAACTAAAACATTTTTTGCTTGACCATCAAAATCTAATTTTATTAAATTAGATTCACCAGCCAAAGAATAAACTTTTATAAAATCATTAGTTTTAATTTTTAAAAGTTTGTTTTCAACACCCAAGCCATAAAGTACGGCAGCAATAAAATCTTTGCCTAACTTTTCGCCTTTTTCTCTTTTTTCTGCGTTTAGTTTAATTTCCATATATTTTAATTTAATATAAAAGCTTAAATTACTAGCTTTTAATTTCTTTATTAATTATTATGATTTGGAACTAACAATAATATTTTGTACCATTCCTATCAAAATAAAACTAGCTAAAGTAGCACTACCACCATAGCTAACAAACGGAAGTGAGATGCCAACAACTGGCACTATTCCGATATTCATACCAATATTAATAAACATTTGAATAAAAATCAAGACCATAGACCCCAAAATGAAAAAAATGGCAAAATCATCATTCATTTTTCTAGTCAAAACCAACAATCTGGCAAATAAAACAAAATAAATAAGAAGAACTAAGCCAGCACCTAAAAAACCTAATTCTTCCGAAATAACGGAAAAAATAAAATCATTTTGAGCTTCTGGTAAAAACTTTAATTGAGATTGAGAACCAAAGCCAACACCACGACCAGTAATTCCACCAGAACCAACAGCAATTAAGGCCTGAGAAACATTATAGCCCTCACCCAAAGAATCCGCTGTCGGACTAAGAAGTGTCAATATTCTATTTTTTTGATAATCTTTTAAATAAAAATTCCAAGAAAAAAAGGCTAATAAAAAAGAAGGAATAATAATTAATAATAAATATTTCTTATCCATACCGGCCAAAATCAACATTAAAAACCAGAGAGCCAACATAATCATTGAAGGACCAAAGTCTGGTTGAAGCAAAACTAAAAAAACCAAACCAAAGGTTCCTAAGAACGAAACAACCAGTATTTTAAAAGGACGACTTTTAAAAGCGGAATTAGAAAAAAAACTAGACAAAAAAATTATGAGAATAATTTTAACAAATTCTACTGGCTGCAAACTGAAACCAAAAATGTCAAACCAGCCGGTTGTTCCCCTAACAGTCTTTCCTAAAAACAAAACAGCTACCAACATTAAAATACCAAAAATATAAATATATTTATTAAGACTTTTAATTAAGCTATAATCAACAAAAGACATCGCCAAAAGCAAAAAAACACCAAAAAAAATATAGAAGATTTGCTTTTTAAAATTTATTAGACTAACTGTTTCCTGTCCCAAGGCTATGCTATAAATTTCTATCAAACCAAAAAGTGACAACAAAAAAACACCGGAAAAAATAATCCAATCAAATTTCAAAAAATGTTCTTTGATTCTTCCCAGCATTTAAAATAAATTAATCAAAATGAAATAAAAGTTTTATTAAAATCATAAAACCTAAACCAAGAAAAATTCCACCTAACTGTCCTAAAGTTTTACGCATAGAGCATTCTTTTTTCAGTTCTGGAATAAGATCAGAAGAGGCAATATAAATAAATCCTCCGGCAGTTATTGGAATTATAAAGTCTATAAAACTTTCCGAATAAAAATTAAAGGCTATTGCTAGTAGTGCGCCCAATAAAGAAAATAATCCTGAAACAAAATTAAAAAATAAAGCTTTTTTTATTTTATAGCCAGCATGAATTAAAACTCCAAAATCACCTATTTCCTGAGGTATTTCATGACTAATAACGGCGATGGTAGTGATTATACCTAAATTAACATCCAATAAAAAAGCACCGGCAATAACCATTCCATCTATTAAATTATGCAAAGCATCACCAATTAAATTCATTTTACCAACGGGATGAATGTGCTCGCTTGATGTTGGAATATGACAGTGTCTCCAATGTATTATTTTTTCTAATATAAAAAACAAAATAATACCCCCCAAAACCCCGAACCAAACAAACTCATTATGTCCGTAGCCTGATTCTTGATGGGATTTTTCTATAATTTCGGGAAGTAAGTGCAAAAAAGCATCGCCCAAAAGAGCTCCAGCCGATAAACTAACCAAAAACATGACAATTTTTTTTAATTTATCGAGAGATAAACTCAAGAAAAAAACACCAACCAGAGAAAACAAGGAGGTGATAAATGAAGCAATAATTATATAAACATTAACCATAAATGATTTTTATTTTTTTAATATCTTACCCTTTTTAACTTTGCCCGCCAAAGATTTATCATTTTTTTCTTTAATTTTATTAGATTTTTCACTTTTCTTTTCATATTCAGAAATAACCTTTTTTAAACCCTCTACAGCCAAAACGGAGCAATGAATCTTTTGCTTGGGCAAACCATTAAGCTCGGAAACAATTTTATTCCAATCAAAGTTTTTAGCTTCTTTTAATGTTTTCCCCTTCACCATCTCGGTCATAACAGAAGCGGTAGCAATATTAGAAGCGCAACCAAAAGATAAAAATTTTATATCTTTTATTTTTTCATCTTTAACTTTTAAACTAAAAAACAATTGATCGCCACAAACCATATTTCCAACCTCAGCTACGGCGTCCGGATTCTTTATTTCACCAATATTTTTCGGTTGACGAAAATGTTTTAAAGTTTTTTTACTATAATTCAATGACATATTTTTTTAATTAATTTATAAATTTTATTTGACAAAATATTATTATGTGTTAAACTTAGATTAAAGTGAGTGGTTTTGTTTTAAAATTCTTAAACCAAGTGGTTCGTTGTTTGTTCCATGATATAGGTTTTTATTTTTACAACAACAAATTTCATTTCATAGGCAAATTTTAGGGTTCACAAAAATTCATTCAACAAAAAAGAAATCCACTCACTGGGATTGCTAAAACATCAGCAATCCCTTTTTTTATTTTATAGAACTAAACTGTCTAAGGCGCTCAACCGTTTTCACTAATTCTTTCACAACTTGATCTACTTCTTTTTTCTTATTATATCTGCCAAAAGTAAAACGAATATTACTATTCATATATTCATCACTTACTCCAATAGCTTTGATAACCGAAGAAACTCTCAAGTTTTGAGCAGAACAAGCTGAACCGGTTGAAACATGAATTCCTTTGAGTGATAAATCAATTAAAATTGCCTCCCCTTCTATTCCTTCAAACATAATATTTAAGCTATTAGGTGTTTTGTATTTCAAATCTCCATTTATTCTAATGCTTTTAATATTTTTCTTTAATTCTTTCCAAAAATAATCTCTAATTTCCCTTACTTCTTTTAGATAATTATCTCTTTCTTTATAGGCCAACTTAAAAGCTTCGGTTAAACCAACAATTCCGGCCATGTTATAAGTTCCCGATCTTAGCCCATCTTCTTGTCCGCCACCAACAATGATTGGTCTTATTTTTATGTTTTTGTTTACATAAGCTAAACCAACTCCCTGAGGTCCATAAAATTTATGAGCTGACAAACTTAAAAAATCTGCTTGCCATTTTTTGATGTCAATTTTCAAATATGGCACTGCCTGAACGGCATCAGTGTGAAAATAAATATTTTTTTCTTTAGCAATTTTACCGATTTCAATTATTGGTTGAATAGAGCCTATTTCATTGTTAACAGCCATAACAGAAATAAGCACTGTTTCCGGCTTTATTCTTTTCTTTAATTCATCTAAAATTACCACCCCATTCTTATCAACTGGAATATAGTCAAATTTAAAGCCTTCATCTAAAAGTTCTCGAGCTGAAGACAAAACACAAGGGTGTTCAATGGCTGATATCAAAAAATGATTACCCTTATCACGATTAGCCCTCATCACCCCTTTGATTATCAAATTATTGGCTTCAGTAGCGCTAGAAGTAAAAACTATATTATTTTGATTTCCATTTATAATTTTAGCTATTTCTTTTTTACATTCAGCAATTTTTAAATCATTTTCCTGACCCATAAAATGTATCGAAGAAGCATTACCATATTTATTTTCAAAATAAGGCATCATTTTTTTTAGTACTCTTTTATCTATTTTGGTAGTGGCAGCATTATCTAAATAAATATTAGCCATATATTTATTTTAAAGTGATTTTTTCAATTACAACATCCTTCATTGGTCTATCACTCATGTCAGTGTCAACTAAAGAAATTTTATCAACAATTTCTATACCAGAAATAACCTTGCCAAAAACCGGATGCTTGCTAGTCAAAGGTTCTTTGTCAAAATCTAAGAATGTATTATCTTTAACATTAATAAAAAATTGTGAACCACCAGAATTTGGTCCGGAATTAGCCATAGAAATTGTGCCTCTTAAATTACTAAGACCAGAAACATGTTCATCAGCAATTACATAACCAGGGCCACCAGTTCCCCACATAGCTACCATAGAATCGTCTTTAGTTAAAGGGTCACCACCTTGAATCATAAAATCGGCAATCACTCTATGAAATTTAATCCCATCAAAATATCCGCTTTCAGCCAAATTCAAAAAATTAGCTACGGTTTCTGGCATTTGTTCATTAAAAAATTCAATCGTAAAATTACCTTCACTGGTTTGAAATTCAGCTTGAGAATATTTCTTTAAAATATCTCTATTTATCATTTCTTCTTTATTTAATTTAATCATATTTTTTTGATCATTATTTATTAAATTATTAGTTTTTAAATTATCATTTTGATTATACTCAATTTTTTTTGGTTCACGACTACAAGCCGAGAAAATAAAAATTGATGAAAACAAAATAAGCGAAATAAATATTTTTTTGTTCATATTTTTTTATTATTAATTTTAAACTTTAAATTTTTTCTTAATATTTTTATCATCTTCACTTCTTTTTTCTTCAATAACCTCCTTAGCCTTTTCTCTTAATTCTTCTAGATTTAATTTATCAAGTTCCTTGACTCTTTTCATTAGAACTTTTTTTTCATTCAATTCTGGGTTTTCTAAAACCTCAGCTAACAAAACATCTAGAATCGCTCCCATTTTCGGTCCTGGCTCCATTTTTAATTCGGATATCATAATATCACCATTTACTTGAAGCATTTTAACTGAAACTGGATCGTTCTGCACTTTTTCCATCATATATTGGAGATGACGAAGCTTATAAGGCATGGCCTTAGGAGTGCCAGAACCCAATCTATCGGCCACCCTTAAATCAATCAGATCGCTCAAATTCTCCCTACCAGTTTTAGCAATAAGTCTTCTAACCGAAGCAGCCGTAACCTCTCCCACATTATAATAAAACATGTGATTTTTTACCAGATTAACTACCGTTTCAGTGTCTTCTCTGGAAAATTTAAGTCTGTCCATTATTTTTCTAGTAATTTTTGCTCCAATATATTCATGATTATAAAAAGTTCGACCACCATCGATTACTTTCATGGAGGCTGGTTTTCCAACATCATGCAAAAAAGCTGCTAATCTAACCTGCCATTTTGAGCTAGGACAATGTTTTAACGACAATAAACTATGCTTTAAAACCGTATAAACATGATGATGATTTTGTTCCATCTTTTCACCTAAAAGAATTTCAGGAATTATATATTGTAATAATTTTAAATTTTTTAATCTTTCAATTCCCTCCATTGGTTTGTTGGAAGATAAAATTTTAACTAATTCATCTTTAATTCTTTCTTTGGCAATAAATTTTATACTACCAGCCATTTTGATAATTGCTCTTTCTGTTTTTGGCTCTAGTTCAAAATCAAGTTGACAAGAAAAACGAACCGCCCTCATCATTCGAAGCGCATCTTCTTTAAAACGATCTAGTGGTTCACCAACGGCTCTAATAATTTTTAATTTTATATCTTTAAGTCCTCCGAAAAAATCAACTAAATAAAATTCTTGTTTATTTATTTCTATTTTTTTAGAATTGTACTTTTCTTTATTTTTTCCTGGCAAACATAAAGCCATAGCATTAACTGTAAAATCACGCCGAGACAAATCTTTATCTAATTCTTTTTCGAAAATAACCTCATCTGGTCGACGATGATCTTGGTAGCCACTCTCGCTGCGATAAGTAGTTATTTCGATAACCGAAATTGCTTTACCATTTTCATCTCTAATTGGAAGCAAAACTGTACCAAAATCATTCTCATAACGAGCATCATCAAAAATTTTTAAAACATCATCCGGCAAAGCATTGGTAGTAATATCAAAATCTTTAGGCTCTTTTGCCATTAACAAATCACGGACGCAACCACCCACCAAGTAGGCTTCGAACCCGTTTTCTTCAATTTTTCTTAATATTTCTATGGATTTTTCAAACATTTTTATATATTTTTTATTTATACGGCGAATATATTATATATTTTTTATTAGCCTTTGGCAAATAAAAATATCGGCCAAAACCGATATTTTTTATTTATTCAAAAAACTAAACTTTAGATTGTAAGAAGGACAACAATTCTTCAAATTTTTTAATATTAGACAAAAGATCTAAATTTTCACTATTTTTCAATAAATTCTTAATATTTTCTTCTTGTTCCTTAAGTGATTTCCAAATTTTATTTAAAATACTTTTATCTAAACCAGCAGAATCTTTGCTTTCAGTCATATTTTTAACTAAAGAAATCAAATCATCTTTAGTTAAGCCCAGGAAAAAGGCCGGTATATTTTTCATTTTAGTTATTTGTATTTTCTGATTTTCATCTAATTTTATGCCATACTCTAGCTTAGCACCACCTTTTTGATTTATTTTTTCTACTTTCTCTCTTTTCTTGCTAGAGCCATCATCGTTTCCCATTCCTAAAACTTGATCAAAACCACAAACTACAAAACCAGTTTTTTTATCAACTAAAACATTATCTACACCATGTTCATAATCATCATATTTTGAAGATCTAACAACTATAAAACGATCGCCTATAATTTTGTTTAAAAAAACAGTTATGGCCAATTCTGCCATTTGAGGAAAATCTTTTTTATCCCCATAAATCTCACTTTTAGTAGAAACAATGTCTTTGTGAAATTTTTCGTCTTGTCCAATCATTTTAATGCTACCATTCTTTTCAATGAAATCACCATAAGATTTACCAAACTCAAGAGATATATTTTCCAATTCTTTATTTAAAAATCTAAAAGATTCTTCCATGTTTATATGGGGCTTTTTATCTTTAGAAAATTGGTTCAAATCTATTTTTCCTAGTATTTTTAACTCTGACATATTAATTAGCTTATTGATTGAAAAAAATCACAATGACCAGTTAAAGGCACATCAGCTTTTGCTTCGCTACAAAAACCATGATCGCCATGATTTTCAAAACTTGTACATTTTTGACATTGAGAATCTTCATTATGATAATCATAAACAAAATCAGCTTCAATTTCATGAGACATATAATTTTATTCGAGAATTATAAATTTTATATACTTGTGCAAATAATTTATACAGATAACCTATTTTTTAGCAACTTCTTTATTTTTACTAAATCCAAATATATATATAATTTCTAAGATTGCTAAAGAATTAACTAAAAGCATGGCAATAAACCACCATTTATGGTTATTTCTGGCAGACTTCCAAAGAGCAACCCCCTTCCATGGAATAGTCCAAATAATTAAAATCGCCATAAAGATTATAAAACCATTGCCTAATTGTTGTAATTCGTTCATACTTTTTAAATTAATTATAAATATTTTATTAAAGATTATTCCTCAAAAATATGAATTTCAGCCTTAGTTTCTTCTATTTTATTTAAATTATTCAATAATTCTAGTATTTTTGATTCCTCCCCCTTTAAAGCTAATAAAATCATACCTGGGCAATGTTCTGTACAACTTTTTTGAACGTTGACTCCCATTCTTGAAATAATCAAATGACCACTGTCAGTTAACAAACCATTAATTTCACTAGAGTTTTGTTGTCTATTGGTTGTTAAAATTGTTATACTAGCTAATTTTTCCATAAAATTAGAATTAATTATTTATTTTTTCTATTTATATACTTAGTGTGCAACACTTTATGTGATAATTTGCTATTTTTTACCCAATTAACCGCCTCAACTGCATCTTTATTGTCATGAGCAGTCCTAATTTTTTCGTTTCTATCACTATTATAAAGACCCTCCATTCTTTTTTGAACAATTTCCACGGAACTCGGAATTATTTGACCACCGCCACCAATGCAACCTCCAGGGCAAGCCATAACTTCTATGTAATGATATTTGTTTAATTTTGGCAAAATATCATTTATATTACCAATTCCATTAACAACCGCTACATTAAGCTTTTTTCCATCTAAATCTATCTTTGCCTCCTTTATACCCTTCATTCCCCTAACTTCCTTAAATTCTATTCTAGAATGGCAAATTTTAGCCTTTTTTGAGTCTTTGCAGATAAAATGATTAGCCGTCCTAAGGGCTGATTCCATAACACCACCTGAGGCCCCATAAATCACTGCTGCACCACTACCATCATTGAATAAATCATTAGATTTCTCTGGTTTTAAATTTTTGAAATCAATACCATTTTTTTTAATTAAAAAGGCCAACTCCCTAACAGTAATAACCTCATCCACTGGATAAAGACCATTAATTTTAAGCTCCGATCTTCGAGATTCAAACTTTTTAGCTGTACAGGGCATTATAGAAACAGTAATTATGTCTTTAGGTTTAATATTTTTTTTCTTCGCCCAATAAGTTTTTATAACTCCGCCTAAATGAATTTGAGGTGATCTTGAAGTTGTTAAATGAGGTATTAAATCTGGGCGATAAAATTCTAAATATTTTACCCAGGCCGGGCAACAAGAGGTTATCATGGGAAGTTTAGCTTTTTTATCTCCCAGTCTTTCTAATAACTCCTCAGCTTCAACCAAAGTTGTTATGTCTGCTCCTAAATTAACATCAATAACCTGATCAAAGCCAAGTTTTTTTAAAGCCGTAACCATTTGACCAGCGGCATT
The DNA here is from genome assembly GCA_035400585.1 of bacterium. Taxonomy (GTDB): domain Bacteria; phylum Patescibacteriota; class Patescibacteriia; order Patescibacteriales; family UBA12465. Next base: position 131,590 of record DAOMZR010000001.1, on the reverse strand, counting down.
ATAACCATAAGGGAAACCAAACACTTCGCCAATAGATATTCTAGTAGAAGGAGCTATCATTGCTATAAGTGTTTTTCCTTTTTTGTTTTTTAAAATATTTTCAACATCATCCCAATCGTACTGTTCTTGAGCAGAAGCAACTGGACAATGTAAAGCACATTGACCACAATAAATACAGTCAATATTTTTATCTTCAACCGGGACTATTTCTTGTTTATATCCCTTGCCTTCTTTTTTTAAGTAATTTATTTTTTGAATATTAGAACAAGCATCTATACAGTTTCTGCAATCTATGCACTGACTACCATCAATTTCAACTGAGTTGGAAAATTTATATGTTTTTCTTTTTCCCTTACGATCTTTAAAATTAGCAATATTTAAACCATATCTTTTAGCCAAAGATAAGAGTTCACAATCAAATCTGGTTGTACAATCAACGCATTTTTCAATATGAGCTGCAAATATTAATTTCAAGTTAGTGTTTCTAGATAATTTAACCTTGGGAGAATTGGTAAAAATTTCCATTCCCTCACAAACAGTAGTTGAACAAGAAGTTGTTAGGCGGTTATAACCCTTAATTTCAACAACACAAACTCGACAGTTAGCTTTAATATTTAAATCGGGATGATGGCAAAGTGATGGAATGAAAATATTATTTCTTTTGGCTACATCTAATATTTTTTCTCCCACAATGCACTTATATGATTTACCGTCTATTTTGATTTTAATTTCTTTATTTTTTTCTTTTGACATTTTTTTCAAGACCTTTAATTTTTTTTTGAGAAACAATTAAAGGTTCATAAACATTTTTAAAATAACTTAGAATAGCTATCGGTACGGCAGTTCCCAAGGCACAAAAAGAAGACAGAAATAAGTTGTCACACAAATCAGTAAAATTTTTTTCTTTGGCCATTTTCAATCCAAAATTTTCAAACATTTCGTAAAGTCGATAAGTTCCCTCTCTACAAGGGGTGCACTGACCACAGGAATTATCTCTAAAAAAGCTTAACCAATATTTAATCAACTTTTCTGGGATATGTTTTTCTAAATTATAAACAGTAATTGAACCAGCCCCATCAACTTTTTTGTTTAATTGCTTACTATTTAAAACTTCGCCGGAAGCGTCTCCACCAATTTGAACAAAAAAATCATAATCTGGATAATTATCGGTTTCTTTCAAAATCTGTTTAATGGTTAAATTCTCTGGCAAAAAATAAACTCCTTTATTTTTTTTATCAAAATTAACAGAGTAAAATCTCTTGTTTTGATATTTGTTTTTACTCACCAAATAAACATTATAAATAGTTTCAATATTGTTTATTAGTGTTGGCATGCCATAAAGACCACTACAAGTTGGAAATGGTGGTCTAAGACGAGGTTCAATATTTTTTCCTTCTATAATATTTAAAATGGTTGATTCTTCACCGGCAATATAACCAGAATCTATTGGCTTTAAAAAGAAAATAATTTTTCCCTTCAAGCCAATAGCGTTGGCTATTTTATTCAACTTATTTTTAGAACTATAAAGATTCTTATTCAAATAAAAATAAATTTTTTTAGCTTTAATAAAATCAAGAGCAATTTTTATGCCAAACATTAATTCTTCTGGATAATTATTTATTATATAAGCATCTTTATGTATTCCCGGCTCTCCTTCCGCCCCATTTATTACTAAATATTTTTCTGATCTTTTTTCGTTTTTAACTGCTTGCCATTTTAAATTAACTGGAAAAGAGGCTCCTCCACGGCCAACTAAACCAGCTTTTTTAATTTTATCTAAGATATTAACCATATTACCATTTTAGATATTTTATCAAATCAACCAAACGACAAGAATAGCCCCATTCGTTATCATACCAAGCGATAACTTTTAATAAATCCCCGTCCATAACCTTAGTCAAAGAAAGATCAACAATGGTGCTGTGGTCATTTTTAATTATATCGCTTGAAACCAAGGGCTCGGTTGAGGCCTCGATAATGTTTTTAAATCTTGCTGTTTGGGAAGCTTTGATAAACGCTCTGTTAACATCGTCAGCAGTGACTTTTTTCTTTAAAACAAAAACAGTATCACACAAAGAGCCAACTACTACTGGCACTCTAACCGCTAAACCATCAAATGTTCCAGCTAAAGAAGGTATTGTTAAAGCAATTGCCTTGGCAGCACCAGTTGTTGTTGGAACGATATTTAAAGCAGCACTACGAGCTCTTCTTAAATCTTTATGTGGACCATCAACTAAATTTTGATCGGCTGTATAAGCATGAATAGTTGTCATTAAGGCTTTTTTAATACCAAAGTTTTTTCTGATAACCTCAGTAACTGGAGCCAAACAATTGGTGGTACAAGAAGCACAAGAAAGGATGTTATCATTTTTATTTATTTTTTCCTCATTAACACCAACGACAATGGTTTTGACCTTTTCCTCTCCCTTAGACGGAGCTGAAAGAATAACTTTTTTAGCACCAGCTTTAATATGCAATCCCAAACCTTCTTTGTTTGTGAATCTTCCAGTACATTCCAAAACAACATCTACTTTCATTTTAGACCAAGGAAGAAGAGATGGATCCTTTTCTGAAAAAACTGGAATTTTTTTACCAGCAATAATAATATTTTTTTCATCAGCTGAAATTTTTTTATCATAAACCCCGTAAGCTGAATCATATTTTAAAAGATGAGCTAAAGTTTTAGTATCAGTTAAATCGTTGATAGCCACTATTTTATAGTTAGGGTGTTTATCAACAATAATTTTACAAACTGCTCGACCAATACGGCCGAAACCATTAATAGCAATGTTTAAATTTTTTGGCATAGTTTTTAACTCTTAATTTTTTAATGAAAATTAATTAAATAATTATAATTTATTATAAAGTTCAATAGCAATTTTATCTAAACCGTCCATAAATTCCTTTTTTTCATTCATATCAAGCTCAACATATTGAATTGATTTGTTCTCGCTAGGTAAATATTTTTTTTCCAAAGAAAAATAATCATTTTTTAATTTATCCTTTAGAGTCGAGTTGTCTAGTGAATCTAAAAGAGATAAAAATTGATGAACCCTGGTATAAGAAAATCTGTTTTGACTCAAAGCTTCCTTTATTTTTTTAATTTTATCTCCATCACCATTAATCTCCCTACTGACAATATCTCTGACAGTATCAAAGCCATAGCCAGAAACAACATCTCCTTTTTTATCATAAATATGCAATTCAGGAGAATTAATTACATCGGCCAATAAAGACTTAAATTCGTTTTCGTTTGTTTTGTTTTTGTCTACAATATTTTTTTCTTTCAAAAGAACTTTATAATTATCAACCTCCAAGACTGAGCTTGTCTCTTTTTTTCTATTAAAAATATTTTCAAACATATTTTTTAAATTATTTTATTAACTATTGACTTTTTTATAAAAAAATGCAAATATTACTAGTTAATTTTAGTACATTATAACATTTTTTTATTTTTTTTCAAAACTGAATAATAGGGATATTATGGAATATATAACAGAGGATGATGTTTTGAATTTGGGGCCGATAGATTTTATGATTAAGGTTAGAGATTTTTTGGCAGAAAATGCTAAAGATTCAATTTTTGAAGAAGAAAAAAAAGGAATAAAAAACCTCTTGCTAGAGCTTTTCTCTTTAAGTGACAAAGAATTAATCAAGGATATAAGAGAGAATATAGCTGAAAGAGTCAACAAAATGTTGGCTCAAAAAAACTAGCAAAAAACCCGACTAAAGCCGGGTTTTTTTATTTTAATCTTTCTTTTTGTGACGATTAATGTCAACTTCTACCACCACATCATTTTCACCTTCCTTTTCTCCTCTAAACAAAACGTCCACTGATTGTTTTAATATATGATGGCCAACAACCTCTCCTCTTCGACCATCAACATTTACCCTAGTTCCGACTGGTGGTAATTTTTTTGACAACTCCACATAACCTTCATATTCATAAGACAAACAACACATAAGCTTACCACACATACCAGAAACTCTTTCGCTACCTCTATGAGAAACCTGTTGAGCTTCGGCCATCTCCGATCCTATAGAAAAAAAATCTTTCATAAAACCTCGGCAGCAAAGACCTCTTCCGCAATGGCCAAAATCACCGCTAGCCTTTGCTTCGTCACGACTGCCAATTTGAGTAAGACGAATGACACCCTTAAAATGAGAACTCAAATCTTTAACTAAATTTCTAAAGTCAACTCGATTTTCTGAATAAAAAGCAAAGTTAATTCTGTTTTTATCTAAAGAAAAATGAACATCAACCAACTTCATCGGTAAGTCATATTTTTTAACTAATTTACGACAATATTCCAAAGCATCTTCTTTTTCAGTTTCTGAAGCCATTTTGATTAAATCAGATTCATCGGCTAATCTAACAACTGGTTTAATTTCGTCATCAATTTTTTCTAATTCTTCTCTACTTAATTCCTTAAAATCAAAAACCTTGCCAATTTCTTGACCAAATTCAGTTTCAACTATCACCATGTCATCTTTTTTTAAATCTAAATCCCTTGGATCAAAATTATATTTTTTGTCCCAAGAAGCAAATTGTATTTGAACAACTTTCATAATTTATATTTATATAAATAAAACGAACAATAAGTTCGTTTTATTTTATAGTCTATTTTTTTAAAAAAATTACAAAGATAATCTAACGAACTTAGAAATTGAAGAACCAGCTAAAATATCACTGACTTTTTTCTTGTCGTCTTTGATATATTCTTGATCTAGCAAACAAACCTCTGAATAATACTTTTTAATTTTACCTTGCATGATATTATCAATCATATTTTCTGGTTTGCCTTCTTTAATTAACTGTTCTCTATAAACTTCTTTTTCTTTATCGGTTTCAGCGCTAGGAACATCTTCGCTTTTTAAATAACGAGGATTAGCAGCGGCAACATGCATGGCAATATCTGAAGCTAACTCATCTTTTCCTGGTTGATCAATAGCCACCAAAACACCAATTTTACCGCCTAAATGAGAATAAGAAGCAACTGTTTGGCCAGAAATAACAGAAAATCTACCTAAGGCTAGTTTTTCACCAATAACGCCGCTTAAATTACTAATATTTTCTTCAACTGTAGAATCATTTAATTTTGCCTTTAACAATTCTTCTTCTGAGGCTGGTTTGTTGTTTTTAACAACCTCTAATATCTGTTTGGCTAATTCTTGAAATTTTTCATTTCTAGCTACAAAATCAGTTTCTGAATTTAATTCCACTGCATAAGCTTCTGTTTTGTCATTATTAACATCAACAACGATAATACCTTCAGCTGCATCTCTTTCACTTCTTTTAGCTGCCTTGGCTATTCCCTTTTTTCTCAAAATTTCAATAGCTTTATCTATATCTCCTCCAGCTTCATCTAGGGCTTTTTTACAATCAACCATTCCAGCACCAGTTCTTTCTCTTAATTCCTTTATTTGTTCCATATACTTTATAAATTAATTATAGAAATTTAATTTAGCTTAATTTAATATTTTTTGCATTAGAAAGATTATCTTTAATACAATCTAAGAGCAAAGTAACAGTTTTAGTAGCATCATCATTAGCTGGGATTGGAAATTTAGCTAATTCTGGGTTAACATTAGTATCACAAACAGCAATAATTGGAATATTTTTAGCAGTAGCCTCTTCTACGGCTGTTTTCTCTTCTTTTAAATCCCAAATAAAAATTGCGTCTGGTAAACGAGTTAAGGCTGTTAAACCACCAACTCTTTCTTCTAATCTTTTGGTTTCTCTGTCAAAATCTAATTGTTCTTTTTTGGTGTATTTAGCCAAACGACCGCTCTCTTTGTCGGCTAATAAATCTTGGTATTTTTTAATTGATTTTTTAATAACAAAAAAATTAGTTAACAACCCACCCAACCATTTACCAACAATATAAGGAGATTTAACGGCTTCAGCCATTTCCTTCATTTTTGATTTTACTTGTTTTTTGGTTCCAACAAAAAGAATAATTTTGTCTTCTTGTTTTAACTTAATCATATACTCTAAGGCATTTTTTAATTGCTCTTGAGTTTTTTCAATGTTGATAATATAGATACCATTCTTTTTAGTAAAAATAAATGGTTCCATTTTTGGATGCCAACGATTGGTTCTGTGACCAAAGTGCATACCAGCTTTTAACATTTCTTCCAATTTTGGAATATTCATATTTTTCTTTTTTGGTTTACTAGCATTGATAATAAAGTCAAATACTAGCAAACACCTACTGCTTTTCAGTTATTATATTGTTTAACAGGTTAAAAACCAAATATAAACAAGAAAAACAAAGGATACTAAATCCTTAGGAAAAGCATGATTTTTAAATTATAAAAATGCTCAAAACAGGTCGTTTTAAGCCTGTTTTGATTATATATTATTTTAGAAACTAAGTCAATTGTCATCTAATTACTATCTACTCGTAAAGATCTTTATTGTTACCATAATAACACATCAATCCCTCTGGCCTAGTATAAGAATAGTCATCACAACTCTTAGCGGCACTACTGCCACTCACACCATGCTGATTAATAATATCTAAAGTATTAGAAAACCCACTACCCACAGAAGACTCGGTAGTACCTATCAAAACATTCGTTATGCTACTCCAAGCAGTTGAAGCAGAAACAACATCGTTTTTCCCAACCTCATAATAATCCCAAGTATTATTACCATTATCTACAACATGAAATATCCAACCACCGGCCGGACCGATATCCCTAACAGAATAACTTGGACTAGACTCACTTAAGGTGAATTTTCTAACAGGCCTTTTACTCATACCACCACTTCCCTTGGGATAATTTCCAGCTGTTCCATAAACAAAATTAATTTTACGAGCATTGTTTGCATCTACTTCAGTAGAGCTCCAGTATTCACCAGACCAAGATCCTATTCCTTGATTTTTGATGTTGTTATAAACTAGGGCTAATTCATTTTCACTTGGAAGAAACCAATCAGTATAATCAAATCTACCACCCTTAGACCATTGCGAGTTATCAGTAACCACTGGAATATCGCTACCATCATTCCATTTTGTTTCTGCCAAATGTTCTGCTAACCATATCTTATCATCTATTTTAACAGCTCTATAGACATAACCATTATTCCCGATATAAGGATCAACGTAAGAACCATCTTCAAGTGATAATTCCTCTGTATTTGCCGATCTAACCAAACGAATAGATCTTCCCTGAGAGGGAGACATTGTCGCGTATGAATATCTATAAAAAGTTTGATCGGAACCAGAATAAAGACCATACCAATTTGTTTTTCCATATATAGAACTAAACTCTCTAACAGACTGAAAAGACCCGTCTAAATTTCTAACACCACTACCCTTCCAATTAAACTTAAAATTATCAGTTCCGTTGTCACTGTTCCAATAAACAGTCCCTGTGGTTTTTAATTTTCTTGAAACTGCAGGACTGCCACCACCATAATCTCTTAGAGATATCCATTGTGCATCTGTTCCAACATCCCATCCCTTGTTTTTCATATTTTCTGGTATAAGTCTAACATCTTGAGTAACATACCAATTATATAATGCTCCATATTTTATTTCGGTATATTCGGGTGCGACATATCTTTCAGTTGAACAATCGCTAGAAATAATACCTCCGGGAGTTAAACATTTTGGTCCATCAGGTAAATTAGAAAGTTGTTTTCCTAAACAAAAAGATATTTCATAAGATGATCCATTATTTATTTGAACATATTCATAAGTATTGGAAGCTTCTAAACAGTCCCCATCAGCTGGGGTTGGAGCAGAAGGAATGTTGTGCATAAAAACTTCACCTGTAGTAGAAGAAAGAATAGACCCAGAATCCCACTCTTCATTAGTAGGATATCTACCATTTTCATTAAAAAATAATTCCAGAGCTGTTTGAACTTGTTTAACATCAGCCACACGCTTAGAATCACGAGCCCTGCTTCTGGCTTGTTGTAGAGCCACTACGGCCAAAGTGGCTAGTATACCAATAATGGCTATCACTACTAGTAATTCAATGAGAGTGAAGGCTTTTTTATTTTTTCTAAACATACAATATTTTCTAAATTAATTCTGATAAAAATCTTTAACCGTTTGATTAAATAACACTACATCAAAATTGTAGACATCTAATTTTAATCGATAATTAGCTAAAACTGAATTATATTCCTCAGCCTTAGAGTTATATTCCTCAACTTTTAAATTATAATTAGTCCAATCATTTGACTGCTTATAGGTCTCAGCTTGAGCTAATATTTGATCCAATTGTGTTTTTATTAAGTTTAATTGATTCTGAAGAGATTTCAATTCGTTTCCCTTTTCTACAAGATTTTCTTGCATTTTAATTATAGAATTAACTTTATTTATGGTATTTGAAATTCCAGAATAGCTTTTACCTCCTGTTTTTTGCAAGATTTCCACTTGTCCCAAATTAGAACCAGAAAATAAAGACCCCCAACTAGAAGTAGACCCTTCTGCTTGACCAGTGCCAATACTTGATGGAAAAACTCCAATCGGAAAATAATTAGTTGTTTCCGCAAAACAATAGCCAGAACCATAAGATGAATTACCAGAACAAAGAACAGCCGCTGCTGAATGCTTGGCATCTGGATAATCAAAAACGGCTGCCCCGTAACCCAGTTTTCTCAATATTAAAACTGACAGAAAGGTGGTATCAGAACAAATTCCAGTTCCAGTATATAAAGTTTCGTAAGGAAAGTTTTGGGCATCAGTTGATTTTTTAGAAAAATCATACGGCAAGTATTGAACTAAAGCTAAAACAAATTCAACAAACTCGTCATCACTAAAGCCTTCTTTATCAGCAATTGATCTTAAACCAGAAATTAATTTTTCAATTGAATCGTCACCACTTTTTTGGGTTAAAAAAATATTATAATATTCCTCTCTTAAATTTTCTGGAGGGTTGTTAGCTGGATAATAATAGTTTTTGTCTGAATTTTTGTAAGAATTGTAAAGATTGTCAGAAAAAATTTGCTCCAAAGAATACTGCTTGTTTTTATATTTCCAACTAAATAAAACCAATTTTTCTCCTGGTTTAACGGTTGAGCCAGAGCTGTTACTAACAACTCCCAAATCACCAACTGGAATTAGGCTTAAGTCATAGTTTTTAATTCCTAGTCCTAATTGACGCATTACTGAAAAAGCATCAGCCGGCCTACCTAGATAATAAAGTCTTAGATTCAAGGGGTTTACATAATAGGCTTGCCCTTTGTCTTGGACCTGAAGAAGAATTTTGCCGGATAAATTAGCTCTAGCACCATTCTTTAAAAAGTTATTAATATCAACATTGGTAGCCCCCAAACCAAAAGAACGCATTATTTTAAAAGCATCATCCGGTCTTCCAAGATAATATCTTTTTAAGTCAGTTGGGTTTACATAATATGCCTCACCCTTGCTTTCAACCTGCAAAAGTATCCTACCCGATAAACGCGAGGATAAACTTGAAGCTTCAACATCGGAAAAAAATAAAAAAGATAAGAAAAATAACGATAAGCAAAATACAAAGTGTTTTAAAATTTTATTATTCATGTTTTTTATATAATGTTGCATCTAAATTATATTTACAACTTAAAACAACAACAAATTTATTTTAAATTTAATGAGTTCTAAAAATTTATAATTTTAACAAAATATTTTCTATTTCTTGATAATTTTGAGATGACATAATCATGGTCCTTAATTTTGAGGCTCCATTAAAACCCTTAAAATACCAAACTAAATGACCTTTTAATTCACCTAATCCTAAGTGACCTTTATTCTTAGAATGTAGCTTTAAATGTTTTAAAGCTATCTTTTTAACCATTTCTTTTCTATCTATTTTAGATAAATTTTTAAAATCTTCAGAAAAAATCCAAGGAAAACCTAAAGCTCCACGACCAATACCAACACCATCAACACCGGTTCTGCTAATTATTTTTTCAATGTCTTGATAATTTTCTATTCCACCATTAGCTAAAATTAATCCTTTAAAATATTTTTTACTTTCTTTAATTATTTTTAAATCTATGGGTCCAGAAAACAATTGCTTCAACGTTCTTCCATGAATCATCAAAGCTGATATTGGCAAATCTTGGATATTTTTCAAAAAGTCTATTAAGCCAACAGAAAAGGCTTGAGTTCTAACCTTGATCGAGAGTGGTTTGGTGGTAGTATTTAAAACAGCCTCGATTATCTCTCTTGATAATTTTAAATTGGACATTAATTTTGACCCCGCTCCTTGTTTTAAAACCTTTTTAACCGGACAACCAAAATTAATATCAAAACCATCCGGATTAATTTCTTTTTCAATTACTTTAATTGCTTCAATAAAATGATTTTTATCAGATCCAAAAAGCTGTACAACGTATGGTCTTTCTTTTTTAGAAAACTTCAACAAATCTAAAGTTTTATCCGATTTATAATGTATAGCTGAAACAGAGGCCATTTCACTGTACAAAACATCAGCTCCAAAATCTTTACAAATAGACCGAAAAGAGGAATCAGTATAACCAGCTAAAGGAGCTAGTGCTAAAATCGGTTTTCCTTTTTTATTTTTTTTTATTTTTTCCCAAAAATTAATCATAACTTAAAAACTTTTGTACCATCAGTAGAATCCTCAACTTTATAACCAAGTTTTTCTATTTCCTTTCTAATTTCATCAGATTCAATAAAATTTTTATTTTTTCTGGCTTCATCTCTCTTAAGAATTAATTCTTTGATTTCTTCATTGAGATCATTTTGATTTTCTTTACTTAAAACAAAATTTAGATTCAAACCCCAAACTTGATCAAAATCAAAAATAGTAGCTAATTTATCTCTATCACTTAATTCTGACTTTAAGATATCAGAGATAATAGACAAAGATTTTGGAACATTAAAATCATCCAATAAATCATCTAAAAATTTTTCTTTAAAATCATTGTTAATTTCACCGATTTCTTTCCCTAATTTAGATATTTTGGATTCTATATTACTCAAACCTTTTTGAGCGGCTTTTAAAGCTTCAAAAGTGAAATTTTGTTTGGATCGATAATGAGATTGTAGAAAAAAATATCTTAAAGCTGTTGGTTTAAAGCCCTTTTCTTCTATTTCGCTTAAACTATAACTTGTTCCCTGAGATTTTGACATTTTGCCATTATTAACCAAAAGATGTTCGTTATGCAACCAATAATTAGCCAATTTAACACCATTGGCTGCCTCACTTTGAGCTATTTCATTGGTATGATGAACACTAACATGCTCTATTCCGCCCATATGAATATCAATAGTACTTCCTAAATACCTCTTTATCATAGCTGAACATTCTAAATGCCAACCAGGAAAACCATAACCATTTTCAACCAAGGGTGAATAAAAGGGTGATGGCCAATATTGCAAAGAATTTTTATGTTCCCCTGCTCTAAAAAACCACAAAGAAAAATCAGCTGAATTTTTTTTATTATGATCAAAAATTTCACCACTACCAGCCCCACTTTTGTTTTTCTCTAATTTTTGCCTAGACAAAGCCGTGTAATCTTCAAACTTGGAAACATCAAAATAAATAGCTAAATCAGTCGAATAAGCATATCCTTTGGCCATTAAAACTTGTATAAAATCAATCATCTGTTCAATATTTTCAGTTGCTCGTGGTTTGTATTTAGGATCTAAAATATTTATTTTTTTAGTATCTTGATTATATATTTCTATATATTTTTCAGCTATTTGATTAGGATCAAGATTTTCCTTTTTGGCAGTTTTTTCCATTTTATCCTCGCCACTGTCCTCGTCTGATGTCAGGTGACCAACGTCTGTATAATTTCTAACCATAGAAACATCATAATTCAAATATTTAAATGTTCTATGAATTAAATCGGCACAAACTGAACCTCTTAAGTTCCCTATATGCTGAGTCCAGTAAACTGTTGGACCACAATAATAAAAAGAAAGATGACCAGCCTTAAGTGGTTTAAATTCTTCCTTTTTTCTATTTAAAGTATTATATAATACAATTTTTTTCATATAATTTATTTTGTTATAATAAAATTATAACACAAAACACAACTAATTCAAACAAAAAGACCAGATAAAAACTGGCTCATTTTGTATTTTTCAATATTTAGTTTTGTTGCTTTTGTCTCAGTTTATTAATTAAATTAGCATAAAACTCCAGGTTATTCAAACTGGCCAATTTATGTCCCAACGCTTCATTTAATTTAAATAAATGATACAGATAAGCAACCGAAAGGCTTTTTAAATCATCTATTTTTGAATTTTTACTTATTTTTTTAAAATTCAATAAATTTTTACTATTTTTAATATTAACTTCTTTATAAAAATTCTTAAGATTTGTGATTTTTTCGCTAGCAAATTGGTAAAGCTTACCGTGTCTTCCCTCTCTAGTAGGAATAACACAATCAAACATATTCCATCCCATTTTATAACAACGAACAATATCTAGTGGTGATCCTATTCCTAAGGCAAACTTTAATCTATCGTCAGGAATAAGTTTGGCTGTATAATCCAAAATGTTATACAAAAACTTACCACTATCATCAACGGGTCGGCCGCCAAAACCATAACCAGCAAAAGGAATTATCTCTCCCAAAACAATTTCTTTTTCTATCTGCAGAAGGCCATCGAGACATTTTTTTCGAAATTCCTTGCTTAAACCACCTTGTATAACGGCAATAAGTTTTGGCCTGTCTTCTTCCTTTATTTTTCTTTTTTTAATTTGTTTAATATATTCGATTCGGCATCTTCTGGCCCACTTCAAAGTCCTTTCAACCGAATCTTCAATATTTTTTTCCGTAAACACATAAGGCGGACAATCATCTAAACAAACCATAAAATCGGTACCGAGCTCAAATTGAATTTGGATTGATTTTTCGGGAGTTATTTCGTGCCTAGAGCCATCAAGTGGAGATTTAAAAAATGCACCATCATCATTTATTTTGCCCATCTCTTTGTTCTTGTGGATTAAAGAAAAAATCTGGAAACCACCACTATCAGAAACTAATGGTTTTTGCCAATTCATAAAATTATGAATACCACCAGCTTTTTTAATAACTTTTAAGCCCGGCTGAAGATAAAGATGAAAAGTATTTACCACCATAGACTCAATGCCAGTTTCAATAATTTCCTTATTATTACAGGTCTTAAGAAAGCCTCTGGTAGCGTCTGGCATAAAAAATGGCAACTTTAACACTCCATGTTTTGTTTTGATTGTTTTTATTTTCTTCATTGTAATTAATTTATTTTATTCGACCATCACTACTTAGACCGGCTATTAGATCATCTTCCAGTTTTGTGGTCTTTATTTCTGTTTTTCTTTCAATTAACGAATTAGTTTCGACATCAAAAGCCTCAAAAGTGCTTCCAGGTGAAATTATTAGTATTTTGTTATATTCAAAATCACTAGGAACCATAGAAATATCAAAACTTACCTCTATTTCATCAATACCTAATGGTAATCTTCCTAAAGTCCAATTTACTTTATGATTAATTAAATCATAATTTATTTCACCAGCGCTAACATTATATTTGTTCTCCCAAATCATATATTCTGGTAAAAATAATTCGGCTTGTAAATCTTTCAACTCATGTAAGGAATTATCAATATTCCAATAAACTCTAAAAGTTGATTTTTCACCAACTTTTGGTGGCAACGGACCAGAGCCGACGGGAATATTATCATCATCAAAATATCTTATTTCTTCTTTAGCGGAAAAATTACTGTTAATCATATTAATTATAACATTGCTTTTATTATCTGAAACTCTTATTTCGTCACCCAACTCTTCAACATTGCCGATAGTAAATTGAGCATAACTTTCAATCTTTAATTCTTGTCCATAAGATATTTTTGTAAAAGGTAAAATATTTATAGAAAAATTAATAACACCCTCTTGACCAGGATCCAACTCCTTTAATTCCGACATTTCTTTTGATGTCCAACTAATTGTTTTTCGATTGACCCTTCCTCCGTTTAAATCATCGAAACTACTCCAATCCAGAAAATCACTCTCTAAAACGGCCATAATTACTACATCTTTCATTTGCTTATCACCTTTATTAGAATAATTTATACTATAGTTTAAGGCTTGACCAAAATCTACTGCCTGATCAGATGAATTTTCATTAACAGATAAATTTAAACTAAGATCACTCTTAACAACAGATAAAGAAAAATCTTTTTCTAAAAAAACAAAATTATTACTATTTTTATCCAAGTATTTTAACTGCCAGGCAATCTTTTCTGTATCACTAATTTTATCCAATACTTTATACTTTAAATAAAAATCATAGGAATCGGTCGATAAATTTTCAAAACTAGAACTAGCAACATTCTCCCTGAAAGATATTTCAAAAACATTTTTTTCTGATTGATCAATTTTTAGAATATTATTAGAATCACCACCAAACTCTTCTCCTGGCAAGGAAAATTCAACATTATCAGAAGGAAAAACTGATAGAAATAATCTGGAATCAGTTAGCTGTTTAAAATCTTTCAAGGAAAACTTTAAAAGATATTCTTCTCCAACCAAGGCAGTTGAAAAGAAATCTAAATTAATAGAAAAAGGAATTGAACTCACTGAAACAGAATAAAAAAATTCTTTTTTAAAATAAGAGGAAAAGCCAGGTATCTCATAACCGGCCTTAACTGACAATAAATTATTTAAACCCTCTTTATTAATTATCAAGCCATTAATCTTAATTTTACCACCGGCTTCTGACGGAAGATTTTCAATCGTCCAAGAATTATTATTAAAATTAGGAGTTGGATATGATTCTAAATAAATAAAATTTGCTGGAAAATTAGCTTCAAAATTTATGTTTTGTAAATTTTGTTTACTAGAATTTTTATATTCAATTTCATAATAAAATGGCTCACCCAAAACTATTTTAGAGGGGGCTGTAATTTTAACATCCAAATCAAAAGATGAATTTCTTTGATTATTTATATAATTATAAACACCATAAGCTAATATAGAAAAAAATGATAAAAAAATTAAAGAAAAAAATAAAGAAATAATAAATGATCTTTTTCTTTTAACTTTTATTTTGCTTAAATCGCTAATCTGTCCGGTTTCATCAGCATAAATTTCAAACAAATCACTTTCTACCTCTTCGTTTCTCTGTTCTTTTTTAATCTCTTTTTCTATATTCATTGGGTTTTCATCACCAGAAATTTTATGCTTTTTAAATTCTACTTTTTCTTTTTCCATATATTTTTATATAAAATTATTTTAAGATAATAGTAAAATATTTATCCAAATCAAGTTCGCCTGATCTACTAAAAGTATTTTTTTCTTTTTGAATTTGATCCGAAAACCAAACTGTATTTAAACTAGTATTATTTGCCCAAGAAAAATAAAAATTAGAATTCTCTGCTCCGGCCTGTTTTTGCCATAACAATGAATGCTTAAAAAGGTTTTCTTCAGCTACAAAAATTTTCTCCAAAGAAGAAATATTTCTTTCTTGCATGAAAATATTTCCGGGAAGTTCATATTCAATTTCAATTGTTGAAAGTTGTCCAATATCGGTCATTGTCCAATTAGCAAAAACAGTTTTCCCGGATTCCTGATAAATTTTCAACCCACTTTTTAAATCTATTTCGGCTTTATTTTCTGTTTTTTCTAAAAAACTATTTTTTTCCAAAGAAATATTAGAAGTTTTAAAATACTTTTCATCTGGAGAAGCAAAACCACTAGCACTAATTAGCTTACTTCCCAAAGGAACATAAACTCTCAACCAATTAACATTTCTTAATCCAGAAAATAAACTATTTTCTTCGTTGCGACGATCTCTTTCTATTCTTAATTTATTAATAATAGTTCCGTCTTTTTTAATTTCAGATTGAAGATAATAATTTTTTTTCAAAAAACGATCACTTTTGGCTCCAGCAATATTGGTATCAACAATCATCAAATAATCATTATCAGCTTTCTTCAACCTTCCTCCCCAAGAATAAAATTCCACCATTTCTTGTAATTTTTTATTTTCAAAATATAAAAGAATGTTCTTTTTGTCTAAATTATCAAGTAATAGAAAAAATGTTTTTAAAATTTTATCCTTATCAATATCCGAAACAACTCTGTCTAACAAAACATCGAAAACCTCACCAATAATTTCTTTTGGTTTATTTTGATTAAAAGCGTTTAAAGTAGTAGATGAGGTGGTAGATAATAAATCAGATGAAAAAAGATTTTTTGTGGAAGTACTGCTAGTTTCTTCTAAATAAGAATTATTAATAATAAAATTGTCCGAAGATGAAGAAGTGGAGGTGACAATGGAATCATTAACAATTATCTGATTATTTTTAATTTTTCCTAAAATATCTGTTTTTAATTGTTGATCCTGATACAGTACTGGATTACCAATAACCTCAACCACTTCTTGTAAATTATCTTGAAAATTATTAGAGTCAATAATTACTCCGTATTTAGATGATAAATCAACTGAACCAAAAACTGTCAATAAATCTCCTAAAACATTAGGGGTAAAACTAATAACACCATCAACGCTTGGACCACCACTTTTTTCCAAAAACCACATTAAATTTTTAGCGGACAACAACCAATCTGGCCACCAATTAGCGTCCCAAAAATACCAATTATTTTTAACTAAATGCAATGGTCTGGGTGATTCTACCAAGGCCTTCATCCCACCCTCAGTATCATAAGAACCTCCGGCCGGAATTTCAAAATTAATTATTTTTCCATTTTTAATATCAATTAAGGCATAGCTACCAATAAAACCACCACTAGCCCTTATTTCTGAGTTATTTTGAAAAACCAATAAATATCTCTTATCATGATTTATCCCTAAAAAATCCTCAATTGCTGGCAAATATTGAACAAAAATAGATAAATTATTCTCTAAAGAAACCAAGTTTTTTCTAGTTTTTATAAAATCAGACTGATAATCGGTGGGAATAGCCTCAACTTTAATTTTATCTAAATATTTATTAACTTTCTTTAAATCTGACAAAGAGTCAGTAATGTGCTCAGAAAAATCATTAAAATCCTTTTTAGGGTTCTTCTCTGAAAAAAATAAAAACAAAGAATTAAAAGATAAGCTTAAATTATTTCCCATTGAAGATAAATAAACGCCAATTTTTGAAAAATTTTTGGATTGAGAAAAGGCTTTTATTTTTTTATCATCTGAAAAGAAACTAAAAAACATTACCAATTCATCAATTTTTTTCAACTCATTATCAAGTGATTCAAAATTTTCTCCGGCCTCACTAAATTTATTATAGGCTTGATAAAAGTCAAAAACACTAATAGCTTCCGAGGCAGAAGAAAAGCTTTGAATGCCAGACAAAGACAATGATATTAATTCATTTTGAAGATTACTTTTTTTATAAAGATTATAATAATTTATACCTTTAAAAATAAGGGCCACCAATAAAAGAAACAAAAAAAAGAAGATTAAAGACTTGATGTTTTTTTTAGGTGATGATTTTTTAAATAATGGTAGTTGTTTTGACTCTTGATCGATAAAATCAAATAAAGGTTTATTTTTTGTTTTTAATTTAAATTTTGGCCATTTAAATTTTATTCTATAACTAAAACTACTATTTTTAAAAAAATAAAAAATTCTTTTAAAAGGAAATAAAAAGAAACCAAAAATACCGACAAACAACCTAAAAAGAGCTTTAAATAATGTGATCTTTTTTAAAAAAACATAAATATCAACTATCCAATCAAAAAAGAAATAATAAATCTTCTTAAAAAATTTAAAGATAAACATTAAAAGGGGGTAAAATAATATTTTTTCAAATTTCTTTTTATTAAAAACTTTATTGCCTATATTTTTCTTTTCTTTTTGGGCAAAATTATTACTAACAATACTACTGCCAAAAATCATGGTGTTTCCTTCAAAATTTGTTTCCTTGTTCTCCTCTTTCGAAAATAAGCTAGTATTAATTATTTCTTTTTTTCCTTTTCTCAAATCAACCACAAAATCAGAAGAACGCTCTTCTGCAAATATTTCTATTTTATGTTTTTTAATTTTGGACATAAAAGGACTAACTTAGTAGTTGAGAATAAATTTCCTTAGTTTTAAAAGCGCACTCCCACCAATTATATTTTTTTAAAACTTCTTTTCCTGCCAAAACCAATTCCTGACGCAGATTATCATCCCCAACCAAAGCATTCAATTTTTCTGAAAAATCGGAATAATTTTCTGGATCAAAATATAAAGCACCCCCCTGAATAATTTCTGGCATGCTGGCTGCTTTCGAGCTTAAAACTGGGCAAGAATTAAAAAGAGCTTCAAGTGGTGGCAATCCGAAGCCTTCATACAATGAAGGAAAGATATAAATCATTGCTCCTTGATAAAGTATTTCTAATTTTTCATCAGGCACATAACCAGTAAAAATTATTGAATTTTCGTACTTATTTTTTGTAATTATTTCCTCTGCGTAATCTTTAACTCTTTTATAAAAAAAATCTTCCTTGCCAACCATAACCAATTTGAATCCCGGATTTTTAGACCTCCATTCTAAAAAAGATTTAACCAAAAATTCTAAATTCTTATGAGGATAAGCATTGCCAACATAAAGAAAGTAAGGAGAGGAAATGTGATAATCACCCAAAATTTCATCCTTATTTAATTTAGCTATAAACAAAGAATCCCTGCCCTTTGATAAATTAGAAACCCCTTCATAAATAACTTTTATTTTATCTGGCTTTATTTTAAATTGTTCAACGATATCATTTTTAGTGAAGTTAGAAACAGTAATAATTTTCTCTGATTTTTTTAAAGCACTTTTAATAACCAATCGATAAAAAAAATCTTTTAAATTATAAACAATTGGATGCTTAGTCGTTGCTCTAACAGTTTTGAACTTTGTTAAAATTAAATCATGAATTGTCACTATAAATTTTGTTGGACAAAAAATAGGGACATTAAAATGAGTAAAATGAATCAAATCCAATTTTTCTTTCCAAATATAGTATGGGAAAAAAAACTGCTCCTTTAATGAGTACCACTTAATATCAACTAAAACCTTTTTAACATTTTTATTATTACCAATAATCAGTTCATCAAAATTATGTTTTCCTAAAAAAATAACGTAATGATTTTCTTTGTCCATTTTTAAAATATTATCAACTATTTCTTGAGTATAACGACCAAGGCCCTTAGCAAAAGGGCCGTAAAACCTAGCGTCTATTCCTATTTTTTTAGTTTCTTTAATCATTATCCTAGTGGTAAATTAGCCGGAGGAGATCCCTTAGTATCATCTTCTATTGTTTTCTCTTGTTCTTGCTTGTAAGAATTTTGGTTATCAAAATTATTTTCATTATTATTTTTTAATTTTTGTTTAGAAAAGTCACCTAAAAGCAGCTCTTCTTTTAAATTATCAATATTAGAAGAAGCGTCCTCCGAAACCAAATTTGCCGGTGGTTTATATTTTTTAGCCGGTGTTTTTTGAATAAGAGGAGCGTTAGCTGTAGCCTCAATTGGAAAATGCCATAAGGTGGCCAATTCTTCTGTATTTAATAAAAAAGGAATTCTTCCACCCCAGTCATCTCTATTCATGTAATTATTAACTATATTATTTTTTCTTCTAATAAGCCTTGGTCCCTTGTTGAAATAAGAAACTTTTGTTCCAGTCATTTTTAAATCTGGTTTTAGATTGTTCAGGTCTAAGGCAGCAAATTGTTTAATGTAACCAACAAAACCATTAGCTACTTTGGCCTTATTCATAACCTCCTTTTTTGCCATGTAAACAACCCTGATTTTACATAAAAAACCTAGTTTGGACGATTTAATTTCTATTCCCTCTATCTTCTTTTTCTGTTTAGGGGTTAATTCCATCATTGATAACTTTTTAAACTCCTTAGTCTTGCTTTCAACATCGCCCCAAAGAGAAAATATCATCTCACTTAAATCAGATATTAAATCAATCACAGAATCAATAATTTTGTTTAAAAAACTAGTTTTAGGAGCTTCTCCTAAAATTTTATTAATCTCACTCAAACCATCGTCAGTCCAATCAAAGCCAGTTGGAATTAAAATAATTTGATACCAAAGATGCTCTCCTTTTCTTAAGCTACTACAAAGTTCCATTAATTCAGCCATAGGATCTCTAAAAACTGTTTCGTCTGGACCAAACTGATGCTCGAATTCTTTATATGTTTTTATAGGATACATGTAGTGACTTCCTTGAATAAACTCAGTTCCCCAAACATCATATTCTTCGTTGGGAAATTTATTTGGAAAGCCTTCGCAATAGTCATCCACCTCCACAATCTCAGCGTCAGGATATTGAGAATAAATAGCTGATTCAACTAAATTTCTAAATTGTTCTGGAGTTCTGATTAAAAATTGCGTATACCCCTCAGAACTAATTATTTCCAAACTAAAAGATAATTGTCCTTCGCCCAAAAACCATTTTTCAAAAAAATTTTGTGTAGAGTGAGCACCAGCTAAATAACTAAACATGTTTTCAACTGCACGTGGTGATTGAATATTTCCTCGAGGAATATCAATCGCTAGAAAAATAAATTTAACACCAGAAAACCATTTTCCTTGTACATATTTCAGCCACAAAATTCTAGAAGCTGCTAAAAATAAAAAAGCAAAAATCAACCAACCAAAACGAATAAAAAATATAAAAAGCATCTGACTGGGCGGCAGACTAAAAAACTCTTGTAAGGGGGTAAAGTCAATAACTATATCCATATTTAGTTAAAAGCTTAAATATGTCTATATAATAACATAATTTGAAATGAAATCAAAATTTTTATAAAAAAATAAGACCCCAAAGGGGTCTTAAATTATTTGAAATTTTAAGATTATTTTTGCCATTCTTTTAATCCATAAACACCTCTATCAAAAAGAGTATAACGATCATCTAAAATCAGTTCGTTATGAACTGAACCAACGTTAGCCTTTTTATGGTCAAACCCAATTTCATTGATTTTCTTAGTAATTTCGTTAAAATGCATTGGTTTGTTTTCTTCTTTTAAAATTAAATAAATTTTATCAGAAATTCTTTTTGGTTTTATTTCTGACCAACTATCATGTCCCCAATAACCAAATTTGTTTCTATTAATATCTTTTACGGCCTGTAAAATAGAATACAAGGGTTTATACTCATTAATAGTTTCCCCTTTTTCTGGAAAAATTTTGTTTTTAAAAATATCAGTTAAATCTAAACCGTCTTTATCTTTAATTATTTTGTCCTTGTTCGAATTAAAGGTTTTTAAACCCTTAATCATTTCTAAAATTTCATCAAATTTAACAGTTTTTTTAATAGATAACATTTTTTCTTTTAATTCATCTGCTAA
This sequence comes from bacterium, assembly GCA_035400585.1. Lineage (GTDB taxonomy): Bacteria > Patescibacteriota > Patescibacteriia > Patescibacteriales > UBA12465. Next base: position 110,334 of record DAOMZR010000001.1, on the reverse strand, counting down.
ATCCTCTAAATAACTAATAGTTCTATCTTTTAACTTATAAAAAGTAGCAAAACGATTAGAATTATCAATTTTTTCAATATAATTATTTAAAAGATTTGATAAAATAAAATCAAAATAATTTTTATAATCATCTTTTTGATTTTCCAATTCTCCATCTTCAAGTTGTAGGGTTAAAACTGACAAAACATCCAACAAAAAATCCCTTTCCATAACTCCGCCATGTTCATCCAATATATCTTCAACAACCTCCCTAACTGTTGCCAATTTTTCGTCTAGGCTATCCAATTTTTTTATTTTTTCTAAACTAGCTCTTTCAATTTGTCTAACCCTTTCTCTGGTTAAACTATGTAATTTGCCAATTTCTTCTAATGTTTGAGAATCGTGACCACCCAAAGCAAAACGACGAGACAAAATGTCTTTTTCTCTCTCTTGAAGTTCGGAAAAAATTTGATTAACTATCTCAACAGCGTTCAGTTTAATCAATTCATCCTTTTTCTTTTCTTTAATTATCTTTTTAAAAACATCTTTCATATATTTTTATTCATAATTATTACTAAGTAATTAAATCATATTTTTAAAAATAAGTCAATAGTAATTTTAGTCAATAAAATCAAGCTTTTTTTATAAGGCGCTCAATATCTTGAACACAATATTCTATTATTTTCAAGTGTTTTCTCCTCTTTTCTATCTCTGGCATTAATTTTATTATTTGTTTAATTTGAACAAAATTAAAAAATAAACCATAAAAAACCAATAAAAAAAATCTCAGAAAGGAAAAAAACTTAATCTTAAAAGAAAAATTAAGTTTTCTAAATTTCAAAAGCACTATCAGTTGATTTAGATAAGACAAGGATCTAAAACTGTCCTTTTTCTTAAAAATTAAAGAAAATACATCATAAGACAAAGAGGATAAACTTCTGTCGTGATAAATAATTGATTCAGGAACAACAAAAGATTTCCAACCAGCCAGTCTTAATCTATAAGACAGATCAACATCTTCCTTGTACATAAACATTAGTTCGTCAAAAAATTCCAATGATTTTCCATTATCAAAAGCAACTTCTTGTAGGGCTTTAATATTATAAACAACTGCAGCTCCAGAGGCTCCAAAAACTTCAATAGACTGATTGTTGTTATCAATTTTTCCCTGTCCAATATCAAAAAAATGGTGAAATTTATCTATCCCGATTCCTAAACTATCAATAATATTAGTCTTTTTATTATTAACAAAATCCCAATTTAATATCTTTGGGGTCAGAGATGAAATTTTATCATCATTATTAAATTTTTTAATCAATTCTGATATCGATGATTCTTCTAAAATTGTGTCTGGATTAATCGCCATAAACAAATCAGCTTTAATGGCTATAGATTTATTTATGAGAAAGTTAAAACCTTTGGCAAAACCAGAATTAAATCCAAGGGAAAAAAAAGAAATTTTGTCATCTAAATTGTTTTCTTTGGCAAACTTTGATATATATTCTTGATTTCCACTAAAATTAACACTATTATCTAAAACAAAAATTTCATAGTCGTCTTTCAAGACCATTAAAGAAGATTTTAGACTCGGCAAAAAGAATGGTAAATATTTAAAACTATTTTGATTGTAAGTTATAAAACCGACAATAATTTTCATAAACAATATAAACAAATAAAGCGCCTAAGGCGCCTTATTTTATATTTTAGAATATTAACGTTTTGACCATTGAGGAGCCTTACGAGCTTTTTTAAGGCCAGGTTTCTTTCTTTCTTTTTGACGAGGATCTCTGGTTAAATAACCATTGATTTTTAAAATTGATTTTAATTCTGGATCATATTTTAATAGAGCCCTAGCAACACCATGTCTAATAGCTTCTATTTGACCAAAAGATCCACCACCTCTTACAATCACAGTAAAATCAAAATCTTTTAACTTAGAACAAACTTTTAATGGTTGTAAAATGGTATTCAAATTATCTTCTGAAAAAAAATCTGAAGCTTTTTTATCGTTTATAACAACATCGCCTTTACCAGGATAGTAAAGTCTAATTTGAGCTACAGCTGTTTTTCTTCTACCAATAGCTCTAACATATTTACCAGAAGAAACAGTCTTTTTGCTTGGTGTTTTTTCAACAACTGATGTTTCTTTAACAGTTTCCTTGGTTTTTTTGACCTTTTTAACACTCTCTTTTTTAACAACTTTCTTTTGAGAAGTTTTTTTAGTTTCGCTCATATTATAAATATTATCTAATAATTAATCTCTTTAATAAATCATTTCTCATTTTTGTTGGAGCTAACATCTCCCTGACAGCTCTTTTTAAAACATCAGCTGGATTAGAATCAAAAACGTCTTTCATCTTTTTCTCTTTTAAACCACCGCGATATCCAGAATAACTAAAATATTTCTTTTGATCTAATTTCTTTCCACTAAATTTAACTTTTCCAATATTAATAACCTCAACCACATCGCCTAAATCTAAGTGCGGTTCAAATTCTGGTTTATTTTTTCCTCTTAAAATATTGGCTATATTGGTTGCCAATCTACCGATGGTTTGGCCCTCAGCATCTATTTTGTGTAGCTTTCTTTCAATATTTTTCATATTATAAATCTTTAAATTAATTATACTAATTCAATTTGAACCATCTCAGCTCCATCACCCTGACGATTACCAAGTTTAATAATTCTAACATAACCACCGTTTTTCTCTTTGTATTTTTCACTTAAAACGGAGATTGCTTTTTCAACTGCTTTTGGCTGAACCAATGTTTTAAGCAAAGCTCTTCTAGAACTTAAATCGCCTTTTTTAGCAATAGTTATAGTTTTTTCAATAAAAGACTTAGCAACTTTAGCCTTAGCCTTGGTTGTTTTAACTTTTTCGTGAATAATAATACTTGAAACTAAATTTCTAAGCATCAATCCCCGAGCTTCTTTAGTTCTGTCTAAAGTCTTAACTTTATTTCTGTGTCTCATATAAAAATATTATTTTTATTTATTATTTTTTTTCTTTTTTTTGTTTTGTAGCTTTCTTTTCGGTTTTAGTTTCAGCACCATCTTCTTCTTTTTCTTCTTTTTCCTCTTTTTTAACAGATTTTTCCTCATTAAGAGAAATTAATGAGCTAAATTGTTCTATTAAAATATTAACTGATTTTTCAAAAGCATCTTTAACGGTCAATGTTCCGTCAGTTTCAACATCTAAAACAAGTTTATCCCAGTTGGTCATTTTACCAACACGAACATTTTCAACCTTAGCACTAACAGCTAATATTGGTGAAAAAATTGAATCAATTTCAATATAATCAATTTCTTTACTATCTTTTTTATTCTTTTCAACTAAAGAATACCCCCTTCCCTTGGCAACATAAATTTCCATACTCAAATTAGATGTAGCTTCGGTTGTATTAGCCAAAACTAGGTCCTTGCTAACTATTTCTACTTGGCTATTTTTTTCGATATCGGCTGCAGTTACTTGTTTTTTACCCTTAACATTAACTTCTAATTTTATGACATCTTCTGTTTCGGCAAAAATTTTCAATCTTAACTGCTTTAAATTCAAAATAATATCAATAACATCTTCCTTAACTCCAGGAAGAGACATGAATTCATGTTTTACCCCTTTTATCTTAACACCAACAACAGCAGCCCCAGAAAGAGAAGACAATAAAACCCTTCTCAAAGAATTGCCTAAAGTCATACCATATCCAGGATAAAGTGGTTCAACTACAATTGAGCCATTATTAGATTTGGCATCCTGATTGAATTCTATTTTTTTAGCTAAGGCTATTTTTTCCATATAAATAGAGTAAATTATTTAATTTATATATTATTTTGAGTAATACTCAATAATCATGTGTGTCTTGATATTTAAAGGTAAGTCTTGATTTCTTGGTTCGTGTAAAACTTTTATTGACAATTCTTTAGCTTCTATTCCTAGCCAACTTTTTTGTTCAGATGCTAATCCCTTTAATTTCTCTGGTAACATTTTGAAATATCTATTATTCATAGAACTTTTTCTAATTGTTATCACCTGACCAATCTTAACTTGATAAGAAGGAACATTAACCTTTCTATCATTAACTTTAAAATGTCCATGATTTACTAATTGTCTAGCTAGAGTTCTAGAAGAAGCAAAACCAGCTCTATAAATAACACTATCCAATCTCATTTCTAAAAACTTCAAGAAATTAGTACCAACATCGCCCCCTTTTGCCTGGACTTTGTCGAAAGATATTTTAAATTGGCTTTCACTTAAACCATAGTATTTTCTAGCTTTTTGTTTTTCGTTTAATTGCAAACCGTAATCACTAGATCTCTTTTTTCCTTTAGGTCCGTGAAATCCTGGAGGATAATTTCTTTTAACCATGGCACATTTAGCAGAAGAACATCTTTCTCCTTTTAGTAAAAGCTTTTCTCCGATACGTCGGCATTGCTTACATTTTGCATCTAAATTTTTTCCCATATTATATGATAATTAAATATTTTATACTCTTCTAGGTTTTTTAGGTCGACATCCATTATGAGGAACTGGGGTAGTATCTTTAATTGATTCTATTTCTAAACCATTAGCATTAAGAGCTCTAATAGCACCTTCACGACCAGTACCAACGCCAGATACGAAAACCTTCACGCTTTCTAGGCCGTATTCCTCTCTAGCTTTCATAACAGCTATTTTGGTTATAATTTGAGAAGCATAAGGAGTAGCTTTTTTAGCACCTTTAAAGCCGGCCATACCAGCACTAGCCCAAGAAATAACATTTCCAGTTTTATCAGTTAAAGAAAGAATTGTATTGTTGTAAGTAGCACTAATATAAGCATGACCGGATTTAACCTTAACACTTTCTTTCTTTTTTTTCTTTTTTATAATTTTCTTTTTACTTCTGGCTTGTTTATTTTTTTCCAATTTTTGTTTTATTTCTTCTGGTAAATCTTCTGTTTGATCTTTTTTTTCTTCACTACTGGCTCCATCAGAAAATAGATCATCATCTAAATCGCCAACAGAAAAATCATCAGCTAAAGCACCCTCATCAGTTGCTACATCAGCTTTTAATTCTTTTTCTTCTAATTTATTGTCTTTTTTTTCTTCTGACATATTTTATATTTTTATCTTAATTAATATTATATTAAGTTTTTTGAGCAGCAGCCTTGCTCTTACCAGAACCCATGGTTACCCTCTTGTTTCCTCTCACAGTTCTGCTGTTTGTTTTGGTTCTTTGTCCTCTAACAGGTAAATTCTTGGAATGACAAATTCCTCTTCTAGCGCCAATTTCTTTAACTCTTTTTATATTGCTAGCAACTTCTCTGCGTAAATCACCTTCAGTTAAATATTTTTTTTCAATAATATCTCTCAAAGTATTAATTTCTGATTCTTTTAAATCTTTAACTCTGGTGTCTTTATTAACTTTGGCCATTTCTAAAATATCTTTAGAAAATTTAGGACCAATACCATAAATATAGGTTAAAGCAACCTCTACTCTTTTATCATTTGGAATTGTAACTCCCGATATTCTTACTGCCATAAATTTATTTTGTTATTTAAAAAAATTAATTAACCTTGACGTTGTTTATGTTTAGGATTTTTACAAATAACGTAAACTCGTCCCTTGCGACGAACTATTTTGCAATCTTTACATATCTTTTTAGCACTAGCTCTAACTTTCATATTTAATATTAACTAAACATTATAAATTTTTATTTCGGAATTAAGTCCAATAAAACAAAAATTTAAGGATAAATGTCAGTTCTTTAATTTATAAACTATTCATTGAAACAAGAGAATTAAAGGCGGAAAATTATTCTTCCTTTGCTTAAATCATAAGGACTCATTTGGATTTTAACCTTATCACCAGGAAGAAGACGAATTTTATTCATTCTCATCTTGCCCGATAAATGAGCTAAAATTTCATGACCATTCTCCAACTGAACTTTAAAAGTTGCAGCTGGCATAAGCTCAACGACTTCACCCTTTAATTCAATAAAATCTTTTGAATCGATTATTTGATTCTCTTTGTTGTCCATCAAAAAACAGAAAACGATAGAAATTACTCAATAAAATCAAGCAATTTATATCAATTTCACAAAATACAAAAAACAAATATTTTAAAAATATTTTCTATAATAAAATTATATAGATAATTGGGATTATTGTCAAGAGCAAAATTATTCAGTTGATAATAATAATTAATATTTAACTGATCTAATTGGTCTAAAATTATTTTGATTATTTTTTGAATGATTAGAAAGAGACGAATTGTCCATTCTTAGGTTATAAGCGCCATTATCCGAAACCTCTGATGATGTCCAAAAAGAATTTCTAGCATAAGAAGCCTGGGCTCTATACTTTCTAAATTCTAAAGCTTCTTGGGACGAAGCTAAAAACCAATCAGTGTAAAAATTATCATTATATTCACTAACTTTTTTAGCGGCCCCAGATTCGGCACAATTAGCGACTATTAAATCAGTATTATTTTTGCCAGCACCAATTTGTTGGTTGGCACTACCCATCAAGCTATAATTACAACCCCAAATAGATGTGGGGTCATCGGTACTATTATTATTCCAAACATACCAAGCATTTTTAGCTGCTGCAATTAAAATGATATTTCCACCGGAATAGATGTCTGTGCCATTATAAAAAACAACACCACCGCCACAAACACTTCCTAAAGAAGCACTCGGTAAACATTCAGAATAAACGGTTGTAAAAGACATGCTATCACCGTAAGCCAAACCATTACTATTTATTGCATAGGCTCTAACGTAATATTTAGTAACGGAGCTAAGACCGGTTAGTTGGCCAGAAAATTGTCCAACACCAGAACCAACAACTAGTTTACTGTTGTTCGTTGTCGGATTAGGATTAAGACTCCAAACGAAACCTCTTTCAATAACACTAGAGCTGCCCTCATTACTTATCTCTGCATTTATCGTTGCTGTATTTCCGGTTATATTTTCAACTGAAATTGTATTTAATTTTGGAACGCCTGGATTATATTTAATCATTCTTACTGGTCTAAAATAAACATTATTGGATTTTGAGTAATTAGATGCGCTACCATCGTTCATGCTAACAGAATAGGCCCCAATATTAGACACCTCCGAAGAAGTCCAGGTCATGTTTCTGACAAAGTCAGCTTGGCCCCTATAACTTCTAAATCTTTTCATTTCTTCGGAAGAAGCTAAAAACCAATCAGTATAAAAACCATCGGTATATTCATCAACTTTTTTAGCAGCTCCCGATTCTGCACAATTAACAATTATTAAATTGGTATTGTTTTTACCTGAACCGATTTCCTGACTAGTACCACCTATTAGAGTATTATAACAACCCCAAATTGTGGCTGGATCATCAGTACTGTTATTATTCCAGGCATACCAAGCATTTTTAGCTGCTGCAATTAAAATGATATTTCCGCCGGAATAGATGTCTGTGCCATTATAAAAAACAACACCACCGCCACAAGTTGTTCCGGGCGTAACACCGGATTCGTTACCACAATTATGTATAAGATTCTGTCCATCATTTTCAAAGTCTATAACACAAACAGCTTCCTCGCTGCAAACATACCCTGCCCCACAAGCAGGTTCACAAACAACTTCTGGTTGGACTGATTCTGGAAGACAATCTTCTTCCAAAATTCCTCCGGGTGTCATACATTTTAAACCATCTGACAAACCGGAAATATCATTTCCCAAGCAAAAAGATATTGAATAATTAGAATAATCTCCGTTGGGTTGGTAATAAAAATTGTTAGTAGTTGAATCACAAGAGCCATCGGCTGGATATGGGGCAACTGGAATGTCTTGCATTAATATCTGACTAGTAGAAGTAATTAAAGATCCGCTATTCCATTCATCCACAGTAGGGTATCTTCCCTGCTCGTTAAAAAATAATTCTAAAGCTGTTTGAACCTGTTTAACATCAGCTATGCGTTTTGAATCACGAGCACGAGATCTGGCTTGTTGTAAGGCTATAACAGCCAAAGTAGCAATTATGGCAACAACGGCTATAACAACTAAAAGTTCAATAAGAGTAAAAGCTTTTTTGTTTGTTTTATTTTGAACAATCATATTAAATTTTAATAAGATGATATATTTAATCACTTTTAATACATCTAGTATACATACCATAAACCGACGTTAGATTTGTCATTTGACTACCAAGAGAGTTGCCGCCAGTATTTACAAAATAATAAAGACTCGTTCCAGGTCCATCAAGTGTTGAAGTCCAAACATAATAGCCAGTCAAAAAATAATTCCAAGTAGTTGAATATTTATTACCGCCCGGCAAAAGAGAAAAACCTAAGTCATCAGTTCCATAATTAGAATTAGAATTCCAACGAGGATGTTCGGTAGTAGTACAAGAACCACCCAAAGGAGAACTAACTTGGCGACAAGATCGCAGGTTGTAAGCATTGTATGTTCCAATACTAGATAGTAGAGTAGTAAAATCACTTTGAGTAGCAACCCTCCAACCTTCTGGGCATAAACCACGAGAATCAATCACTGTGTTAGCTGAATAAACATAGCCGTAAGAATCAACACCTGGATAAAAATCATAGACTGGCGTAGTAATTCCACTCCAACTTCCAGTAATTCTAGGAATAGAATCACCATTTTTGAATTTATCGGTTTTGAGGTTTTCTTTGAACCAACATTGACTACCAATAGCTACTGTTGGATAGGTATAGCCGTTGTAGGAGACGGAAGATAGTCCAGAACATGGGTTAGTGGTAGTGAAAGAAACAACATTACCATAAGCTATACCAACCTCATTAACAGCATAAGCTCTAATATAATAAGTTTTGCCCGGTTCAAGTCCATAGAAAACATCCAAACTAAAAGAACTACCGGTAGAAGTGGTATTTAAAAATTTAGAAGCACCATCACCAATTAAAGGATTGTTTCCCTGACTCCAAACAAGTCCTTTGGTAAAAACAGGAGTGCCTCCATCAGCAGTTACATTTCCGCCAGAAGATATTTTGGTAGAACTAATATTAGTAACGCTAGAAGTTGTAACTGTTGGAATAGTTTTTGGCGAAAGATCAGTTTTTTTAACACATCTAATATAGCGACCATAAATAGAATCAATTATGGTTGTTCCAGCTGTACCAATAGTACTGCCACCAGTATTTGATATTTCATAAAAACTAGTGCCTAAAGAATTAGGAGTTGAGGTCCAAATATAGTAACCAGTTCCAAAATAGGGCCATTGAGTCGAATACTTATGTCCACCTGGTAAAAGAGAAAAACCTAAGTCATCGGTTCCATATACCGTATCAGAACCCCAACGAGGATGTTCGGTAGTAGCACAAGAACCACCCAAAGGAGAACTAACTTGGCGACAAGATCGCAGGTTGTAAGCATTGTATGTTCCAATACTAGATAGTAGAGTAGTAAAATCACTTTGAGTAGCAACCCTCCAACCTTCTGGGCATAAACCACGTGGATCAATTACGGCATGAGAGGAATAAACATAACCGTAAGAATCAACGCCTGGATAAAAATCATAAACTGGATAATAAGCTGAGTTGTTATGATAAGATATCCAAGGAGAAATTGTTGTTCCGCCCCAACTTCCAGTAATTCTAGGAATAGAATCACCATTTTTGAATTTATCGGTTTTGAGGTTTTCTTTGAACCAACATTGACTACCAATAGCTACTGTTGGATAGGTATAGCCGTTGTAGGAGACGGACTGACCACATTCAAAGGCATCAACTACACAGGAACCGGTTTGACAAATATAGCCAGATTGACAATCGGGATAACAAATATTACCACTTATTTCACCTTCCCCACCAGAGCTACCACTCGAACAATCATAATCTAATATTCCCCCGGGAGTTAAACATTTTAACCCTTCAGATAAATCAGAAACATCATTTCCCAAACAAAAGGAAAGACTGTAAGTAGAATAATCTTCGCTTGGCTCATAATAGAAATTATTTTGATTAGAATCACAAGAGCCATCGGCTGGATATGGGGCAACTGGGATGTCTTGCATTAATATCTGACTAGTAGAAGTAATTAAAGATCCGCTATTCCATTCATCCACAGTAGGGTATCTTCCCTGCTCGTTAAAAAATAATTCTAAAGCTGTTTGAACCTGTTTAACATCAGCTATGCGTTTTGAATCACGAGCACGAGATCTGGCTTGTTGTAAGGCTATAACAGCCAAAGTAGCAATTATGGCAACAACGGCTATAACAACTAAAAGTTCAATAAGAGTAAAAGCCTGAAATTTTTTTTTATTTGATTTTTTAATAATTGTAGTCATAAACTAGATACCGATAATAAAAGAAAAAGAATAAATTAGCGGATAAAACAGAAGCTCAAACAATCCTAGAACTAAAAAAAATAAAAGAATAAACATTCCATATCTTTCAAACAGAAAAAACTTCATTTTAGCTTTAGCTGGTAAAAAATTGGCCAATATTTTAGAGCCATCTAGTGGAGGAATTGGGACTAAATTAAAAAAAGCTAATAATAAATTCAGAAAACAAAAAATAATAGACATTACAAAAATAACCACCAAAAAATTACCGGACATATTGCTTAAAATAAAATTAGAATCACCTGAAAAATAAGAAACGGTCAACGATTGCTTTAAATTAGTTGCCAGAGGAATAAATCGAGCAATTAATCCAAAAAATAAAGCTAAAATAATATTAGAACCAGGACCAGCTAAAGCAACCTTTAAATCACCAAACTTTTTGTCTTTTATGAGATAAGGATTATAAGGAACTGGCTTGGCCCAAGCTAATAAAAAATTTGACCCGCTCAAGACAAAAAATAATGGCAATAAAATTGAACCAAAAAGATCAATGTGTGGAATCGGGTTTAAGGTTAAACGACCCAAAGTTCTAGCAGTTGAATCGCCTAGTTTATCAGCCATCCAAGCATGAGAAACTTCATGAACTATGATGGAAAATATTAAAATTGCTATAGAAAGAATGGTAATTGACATAAATATAATCTTAAATTAAACTTTGAATTAAGTATAACAAAATATAAAAGTTGGAGCAATTTTTGAAAAAGAATAAATCCCCTTGATTATTTTTAAATTTATGCTACAATTACTTCATATTTAGAAGAAAATATAAAATTTATAAACCTTAATCAAACTATATGGGAAAGAAATGCGACATCTGTGGAAGAAGCTCAACTAAAGGCGCCAGCAGATCACACTCTAATATCAAAACTTTAAAAAGACAAGGTATTAATTTACAAAACAGAAATATCATGGGAATTAAAGCTAAAATCTGTACTACTTGTTTAAGAACAATGAAAAAAAATGACAAAATTGAAGCAGAAAAAAAGATGAAAAATACTCTTAAACAAACTGAGGCTAAAAATAAAACAGTAAAAAAAGAAGTTAAGAAGGTAGAAAAGAAAAAGGCAGTAAAAAAAACAGTAAAAAAAACAAGCAAAAAATAACAAGAAATTGGAGATAAAAAAAATAGGTTAACAGCCTATTTTTTTGTTTTTCTAAAAAGCCAATAAAAAATTAAACCATAATAAAGTAACGAGAACCAAAATGGCCAATAATCAAAATCAATAAAAGATTTTGGAATTAATAAAACGTTTTTGGAAACAAAAAATAAATATTTAGATAAAATTTCAACTGGCAAAAAAAATAAAAAAGAAAAAAACGGCAAAACACAAGAAAGAATTGAAGCTAGAATTAAAAAAATAATTATTAAAGGTATCGTCCAAAGAATCAAAAAATTTGATAACGGGGCTACTAAAGAAAATTGTTCAAAATTTTTAATCAAAATAGGAGCGGTAGTGATTTGAGCCGAGATAGTTATATTTATAATATCAAATATTTTAACAAAAATTTTTTTATTATTTTTAAAAAATTTATTTCTTTTTAGAATAATATCGGATTTTTCTTTTAATTTCGGATAAACATAAATGATACCTAAAACAGCTAGAAAAGATAATTGAAATCCGAGATCAATTAAAAGTAAAAAAGGGTTGGAAAATATTAAAACAAAAGATGAAAAAAATAAAATATTAGAAATATCGCTTTTTCTGTTTAAATAAATAGCTAATGAAGATAAAAACCCCATCAAACAAGCCCTAATAGCCGAGGCCGGCCAAGCGATTAAAATTAAATATAGTAATAGAAAAGAGTTGACCAAGTAAAAAGATTTTTTTCGATTCAAACCAACAAACAATAAAAAACTAAAGAGATAAGAAGACAATAAGCTAATATGCAAACCAGAAATGGCCACAACGTGACTAATACCTGATTGAGAAAAAATTTGTCTTTGTTCTAAACTCAAGTCACTTTTATCGCCCAATAAAATAGCCTTAGCCAAAGAAGAAGAATCTAGCGAAAGATTTAAATCAAACAAAGAGATAATAATATTTTTGAAACGAAGAATTATTTTTTTAATAAAAAAATTATTTTTAGTTACACCAATTTTCTCAATATTAGGATGATGAACAAGTAATGAAATATTATTTCTTTTAAGATACAAATCGTAATTAAAATTATCTATAAAACCACCAGAAACCAACTTTCCGTTAATTTCCAAAATATCTCCGAGACTATATAATGGATACATGGTGGTGGTTACTAAAACATTGCCAACGACTTTAATTTCTTTTTTATCTTTAATTATTTTTAAAACTTTTATTTTTATTTTCTGCTGTTCATTTTTAAAATAAACCTCGGAATTAATAGACCCAATTAAGCTAACAGTTTGATTGCTATAATTTTCTATACTAAAAGAATTGATGGTTGACCAAGAAACTAAATAACGCCAAAAAGCTAAAGATAAAAAAGAAAGAAAAACAAAAAACAAAGCTAGTTGATCTCGCTTTAAAATATTTTTTAAGTTTAAAGCGATAAAAATTCCAACAAAAAAACAACAAAAAATAATAAAAAACAAAAAACCCCTTCCCCTCAAAAAGACAAAAAAATAATTAGCCAAAATTATTCCCAAAGAAAAAGAAATAGAAACAATTAACCAAAAATACTCTAAAAACATAAATACCGCTTATTCAAAGCGGTATTATACAAATAACAAAATAAAAACTATTAAAATTAAAGATAAATTATATATTTTTATTTTTTAAAATCAAAGATAAATAAGATTCAATAAATTGATCCAAATCGCCATCCATAACAGAATTAATATCAGTTAAAGAAAGATTGGTGCGATGATCTTTAACCATTTGATAGGGCTGAAAAACATAAGACCTTATTTGTTTTCCCCATGTTCCCTGCCCAGCACTACCTTTGATTTTGCGTTCCTTTTCTTCTTTTTCTTCTTTTTGTTTTTTATATAATTTAGATTTTAAAATTGATAAAGCTCTCTCTTTATTTTGATGTTGAGATCTCTCACTTTGACAGGCCACTGAAATATTAGTTGGAAGATGAACAATTCGAACGGCCGAGTCAGTGGTATTAACGCTTTGCCCTCCTGGGCCAGATGAACGATAAACATCTATTCGCAAATCTTTCTCCTCCAATTCAATGCTCGAATCATCTCTTAATTCTGGAACAACCTCTACTCCGGCAAAAGAAGTATGTCTCATTTGCTCGGCATCAAAAGGAGATATGCGCACCAAACGATGAACGCCATTTTCACTTTTAAAATAACCATAGGCATAGGCGCCACTAATTCTAAAAGTAGAATTTTTAATACCAGCCTCGTTGGCAGTTACTCTATCAAGAATTTCGACTTTAAAACCTTTTTTCTCGGCAAACCTTAAATACATTCTTTCTAACATCTCCGCCCAATCTTGAGCATCGACCCCGCCCGTTCCAGCATGAATCGACAAAATAGCTGGACTATTATCATCTTCACCAGAAAAAAGCAATAAAAATTCTAATTGAGAAAATTTCTTTTCTAAATTTTGAAAACGATCATTGATATCATCATAAACCGATTCATCTTGATATTCACTAGCTAAAGCAGCTAATTCTTCCATTGATTTAATCTCATCTTCTAACTCTTCAAAACGAGAAATTTCTAATTTTAAATCTTCGGCTTCTTGGCTTATTCTAACGGCCTCATTTCTATCAGTCCAAAAATCATCTTGCCCAATTAAAAAATTAAGATCTTTTAATTTAACCTTTTTTCTTTCAATATTTAGAGTCTTTTTAACCCGTAAAACTTTTTCTCTAAGTTCATTTAATTTTTTAATTAAATTTTCCATATCAAATTATTTTTGACAGTAATAAGTACAACTTTTAACCAAGGGACCGCAATAAGTATCTTGTTTAACATCCACAACTTTTAAACCAACCTTTTCTAAAAAATTTTTCATATCATTTTCTGAAATAAAATTCATCTTAATGGGATATAGTCCTAAATGATTATAAAGAAAATCATCGCTTAAACCCAAAAATTTTAAGACCGAATAAGCTTTTCTAATTGGTTGTAAACGAAAACGCCAAGGAATTTTAGCTGGTAATTGAAAAACTAAAACACCATCCTTTTTCAAAATTCTATAAAATTCTAGAATATATTTTTTAATAGTTTCTCTATTGGGCATGTGTTGTAAAACTATTCCAGAATAAATAAAATCAAATTTATCATTTTCAAATATTTTTAAATCTTCACCATTTTCTAAAAAATTAACCTCCAAATCTTGGTTTATTTTTTTAGCCCTTTCCAACATATTAGAAGATATGTCAGAGCCAATATATTTATCAAAATGCTTTAACCAATGACGAGCCAAACGTCCAACGCCACAACCAAAATCAAGCATATACCCTCTATTTTGACCGATTTGCAATTCTTTCATAACAGAAAAGACATTTTCCACTTCAGATAATCCAGTGGATAAAAATTCTTCTATGTTCCAATTATTAAATCTTTTGCTATTATCAGACAAAACAGCCCATAAAGGATCGAGTTCGCCTAATTTTTCCCAATTATTTTTATGTTTTAAAATATTTTTCATATTAAAATTTAATTTTATTAAATTATATCAATTTAAATAACAATTTTCAAATAAAAAGCTATCCCGAGGGATAGCCATTAGTTAACATTTAACGATATCTAAAAGTTTTTGCGAATCAAGAGGAAGTTGAATATAATTTTCTTTAATCCCCTTTCCATTTTCCACAAAACCTAAGCAAAAAATTTCGACATCCTCTCCAGCAAAAAACTCAATATCATGAAGAACTCTTTCAATTTTTTCTATTTCGTTATTATTCATAAAAACAAAAACGAAATCAATTTCACTATTGAGAAAAAAAGAAAAAGCTTCTTTTGGTGGAAGAAAAAAAACATTAAAACCATAACGGAATAAACATTTAAACTCCGCTATTAACTGTTGATCGCTGACGACCAGAATATTTCTTCTTTTCGGCATTTATTAAAATTTAAAATTAATAATGAATTTTAATGTCCAATACATCAAGTATTAAAGCAATCTACACTATTTAAAGATAAAAGTCAATAAAAATTATTTTCTAAAAAACATTACAACATATTATTTAACATTGACAAAATAGTTTAAATATGATATAATTTAAGGTTAGTATCCGCACTTTAAAAAACAGTTTATAATTAGGTTATTTAGCAAAATTGTTTGGTAAAAATAGTTTTACTAAATAATCTAATTGTTAAACTTAAAAATAAATCGTCATGAAAAATTTACTTTTTGCACTTTTTTTACTATCCATCCTCCCCATTTCTGTTTTTGGACAAAAAATGGAATTTTTTGGACAAATAAACAAAGAAAGAATTACGCCTGTAATCAATTTTTCAACCAATAAAAGTTTTAATGAAAAATTTGGTTTAACCTTTTTTTCTTTAATAAGTGAAGCTGGTTGGGCTGAGGCAAATTTTGGGCCGACTTTCTCGCCCACTGCTAATTCATGTTTTTCTGTTTCGGCTGGAATTGAAACCGGTGGAAATAAATTCCGAATGGCAACTAGTGCTTTTATAGCTTTCAAATCTGGAATACATTTTCTTTTGGTGGCCGAAAAGGGACAAGGAGACGACAATTACTGGTATCACACCCAAACAATGAAATCATGGAAAAAAATCTCTGCTGGAATAATGGCTAGAAGATTTAATGGTGTTGGACCAAGAATGGAAGTAAAATTAACAAAAGATTTTACTTTATGGGCAGCTCCTCTTTACGATCTGGAAGATGAAAAAATAAAAGGAGTAGTATCTTTAGCTATTAACTTTAAATAAAAAAGAAAATGAAAAAAATTCTGCTATTAACTGGAATAATGTTATCTTTTATCGTAATTGTCGCTCAAACTGACTCAATCGATTCAAAAAAGAACTTTACATTATCCAATATAGAAATTTCCTCCGGAAAGGGGGCGGTAACATCTGGGCTTTATGCTTATCTAAACATGGAAAACAATGGTAATATTTTTCAAGTTTGTTTAAGCGAAAATGATCTAGAGCTCACTTATCTTTTTCAATTATTTAAAGGAAAGGCATACTTTGGCCCAAATATTGGATATTTTTATAATGTTCCTTATGGAGGGCCGATGTTAACTATAAATCCAAGCAAACATTTCAGTACCTTGCATTGGTTTGGTTGGATTATGGGAAATCCAGGAGAAAAAATTGATCTCCAAAATAGCCAATTCATTTTTGCAGTTAATGCTGCGAATATTCACATCTGGCGATTTACCACTACTTATTGTTTGATTAATTATATGAATAACAAACCACAACACACCGCTTCGTTAAAATACAATCAAACAATAAATAAAAATTTTTCAGCCTACACTGATGTTGGCTGGGATTTTTTAAACGGCTCCCAACTCTTAAAATTAGGTTTTATTTGGAAGCCATAAAATTAATATAAAGCCAAAAAGGAAACTTAACGTTTCCTTTTTTTATTTATTAAAACATCAAACATTACTCTTACAGGAGACACTAACGGGATATGTAAAAAGTTTTGGAGCCGACAATTTCATTCCCAAAGCTTCAGCGATTTTTAATAAAAAACTCAAACTAGGCAAAGACAAACCTTTTTCTAGTCGAGAAATACTGGATTGTTTAGTTTTTAATAACTCGGCCAAATCTTTTTGGGTTAAACCATTTTTTAGTCTGGCATTAATAATGTTTTCTGATATTTCCAGACTTAAATCGGAAGAATTGTTATAATATTTTTTGAACTTTTTGTTTTTAAATAATTCTTTTTTTAAATTATTAACACTCATATTATTTTAAATTATTTATAATTTCTTTTTTTCTTACTTCTGCTAGTTTTATTTCCTTTATTGAAGTTTTTTGTCTTTTCTTATTAAAAATATTAGTTAAACAAAAAATGTTATCTATAATAGAAAAAAATATTCTATAATTAGCGTCTTTCCAATTAATAATAAGTTCGAATATATTATTAAACCCTTTTAATTTCTTAACTAATTTAATTTTTAATAACAATCCTAGTTCATTATTTTCCAATCTTTCTATTGTTTTTAATATTTTTTTAGCATGATCTAGTCGACCAGTTTTTGCTAAGTTATTAATATATACTAAAATAACATTATCACCTCTAGAATTTAAATATTCGTTGATTTTGTTCATTGATAGTCATATATCAATATAACAAAATTGTTATATTGATATATTATATTAGAATTATTTTTAAGTCAAATAAATCTGCATTAATATATCACAAACAAATTATTTAAAATTTAAATTAATTATAAAAAAACCATTATTTTTTATAATGGTTTTAAGTGCTAAAATATATTTTGTTTTTTATTTATCAAATCTAAAATGAAATATCGAAGCTTTTCCATCACTCGTTTGATAATAACTATCAGCCTCAATTTTCATCTCATTTATTATTCGCTCATAAGCCCACCAATAATCATTAACTACTACATAGGCATTATCAGCCTCTATTTGAGAAAGCAACTCTTCTATTAAGCCCCTGCTTGGCCTGTCTAACATTTTTAGATAATAATCATAAAACAATCCTCCGGTTTGAACTGAATAATAAAGCCAACCGTCATAATATCTTTTAAATCCCAACTCTTTAATAGCGGCTGCGCCCACCTGTTGGTTGGCTAAAACTATGTAATTATCATTAATTTTAACATCCTCAATGAGCTTTACTGTTTCAAAATCAGAACTAGAAACCGAATAACCACGAGAATTAAAATAATTATCTTTGCGGGGATAATTTAGATAAAGTGATGATAGCAAGAACAATAATAAGAATAAAAGAGAATAAAATTTAAAACTCTTTTCCTGTTTTTTAACTCTTTCAATTATTTCTAAAAATAAATTCAAAAAAACAGGTATTAAAAACAATAAAGAAATAATTAAAACCCTTTGAGAATAAGAATTTTTATCAATATCACTCAAAAACGAAAAAGAAACAAACAAACTTAAGATATAAGATGAAAATAAGGCTAAAAAATTATAAAAATAAATATTAGACCAATCTTCTCTATTTTTCTCTTCCTTATTCTTTTTAAACCAAAAATAAATCCCAACCAAAAACAAGATTAAAAATATATAAAATCTATTAAAAAACAAAAAATAAATAAGATTCAAAAAAACATTTTCTTGTCCCAAGAATCTAGGAATTAAAAAACTAAAATTAATTTGAGGCCAAGACAACTTTCCGCCAACAAAAAATAAAAGAATTGGCAAAATAAATATTTGAGTAAGATAAGAAATTATAATTAATGTTTTTCTAATAATTTCAATTTTATTTTCTTTTTTTAAAACTCTTTGCCAAAATGATTGCTTTATTATTCTAAAATTTGATAAAAAAAGAATAAAAACAAAAATCACTGCTGGAACACCGGCTAAAGGATGAACAAAAAAAGAAGCTAAAGATAAAGCGGATAAAAAAATATAGTTTTTTCTTTCTGAAACAAAATCTCTATTTAAAGAAAAAATAATCAAAATGGTTAAAAAAAGAAAAGCCAAATTTTGTGGAACTGTATAGGTAAAAATAGAAAAAGGCAAAAGCAACAACAAAATTAAGATATAATAACTAGACTTTAATTTATTTTTAAAAACTTTAAAAAAACTCAAAGGAATAAGAATGGCTGACAAAACCGGAACCAAAACCCGACTAATAAGTTCTAATTTGAAAGGCAATGTTTTAACCAAAAAGAACTCCAAAGAATATTGCCCAATGTAGTAAAAGGTTTTAGGGTTTATAAGACCGAACTGCAATATTTCACTTAAAGCCCTTTGATGGAGTAATTGATCATAGCCAAAAGCTATCTTGTAAATAAAAAAAGAAATTGAGAAAAAAAGAAAATAAATAAATACAACTAATGTTTTAGAAAAAATGGATTGAAAATAAAAAGAAAAAAATACTAAAACCAAAAACAGAGCTAAAATTAAATAAAAATAATTCGGAACTAAATGCCAAGGAGATATTATGGCCGAGTTGCTAGAACTTTTTATTAAAACAAAAACAAGAAATAGAAATAGAAAAAAATTTAATATAAACAATAGTAAATTAATTTTTTTTGTTTTTAAATTAACACTCACCTTTTCCTCTATTTCTTGCCGATAAGACTTATAAATGATAAAATAAGAGAAAATAGTGGTTGATATAAGACTTAAGAAAAGAAGAATAAAATAAGAAATATTATTTAAAACCCAAAAATAATATAAAAAAGAGCCAATAATAATTATACTGGAAATAAAAAAGAGTGAAATTAATAAAATGTTTTTTCTTAAAATCTCAAAAATTCTCATATCAATACTATAACAAAAAAAAGATAATATGAAAATTGCTCAAGTAGTCTGCGTTTATCCTCCCTACGCTGGTGGAATTGGAACATCAGCTTATAAAAATCAAGAAGTGTTTGAAAAAGAACATGAGTCTTTTGTTTTTACTAAAAAAAATAAAGAAATAGACCAGCAACAGGAAAAAAAAATAATCAGATTAAAAGCTTTTTTGAACTTTGGACATGCTGGCATATTGTGGCAATTATTAAAGGAATTAAAAAAATTTGATTTGATTTATTTTCACTACCCATTTTTTGGGACATCACTTATAATTTGGCTATTTAAATTATTAAATCCTCAAAAAAAACTGATTATCCATTATCACATGGATGTTAGACACAAAAACATATTTTTTAAAGTTTCGTCTTGGCCAGAAATATTAATCAGAAAATCATTGTTCAAAATGGCTGACAAAATAGTTTGCGCTTCGCTTGATTATGTTAAACATAGTCAGATAAAAAAATATTATTCGCTTTGGCCAGGAAAGTTTACAGAGATTCCCTTTTTTATAGATACCAACAAATTTTACCCCGATTTAAACAAAAAAAACAACAAAGAAAGCAAGGAAATTTTATTTATCGGTGGATTAGACAAGGCTCATTATTTTAAAGGGGTTGATATTTTAATTCAAGCCTTTTTCCAGGCCAATCTAAAAAACACCAAATTGCTAATTGCCGGAGAGGGTGAATTAAAAAAAGATTATCAAAATCTAGTTAAAACTTTAAACATAGAAAATGAAATTAATTTTATTGGCAAACCAGACACAGAAGAGCTTATTAATTACTATCAAAAAGCTGATGTTTTAGTGTTACCATCTATTAACAGCAATGAAGCTTTTGGCATAGTATTAATAGAATCTATGGCTTGCGCTACGCCAGTAATTGCTTCTAACCTACCAGGAGTAAGAAATGTCTTTGAAAACAATATATCTGGGTTAAAGATAGAACCAAAAAACATTAATGATTTAAAAAACAAATTAACTTACATAATAGAAAGCACCGAAACAAGAAATAAGATGGGGCAAGAAGCAAGAATCTTAGCTGAAAAAAAATATTCTAAGGGAGTATTTGTTTCAAAAACAAAAGAATTGTTAAAATAAAAAGCTAGCAAACTAGTGCTAGCATTTTCAATCAATTATTTTTTTTCGCCGTATTGAAATTTTTAATTATTTGTAATTCTTTCATTTTGAGATTTTAAATTCTCAACCTGAAATCTCAAATTTTGATTGTTTGCTCGAATATTTTCAAACATACCCCTAAGAGCAAATATTCCAATAAAAAGTAAAAAAAGTAAAAGAAAAAAATTTATTAGATCTAAAATATCACAAATTCTCTGTTTTTTGTCACAAGTTATCCGTTTTTTCATGATTTTTATTTTTTTTAAATTAAATATTATTTTCAAAGATCAACCGAAAATAATATCATATTTATCAATAAATGTCAATATTGTTGCTATTCCTTGCTTCTGTTAAAATAGGCTTATGAAAGTAGCTGTAATCAATAATTTATACAAACCCTACCAAAAAGGTGGTGCCGAAAAAGTAGCTGAAATAACAATCAATCAACTACAATCTTTGGGCCACCAGGTTTTTTTGGTTACCACCAAACCAAGCAGTAAAAAAGAAGAAAATTCTTCACCAAAAACATACTATATAAACTCTAAATATTACAATCTAAAAGATTATAGTTATACTTACCGTTTTTTCTGGCAAATAGAAAATGTTTTTAACACTAGAAAGGCTTTAAGATTAAGAAGAATTTTGAAAAAAGAAAAACCAGATTTAATTATCAGCAATAATTTAATGGGCTTATCTTTTTTAAGTTTTTTTGTAATCAGACAGTTGAAGATAAAACATGTTCATATATTGCACGACGTTCAGTTGATTCATCCATCAGGATTAATTTTTTATCGCAAAGAAAAAATTGCTGATACTTTAGCAGCTAGAATTTATCAAATGCTTAATAAAAAAATAAGTTCTTCCCCTGATTTGATCGTATCTCCCTCAAAATGGTTATTAGAAAAACATTTAAGAAGAGGCTTTTTTAGAAAAAGTAAAAAATTAATATTAGATAACCCCTTGGCTTTTAAAAAAGTTGAAATAAAAAAAGAAGCTACCGAAGATAAACAAAATTATAACTTTATTTTTGTCGGTCAAATAGAAGAACATAAAGGAGTTATTTTTTTAATTAAAACTTTTAATCGTATTAAAAATAAAGAAAACATCAAACTAACCATTGTCGGAGACGGAAGTTTAATGAATGAGGCACAAGAATTAGCTAACAACAACAAAAATATAATATTTTTAGGAAAGAAAAATGGAGAAGAAGTTAAAAATGAACTCTTGAAACATGATTGTCTGATAGTTCCTTCTCTTTGTTATGAAAACTCCCCCACTGTTATTTATGAGGCTTCGGCTTTCAATTTGCCAGTAATCGCCTCAGATTTAGGAGGAATAAGCGAATTAATTAAAAAATATAAAGGCATATTATTTGAAGCTAAAAACTCTCACGATTTAATTAATAAAATAGATTATTTTTGCTCTAACTTCTCCAAATATATCGGGGCCGAGCTTCCGCAAATAGGCGAAGAGAAATATGCCGAAAAAATATTGGAAGAAATAAAAAAAGCGATCTAACAGATCGCTTTTTTGAACAGTCTTAAACTATTCAAGAATAAAAATGTCTTTGAAGTATTGCGGGATAAACTTTTTTTCTGTCGTTACTATCTAATAAATCATCTAAAAGTTTAAACCCTTTTCGACTTCTGGAAAATTCAGGCACAAAAGAATCTTTTCGATAACGAGAATCAAGAACTGAAATTTTTTCTCCATTACCGTTGTAAAGATTTCCGTACAGCATCAAAAAAGAAAGTGCTTCCGTTAAATTCATTGGTTTAATTTGAACCTTTTCAAAAATGCGCAAAGCGCTTCGTGGTGAAACGCCAGAAATAGAGTTCTCATTAAGACCACTTTCAGCACCAAAAACGAAATAAGGTTCATTCGTTTCTGGTCCAGAATTATTATAAATTTTATCAGTATCAATTGACTCACAAATATTCATTAAACAGCCATCTTCTTGATTAATACTAAATAACGGAAAATCAAATTTTTCTTTTAAAACCGAGAAAGGAATCACTGGAAAAAAATCAATCATCTCAAAATAATTGGGATAATAAACCTGATGACAAGCGTAAAAAACTACGCTTCTCTTTTTTTTCTTCAACTTTTCTAAAATAACAGCTGGAATTCCCTTCTTTTCGAGTTCTGACATTTGCCAATCAAAAGTTTTTCCCATCTTTTTTTCCTGATCGCCTACATAGGAAAAAAATTCTAAAAATAAATTAAAATATTTTTTCCACAAAGAGCAGATTCTTTTCATGTTTTCTCCTTTTAATTTTAACGTGCAAAAAAAATAAAATTTAACCCTCCTTTATATCATAAATATATAAAAAAGTCAATAAGAAATCAAAAAGAGAGTTGCCCTAAAAACAACCCTCTTTTTTATAGATTTTAACAACCGCCGGGAATATTATGAACTAATATATGATCGGCATAATAATTGTGATAATCTTTCACTTCTATATTATAGGTAGGTACATGATCTTCAATCTTTTCAATAGAATTTATAAATACTGGTTTTCCCGATTCTGATTGTAAAACGCTTCCGATTTGAGCATCACCTATCTCTTGCCAGTAACCATTTATAAGTATTTCATGATTAGGTGTAACTTTTAAGAAATTATTTATAATTAAATAAGAGTCAACCTTCTCGGCTTCATGATATATTAAATCTGACACCTCAGCTGGAACAATTTTTTTAGAAACAAAATCATAACTTCTAACCATGTCACCGATCTTAACTTCTTCAATGTTTTTCAAGCTGCCGTCAGCCATAGATATTTTTGTACCAGACAAAAAACAAACATAAGTACATACACCATCCGTACAAACATCTGGATAAGTGCAAGTTCCACAGGAACCACCGCATCCATCCTCACCACAGTTCTTTCCAGAACAATCTGGCACACAGGTTCCAGCATAATCTCTGGTATTGCCACAATCACTAGTCTGTGTTTGTATCCCAGAATAAGTACTCTCATCTGGAACCCATTCTGAATCAACGCAATTATATGTTCCGTCGGATTCTGTTTTTATTAATAAAGTTGAACAGTTAGAATAAGAAGGGTCACAAACTGTGCCACCAAGCAAGTACCCACCATTGGAAGCTACTATACTTGAATTGGGATAAGTACTTTCCATATTAAATCCCATATATTTCTTTCTCCACAACTCATTACCAGCACTATCAGTTTTAATCAAATAAATATCAGCAAAATCCATTCCAGAAACACTTCCCGTTATAACATAGCCACCATCACTATCACTTAATAAAGAAGAAATATCTAAGTTAGAAGAACTTAAACCACTGTAGTATTTGCTCCATTGTTCTGAAAAATTAGAATCAAATTTAGATAAACGAATTTCAAGAGAATCTGTTACTATAACAAAAATATATCCTCCATCTGGCAATAAGAAACCTCTAAATCCTCCGGCTGATGAATAAGAAGTAAAAACTTGCTCTGTCCATTCTTCGGTTCCAGAAAAATTTATTTTTTTTACAAAATAACTAGGATCAACACCATAAACATATGGGGTTGTCATAAAAAGCAAATATCCATCACTAACTTGCTCTATAGATGAAACATATCCATCGCTTAATATTGTATTCCAAGATTCGTTGCCAGAAGAATCTGTTTTAACTATATAAGAACCTTTGGTGCCATAATCAGTTGATCCAGAAATAAGAAAACCATTATCTGAAGTTTCTATTATAAAACTAGGATATTCCCTTAATCCAGCATCAAAGACCTCTGTCCAAAGCTCATTACCAGAGCTGTCTGTTTTAACAAGATAATAATCAGGTGTTCCGTAAGTTCTTGTATATCCAAGCAAAACATAACCACCATCTGATGCCTCCATAACAAAACTAACTGCTTGTTCACTTGAATCTCCAAAAGTTTTTCTCCAAATTTCATTACCAGAAGAATCTGTTTTAGCTAAAATAGCATCATAACCATTTGTTGGTGTAAATGATCCAAACACATAACCACCATCAGAAGATTCAAGCAAACCTCTAACACCACCAGGAATTGATGAATTCACAACCAAAAACCTTTCTGAAGAATTGGCAGTTGAATCACCACCACTGTCAACTGGGTCACTACCACTAAAATCAATTATTCCACCAGGGACAAGTTGTTTGTAGCCAGCATTCAAATCAGATACCTGTTTACCAATACAAAAATCAATAGTATAACTAGCTCCATTGTTTTGAGGAATATAAGTATAAGAATTTGAAGCCATAGTACAATCTCCATCAGCTGGAGATGGAGCAGTTGGAATAGAATACATAAACGTTTCTCCACTAGAAGAAGAAATTATAGCACCACTATTCCATTCTTCAGTGGTTGGATAACGACCATTTTCACTAAAAAACAATTCCATGGCTGTTTGAAGCTGTTTCATGTCAGCCATTCTCTTGGAATCCCTGGCCCTACTTCTAGCTTGTTGTAGAGCTACTACCGCTAAAGTAGCTAATATGCCAATAATGGCTATTACTACCAGAAGTTCGATGAGGGTGAACCCTCTTTTTTTTGCGTTGGAAATCATAAAACGATTTTAATTATATTTAAATTTTATAATAAACGTTATTAGAGCTATTATAGCAAATATTAACAAAAAAAACAACAAAATTAATTATTGTTTTCTGATATATTTGATTCTTGATTTTTTTCTTTTTCCTCAACATCAAGTTGTTCTAAAAAAATTTCAACATCCTCTTTATAAGATCCATCTAGCTCTAATATTCTGTGGGCACAATCTCTTGCTTTAGAAAAATCACCAGCTAAATAATAAGCCAAACCACCGCGAGACAACCAATCAATACTATCTGGATATTTTTTCAAAACAATATCATACATTTTAACAATACTATCGAATTTTTTTTCTTCCAATAATTTCTCCTCAAAACTTGATATAAAAGAATCAAAATTCATCAAATCTAATCCCCGATTATTAACACAAGATTCAAAATCTATTAAAAAATTATCAAAATCATTATTTAAAAAATATAAATTAGCCACCTGACAGAAAGCATCAGGCATTTTTTGATTTATATTTTTGGCATAATTTAAAGTATCAACCGCCTCTTGATCTTTGCCGAAATTTAAAAGAATACTGGATTTAAAAGAGTACAAAGGCACTCTTTGCGGGCTAGAATCAATTGATAAATCAATCATTTTTAAAGCAATAGAATTATATTGTGAAGCTTTTTCATTGTCGCCCTTTTTAGCATAAAAACGACCAGCCATTTCATAAATTTTAGCCGCTCTAAAAAGCATCAAACTGTCATTAACATTATAACTTAAATTAGAATCAGCGGCATAAATTCCTAAAAGAACAATTTTCTCCAAATCATCCGTAGAAACCTTATCAAACATTGAATCAAAATTAGTAGTCATTAAAGTGATAAAAGATTCATGACTATCTCTTACTAAAACAGAATTAGACTCAAAGGCTTTCTTAAAATTGTTATAGCTTTCCATTACTTCCCCACGACCCAAAGATATGTAGCCATCAATTGTGGTTTTAGCCACTTTTATAGCTCGAACATTAATATTAAAAATAAGGATTAAAAAGATTGCCCCAAAAAATAAGTACAAAACCCCATCTTTTATTTTAACTCCTTCTTTTTTAATTGGCTCTGTTTTTGGCCTATTTGATAATTCCAAAAAAGAAACGTAGGCAGCAAAAAACATCAAGTACATATAGGTTGAAAAAGAATCAAAAACCGCCAAGTTTTGAACAAAATAAGCCACCAGTAAACCACTTAAAGCTGAGAACTCCCAAAGATTTAAAGCGTTAGGATTATCATTATTTTTTCTGTAAGTTAAATAAGATTTAAGTAAAAAGTAAAATAACAAGAAAATAAATGATAAATAACTTATCAAACCAATAACACCGGTGGTCGCCGTAATATCAACTAAATTATTGTGAGCTCTGTCAAAATAAGTGGCATGACGATCATAATCGTAAAATTTAGCATCAAAATATTTATCAAAAACCAAAGCATAATTACCTAAACCGACGCCGAAAACAAGATTAAGAGGATGGTTAGTCAAATAATTACCGGCTGCCTTCCAAGAAATCAAGCGGGTTTTAAGGGTTGTATTTTCCCAAGAAAAACTTCTTAAAGCTCGACCTAAATAATTATTATCAAAAACTGGACTGGATTTAAAATAAAACAAAGTTGATATTAAAACTATGAAAACAACCAGAGAAGAAATTCCACCATATCGCACTTTCTTGTTTTTAGAAAAAGCAACAAAAATCAAAAGGGAGAAAAAAAGACCGACAACTAGACCAGCGTGAGAACCGGAAATATCAGATTTAATAAGACCATAAAGAAATAAAAACAAAGAAACTAAATAGGCCGACTTTATCCACCAATTTTTAGATTTAGAAAACATTAATATATCCAAAAAAATGGCAAACAACATGAAAGCAGCAAAATAAGCTCTGTTGCCCAAAAGGCTTTGAGAGTATTTTTGAGCTGAAGAGCCAATCATAACCAAAGATACGATTAAACAAGCAAGTAGCATGGCATTAAATAGCCAATAATAATCTTCTTTAGTTTTAAAAACAGTAATTGTTACCAGATATAAGCCTAAGAAATGTAAAAGATGAAAAAAACCTAGAAGCCTTTCCAGGTCGCCCCAAAAACTAAGATTAAAATCGACACTAACAAACATTGAAAGCAAGATGGCTATAAAATATCCTAACAAGCCAAAAGTAATATAAGATTTTTTTGGTCTATAAGCTGGATATTTTAAAACAAAAACCAGCCAAAAAACTAATAGGACTTCTAATAAAATATTAAAGATTAGTTGCTTAGAGGTTACAAAAGGAAAAAGTAATCCTGAAAAAGCGAAAAAAAGAGTTAATAAAGAGGAAAAAACTCCAATTTTTAAAAGCCAAACATAATTCTTCTCTGACATATTTTTGTATTTGATTTATTAGACTAATTATTGCTATAATATACTTAATAAAAATAAAAAATCTTTTAAAATTATGAATCATAAAAGATTAAAACAGCTAGTTCTATTATCGGTTGATTTGCTGATATTGATTATTTCTCTAAAAACAACCCTGATACTAAGATACGCCAACAAAATAAACCCTGTTTTAGAAAAACAACATTTTCAAATATTTGCCCCGATTTTCTTAATCTGGTTAACGATACTATATATCAATAGCTTATATGATTTTAAGAAAATTATCAACCAAAACAAGCTGGTTGAGAAAACTATAAAAAGTGTCTTGGCCTCCTTTTTTGTTTCCATGATAATTTTTTATTTAGTTCCCTACGCTCAAATTACTCCTAAAACTAATTTAATTATCTTTTCGGGTTTCTTTTTGGTTTTATTTTTGTTATGGAGAATATTTTTCTTGTCAATCAACAGGAAGTATTTGTCTTATTCTAATATCGCTATTATTGGTTATAATGAAATAATTAGAAAAACAATCACAGCCATTAAAAAGAATCCTCAATTAGGCTTTAATGTCAAATTTATATTAACCAACAAAAACAATGTTTTAATTGATATAGCCGAAATGTATGGACTAACCATTATTGAGGATGTTAACCAATTATCACGAGCCATTAAAGATTATAAAATAGACAGTCTAATTTTGGAAAAAGATATTACCGAAATGAAAGACTTGCAAAAAACATTATTTAATTTATTGCCAAGTGGAATAAATTATTACAACCTCATAAATTTCTACGAAGAAATAAGCGGACAGATTCCTTTAGAGATATTAAATAAAGCTTGGTTTTTGGAAAATCTAAATTTAGCTGAGAAGAAAAACTTTGAAAGAATAAAAAGGGTTTTTGATATTTGTTTATCTTCTATTTTCATAATTCTATCACTTCCCTTTTGTGTTCTAATAGTAATCTTAATAAAACTTACTAGTCCCGGACCAGTTATTTTCAAACAAACAAGGTTAGGCAAGAACAACAAAGAATTTAATTTCTATAAATTTAGAACAATGAGAATCAATAATAATAATCAAGCTCCGACCGAAAAAAATGATCCTCGAATAACTAAGATTGGTAAATTCTTTAGAAAAAGTCGTTTGGATGAAATTCCACAACTGTTTAATGTTTTAAAAGGAGATATGAGTTTTGTTGGTCCTCGACCAGAAAGACCAGAATTAATAAAAGAACTATCCAATAATATCCCTTTTTACAACATCAGAAGCTTAGTTAAGCCGGGAATAACTGGCTGGGATCAAATTTCAGGAGAATATCACTCCCCCTCCATTGAAGATACTTACAAAAAATTACAATATGATTTATTTTACATTAAGAATAGATCGATTTATTTGGATTTAGGTATAATTTTAAAAACAATTAAAACTGCTCTTGGGCAGGAAGGACGATAACAATTTAAAAGATATGGAAAATGATTTAAGAAATAAAACTATTTTAGTAACCGGTTCTGCCGGTTTTATTGGTTTTCATACTAGTCAAAAACTATTAGAAATGGGGGTAAAGATAGTTGGCCTAGACTCAATTAATGATTATTATGACCCCAAATTAAAGAATCATCGCAACAATATTTTAAAAAAATATAATAATTATAAATTTTATCAAACTGATATCAGTCAAGAAAAAGAATTAAAAAAAATATTTGAAGAAAATAAAATTGATAAAATTTGCCATCTAGCCGCTCAAGCCGGAGTCAGATATTCACTGCAGAATCCAGGTGCCTATCATCAAAGTAATTTACAAGGATTTATAAACATCATAGAATGCGCCAGAAATTTTGATATAAAAGATTTTATCTACGCCTCCAGTTCTTCGGTTTATGGAAAAAATAAAATGAGAGAAACTGGTTTTAGTGAGGAAGATAGCGTTGACCATCCCATATCATTATATGCAGCCACTAAGAAAGCCAATGAATTAATTGCTCATAACTATCATCATTTATTTGGTTTAAATTGTACTGGACTAAGATTTTTTACTGCCTATGGACCAAGTAGTCGTCCTGATATGGCTATGTATTTATTTACCAATGAGATAGTTAATAATCGTGAGGTTAAATTATTTAACTACGGCAAGATGCTTCGAGACTTTACCTATATTGACGATATCGTTGATGGTATAATTAAATCCTTAGAAAAAGCTTATCCTTATGAAATATTCAACTTAGGAAATTCACAGACAGTTGAGGTGAAATATTTAATTGAATTACTAGAAAAAGCTTTAAATAAAAAAGCTAAAATTAAACTAGAACCAATCCAACCAGGAGATGTCGAAATAACTTTTGCTAATATTTCTAAAGCTGAAAAAATGTTGAATTTTAAACCTCAAACTAATATTGAAAAAGGGGTTGAGAATTTTATTGATTGGTATAAGAAATATCACCAAATATAAAAATGATTGAAAAAATAAAAATAGCAGTCTACAAACTGCTTAAAAAATCAGAAAAATGGACCAAAACCGATATGATTTATTTAGCTAAAGGCGGTTTTTGGCTAACCTTAGGACAAGGCGTTTCCAGCGTCTCGTCTTTTTTGTTGGCTATAGCCTTTGCCAATTTACTGCCCAAAGAAACTTACGGAACTTATAAATATATAATGTCTATAGTTTCGCTACTAGCTATACCAACATTAGCTGGAATGAACACGGCCATAATACAGGCTGTGGCTCGTGGCTATGAAGGATCGGTTATGCCAGCTTTTAAAACTAAAGTTAAATGGGGGTTATTGGGAGGGCTAGCATCTCTGATTTTAACTGGATATTATTATTTTCAAGGAAATAATACTTTAGCAATTTCCTTTTTGATAACGGCTGTTTTTGTGCCATTTATGGACTCTCTTTTAATATACGACTCTTACTTAAATGGTAAAAAAAATTTCAAAGCTTTAAGTAATTACACCATTATTACTCGAATAGTTTCAATGATAGTAATGGTTGGGGCAATTTTTTTAACCAAAAATATTTTTTTGATAATAGCCTCTTATTTTACTATCAATACTTTGCTTAGAATAATTTTTTTTAAAATAACTTTTTTAAAAAATAAGCTTAATACAGAAAACGATCCAGAAACTATTTCTTATGGGAAACATTTGAGTTTGATGGGGGTTTTGAATACTTTTTCTTTTTACATAGATAAATTATTATTATTTCATTTCTTTGGCGCTCATGAATTAGCAATATATTCTATAGCAATTGCCCCAATTGAACAAATGAAAGGATTGATAAAAGTAACAAATTCTTTAATGTTGCCGAAGTTTAGCTCAATTAATCTAGAACAAACAAAAAAACAAATATGGCCAAAAATAATAAAAATGATCTTAATTTTGATCATATTATTTTTGGTATATATATTAGTGGCTCCTATAGCTTTTAATATCCTCTTTCCGGAATACAGAGAATCAATATTTTTTTCTCAAGTATTCTCATTGTCTTTAGTGCTGGCTGGACCAATATTTGTATTAACATCTATACTTCAGGCTGATAAAAAAACAAAAATGTTATATAAATTTAATATTATAACTCCAATTTTTAGTATAATAACAAACTCATTGTTAATATATAAGTTTAATATTATGGGTGCTGTAATAGCTAAAATAATAAATTACTGCTTTAACTTATTGGTTCTAAAAATAATGAATAAAAATTAATCATTTATTTTTTTCTTAACTTCCGCCGGAACACCAACAGAGATGGAATTATCAGGAACATCTTTTGTAACCACAGCCCCAGCACCTATTACAAAATTTTCACCTATAATAACTCCTGGATTTATTATAACATTTGAACCTATCCAAGCTCCATTTTT
Organism: bacterium; assembly: GCA_035400585.1. GTDB lineage: Bacteria > Patescibacteriota > Patescibacteriia > Patescibacteriales > UBA12465. Next base: position 78,738 of record DAOMZR010000001.1, on the reverse strand, counting down.
TATAACGACAACTCCTTTTAAATGGACTCTTTCAAGTCCAATCATTTTATAGTTCAAATAACCGGTATTTATAATTACATAGGGGGATATGTGAACATGATCCCCTATAATTATCTTGTCTCTGGCATTTAAAAAAACGCCGTAATTTAAAGTAGAGCAAAATCCAATGCTAACGTTTTCCGGATTATAAACAATTATTTTACCAAAGACTTTAGAACCCAAACCAAAAGAGCTAAAAAGCCTTTTCCAATAAAAAGTTCTCAGCTTAATTTTTAAATAAAAAAATTTTTTATAAATACTTAAAAACATAATAAATATTATTTTTTAGCTCTTAAAACGAATCTTTTTTCGGAGTTTTTATGTAAATCAATTTTATAATTAACAAACAAATCAGTAAATTGGTTTAAATTTTCTTTCATTAAATCTAAATGAACCTCGCCAATAAAATAGTCAACTTTATTCCACTTAGTAAACGTACTAAAAACATTATATTCAAATCCTTCAACATCAAATTTCAATAAATCAATCTTTTCTATATTTAGTTTTTCAAGAATAGAATCTAATTTATAACAATCAACTAAAACAGCTTCTTGTTTTTCACTTCTTTTAATTATGGAAGACGACATACTTCTTTCATTTTCAAAAAACTCAACTTGTCCATCATGATCAGCTACAGCCCAATTAAAAATCTCAATATTATTAAAACTGCCAACATTTCTCTTCATTTTCAAAAATGTTTTTTTATTTGGCTCAAAAGCATATATTTTGGAGCCTGGATATTTTAAAGAAAAATAAATAGCTGACAATCCGACGTTTGAACCTATGTCAAAAATAATTGATGGATTTATATTTTCTATTTTATATTCCTCCATAACAAACATTTCTTCTATTATGCTTAAATCCGATCTATCGGTTATATAAAAATTAAATTTCTTACCTTTAAACTTCATTTTTACTTTAATTCCCTTAAATTTATTAAAAAATTTAAAAGAAAAAAATAAAAACAAAAAAAGAAAAAAAGAAACAAAATCTCCGGATAAAACAAAAGAATAATTTATTACTTTCAACAATCTCTTGATTTTTGTAAATAAAATCATAACTTATATTTCAATTATTTTTTATAAAATTTATTATATTTTCAGCTCTCTTTTTCCATGTATATTTTTTCACATCTTCGAGTGCTTTTTTTGCTCTTTTTTCTGCTTCATCTTCATTTTCTAAAACAAAATTTATTTTTTCTGACAAATTATTAACATTATTAGCTTCAAATAAAAAACTATTATCTTTATTTAATATCTCCCTAATGGACGGTAAATCAGAGGCTATTATTGGCACACCAGATGCCATATATTCAAAAAGCTTTAAAGGCGATGTGTAACATTCTGATATTATATTACCTCTTTTATTGGGCAAAATCAAAACGTCAGCCGATTTTAAATACAACGGAACCTTTTCGTGGCTAATATATCCAGTTAAAAATAAATTTTTATAATCATACTTGCTTTTTATTGACTCAACACTGCTTTCTCTTCCTCCAACCATGACAAAATAATAATTTTCACTAAAAAATTTTATTGACTCCAAAAAAATATCAACGCCCTTCCAATCATATACTTTTAAACTACCTGAGTATAAAATTATTTTTTTGTCAATTGGTAAACACAGTAAACTTTTTATATCATTTTTATTTAAGTTGAAAGAAAAATTATTGACATTAACACCATCCGGACTAATGATAAAAGAAAATGAATTTTCTTTTTTAATGTGAGCTTTAAAAAAAGAATTTTTTAAACAATTCGTTATAAAAACAAAATGATTAATATAATTTATTAAAAATCTATCAATATAAAAATCAACTTTATTAGCGCCAAGCCAGTGAACACCATAAACATATTTAATATTTAAACGAAAAAAAATCTTATTAAAAATAATTAAAAAGAACAAAAGTCTGTTTTCTCGACAATAGATATGATTAATTTTATTTTTTTTACAAAAAAACAAATACTTTAAGGATAAAAATAATGCTTTTTTGCTATAAAAATTAACAATATTGATATTATACTTATTTTTACTTAAATCAAAATTATTACATCCTAAATAAAAATTTTTTCCTAAAATCTTTTGAAATTCGGCGGACATATTAATAATTTGGATTCTATTAGCCAAAGTGGAAGGAAAAGTTATAGATGTACAATAAATCATTCTCATGTAAACTTATATTTTTTTAATTATAAACCAATAACCAAGAGGATTGTTTCTGCTCCAACGACGATATTTTGATGAATATTTTAAAATTATTTTATCTATAAAAATAAAAAAACTTTTGAACAATCTTTTTAATAAAATAGTTGGGATAAAACCAATAAAAAACGTTTGATAACCAAGAGATAAAAAACCAAAACCTAATTCTTCCAGTTTTATAACCTCAAAGCCGTAATTTTTTGCAATTTTTTCTATTGCAGATTTTGAGTATCTAAAAAAATCGTTTGGCGATCCATGAATTTGATGCATAAATGGGGTTGCTGCATAAATACAACCACCCTTTTTTAAAATTCGATTAGATTCTAAAAAAACATTTTCAAAGTTATAAATATGTTCCAAAACATTTATAAGAAAAATATTATCAAAACTACTATCGCCAATAGGAAATTTTTTTTCTATATCAAAAACAAGATCACAGCCATAATCAGTATTTATATTCACCGTTGTAATTTCATGATTACCTTTAATTAAATTATGGTAGCCGGATTTTTTACTCCCCCCTAAGTCTAAAATTTTACCAAACAACTCTAGATCGGATATTTTTTTATATTCAAGATCCCTGATTATTGAGAGCATAATTTTTAATTATTTTATTAATTAATAAATAAAGAGAAAAATTTTCTTTTATATTTGCAGAAAGATAAGATTCTAAATTATTTCTATCTATTTCTGACATAGAATAATGTTTTAATATTTTATCGGCCAACTCTTGAAAATCACTTTTTGTAAACATTAAGTTTCCTTTATCTTCCAGATCTAGGGCTAAAAAAGCTTCATTACAAGTAAGAACCAAACAACCACAGGACATAGCCTCAAGTATGGCTTTATCTAGGCTACCAGTATAACTCATATTAACAAACAAATTAGAAGATTGTAAATAAGAAACTACTTTTTCATTAATAAGCGGACCAACGAAATTAATAATATTTTCTAAATTTTTAATCTTAACCATCTCTTTTAATTTTAATAAATATTTTTTGTCATTTTCGGTGCAAGCATCGCCAACAATATCTACTTTTAAATTGTCTATCTTATTTTTAGTTATTTCAACGGCAGAAATCAAAGTTTCATAATCTTTGACTGGTGATATTCTGCCAACAGTAATAATTTTAAAAATATTTTTATCTCTTCTCTCCTTGTTAGATTTGAAAATATTTGTATCTATTCCCTGCCCTACTATTTTTATTTTGTCACTTTTTAATCTAAAACCAGAAGAAGTTGAAGTAAAAATGATGTCAGTTATTTTTTTGGCTATCTTTAGGGAATTGCTGATACCACCATGAGCATACCACAAAGCAATTTTCTTATTCATCATTTTCCACCAAAAACCCCCTAAAATAATATAAATCTGATTCATATGCACAAAAACACTGTCGTATTCTTTTCTATATTTAAAAATGTATTTATAAAAATTAAATAAATATTTTAGACGACAAATCCCCTTTTCTTTGCCCAAAGATAAAACTTTAACATTCTCAGGCAAGCCACATTCTCCTTTATAAAGACAAATAACTGTGATTTTTTCACATTTTTTTGAAAATTCCTCCAACCATCGATGAAAAAAACCGAGATTGCTATCGTTTTTATCTACTTTTTGAGTTAGTATTAATAAATTCATAAAGCCTCTAAATAATCGAATATCTTTTTTTGACTATCGATGGTCAATTCAAAACTATAATTATTTCTAAAATTATTTTTAATAGCCTCTGACATTTTTTTCCTTAAATCATTATCTCTTATTAATAAATTAACCCTATCAACAAAACCAGAAAAATCACCCTGTTCAATAATAAAAGAATTTTCTCCATCCTTCAAAATACCCTTAATTCCTCCGACTCTGGTGGTTACAACCGGCAAGGCTGAAGCAGCTGATTCCATAAAAACACGGGGAAATCCTTCAAATCTTGAACATAAAATAAAAAAATCACCCCTCAAAAAAAGATCTACTATTTCATCCCTATTTAAAGATTTGTGAAAATCAATAAAACCATCGATCTTTCTTAATTTTATTTGTTCTTGAAAATAATTTAAAAATGGTCCCTGACCGACTATCTTAAATCTAAAATTAATTCCCCGATTATCGCCCACTACTTTTTCCAAGATATCAATTAATAATGGAATATTTTTTTGTTCAACCATTCTACCAACATAAATAATATTAATTTCAGAATGACTTATTTTGTCTTTAAAAAAATCTTTAATATTGTAAGGTATCATTGGTTTCCAAAAAACCTTGTCGCCATATTTCTTTTTTAAATCATCAATAGCCTCCAGACCATCAGCCTGAATAGCGTGGCTGTTTTTAAAAACAAATTTGGCTAGCAACCTTTTAAAAAACAAGGATTTTTTACTACTCCAATAGGAATCAAAGATATTTGTTCCATAAACAGAACAAAGCAGTTTAGCTCCAATTATTTTACTAAAAATTAAAGAAGCGAATCCATTTAAAAATGGATCTTGAGAAGTAACAACATCTATTTTATGTTTTCTTTTAATAAAAAAAGCAAAAAAAATTGATTTAATAAAACCACAAAAAATATTTTTACTTTTAATGGAATAAATAAAAATTTTATTATCAATCTCTAAATATTCTTTTTTTTGATTAAAAACAACCACCACAACCTGATTTACTAGTTTAGAATATTCTTTTATCCTATTAAAGGTATCCGAATTTTTATCAAAAAAAGTTTTATCACTACTTAAACTCAAAATATTCATAACTTATATATTTCTTAAAAAATTATTTAAACTATCTAACATTTTATACTCCGTAAAGTCCTCAATTCTCTTTTTAGAATTTTCTGAAAGTTTATAACGCAAAACCGAATCAGCAAAGAATTCAAACATTAATTCATTTATTTTATTTAAATCATTAAAATCAAAAAATAATCCATTTTCTCTGTCAGTTACTAGTTCAACATTACCACCCACTCTGGTTGTTAAAAGTGGTAAACCTAAGGCCATTACTTCCAGCAATTGGTGAGAAAATCCCTCATAAGACGTGTTTAAAACAAACAAATCGCTGGTTTTCAAATATTTCATCAGCAAATTCCTATCTAATCTGCCTAGCAAAATTACTTTATTTTCTAATTTTAAATCTTTAATTAAATTGAGTAAATTTTCTCTTTCTCCTCCCTCACCAGCTATTAATAATTTTGATTTTGAACATTTATCATTAAAGTTTTTGAAAGCCTTAATTAAAACATCAAAGCCCTTCCAAGGAACCAAACGACCGGAACTAATTATAATTTTATCATCAAAATCAAGTTTCAGTTCTCTTCTTGCTTCCTCTTTGCTAAAATCACAATTAATACCATCGAAAGCATTATAAATAACTTTTATTTTATCAGGATTAACTCCCCAATTAGAAACTATTTTTTTTAAATAATTACTAGGAACAACTATGTTTTTAGCCCTTCTAGCTGAAAAAAGTTGAATCTTTTTTAAAATTTTAACCGGCCAAGAATAATCGTTATATTTTACAGAGAAATCATCTAAAAAATCCTTAACTCCGAATCTTTGAGATCCCTGCTCCCAAGCATAATCACCAACAACCTTAAGTATCATTTTTTTATTCAAAAAAATATTAGCTAACGCTACTGGCAAACCAACACTGACCGGATCTTGAACATAAATTATTTCTACTTTTCTGCCTAATTTTAAAATATTTAAAAAATATAAAAAATGACTAATTATTTTAGGATATTTATCCCTAAAATGGGAGAAACTTAAAAGTGAAACATTGAAATTTCTTTTAGGTAGTTCTTTTAAAAGCAATTTACTATAAGTTGCTGGCCCACCAATGTCGGGTGGAAAAATTCCGGTAGCAATTAAAATGCTTATTTTTCTTTCTCTATTTTTTTCTCTCAAATCGGAAAAAGCCTTAGACATCCGACTAGCCACCAAATCCCAAGTATAAATTTCTTGGATTGTCTTTATTCCGTTTTTAATTATTTTTACTCTCAAATCTTCATCCTTAAAAATTTGTTTGATTTGATCAGCAATGCTTTTAGGATTTTCTGTCTCACAAAATAAACCATTTTCTCCATGGCACAAAAAATCAGGAATACCGCCAACTTCAGTGGCTACAACTGGAATTCCAGCGGCCATGGCCTCTAAAAAAGAATTACCCAAACCTTCTGATAATGATGGACGACAAAAAACATCACTAACCCAAAGATATTTTGGTAATTCTTGATGGCTAATCGTTCCCAAAAAATAGACCCTGTTTTTTAAATTTAATTCTTCAGCCAACTTAAGTAAATCATCTTTTTCTTCACCTTCTCCTAATATCAAAAACTTAAATTCATTTTCTAAATAAGACAAACTTTTGAGTAAATCTTTGACTCCATTTTTTTTAACCAACCTAGATGTGGTTATTATCAACTTATCATTTTCACCAAAGCCTAGCTGTTTTCTAAATTCATCTCTTTTAAAATTTTCATCCCTTTTAAATTTTAAAAAATCAACTCCATTAGGAATTATTCTAATTTCTGATTCCGCCCCATTTCTGACTGCCCAATGTTTTAAAAAACTACTAATTACTTGTATAAAATCAGCTTGAGAAAAAATTTCTAAGAAACTTTTTCTGATATAAGAACTTTTTTTCTTAATATATTCTAGATCATCGCCTTCCTGCAAAGTCAAAAACAAAGGAACCTTGCATCTTTTTTTAAAAAATAAGGCCGACAACCCTCCAAAGCTAGCCATAATCGCCCAAGAAAATAAATAGTTATTTTGTTTATGTAGTTTTTTAGCTTTAATCCAGCCAAAAAAAGCCAAAAAAAGCTTATCAAATAAAGGATGACCAATACCCAATCTATAAACATTAACTTGCCCAATTCGTTCCAATCTGGGCAAATCTTTTTTCATTTTGGCAGTTATTAAATCAAAAGAAAAATCATCGCCAAGACGATTAGTGATTTCTTTAACGGCTACCTCAGCTCCTCCCACAAAAGGAAAATAAGCAGTGGAAAATATTAATATTTTTTTATTTTCTTTCATGTTAAAAATTTTATTTCTCGTTCTCCAGTTTTTGCCTAAAAAAATCAGATATATAATTCAATCCCTCATCCAGAGAAACTTTAGGTTCCCAGTTTAGCTTACTCTTAGCCAAAGAAATGTCCGGACAACGTTGTTTAGGATCATCTTCTGGCAAGTTCATAAATATTAACTTGCTTTTACTGTTTAATTTTTCAATTATTCTTTGAGCTAGAGTCTTAATAGTTATCTCATTAGGGTTTCCCAAGTTAACTGGCCCTGTTAAATCAGAATTCATCATTTTAATCATGCCATCCACCAAATCACCAACATAACAAAAACTCCTGGTCTGACTACCATCTCCATAAATTGTTATATCCTCCCCTTTTAAAGCCTGAACAATAAAATTTGACATCACTCGACCATCATTTAGAGCCATTTTTGGTCCGTAGGTATTAAATATTCTAATAACCTTAATATCCATGCCGTGCATTCTTCTATAATCAAAAAATAAGGTTTCCGCACATCTTTTGCCCTCGTCATAACAAGCTCTGGGGCCAATAGTGTTGACCGCCCCACGATAATTCTCGCTTTGAGGGCTAACTTCTGGATCTCCATAAACCTCACTGGTTGAGGCTTGCAAAATACTAGCCTGATGAGCCCTAGCCAAGCCCAACATGTTTATCACACCAATTGTATTGGCCTTAATTGTCCTAACTGGATTTTTTTGATAATGGATAGGAGAAGCTGGACAAGCTAGATTGTATATCTGATCAATTTTGTCTTCAATATAAAAAGGCTCTATAATATCATGCGAAACAAAGCTAAAATTAGGATTATCTTTCAAATGTTCAATATTTTCCTTATTTCCAGTAAAAAGATTATCCAAACAAACAACCTGATGCCCTTCAGACAACAGTTTTTCACATAAAAAAGAACCGATAAAGCCCGAGCCACCACTAACTAAAATTCTCATAATATTTTAAATAAATTAATCTATTTTTTATAAATCTCCAGATATTTCTCAAACATTTTATCTAAAGAAAACTTAGCTCTATTTAAATTGTTTTTATTTATGTCTGTACAACTTTTTTGTTCAGTACTTATATTTTTCTTAAAAACATTAATAAAATCATCTATTTTATCCAGCTTATAGCAGTTTTCACTGCCTATTACCTCGCTATTACCGCCAACATCACTGGCCACAATTTTTATACCAGACATATAAGCCTCTATTAAAGAAAGTGATAGCCCCTCATAAATAGAAGGTAAAATAAATAAGTCAAAAGCTTTTAAATATTTGCTGGCGTTATCTATTTTGCCTAAAAAATTAATTTTTCCTGCAAATTTTTCAGCTATTTCCCTGTATTTTACTTCTTCTGGACCATCACCTATCAAAATTAGTCTAGAATTGGGCTTAACTTCTAATATTTTATCAAAATTAGCTATTAAAAACTCATAATTTTTGGGATAAGCTAATCTACCAATGGATCCAATAATAAAAACATCCTGATTTTCAATTCCCGCTTTAGAAAAAAGATATTTCCTCGCCTCTTCTCTGTTTAAAAAATTGGTTTCAACCCCATTATACACCACTTTTCCTGACATTACCATCTTTCTGTCTATAGCTGATTTGAAATTATTCTGACTAACAAACACCAGCTCATCAACAAAGAAGAAACCAAATTTAAAAAATACTTTGAAGATTAAAGATTTTAAACTATTACTCTTATAATTTTGATCTAAAACAGAAAGACCATGAACGGTAAAAACTGTTTTAATGCTCATATTGGTCATTTTAGCTATAAAAGCACCTAAAAGAGCATTAGAACTGTTTAAATGGACAATTTCCGGCTTAACCTCCCTGATTAAAAGATAAAAATTAAACAGAAACTTAATAATATTAAAAGGATTGGAACTCTTCTCCAATCCTTTTATTAATTTAAAATCTATATTATTTTTTTTAGCAAAATTAGATAAATAACCTGTTTGACCAGAAGCCACTATTACCTGATGACTTAAGGCATAAAATTTCCGACTTAAATTAGCTACAAAGACCTGAGCACCACCAATTTCAGCTTTGGTTATCAGATATAATATTTTCATAATTTCTTTATTTTTTATCTATTCTTACTTCAACATAAGGCTTGTCATCTCGATTTGATCCATAAATTGAATCTAAAATTGATTCAATTTTAGCCTCAACCTCACCCCTCTCTAAATTACCAAAAAAATAGATATTATAATCACCACGATTGTTTTGGTAAGCACTGGTTTGATAAACACTGGTTTTCACTTGATTTTCTGGTCCTTTTTCTATTTTTTTATTATCTTTAGCATAAAAAAATAGAGAGGATATCAAAACGACAGCCACAAAAAGAGAAATCATAATAAGTAGCCATCTTAGAATAAAGCGATTTCCGATAATTAAAAGACCAACCATCATTAAAACTAATGGCCAAAAAACAGCTTGATTAAAATGAAAATTCCACCAACCCATATTTCTGCCTAAATAAAATAGTCCGAGTAAAATAATTAATAAACCAAAAAAAGATTTAAGACCCATCTTCTCATTATAGTCTTTAAAATTATCTTTTTTTTCTTCTTTTTTATTTTCTTTTTTAATCTCTATTTTTGCTTCTTCTACTTTGTTTTCTTTATTTTCTTGATTTTTTAATTCTTCTTTTTGTTCATATTTGTCTTCCATATTTTTATAAATTAATTATAAAGATTTATTTTCTTTTAAAAAGAATAATCAAACCAACTAAAACTAAAAATATTGGCCAAAAATTAGACCAAAAATTTCTTAAATCAAAAATATTATCAATTAAAAAAATAAAACCAGCCAAAACCAAAAGCATTCCGAATAAAAATCTCCAATCGCCTTTTTTTGTTTCCGAGCTTAAATCTTTTATTTTTTCCCCTATTTTTTCAACGAATTCTTCGGCTTTTTCTTCATTAACAAAGCCATTATTATTTTTTTTATCCTCTGATGGTATTAAAAGAGCACAAATTAAATAAATTATAAGCCCCGAGCCACCACCAAAAACTAGGGCCAGAAAAATTAAACGAACTATCAAGACATCAACCTCAAAATATTTGGCGATACCTCCGCAAACACCAAATATTATACGATCATCGCGTGATCGATAAATTTTTTTTGTTTGTTGCATAGTTTTATAAAAATTAATTAGGAACTTTTATTACTTCAAAAATATTATTATAATTAGAGGCTATAAAAGCGTAGCCATTGTTAACCGAAACAGATATTGGCCCTTCAAATTCGGCACCAGTAGAATTATCTATTTTAGTAACGTGTGTTGGCGTTGATGGATTAGACACATTAACAACCTCCAAAGCATAATCACAATCGTTGGTTATATAGGCATAATTATTAGAAACATAAATACTGTTAGCGCATTCTAAATTAGCATTATCTGTTCCATGATTTAGTTCGCCAGCAAAAACAATATTATTTGGATCTGATATATTTAAAATAACCAATTTGCCTGGCCAATAACTAGCTAAATAGGCATAATCTCCGCTCACAAAAACTGACCAAGGCTCAAAATAAATATCATCATCGCCATCCAAAAAACTATCTTTAGCAATTGGTGAAGATGGGTTGGATATATCTATTATTTGCAAACCCCTAACCCCAGCCACATAAGCATAATTGCCGGAAATAAAAATTGAATAAGGATGATAAAGATTAACAGTTGAATAATTATTAACAATATTTGCTGCATGGACAGGATTGGCTGGATCAGAAACATTAACAACTTCCATGGCACTATCATAATAGCTAACAAGATAAGCGTAATTATCTTTTACTTTTACGGAATATGGACCGTTAAGCTTTGCTCCGCCAGACAAGTTGGATAAAAATCCTTTATGCACTGGATTGGCCTTATTGCTAATATCAACTATTTCCAGAGCATCACTCTGATAAGATGCTATATAAGCGTAATTACCAACAACATCTATGCCGTAAGGAGAGTCTAACTTGGCATTATTATTTTTATCAACTATATTTCCAGCCTTAATCGGATTGCTTTTATTGGAAACATTGAATATTTGTAAACCAACATCACTTCCAACATAAACATAATCATTAGAATAAAAAACCGTGGCAGGATACTCCAACAACACTCCTTCTTCTCCGTGTCTTATAATATCATGATGTTGTATTTGTGAAGGATTAGAGACGTCTAAAACCTCAACCGAATAATTGGAATTGCTAATATAAACATAATTACCAGAAACTTCCAGTCCACTGGTGGGAAAAATCTCTGCTCCATCTTCACCATTTCTTATCTCATCCAACTTAACAGGATTGCTAACATTGCTTAAATCAATGGTTGTAACTGTTCCTGAATCTTGTAGAGCATAATCAACCGAGGCAATATAAGCTTTATTGTTTGTTATTTTCATTCCAACCGGAAACTCCGTATTATTTAAATTAAAATTATTAACATGCACAGGTGACCCTGGATTAGAAATATTCATAATTTCCAGAGACAAATCCATGCTACCACTATTGGCATAATAATTAGTGTTAACGAAATACAAATAATTACCAGAAATGGTTAGGTTAGTAGGAACATCAATCACCATTCCACCAGCACCACCATTAACAATTCTGGTTACAAGAGAAATGGCTAAAGGATTTTAAATATCAAAAACTTCTAACGCATTATAAATACCCGCCCCTGGATTATAACCATTATTTATAACATAAGCATAATTCCCGTTAATAACTATTCCTTGTGGTTGAGCGAGAACTGGAATTGGATTAAAGTCATCAAATCTATTAAACTCGGCTACAAAAGAAGGATTATTAGGGTCAGAAACATCAACAATTGTAAAATACTGATCAACAACGCTATAGACATAATTACCGGAAACATAGAATCTAGAATTTGAATTACTAAGATTGCCAAAGTTGGCGGTTCCTCGCTGAATCGGATTTGATGGATCAGAAATATCAATAATTATTAAACCCTCCCCACCACCAACATAAGCGAAATTACCAGAAATAAAAATAGTTCTGGGAGAATATAAATTACTCAACATATTGCTATGTGTTGGATTACCTTGATTAGATATATCTAAAACTTCCAAATGATTGCTAAAATCAGTAATAAAGATATAATTTCCGCTCATAGCAATATTATAAGAATTTTTTAAATACGGTACTGAGTTGTCAGCAATTGTTGCAACGTGATAAATATCACTACCAGCTAAAACACAAGAACCATCTACACAATTGTAACCATCGCCACAAGCAGGCTCACAAGTAGTTGTTCCACCACCTCCACCTGAACCACCACTAGCTAAAATTATTCCTCCTGGTGTCATCTGTTTGGCTCCTTCGGGTAAATCTGATACTTGTTTGCCGGTACAAAAATCAATAGTATAACTGGCTCCATTGTTTTGAGGGGTGTAGACATAAGTATTAGAGGCTTCTAGACAATCACCATCGGCAGGAGAAGGGGCAGAAGGAATGGAATACATAAATGTTTCACCGCTAGAAGAAGATATAATGGTGCCACTACTCCATTCATCAGTAGTAGGGTATCTGCCATTTTCATTAAAAAACAGTTCTAGAGCAGTTTGAACTTGTTTCATGTCAGCCATTCTTTTAGAGTCTCTAGCTCTAGATCTTGCTTGTTGTAGGGCTACTACTGCAAGTGTTGCTAGTATGCCTATTATGGCTATTACTACTAGGAGTTCGATGAGGGTGAAGGCCCTCTTCCTTTTAATGCAAATCATAAAAATGATTTTAGTTTTATAAAAAATTAATTATATTGCTTAGAAATTATATAATTCTTGAAAAAAAATTTTTAAGAAAATATATTTAAAAAATTACGGCTCATCAAGAATAATCATTTTTTTAAACCCACCCTTTTATTCCATTTTTTTATTTTCCACAACACTTCTTGTATTTTTTACCACTACCACAAGGACAAAGGTCGTTCCTGCCAACCTTATTTCCCTCACTGTCTTTTACTTTGTCTTTTACCAAATCTATAGTTCCGGTACTGTTTCCGGTTCTTTTGGCCATTTCTTTGGCTGGGGCTGAAAAATTACTAGCCCTTTCCATGATACTAGGAGCTATAAAATTGCTAACATCACCAGTTTTATAGATGGAATAAGCTACTTGTTTCTGAATTAAAGCTAACAATTCATGATACATTCTATAGGCTTCTTTTTTATACTCAACTAACGGATCTCTTTGTCCATAGCCACGAAGTCCTATGCCCTTTCTTAAATAATCAACCGTTTCTAGATGTTCAATCCAAAGATTGTCAATTGAACGAAGAAGTATTCCTTTTTCAATTTCAATAAAATTTATTTCCAAATCTTTAAATCCTTCGGCCATTTTTTGATAATTTTCTCTAGCTAAAGAAACTAAATAATCATTTAAATTTTTTCTAGAATTTTCAAGATTTCCGTCACTTTCAAATGATAATATTTTATTTTTCTGTTCACCGCTTAAAGAAAAAATAGTATTGATGGTTTCGGAAATTTCTTTTAAATTCCATTCTTTAATATCTTCGGAAGCAGTGTGAAAGCTAACAGTTTGCCCAATCTCGTCTTCAACCATTTCCAAAATAATTTCTGATAAAACTCTACCAGTGTTTTCTAATTTTTCTTTTTGAGTATTATAAGAATTTAATATTTCGCGGCGTTTTTTATAGATAGCCTCACGATGTTTATTAATAACATCATCATATTCAACTACGTGTTTACGTAAATCAAAATTATTTCCTTCAACTCTTTTTTGAGCTGATTCAATTGAACTAGAAACCAACTTGTTTTGAATTGGCATGTCTTCTGGCAATTTTAAAGTATTCATAATTGCCTTCAATCTGTCGCCACCAAATATTCTCATCAAATCATCATCAGCTGAGATGTAAAATTGACTAGATCCAGGATCGCCTTGACGACCGGCACGACCACGAAGCTGGTTATCAATACGACGAGATTCGTGTCTTTCAGTACCAATAACATGTAATCCACCCAATTCTCTAACCTTTGATTGATCTTCTTTCACTGGAGGATTTCCGCCTAAAATAATATCAACACCACGACCGGCCATATTAGTAGCAATAGTTATTGCTCCTGGCTTACCGGCCTGTGAAATGATTTCAGCCTCTCTAAAGTGATTCTTGGCATTTAAAATATTAGGGTGCAAGCCCTCTCTTTCCATCATTGTTCCTAAAAGTTCATTATCTTCAATAGAAACAGTACCTATTAAAACTGGTTGTCCTTTTTCATTTCTTTCTTTCACCTCCCTAATTACAGCCGTGAATTTTCCTTCTTTAGTTCTATAAATTAAATCATTGGCATCTTGCCTGATGTTTGGTTTGTTTGTAGGGATGATTATGGTTTCTAAATTATAAATTTTATAAAACTCTTCAGCTTCGGTAACCGCTGTTCCAGTCATACCAGAAAGCTTGGGATACATTCTAAAATAATTTTGAAAAGTTACTGTTGCTAAGGTTTGTGATTCTCTTTGGACTATTACACCCTCTTTAGCTTCAATAGCTTGATGTAAACCTTCGCTATAACGACGACCGGGCATTAAACGTCCAGTGAATTCATCAACTATTAATATTTCGCCGTCTTTTACTACGTAGTCTTTATCTCTTTTAAACAAAACTTGAGCTTTCAAGGCTTGCTCAATGTGATGAACATCTTTAACTCCTCCAGCGACATAAATATTTTCAACTCCCAACCATTTTTCCATTTTAGAGATACCTTCCTCAGTCAAAGTGGCTGCTCTCATTTTTTCATCAACATTATAATCTTCGTTTTCTTTTAAATTTCTAACTAATTCGGCAAAACGAGCATATTTATCATTAGAATCCTCGGCGGGAGCACTAATAATCAAAGGAGTTCTGGCCTCATCAATTAAGATAGAATCGATTTCATCAACGATAGCGTAATAAAAATCTCTTTGAACCATCCGACTCAAATCAGAAACCATGTTGTCTTTCAAATAATCAAAACCGAATTCATTGTTAGTGCCGTAAGTTATATCGCAATTATAAGCTTCTTTGCGACTAACTTTTCTAAATGGTTTTAATCGAGAATCAAATTCATTTTCATCGCTAACACTTGGATCATAAACAAAAGCAGTGTCATGAACAATAACACCAGTAGTTAGTCCCAAAGCATGATAAACCGGAGCCATCCAACCAGCACCAACTCTAGACAAATAATCATTAACAGTAACTAGATGCACTCCCTTTCCCAATAAAGCGTTCAAGTACAGAGGTAAAGTTGCTACCAAAGTTTTTCCTTCACCAGTTTTCATTTCAGCGATTTGACCACGATGCAAAACAATACCACCAACCAACTGAACATCGTAATGTCTTTGACCTAATATGCGAGAAGAGGCCTCTCTAACTGCTGCAAAAGCCTCGGGTAATATTTCATTAAGTTTTTCTTGCTGTTTTTTAAAATCAAAATCTTTATTAGTATCTAAAACACCTAAACGTTCTTTCATTTCTAAACTGAAATTTTTTAACTCTTCATCCGTTTTTTTCTTAAAACCATCCTCTAAGGAATTTATTTTATCAATAATCGGTTGCAAAGATTTGATAATTTTTTCATTTGGATCGCCAAAAATTTTATCCCAAAAACCCATAATTTTAATTTTAATTTTTTATGGGGGAGTTTTTAGGCTCCCCCTTGTTTTTACTAACCACTTGCGGATTTTAACCATCCGTTAATTCGGAAATTTTGACTAACTTGGTTTCCCTGTCTCGATTAATAGTTACTTGTAAATCCGGATTACATCTTTTGTAATCATCAAAAAAAGAATAACGAATGCCAGGAGCATACCAAGCTTCGCCTTTGTAGTAAACTAACATAAGCAATCCTCCGATTTTTGGTTAGAAAAAGAACTATAAAGACAAATAACTGTCGATTATATCACTTTATAAACAATAATTCAATTACTTGCCTCTTTTTTTGTCTAATTTTTTTTCTTTGTATTTTTTAATAGACAAAATTAGATGATCTTTGACCTTATCAATGGCCTTATTAACGGTTGGCTCCATTTTTTCAACTCTTAAAACAGTACCAGGCAATGACAAGTTTACTTCGGCTCGATAGACGTCGCCAGAAGTTTGTTTGTTTAAGGCATATTCTATCTCAACGTCACAATTACTAACACTAACTCCACCCAAATATTTATCCAACATATTCATTTTTTTCTCTATATATTCTTTTAGATCAGCTGACAAGCTCAATTTGGTAGTTTTTATTCTGATATCCATATTTTTTATATGTTTTGCTTTTAAACAAAACATTTAAATTAATAATAAATAAATTAATTAAACAATCCAATTATATCTTTCAAGGTTATCCAAACAAAAAGTAACATTAGTAGCGCAAAGCCAGAATTGTGAATAATTGCTTCTATTTCTTGTTTGACTGGTTTGCCTTTTATTTTTTCAATTAATAAAAAAATAAATCTTCCGCCATCTAAAGCTGGGAATGGGAAAAAATTAATAATCGCTAAATTTAAAGAAAGAAGTGCGGTAAACTGAATTAAGTAAGTAAACCCCATTCTGGCCATTTGACCAGTTAAATTGGCTATACCAACCGGACCGGCCACTTCTACGCCAACTGGTTGTCCAATTATTAAATCTCTAAGAACCACATAAAAAGTATAAATAATTGTCCACAAGAAAATACCAGTAGCCTTTAAACCCTCCCAAAGAGCTAAATACCAAGGATATTTAATTGTGGCAGTGTCAGCAATTGAAATTCCAATTACGTTTCTTTTTAATTCTTCATTAAATTCTGGTAAAATTGTAACTTCCTGAATTTTACCAGCTCTTTCTATGTTGACCTGTACTTCTTGTGAGGTATTTAAAAAATTTTGAACATCATCACCAGATTTAATTTCTCTAGAATCAACACTAAGAACAACATCCAAAGGTTGAAGGCCGGCCTTTTCGGCTGGTGATTCTGGAAGAATTTCAATAATTTGAACTTTTTCATCAGATACCTTTATTTTGCTAGATTTAAGATATTCTTCGTCTACTGCTTGAGGAAATCCAACAATAAAACCGATTGAAATTAGGATCCAAGCTAAAAAAATATTCATTAAAACACCAGCTGAAACAACTATCAATCTCTTCCAAACTTTTTGAGCAGAAAAACTATCTTTGTCTTGGCGATTTTCACCATCTTCTCCTTTGATTTTTACAAATCCACCGATTGGTATGGCATTAAAAGAATAAACAACATCGGAACAATCTTTAACCTTTCCTCTGCCCCATTTTATTTTCCATTTACCCGAGTTATTTTTATAAAAACCAAAAATTCTTGGCGGAAAACCAAGCCCAAATTCATCAACTTTTATTCCTAATTTTCTAGCTGAATAAAAATGGCCAAATTCATGGAATAAAACTAAAATTGATAAAACTAATAAAAAAACTATAATTGTTATAAACATAATATTTTTATATTTCCATTATTTCTGCTTCTTTTTTATCTCTCATCTGCTTAATTTCATTGTTCACTTTTTCAACTTCTTCGTCTAATTCTTTAATAAAACGAAATTTATCATCTTCACCAATTTCCTTTGATTCAAAAGCTTCCTCAATACTAGATTTAACTTCATCTCTAACTTGTCTAAGAGAAACTCTGGCTTTTTCTTGTTTTTCGTTAGCTTTTTTAACCGCCTCTTTTCTATTTTCTTCAGTCATTTGCGGAATATTCAATCTTATTTTATCTCCCTCATTTACTACGCCCAAACCAAGATTAGCTTCAATTATTGCTTTTTCAATAGCTTTTAAAGAATTTTTATCCCAAGGAGTAAGAGTCATACTACGAGCATCACTAACTGAAATATTGCAAACAGAATTTAAAGGGTTCTTAACTCCATAAGCTTCAACTAAAACACCATCAAGCATCGCTGGATTGGCTCTACCAACTTTTACAGTTGATAAATCTTTTTTAAAGAAATCAACCACACCATTAAAATCTTCTTTTTTGTTTTGAATGTAGATATTCATAATATCAATTATTAATTATTAATTATTTAAATTTTTTTATATATAAATTTTATATTTT
>DAOMZR010000001.1:28140-60296 GCA_035400585.1 bacterium | reverse complement strand
ATCAATTATTAATTATTAATTATTTAAATTTTTTTATATATAAATTTTATATTTTGAATGAAGTTTTAGAAAAGGATGAGAAACGGAATGAGCTGTATTTTGATACAGCGAATGAGTATCGCAGTCCTTGACGAAAAAATTCACTCTTTTATACTTTTAAAATTTAGATTTTGTGCAAAGTTCTAAATTTTATATTTTGAATGAAGTTTTAGGAAAGGATGAGAAACGGAATGAGCTGTATTTTGATACAGCGAATGAGTATCGCAGTCCTTGACGAAAAAATTCATCAAAATATAAATTTACTACTTTTTAAGTTTCTTAATCCCCATATATATTATAGAAGAATTATTAAAATCAATTAACAAACTATTGCCTGGTCTGGTAGTTGGTAATTTTTTAACATTCCAAGTATTCCCTCCATCAAAAGAACGGTAAAAACTGGTATTGGTAACATAGAAAATCTCATCGGAATTTTGTGGATTAACAGCAATAGCATTAATTGACGAATCACTTTCCGGTGTTAAAAGACTTAATTTGGTCCAGCTTTGTCCCTCATCAAACGACCTAACAATAACTTTGTCAGTAGCTAAAAATAATGAACCATCACTATACGAATAAATTAAATCCTTAAAATTAACACCCAAAGAAAATTCCTTTAATTCTTTTCCGTAATCAGTCCAATTGGTATTATCAAATTGATTTCTATATTGTTCCAACTCTTCCAAACTAGCACCACCAGCTGAGTTAAAACGATAAACACCATTTTTAACAGTTGCCACAAACACTGAGCGACTATCTTTAGGATTAATAAGTATTTTTTTAACTCCATCCTTTAATCTTTGTATCGCTCTCCAAGAAATACCACCATCCATACTTCTTAAAATATCTCCACGAGAAGTTCCAATATAAACTATTTTAGGATTGTAGTGATCCAGAGCGACTGCCATCACAGAAACGCCTTCATTATTATCAAAATAAACTTGATCGAAGCTTCTACTACAATCTTCACTGCGATAAAGTTTATTTTCTAAAGCAGCAAAAATAGTACATTTATCTTTATAATCGATAGCAACGTCGTTGATAGTAACATTGCCCGGTAAAGACAAAACTTTATTCCAACCACGACCAACGTTATAAGTATAATACAAACCATCTTCAATTGTAGCTAAATAAACCGCTGCGCTGTCACTAGGATCAACTATCATTTTATTGACATCCAAACTAGCAATACTTCCAGGAGCTCCAGATATGGTTGGTATATAAGGCATATGCTTCCAGGTTTCACCTTTATTTCCACTAACAAAAACTCCACCATCCATAACACCAGTTCCTTTGGTTTTAACATTTAAAGAACAAGCACTTAAGATTAAAATTGATACCAACACTGATAAAAGTTTTATTTTTTTCATAAATTAATATGTTTTATTTATTAACAATAAATATTACTAACTTAAATATTTACAGCAATATATTCTAAAACTGATTTTAGAGACATGTTGCTATTTAAATACTCGGTTGATTTTTTAAAAACACTATCGGCTTTCAGTAAGAAACTACTATCTTCTATTTTTTTATTTCTAATTTTTTCAATAATAAAATCATTCTGGATTAAGTCTGGCCTGTTATAATACATAAAGCTAAAATCTCTAAATAACCCACGCCAAACATCAACTATATTTAAATTATCGCCCAACACAGAATCTAAGTGACACAAATTATCAACCAAGCCCATTCTATCAATCAAATTATAATCTAAAAAATCAATTAAATGTTCCCCTAGTTTCTTGTAGTCATTATAAAAATCATTATTATCAATAAATTTTTTAGCTAACATTGGTCTGCCTAGAGAAATTTTGGCAATATTTTTAGCTTCTGAGGGTGATAAACTATATTCATTTTTGAGCATTGAATACATGTCATCGAAATTTAAAGGATATAGATTAATTATTTGACTACGAGAAGCAACTGTTTCTGGCAAATTGGATAAATTATTTACAGTTAAAATCACAACTAGCCTATCTTTAAAATCTTCTAAAATTTTGAGCAAAGCATTGGCCGAGTTTTGATTTAAATTTTCTGCATCTTTTATTATAACCACTCTATAGGAATCTAAAAAAGAGCTGGAAGATAAAAACGATATTAAATCTCTAATTTGGTCAATTGAAATGTTTTTTTTATCCTCAAAACGCTCAATTATCAAAAAGTCATTATTTATTTCTAATAAATTTTGCCTATCATTTAACTCTGGTCTATCGCTAACAAAGATATTGTGAGCAAAGCTTTTTGCCAAAGAAAACTTACCCAAATCCCTAACTCCACAAAAAATATAGACATTAGCCAATTTCTTCTTGTTTATATTTTTTTCCAAAAAATCTATTACTTTTTGATTACCAATACTTGGCCAAATGTATTTCATAAAAAACACTTAATATACTCTTATTATAGCATAAAAGAATAAAAATTAAAAGACCTATTTTAAAGAAAAATCTGAAAAATAGGCCTTTTAATTAAAGTAAACTTTTAGTTCCTTCAATCTTTTTCATGCCTTCAATCGGCAAAGAAATGTAAAAAGTTGTCCCTTTTCCTTCCATTGACTCAAACCAGACCTTGCCACCGGATTTATCTATTATAGATTTAACAATATATAAACCTAGGCCGGTTCCGTTGGTATCAATTTTTTGAGCATTATCAGCTCTAAATAGCTTAGTAAATATTTTTGATTGTTGACTTTTTGGTATTCCATAGCCACTATCAGAAACTTTGAAAATAATATTTTTTTCGCTTTTATCGAGATTTAGAGATAAGCTAATTGACCCTCTGTCTGGGGTATAATTTATAGAATTAGATAAAATATTTTGAAAAACTATTCCTAAAAGTTTTTTATCAGCTAAAAACTTAGTTGGAACTTTTTTAGAAACCTTGTAAGAAAATTTTATTTTTTTACTACTAATTATAACCTTATGAAACTTAATTATTTCTTCTATTAAATTCAAAAGATTAATATTTGTAGGATTAACCATTAAGCTTCCTAATTCAATACGAGAAACATTGAGCAATGAAGAAACTAGTTCAACCATATGCCTGTTGCTTACATGAATTTCTTCCAAATACGATCTTTGCTCTTCACTTATCTTGCCACCATCTTCATTTAACAACATTTCAGTATACCAATTGATAGTAGTAAGGGGGGTTCTTAACTGATGAGAGGCCAAAGAAACAAATTCCGATTTAGCCCGGTCAACTTCTTTTTCTTCGGTAATATCAAAATTAACGCCAACAATTCTGTGGGGATTGTTCTTTTTATCATAAATTACGTTAGCAAAAGATCTTAAATATCTAATTGATTTATCTGGTAATATTATTCTAAAAGTAGAATTAAAGTTGGTTTTGTTTAAAACTGCCGAATGAATTTCTTCTTCAACTCTAGCCAAATCCTCTGGATGACAAGATTTTCTCCAAAAATCATAAGTATTATCAAATTTTTTTGGATCAACGTCATAAAGACTATACATCTGATCATCCCAGATTAAACTATTATTTTTTAAATTTAAATCTCAGATACCAATTTGAGCAGCTTCGGTAGCCAATCTTAAATGGTGCAACAAACGACTTAGTTTTTCTGAATTTTTTTTAATAATTTCTTCATCCAATCTTCTTTGAGTTATGTCCTCACCAGAACTAAGTGTTCCGATTATTTTACCATCATCATCCTTAATCAAAGTGCTGTGCCAGGCAATTAACAGTTTTTTGCCGTCCCTGGATATTATCTCATTTTCAAAAGATTCTTCCATATTTTTTATTTTTCCAGCTACTAATTTTTTAAAAAAGACCAAAACCTTTTCTTGAACATCTTTGGGTAAGCAAACTCTAAACCAATTTTTTCCCAAAATTTCATTTCTTTCAAAGCCGGATATTTCTAAACCTTTTTTGTTAATCATTAAAACATTTCCATCTTTGTCCAGGGCCAGCAAGATAACTTTAGCTACATCTAGATAATTTCTAGCCATTTCTTTTTCTTTTTTTAATTTATTTTCAACTAATCTTATTTCAGTAACATCTCTAAAAACCAACAATCTTCCATAATAACAACCCCTATTATCAAATAATTGTTCAATTGATAGATCAATTTCTACCGCCCCTATATCAATGTGTTGTTTTAAATTAGATTTAGACTCTCTAGACATTATTAGGGCTTCTTCGAAATCTTTATTTCTTCTTAATATTTTAGTTATCTCAACACCCAAAAGGTTCTCTCTTTTTTTAAAAGACAAAAGATTGGTGGCCGAAGGATTAATATCAACTATCCTGTCATCTTTATCAATAACGACTAAACCATCGGACATTTTTTCAATTAGCAAGCTTCTGGCTATCGGAATTATATCCAAAAACTTCCAATAAAAAATAGAAACAACAAACAAGATTCCCGTTAAAGAGGTGGCTACCCTAGTTATGTCTAGGCCGGGTAAACCATGAAGACCAAGAACATATATTATATTAGAAAGGAATGGTAATAAAACTCCAATTAAAATTACACCTACTTGATAACTTTGTGGCTTTTTAAGCTTTAAAAATTTATCAAAAAATAAAACAAAACCAACCAGAAGAAGAATATAGGAATAACCTAAATGAAAAAACCAAAACCAGCAACCATATTCATAAATTATTGGGTGAACCAAACCAACAGTAAATTCAGAAACATAATAAGAGCTCCAAACTAGGCCATGATATTCGTTGGTAAAAACTAAAAACAAAGTAATAATTGGAAAAAATAACAAAAGAAAAACATTTCTTGGTTTTAACCAATGATCTAATTTGTTGTAGTAAAGAGAAAATACAAAAAATAAAACTGGAACACCAACCGATCCAATATAGTCAAATTTTGAAAGGATTATTTTTAAATCAACATTAATAATAGAGGTTTCTATCATCGCAATAAAAGACCAATAGAAAAAAAATAAATTCAAATAAAAAAAAGAAGCTCCAATTTTATTAGATCTTCTTTTCCAAGATATCAAAATTAAAAAACCTGTTATCAATACAGAAATAGCATAAATCAAGGTATAGTAATTCAATGAATAATCAATCATAGGTTTTACTAATATAATATAATTATAGCAAAACTTATGATAAAATACAAAAACTATTGTCTTTTAGCTCTATTTCTTTCGTTTTCAGTTAAATATTTTTTACGAAGTCTTATGTTTTTAGGGGTAACTTCTAAATATTCATCATCATTCATAATACTAAGACCGGTTTCTAAACTTAATTCTATCGGTGGAGTTAATTTAATAGCCTCATCTGAACCAGAAGCACGAACATTGGTTAGTTGTTTCCCCTTGATCGGATTAACACATAAATCATTTCCTTTAGCAACGTTGCCGATAACCATTCCTTCGTAAACATCAATATTAGGACCAATATATAAAACACCTCTTTCCTGTAAGTTCCACAGGGCATAAGCCAAAGCTTTTCCTGAAATCATGGAAATCATTGAGCCCAATTCACTTTTTTCAATATTACCAACGTGTGGTTTAAAATCTAAAAAGTGAGTACAAAGTATTCCCTCTCCTTTAGTATCTACCACAAATTCATTGCGATAACCCAAAAGACCTCTGGTTGGTATTTCAAAAATTAATCTAGTTTGACCATTTTGATTTTTAATATTCATTATTTGTCCTTTTCTTCTAGAAAGTTTTTCAATAACCGTACCAGCCATTTCTTCTGGAACATCAACTGTTACCTCTTCAAACGGTTCATAATCAACACCATCAATGTTTTTAATAATAACCTGAGGTTGAGATACTTGTAGTTCATATCCTTCTCTTCTAAGATTCTCTAATAAAATAGCGATATGTAATTCTCCTCGACCAAAAACCTTATAATAACTAGCATCGGAAAAATCAATTCTCAAACCAACGTTAATTTCTAATTCTTTTTCTAATCTTTCTTTTAATTGACGATTAGTAACAAACCTACCTTCACGACCAGCAAAAGGAGAATTATTTACCAAAAAATTAAGAGAGATGGTCGGTTCATCAATTTTAATAGCTGGCAAAATTTCTTGATCAATATTTTGACAAATAGTTTCTCCAATATAAATATCTGGCAATCCGGCCACCATCACAATGTCTCCGGCTTTAGCCTCTTTCACTTCTTTTCTTTCTAAACCTTGGAAAGTAAAAAGTTTAGATATTTTTCTAGTTCTATTTTCACCAGTCTGATTTTTAACAATTATTTCTTGAGCCGATTTAATTACTCCACTGTAAACGCGACAAATAGCCAACCTACCTAAAAAATTATCATAAGCTAAGTTAAAAGGTTGGGCTGTTAATAAAGAATTTTCCGCCTCCACACTAGAAGCCGGTTTAACTTTTTCGATAATAACATTCAATAAAGGATCTAAATTAATAGCCTCATCATTTAAATTCATTTTAGCTATGCCCTGTTTAGAGGCAGCGTAAACTACTGTAAAATCAAGTTGTTCATCGCTAGCACCTAAATCTAAAAACAATTCATAAACCATTTCAACCACTTCTTCTGGTCTAGCTGCTGGCTTATCTATTTTATTAATTACTACTATTGGTTTAAGACCTAACTCTAAAGATTTTTTTAAAACAAATTTAGTTTGAGGCATTGGACCTTCTTGAGCATCAACTAAAAGCAAAACACAATCAATCGATCTAAGTATGCGTTCCACCTCGGAACTAAAATCAGCGTGACCAGGGGTGTCAACGATATTGATTTTGGTGTCTTTGTAAAAAACAGAAGTATTTTTAGAATAGATAGTAATACCTCTTTCTTTTTCCAAGTCATTGCTGTCCATACTGACATCATCGGAAGACATTCCGGTTTGGCGCATTAAAGAATCAGTTAAAGTTGTTTTACCATGATCAACGTGAGCAATAATGGCTATATTTCTAATTTCCATAACTTTATATTAATTTATATAAAAGCAAAAAATTACGCGCAGGCGTAATTATGATATAAAGGATTATTTTTAAATTTTATATCCAAATTATCCAAGAGTAATAATACAACTTTATTTTAAAATAGTCAATATTAAAAATGTTTACTCATTAATTCGTCAAATTTCTTTAAAACTGTCGGCAATTTCTTAAAACTTTTTTGAAACTGATTTAAAGTTGTTGTGCCCCTCAAAGCGGCGGCTGGATGAAACATGGGAATAATTAAATAATTATCTACTTTAAAAATTTTTCCTTGATCTCTGGATATTTTAGCAGTTGGAATAAAATAATTCATTGAAAATCTACCCAAAGTTACAATTATTTTTGGATTAATAATTTCAATTTGTTCTTTTAAATACGGTTTATAAGCTTCAATTTCGGATGGTAATGGATCGCGATTTTCTGGCGGTCTCCTTTTAACAATATTGCTAATGTAAACATCTTCTCTTTTTAGGCCAAAACTTTCGATTGTTTTCGTTAAAAGTTGTCCTGAGCGACCAACAAAGGGTCTAACCAACTGATCTTCTTTTAATCCTGGGGCTTCCCCAATAAAAAAAATCAGCCTCAGGAGATCCTTCACCAAAAACCAAATTTGATTCCTGAAGTGGTAATTTTTTATCGTTAATAATCTTATTTTTCAGATTATCTAAAAGTTTTTCTTTGTTAGACATATAAATAATATATCATAAAAATCATAAAATAAAAAATCCCTGAAAAAGTTTATTAACCTTTTTATCAGGGATAAAAAAAATTATGCCATTGGAACAACAACATAGTAAGAATCGGCCATACGCACTTCGGGATCAGTTAACCGATAAATTTCTGCTCCGTAACCATTGCTGAATATATCAGATTCGATTACAAAAAATTCATCATTGTGTTTTGTTAAAAATAACAAAGCATAACCTCCATCTCGTAGGCGACTGCGATGATTTTCACAAAAATCAACAATTTGAGATTGAGTAAAAACGAGCTTATTTAAATTAAGTGACAAACTTTTAAAAATATCTAAAAAAGTTAAATCATTTTCAAGCTCATAAACCCGGAAATTAATTGCATCCGTTGGCCAACAAGGAGAATTTAATCCAAAATCACTAAATTTAGGATCAATGTAGGCAAAAAAAACATCCCTTCGATTAACAATTAGCTCTTTGCCGGTAAGTTCACTAATAAATAGATTTTTATCATCCAAAACTAATGACAAGTTCTGGGTTTCTTTTAAAGTTTGTTCCATTTTTATGATTTTTAGTTAAAGTACATCAGGTAATTATAATATAATTATTATAATATGTCAATATAATAGAAAAGGTCGCGTTGCAACGCGACCTAAAAACATTAATTTTCGGTAAATTTTAAAGAAAGAATTCTTTCCAAATCATCAAATCCTACTGGTTTAAGTAAAGCACAAAACCCTTTATTTTTTACCTCAGTCACAAAATCCTCATCTCCAGAAACAACAATAGTTGATTTTTTTTGTAATTCGCTCATATTTGAAAAAATTTGTCTACCATGACCACCTCCCAATAAACTACCATCTAGAGTTATCAGAAAATAATCATTTTTAGACATTTTCTTAAGAGCATTTTCAACATCAGGAGCTATACCTAACAACAAGGAATTGTCCAATTTAGAAGCATGATTTCTGACAGCATCATATAAATTATCCTTAGTAAAAATTTCGCTTTTCCCTTTAGAAAAAAAACGAATAAATATATCGGCTATCATGCTGGCTTGGGTAAAATCATCTTCCACGATAAGAATAGAGATTTTTTCCATTTTTTGATTTAAATTAAAATTGTTAAACAACAAAAGCGGAGAGTAGGAGATTCGAACTCCTGATACCTTGCGGTATACTCGCTTTCCAAGCGAGCGCACTAGACCACTATGCGAACTCTCCAAAAAAAACAAAAGCGCAAAATATTTTTTTATAGAAATAAAAGCGCTAATGCTAAATTCTATTTATTTTTTTTATCAGCTTTAGACAATAAAAAAATAAAAAGACCAAGACAAGCTAAAAAGAAACCAACACCAATTGGAGATCCCCAGCCCAAAAACAAAAATACGTTGTCCATATTATATTAAATTAATTTAAATGTCTATAAATTATATTTTTCATTCCCTCTAGTTTTTCTCCGTTATTGTTTACAATATCATTAAACGATCTAGCTCCAACAATCATTTCATTATCAACAAAAACAGTGGGAACCCCATAAACATCAAACTTTTCTGCTTCATCTTTTATTCTCTCTAATTTAGGCAAATATTTTTCCTCTTGTAAACATTTGTCAACAGAATCAATATTCAATCCGATTTGCTGACCATAACTATTTAAAGAATCCTCTGAAAGAGAATCTTTTTTAACCTCTTCCAATAGCAGATCTCTTGCCTCAAAGAATTTTCCCTGTTCATTAGCACATTGCGACCACATATTAATCAAAATTGAACCAGCAAACATTTTGTCGGCATAAGGTCTAAAAGCAATAGCCACTTGGTCACCCAAATCTTTTCTA
Organism: bacterium; assembly: GCA_035400585.1. GTDB lineage: Bacteria > Patescibacteriota > Patescibacteriia > Patescibacteriales > UBA12465. The sequence goes on along the minus strand of DAOMZR010000001.1, from coordinate 50,821 downwards.
ATCATTCCCAAGGTTTCATCAAATTGAGCCGAATAATAGCTTGATAAATCTTCATAAACAATTACTTTTACTTTAGCATTCTTTTTACCTAAAACAATATCAGAATCATCAATCTTTCTAAGATCACCTGACAAAAAATTACCAGCATCAACCACTGATTTTATTTCTTCGGGAGACATTTTATCAACAATGTTTTTATCTTTGTTAGAACTATAGATAGTCAAAACAATAACGATCAAAAGAAAAAGAAAAACCATGGTAAAAACCATTGTTATTTTTTTGTTGTTAAAAAAATTTTTAACCATATAATTTTGAAATTAATTTTTATTTAATTAAATTAATCTAAAGCTGGAAATTCTTGATGATGTTTTGTTTCGGATTGAAATTCTGAAGCCAAATTTAAAATTAAAGACTCTTCAAACTTATTAGCAAATAACTGAATACCTATTGGCATTTCCTCCACAAAACCAGCCGGAATAGAAATGGCCGGCAAACCAGCTAGAGACGGACCGGTAACAAAAATATCTTCTAGATACATTTTCAGTGGATCATTAACTTTTTCACCAATCTTAAAAGCAATATGAGGTGAAGTTGGGGTTAAAATAAAATCAACCTCTTTAAAAATATTTTCGAAATCCTGTTTAATCTTTTCTCTAACAGCTATTGCTTTTTTATAATAAGCATCAAAATAACCGGAACTAAGGGCATAAGTTCCTAAAACTATTCGACGTTTTACTTCTTGACCAAATGACTGTCCTCTGTTTTTCAAATAAATATCGTTTAAATTTTCAGAAGAACCACCTTTTGCTTTTAAATCACAAGAAAATCCATATCTTATACCATCTAATCTAGCCAAATTAGAACTTATTTCCGATGGTGTAATAATGTAGTAGACAGGAACGGCATATCTATCATAAGGCAAAGAAATTGATACAATTTCCACTCCTAAGGATTTAAAAACATCTATCGCTTCTCTTGTCTTATCTGCAATAACCTTATCTAAACTATCAATATATTCCCAAACAACGCCCATCTTCTTGCCTCTTATTTTTCGAGATAGTTCTAGCGTATAATCTTCAACCTCTAAAGGACAACTTGTTAAATCATTCTTATCAAAACCAACAATGATATTCATTACTAAGGCCGCGTCTTCAGCGCTTTTGGTTATTGGGCCTATAACATCAGTGGAAGAAGTCATAGACATAAGACCATATCTAGAAACTCTAGAATAACTTGGCTTTAAACCACTAACTCCACAAAAGCTAGAGGGTTGACGAATTGAGCCGCCAGTATCACTGCCTAAAGCAAAAACGCATAAACCAGCCGAAACAGCCGCAGCTGAACCACCGGAGCTTCCACCAGGAACCCTATTTTGATCCCAAGGATTTTTACTAACAAAAAAAGCTGAATTTTCAGTTGATGCTCCATGAGCAAACTCATCCAAATTAGTTTTACCAAGTAAAACAGCCCCAGCTTCATTTAATTTTTCAATAACAGTAGCGTTGTATGGTGCTATATAATTTTCTAACATTTTTGAGGCAGCGGTTGTTTTGAGATTTTTAGTTAAAATATTATCTTTGCATAAATAAGGAATCCCAAGTAAAAAGCCTTTTTCACCCTTAGCAATTCTCTCATCCGCTTTTATGGCCTGTTTCTCCGCTTCTTCTCTAAAAACACTAATACAAGTCTGCAAACGATTATCAATTCTCTCTATTCTATCCAAAAAAAATCTAGTCAACTCTAAAGAGGTAACTTCTTTTTTCTGTAAAAGTTCAGAAATTTCTTTAATTGTTAATTTATGATATTCCATTTATAAAACTCTTTTAACTTTAAATTGATCATTTTCAATTTCAGTCGCCTGGTCAATAGCTACAATTCTTTCATCATCTGGACAAACAAAAACCTCATCATCTCTTAATTGATTTTTAAAATCGCTATTAACGCCTAAAACATCTAAATCGGAAACATCAACCTCTTTTAACAAATCAACAAAACTCAAAATATCTGCAAACTGTTCCTGATATTTGTTTTTTTCTGCTTCGCTTAACTCTAATTTGGCGAGAGTAGCTATTTTTTCTATTTGTTCCTTACTTATTTCCATAAGAATTTATCATTTTTAAAAATTCATTTTCATTTATAACCTTAACATTTAAACTTTGAGCTTTTTCCAGTTTACTTCCGGGGTTTTCGCCAACTATTAAAAAATCAAGTTTTTTACTAACTGATGGCAAAACTTTGCCTCCCAGTTCTTTTATTTTAGCTTTTGCCATATCTCTTGTCAAACCAGAGAGTGTTCCGGTTAACAAGAATGTTTTTCCAGATAAAGGATTATTTTTATTTGAAGAATTAGACTTTTCATCAAGAAGAAGTTGCACGCCAAAATCATCTAATTTCTTCATTATTTTTAAATTATGCTCTTCCCTAAAAAAATTATAAATACTTTTAGAAACTATTGGGCCAAAATCTTCTATTTTTTCTATTTCTTCCATTTTTAAAGAAGAAATTAACGAAACGAACTCAGTTGGCTTAATTTTTTTTTCTTTGTTTTTAGCATTTTTTGTCTTTTTTTCAATTAGAAAAGAAATTAGCTCAGACAATGATTGAGCTGATTCTTCGCCAACATGTCTAATTCCTAAAGAATATATGAAACGAGATAATTTTATTTTTTTTCTATCTTCTAAGGATTTAATCAAATTATCGGCCGATTTGTCAGCAAATCTCTCTAGATTGAGCAAATCTTCTTTTTTAATTGAATATAGATCGGAAAAATCGGAAATAAGCCCCTCGTTTAAGAGTTGTTCGACTATTTTTGGTCCTAAATTTTCAATATCTAAAGCATTTTTAGAAACAAAATGGATGATTTGTCTTAAATTAACAGCATAACACCTAGAATTTAAACATCTAATAGCAACTTCATCTTTTGTTCTACTTACTTCATTGTCACAAACTGGGCATTTTTTTGGTGTACAAATTTTTTGTTCAGAACCAAATCTAAGGTTTTTTAAAACAGAAACTATTTTTGGAATAACATCACCGGCCCTTTCAATAATCACAGTATCTCCAATCATAACATCCAATCTCCTTATTTCGTCCATGTTATGCAAAGTTGAACGACTAATCATGGCCCCACCCAGATTTACTGGCTCTAAAATGGCCGTGGGTGTTAAAACACCAGTTCTACCTACCTGCCAAACAACATCCTTAATTTTGGTTGTTGCTTGCTCGGCCGGAAACTTATAGGCCATAGAATATCTGGGAGCCTTTCCAACAATCCCTAAAATATCCCACCATTTAAGTTCATTTATTTTAACAACCAGGCCATCAATATTAAAATCTAATTTATTCTTATTTTTAGACCAATATTGATGCAATTTAAAAACTTCTTCCAAGTTATTACATAATTTGTTGTGCTCTGGAACTTTAAATCCTAAAATTTTAGACAATAACTCTGCTTTTTGCCTGCTAATTAAAATATTTCTTTTTTGATTGTTTTCATAAAAAATCAGATCGTAAGCATAAAATTTTAACTTTCTCTCAGCTGCTAATCTAGGATCTAGTTGTCTTAAAGAACCAGCCGCTGCATTTCTGGTATTAGCTAAAAGTGGTTTATTATTTTTTTGATAAAAAGAATTTAATTTATCAAGTCTTTTTTTAGTCATTATAGCCTCTCCCCTAACTTCAATAAAGTCTGATTTTATTATTTTACTTATCAGTTTAAAATCCAATCCTAAATTTTGTAAATATTTTTCGTCAGGCAAATTAATGCTAAGTGGAATACTATCAATAGTTTTTAAATTAGATAATATGTTTTCACCAATTTTACCATCGCCTCTGGTCGCCCCCTCAACAAGTAGGCCATTTTTATACTTTAAATTAACAGCCAGGCCATCCAATTTAACTTCACAATAATAGGTCCAATCTGGTTTAAAATCATTTAATTTATTGTCAGACAAAAAACGACCCAATCTATCTTGCCAATCAAGCATATCTTGTTCTGAAAAGGCATCAAACAAGGAAAGCATCGGACTAAAATGTTCACTTTTAACAAATTTTTCAACTGCCTGACCACCAACTCTTTGGGTCGGTGAATCAGCTGTTATCATCTCTGGATTCTCTTGTTCCAACTTAAAAAGCTCATTTTTCAATGAGTCGAGTGCTGCTTCGCTAATACTTTCTTGGTCTAATACATGATAATTATAGCGATGCAAATTTATTTCCTTTTTTAATTTTTCTATGCGATCTTTTATTTTCTTTTTATCCATAAAACATATCAATCTTTAATACAACGAATCGAATAAGCGATGTAAGAATTATGAAAACGATTTATTCTGCCAACCGTACCCATAGAATAATCTAAAAACCTATTCCACTGAAGATATGGCCAGCTAGTACCGAGAGAAGAAGACCACATATAAAAACGTTGTCCAATACCTCCAAAAGTAACCCAATAAGCACCAGCCGGTAGAGCAGAAAAGCTACTAGTATCAGTTGCTAGAGTATTGGGCTGATCCCATCTGGGATGATTTATTATAGTTGTTCCATTATAAGTGGTTGTACTTTTCAGCTCCCCACCTTCGTTAGTTCCTCGATTAACAGGAGATCCATTGGTCGTTGGATAATTAGCCATGGTTTGAGTCATTCCTAAAAACATTTCCAGTTGTTTTATTTCGGAATCAGTGGGTATGTGCCAACCATAAGGACAAATCCCCCTGGCCCCTTCCGTTGCGGAATATTTCATAGCCTCGGGCCACTCATAAAGACCACCATAAACATCACAATTTAATTTGCTGCTACCATAACAATACTTTTCAACAACACCATCATTGCCTTGTTTATCTACCGTACTTATTTGTGTGCCGACATTTAAATTATCTTTCATCCAACATTGGCTTCCAATTTTAACGGTTCGATAAGACTGTCCTTCATACTCAATATTTCTTCCACAAACAAAAGGAATTCTTACTTCCCTACTAAATTCTCTTCCGTTATAAAAACCAGATGAGTAAAATTTCTTTTCACCATTAACATCCAAACAATATACCGAATAAGAGGAACCATCGTCGTTAGAAAAGGAAAAAATATCACTTCCGCAAGTAGCACTAGATGCATCAAAATTATTAGAATAAACTTCGAATTTTAATCTTTCAACTCCGGCAAAAGCTGATTGTTCTGCTTTAAGAGTTTCTGATATTTTTGCTTCTCTAGACGTGCTAGTAATTACCATATAAGCTGAACCAAAAGCTGCCAAAAAAATGGCTGCCATAATAACAACTGAAACCATAATAGCACTGCCAGATAAAAATTTTTCTTTATAATTATTCATAGTAATTAACAGACACGCTAGTTTGAGCCGATATATAATTATTGAGCTCATTTTCTGGCGCAGCCTTAATAGAAATAGTAACTAATGGTTGACCAAACTCTATATAGTCCTCCACTTCAAAATCTAGACTAATTATATTTGTTTTTTTGGAACTAATATAATTTTCACCCTTAGAAGTGGTATACATCACCATTCTTTTGATATCACCGTCGCTAATAGCCTCAAAGTAATAGCACTCCCCATTTTTGATAAATGATATAAAATTAGTTTGAACATCAAAAAATTTATTCGAAGCTATTCCACAGGAAGAGCCATTGCCAATTTCTGCTCCCTGAATGTTTTCACTAGCTAACTTCAAAAAATAATTAACATCATTTAAAACAACCGAATCAAAGGCCATTCTTTTTTGACTACTAGAAACCGATCTGAAAATACCAGCCGTAGCCAACATAATCATCACTATGATAGAAATAGAAACCAATATCTCAATTAAAGTAAATCCTTTTTTATTTTTTTTATATTGATAAATCATATAAAACAGTTTCTAGTTTATATTCATAAGTTTGACCGCGATCAGTCCAGCTAACCCAGGACTCAATTGTTGTACTAGCCAATGTCTCTGCTCTGACAGTTATTAATCTTTTAAAAATAGTGTCTTGAGTACTAGTCGAATGTCTAAAAAAATCATTGTCTTTTTGTAAAACTGCTTGATCAATTGAGGGACAAGTTGTGGCTAATAAAGAATAATAATCAACTTTATAAGTGTATTCCCCTAAACCGGCCGATGAAACGCCATCCCAATTGTCGTAATCTAACCCTAGAATAATATTAGTATCTCTAATATTTTTCATTAATTCCAAACCTTCTTGCGATAAATAAGAAGCTATAATTAGATTTTTTTTAACACTTTGAAAATAAAAACTTTTTCTAACCAAAGAAATAACCGACAAAGTACCGACACTCAAGACAAACAGAATGACTACGGTCTCCATTAAAGTAAAAGCTAATTTTTTGTTTTTATTTTTTTTCATATTAATTAATAAGCAACGCAACTCGAACCGACAGAACAAAATGAACAACAATATTTAGTTGAATCCGAGCAAGAACAATCATCAGAATCATTAAGTCCGAAAGAATTAGAAATAATAAGCTTGGCCATATTGGATTCATTATTTTTCAATTCAACTATAAGATCGGAAGTAGAAGTTGATAGAGCTATATTATTATAGAAAACCGGGAAACCACTGGCAGTGGAAAAAGAAACAACAACCTCATCTGATAGACTGATTTTGTTTATTGAATTATTGCTAGACGAATATTGTTTAGCCCCAAAATAAGAATCTGTTTCATTGCTATCAACCATAAAATCACCATCCAAATCGGCAAATATTTGATAAGACGAAGACCCCTCTTCTAAATAAATACTCCAATAAACTGGCAATTGATTATTATAATATTCAGAGTTCACGGCCTTCCATTTAATTGTTTCTAAATCAGAGGTAAGAGAGGTCTGGAAATTTAGCAAAGAAGAATAGTTGTCACTAACTTTATAATTAGCAACTAATAAAGAACTTAAAATAGCTATAATTGATAAACTAAGCAAAGCTTCTATTAAAGTGAATCCTTTTTTTCTCATAAAAGTTTGGAATTAAAATCCGATAAAAACTTTTCACCTAAAGATATCATTTTTAAGCGACCTCTTTCTTGATAATCATCAAAACCAACTAGGTGCAATAAACCGTGAACTAAAATAAATTCAAATTCATCTCTAACAGTTCTTTTGAATTCTTTAGCCTGTCTTTTAATTTGTTTAATATTTATAATTACCTCATTTAATTCTTCAAAAGATAAAACGTCAGTTGTTTTATTAAATCCTCGATAAATATTATTTATTTCTTTCATCTTTTGATCACCAATTACGGCAATAGAAATATCTTTTTTAATTTTATATTTTTTAACAAAAAATTCAGTAATTAACTTTGTTCGGTTTAAATTTATTTTTTCTTTAGTTGAATTATTTATTTCAATTAACATATTTAGAAAAATAATCTTCTCAAAAAACGTACGGTCTTATAAATCTGATAGATAAAATTGTTAATCGGCAAATCAAAAGTTCCCGGATATTCAAACTCTTCCCCACCAAAACCTTTTTTAAAGCGGCTAACTCCTGGCCATTTTGATTCATCCACGCCGTAAAAATCATAAAAAGAAAAACCATTTTCTTTGGAAAAACTTATCAGAAAAAAATGCAACAAATAAGGCGCCATTACATTTCGACAAACATCAGAAGAAGCTCCGTGCAAGTAGGTGACACAATTTTCATAAAAAGAAAAAATGCCAGAAGCTACAACTTGATTCTGATAATAAGCTTCAAAAACTTTAATTTTATTATCTGAATTTATTAAATTGCGGTAATAAGCATCGTCATGTATGGAAAAATTGTCTCGAATAGAAGTCTGTTTTATTAAAGCGGAAAAATTGTAAAAAGCCTTCTCTTTGTCAGTTTGCTCAACTATTTTAACCCCCTTCTTTTCAGCCAATTTTATATTATATCTAGTCTTTTGCTTCATTTCACCTAAAATATCACCCAAATTTTTATTTAAATTAATAAAACTTGTTTTGGCTGGCTGAATATCTCTAGTTTTAATAAATAATTTATTTCTTGATAAAAAATGATCGGCGAATTCCAATCTAAAAAAAATTATCTTTTTTTCTTCAGCAACTTTTTTTAAGGTTAACAAAATATTTTTTTTAATTTCAGTGTCTAATCCCTCCTTAAAAATAGGCCCCCTAGGAAAATACCAATATTTTAGCTTGCCGAACAAAAAAGAAATTTCAATCACCATTGATAAAGCTAAAATATTGTCACCTTCTTTTATTGAAAGATAAAAACATTTTCTACCATAAGACTCTTGAATCGATGCCCAAAAAGAAGATTGCAAAAAGCTCTTTTTTCCGAAAAAACCGGATAAACCGGCAAATTTTTCTTTATTTAAAAGTTCAAAATCATCCTTATTCAAAAATATAACCTCTGTTTTATTCATAATTGTTTTAAAATTGACTAGCCATATTGTACATCGGAAGTATTATAGCCGCCACCATAACTCCAACACCTAAACCCATAATAACCATAATTACTGGCTCAATAATAGCACTGATATTATTTAATTGATTTCTAACATCTTTGTCATAAAACTTAGCCACCTCTTCCAAAATATCATCGAGTTTACCAGTTTTTTCTCCAACAGACATCATTTCTGGAATCATCTTGGGGACGTATTCACTATCCTCTAAAATACTAACAACAGATCCACCCTCATTAACGTTATCAATTGTATTTTTAATAATATCCTTATAAACAGTATTTTTAATAATATCACCCACTATTGATAGACTTTTGTTCATACTAACACCACCCTTTAAAAGAGTACTTAAAGATCTGCAAAATCTAACCAAGTATATTAATTGAAAAAGTTTTCCGATTGATGGGATTTTAACCAATAAATAATCAAATTTTCTTTTACCAAATTTTGTTTTTAAAAAAGCTCTTATAGCAATAATTGAGGCTATCAAGACTGCTATTAGCGCTAAATAATATTTTTGACCAAATTCGGTTATTCCAATAACAATTCTGGTTGGAAGAGGTAAAACAGCTCCAGTTTCTTGAAGCATGGTAGTGAGTTCTGGAAGAACAAAAAAGATAAAAACTATTCCAACGCCAATCAAACCAGCTAAAATGAAGGCTGGATAAATCATGGCCCCTTTAAATTTCTTCAACATATCATAATCCTTTTCCATCTCATCGGCCAAATAGTTTAAAATTTCATCCAACTTTCCTGATGTTTCTCCGGCCTTAATAAGGTTACAATAAAAATCAGAAAAAATCGAACCATGCTGTTTTAAGGCATCAGATAGAAGCAAACCTCCGTCCACTTCATAAGCAATATCAGATATTATATTTCTAAAATGAGCATTTTCTGTCTGTTCAATTATTGTATACAAAGCCTCTGTTACAGTAACGTGAGCCGATATCATAACAGCAAATTGCCTTGAGAAAACTACTAAATCTTTATTTTTTATAGGGCTAATTTTTTCATTAATTCTCACCTCTAGACTATTGGAAATATCGGTAATCTTTTTAACATCAAATAACTTCTTATTTAATCTTTTAATAGCATCATTTTCACTCAAAGCTACAACATTGCCTGTTTTAATTTTACCCTTATTATCTTTTGCCTTATATCTAAAAATAGCCATAAAATTATTATTAATTACATCTCTATAACCCTTAACACCTCTTCGATGTTAGTTACGCCCTTTAAAACCTTAAGAAATCCGTCTTGTTTCATCGAAATAAATTTCTGACTTTTTCTAAGATTTTCTGTATTTAAGCTAGTTATTCTGTTCATAATTATATCTTTGAGATTGTCATCAATTTCAATAACCTCACCAATGGAAACACGATCTAAATAACCACTGTTTTGACATTTAGAACAACCAACCGGTTTATAAATTTTTAAATTTTTAATATCTTCAAAACTATTTATTCCGGGAAGTTCTTTTTTCAATCTTTCGAGATCAATTCCCTCTATAATCTTAACAGCATCAACCATAAATTTCTCTCTATATTCTTTATCGGCTTCTTTTTTGCAGTTATCACACAACCTTCTACTTAAACGTTGAGCAATAACCATTCTTAAAATAGAACAAAGAAGAACTGGTTCGGCCTTCATATCAACCAAACGAAATATTGTTCCAATAGAATCATTAGTGTGGATGGTTGATAAAACTAAATGACCGGTTAAACCAGCATGGATGGAAAGCTCTACAGTTTCCTCGTCTCTAATTTCACCCACCATAATAACATCGGGATCTTGACGAACAAGTGATCTTAAACCAGTGGCAAATGAATAACCAATTTTTGGTCTGATTTGTGATTGGTTTATACCTTTTAATTGATACTCTATAGGATCTTCCAGGGTAGAAATATTTACACCTTCTTGATTTAAAATGTTTAAAATGGAATAAAGAGTTGTGGTTTTACCGCTACCAGTAGGTCCGGTTACTAAAATAATACCATTAGTTTTTCTTATATTTCTTCTAAAAACATCTAGCACGTAAGAATTAAATCCGAGCTCGTCCAAGCCAATAATACCTTTGGCAGTATCCAAAATACGCATAACAACTTTTTCCTTGCCACTTCCGACCGGCAAAGTAGAAATACGAAAATCTATTTCACGATTATCTAAAACCAACACGATACGACCATCTTGCGGAACGCGGGTTTCGTCCAGCTTCATTTTGGCCATAACCTTAATTCTGGCTATAACAGCTCCGTGAATATTTTTCGGTAAAAACAAGGCATTTTTAAGTATACCATCAATTCTATATCTAACTCGACTTTCATTTTCATAAGGCTCAACGTGAATATCACTGGCACGACTATCAATGGCATTTTTAATAATAACAGAGACTATTTTAGCTACCGGAGCACTATTGGCATCATCAACATTTAAATCTTCTTTATCATCTTCTCTTTTTACTTGAACCAGGTCTTCTCCTCCCTCGGATTTAGATTTTATTTCCAAGGCAGAAGAAATTTCTTCCTCCATTTTTTTATACTGTCTAAAAGCAGAATTAAAACTATTTCTGGATATTAAATAATATTCTGCTCTTAATTTTTTTTCATTGGCTAAAAAATTTAAAGCCTCCATGGCTTTTAAGTTTGGTTCAACCAAACCAACGCTCATTTTTTGATCAGCTATTAAAAAACAAACAGCCAAATAATTTTTTGAAAGCTCTTCATTTATTGTTTCTAAAAAATTATCTGGTATCTTTTCATCAACTAAATTTTTATATGGCAGATTATAAACCTCGGCCTTAATTGACACCAATTCCTCACTGTTTAAATATCTTTGCTTAATTAAAAAATCTTCTAAATTAAAATTAGTGTCTTTTTTAATTAAATTTTCTAATTCCGATATTTTGTCAGCTGGAACTATGTTTTTTGATTTGAGTAAATTTAAAAACCTATTGTTATTAAACATAATATATGAAAAGTCTTTATTTTTTAATTGGTTTAAAAGGATTATCATTACCAACCTCAAATGTTGGGATTTCTTCTTCTGGCTCTGTTGGCATGGTTGGATCTTCTACAATTTCTCCATTTTCATTAATGATAGGATCTTCTTCTATCAACTCCCCGGGAACACTAAAGCCAGTTAAATCTATAGAAAATTCTTTTAAATTAACAAACTTAGGATTGCTTAATTGGCTAAGATCAAAAAAACTACTAACTGATTCTTGCTCAACTTTGCTCTTTATTAGTTGGGGATCTTCGGTAACAACATCGATTTTAAAATAAGAAACTATTTTTTTATTATACACCAAGAAAACAACATTCAAAATAGCTAAAACAGAAACAATTATTATGAAAACCATTTTGTACAATTTACTCATATAACAAAATTTTATTTTTAAAACAATAAACTAATTTTTAAAATAGTAAACTAAAGCATCCAATTTTACATTTTTACTAGCGGGATCAAAATCAACCGAAACAACGTCAACTATTCTTAAATTATTCTCAATAACATCCAAAAGATACTTAAGGCCTATATAATCAATTGATGAAATTTCAGTTTTTATCAACCAAGAGCCAATATTAGGTGGCAAAGAATAAGCAACCTGAGTGATTCTGGAATCAAGCTCTAAATTACTGCCAACCGCCCCCAAAGATCTTCTGGAATTACCTGGCTGAGTGGTTGAGGAATCTAAAGGATTGGAAACTTTAAGTGATTTAATATTAAAATTATTTTTCATTAAAAAATAAGCAAATTCCATAAAGATATCATCTTTAGAGTTCTCGCTTGGAACCATTTTGTTGATTTTATCAATATCACTAGAGCTAATACTTTCAAAAACCTCAATATTTTTTTTATAAGAGATCAATTCCTTATATTCTTCAATAAAAACATCCTTTTTTGATTCTAATATTTCATTAGAGACTATAACTACCTTATTGTATTTTGGAACCAAAATATAATTAAAAGAAAACCAAAAAACAAAAAACAACATCAAAAAGGAAACATATTGAAAATTAGAGTTCAAAAAAGAATTTATTTTATTTTTAAATTTTCTTCTGGAAGAAATATTCTTTTCCAACTCTTGTTCTTTTTCTTTTTTATTATTTTTATCTTTTTCCATAAAGATTAAAAGTCACTAAATATTTTAGGATCTAAATTTAAATTAATATTAAAGTTGACAAAACCGGAATCTAAGCCCATACCACCCTCGCCGATTTCTTCATCAGAAATAGAAACGCTCATTGATCTTCTGTCAGCTGAGAAATATTTTGATTGATAACTAATTGCTCGAACATCATCAGTTACTGATGGCAAAACATAATAACCACCGGTATCACCAGTAAATCTTTTAAAATAAACATTTTTCAAAGTGTTTTGTTCTAAAAAAGAAAAAAACCTAGTCCAATATACATGCCTATCTAGTACCGAAAAAGAATTGCTCATTTTATTTTTAAAGTTAAAAACTTCTACATATTTTTCTTCCAATTCTTTTTTTTCTTTATTAACCACGGCGATTTCATCTTGTAAATAATATGAGTTTTCAATGCTTCTATTTTTCTCCCACCAAGACAGCAAGAAATATAACTCCATTATCAGAACAAAAGATGTAAGTAAAAGAGCAAAAAAAGCAATCAAATGTTTATTCCATTCAAAATAAATCGGAACTTCACCTTTTATTAAATCTGATTCTAAAAGATGAAGATTGTCCAAATCTTCTTCTGCTAAAACATTTTTTTTCTTTTTTATTTTATCAACCCAGGAAGAAAAAAGTTTAAAATCAAGAGAAAGTTTTTTATTCTTTTTTTCAGTTGGAACTTCATTTTCATTATCTTTCTTTTTTTCAACCAAAATATCAGCTTTTTTATTTTCTTTAGCCATATTTTAAAATTAATTTTTATCAGCCCCTCTTAAAGCTAGTCCAACGGCCACCGAAAGCTTTGGTCCAACCTCTGATAAAACTGGCTCAATTTCAGGGGGATAAGAAACCTTAAACCAAGGATTGCCAATAACAACTCTTATGTTTAATATTTCTTCTAAATATTCGGCAAAATTATAAAGAAGGCAGCCACCACCAGATAAAACAATCTTCTCTATACCATTATTATTACTATTATAAAAAAGATCGATCATGTATTTTATTTCGTTAACAACCGGCCCAATAGCATCCAAAATTACTTTAGGCATCTCTTTTTTCTTTTCGTCCTTAAACATGCCCAAATCAAATTTAAACTGCTCTGCCTGTACAGGATCAATTCCCATTTTTGAACTTATTTCGTTAGTTATTGTTTTTCCAGAAATATTAATACTTCTGTTTAAAAACGGAATGCTTTCTTTGACAATTGAAAAGTCAGTACTATTCTCTCCCATTTCAATAATCATCACAGTAGAAGAATCATTGCCAAGAAGAGATCTTATTAAAGAAAAAGTCTCAGTTTCTAAATTAGCCAAGGTTATTTTTGCTTCTTTAAAAACATCAATATATTTTTTAATTAATTTTTTAGGAGATCCGGTTAAAAAAACTTTTACATTACTTCCACCATTATTCTTGCTTGGAATAATTTTCCAATCCAAAACCATTTCTTCCAATGGCAAAGGAATTACTTTTTTAGCCTCCTCTACTATTTGTTCATTTATTTTCTTTTTATCAAAATTATAAAGATTAATAACTGAAGAAAAAACCGACCAACTTGGCAAGGAAGCGTTAGCTCTAGTTGTTTTTATTCCTAAATCGTTTTTTAACTTAACTATAGATTTTGCCAAAAAAGAAACATCATCAGAATAAGTAAAATCTGCTCCTTCAATATTTTCGGAAAAACCGTAATTTGATAAAGATATTTTTTTACCTCTTTTTAATAATTCAACCATTTTTAACGAAGAATTACCAATATCTATTCCTAGAAAATGATTGTCATTTGAAGATGAAAATATTCCCATAGTTTTTATTTTGTTTATTTTTTAACAAAATTGATTTTGCTCAAAAAATATGCTATAATTTTCTAAGATTTATAAAAATAACTTAAAAAGTTGTTATAATTATATCTGCTATTATTATAACACAAAAATAAAAAATGGAAAAGAACAAAATAAAGAAAGTCCTATTGATTATTGGGTTCCTGGCAATAGTATTTTTAATGGGATTTTTTATATGGAAAATTTTCTTTAAACAACAAGCAATTTTCCCAACAAAACCAGAAGAAGAGGGTAAAACTGTTATAGACGGCTTGCCACTATCACCCGAAGGAAAACCAATTACAGGAGAAGAGGGAGAGGTAAAGCCAATAGACACAAGTGATAATGTCCCAATCTCCCCTCAAGAGGCTCAACAAGGACTAGGCACTGGTGATGCTGATCAAATAGCCGTTGGTGGACTAACCAAAACAACCACTGTAGTAAAATCAAAAACCATTGAACCTACACTAGGAAAAGACGGCGGTTCGGTGCAGTTCTATAATAAAGATGATGGTAAATTTTATATGGTCAACGAAAATGGCGACTTAATACCTTTAAGTGACAAAGTCTTTCATAATGTTAGTGGGGTTGAGTGGGCACCGAATAAAACAAAAGCTGTAATAGAATATCCCGACCAAACAAAAATAATTTATGATTTCGCCAGTAGCAAACAAGTGACACTACCAAAACATTGGGAGGATTTTACTTTTTCTCCTGACAGTGAAAAATTAGTAAATAAAAGTTTAGGAATAGATCCGGACAATAGATGGTTAGTTATTTCCAATAGTGATGGGACTCAAACTAAAATGTTAGAAAACTTAGGAGAAAACGATAAATGGGTCATCCCTTCTTGGTCGCCAAACAACCAATCAGTTGGAATGTATACCGAAGGCGTTGACGCTAATCGAAGAGAAGTATTTTTCATTGGTGAATATGGTCAAAACTTTAAATCAACTATCGTTGAGGGCTGGGGGTTTCAACCACAATGGTCTCAAGACGGTGATAAATTATTATATAGTGTTTATTCTCCCAAAGATGATTTAAAACCAAAACTTTGGATAGTTGATGCCAGTGGTGACAATATTGGCTCTAATCGTCGTAGCTTAGAATTAGAAACCTGGGCTGAAAAATGTACATTTGCCAGTGATTCTGAGGTTTATTGTGCCGTTCCTAAAAATCTAGAAAGCATGTCGGGTATGTTCCCAGAGTTAGCCCTAAAAACATCAGATGATTTATATAAAATCAACACTCAAACCGGACAAAAAACACTAATTGCTGTACCAGATCAAGCTTACAATATTTCCTCTATAATAGTTGATAAAAACCAAGAAAATATCTTTTTTACCGACCAAACAACTGGTCAAATACATAAGGTTGATTTAAAATAGTTCTCTCATTATAACTCCAAAGAACTATAAAAAGTGAATAAAATAATTAGGTTCTTAATAGATTCTTTGTTTATAAAGAAGTGTTTGTTGTGTAAACAAGAAAAAAATACTTATCTTTGCAAAACTTGTTTTAAATCATTAAAATTTAAAGAGCAATCATGCTTAAAGTGCGGCGCAAAAAATGAATACGGAGAATTCTGTCCAAAATGTCAAAAAGATTTCAGCTACCAAGGAGTAATGGTGGCTGGAGACTTAAAAAACTCAAAATTAAAAGAATTAATAACTCTTTTTAAATATAATTTTATAAAAGAAATAGGCTACTTTCTCGGCCTATTTTTATTTTTATTTTTTCGAGAAAAAAATGAAATAAATCCTCTTTTGCTATCAAAAAATAAAGACAAGAAAAAATTTAATCAACAAAATTCAATAATCATACCGACGCCACTGACAAAAAGAAGGAAGAGGTGGCGTGGTTTTAATCAAAGCGAAATTATAGCTCAAATAATATCCGAAAAAGAAAAAATTAAAATATTTAACGGATTAATAAAAATAAAAAATAGTGAAAACCAAACCAAACTTTCTTTAATAAAAAGAAAAATAAATTTAAAAAATTGTTTTTGTTTTGAGAATAAAAAAAATGCCTTAAAATCAATAAAAGGCAAAAAAATAATTATTATAGATGACGTAGTTACAACCGGCTCAACGTTAGAAGAAATAAGTAAAACAATAAGAAAATATCAGCCAAAAGAAATCTGGGGCCTGGTGTTGGCTCATGGATAATCTCTCATGGATAATCTATTTTAGGACTGTTTTTAGATCACCAATTATTTGCTCTAGGCTATGTTCGGCTTTAACGTAATATTTATTAATACCAAACTTTATATAGGATTGAATTTTGTCATTGCTAGCCGTATTAGATACAACAAAAATTGGAATATTTTTATTGGTAGAGTCTTGAGATTTAATGTTGGCAACAAAATCAAGACCATTTTCTTCCCCCAATAAATAATGGTCTAACCAAACAAAATCTACACTATTTTTATTTATTAAATCCTTGGCTCGGTCAACCGAATCAGCAGGTAGAACTTGAAATCCATTAATTTCTAATTTTATTTTAACAGCTTCAGCTAAACATTTCTCGTCTTCAACTAATAAAATTTTTTTTGTCAATTTCATTTTTTTATTTTTATTTTATGATAAAGATTTTAATCCTTCTCTTTTTTTAACACCCTCAAATGGAAGAGAAACATAAAAAGTTGTTCCTTTATTTTCTTTTGATTCAAAACTAATACTACCATTGAAACTAGAAATAATTGATTTGACAATATAAAGACCCAAGCCGGTTCCCTCTGTATTTCTCTTTTTTATATTATCAGCCCTAAAAAGTTTCTGAAAAATTTTATCTTGCTGATTATATTGAATACCATATCCCTGATCTTTAACAATAATATTAACCATTTTTTTATCTTGATCTAAGCTCATTTCCAAATAAATATTTTTTTCTACTGGACTATATTTTGCAGCATTAGAAACCAGATTTTGAAAAACTATTCTTAAAAGTTTCGGATCATAATTAAATAATGGCATGTTTTTTTCATATTTCTTTTTAACAGATATTTTTTTCTCAATAATCATTGGCTGTTGTTCCTTTAAAACATCTTCCATTAAATCCACAAAATTTGTCGGCACTGGATCAACAATAAAAGTTCCCATTTCTAAACGAGAAACATTTAATAAAGAATTAACCAACTCAACCATTCTTTTATTACTGTCAAAGATTTCTTGAGCAAATTTTCTTTGATTTTCACTCAATTCTCCTCCATCACCAGCCAAGAGCATTTCTGAATACCAATTTATAGCCGATAAAGGGGTTCTAAGCTGATGAGAAGCTAAAGATACAAATTCGGTTTTAGCCCTATCCACTTCTTTCTCCTTAGTAACATCTTTGGCAAAAATTAAGATAAATCTATCTGACAATTTAACACTGCTAATATTAAAATAATAACAATTATCATCTTTACTGCTAAATTTTTTATACAAAACATCATCTTCGGCGCTTCCCTCTCTAATAACTCTTTTAATGTGATTCTTCATGCTGTCTAAATTTTTTTCGCAAATTAAATCATAAATTTTAGATTTGCTTATTTTGGCAGAGGAAGAAAGTGTGGTTTTTACTAAAGCATCGTTGAATTCAATTATTTTACCATCATAATCTATAACCATAATTCCGTCAGGAGCCTCATCTATATAGCTTCTAAATTTTTTTTCACTTTCACTAATTTTTATATTAGCTTTTTCTACTTTATGTATTAGAAAAAATATATAAAATATAAAGCCAAGAAAAGCAACAAAAATAAAAAAACTAAAAATAACAAATGGTAAAAACTCCAGAATAAATTCTCTGACAGGAAACTCAATAATCAATCCCCAGTCAGTAGACTGAACATAAGACCAAGTGCCAAAAACTTTTTGACCAAAATAAGAATCATAAACGCTAAAAGAATGGTTATGGTCAAGAAAATCTCTAACTACCGGAACTTCATTTAAATAATGCCTATTAGTTAAAAAAGAAATGTCTTTATAAGAAATTAGTTTTGCACCGTCATCAACTAAATAAGCATATCCACTATTTCTAAAAGTACTTCGAGAAATTATATCCCAAAGAGCTGTTAAATCTACATGAGCAACTAAAGTGCCGATTTTCATTTCATTATTATTTAAAACAGGTAAGGACACCAATAAAAAGGGTAAACCATAATCAGAAATCATAACCGGGCTGATATAAACACCCTTTCTTACAGCCAATACTGACTTCAAGTCATCATCAGATACGATTGTTGGGTCTGAATTATAACGATTAAAAGATGATATCTTTATATCTTTTTCATCGAAAACACAAACGCTATAAATGTAAGGATTAACATCAAATAAACTCTTGGTTAAATATTTATTTTCATCATCACATTCTAAACAAGAAAAATTTTTACTTAAAATTTTTAAATCATCGGAAGCTCTAATTACAAAAGAATCAATCTCTTGGGCAACCCTTAAACCAGTTTCGTTTTGATTGTCTTCCATAAAAGACACTCTTTCTCTATAATTGTAAAAAACAAAGCCAGATACAAAAATAAAAATTATGAAAGAAAACACAAAATAAGGTAAGAGAAGTTTGTATTCTTCTCTTTTTAAAAATCTAAATTTTCTAATTTTATTTTTTTCCATTCTAAAATACTATTTTAATATTTTTTCAAAAATAAATTCTCCGTTTTTAACAATATTGGCACTTACTAAAGTTAAGCTGGTATCTCCGTTATTATCAAAACCCCATTCTCCAAATAAACCAACAAAATTATTTAGGTACGTTAATTCTCTCAATATACTTTTTCTGTCTTTAGAATCGGCTCGATCAATAGCGGTTAAAGCAACTGACATGGCTTCATAACCAAAACCAGAATAAATTGTAGGGCCTTGATTATATTCCTTAAAGTAGCTATTAGAAAAACTTGTAGCTTTTTCATTCTTTACTTCCTCTATTGGCAAACCGATAGCTGTTAACAAAAGACCTTCGGAATTGTTACCAATTTTCTCGATAAGGGCTTGATCCATAATACCGTCTGCGCCCATAAATTTAATATCGAGACCAAGATTAGAAATGGAGTTAATTAAAGAAATTAAACCAATAGAAGTTGTTCCTCCAAAGTATATTAAATCTGGTTTTTTATCTTTTATTTCGTTTAATTCTGACGGAAATTCATTGCCCTCCCTATTAAATGATTTGTGATCAATAATATTTAAACCTAATTCAATTGCCTTTTTCTCGAATATACTAGAAATGCCTTTACCATAAGATTCATTGTCATCAAGAATAAAAATATTTTTAAAACCCATTTCACTAGCCCAAATAGCGCCATAAACCCCTTGTAAAGAATCGGTTGGGCAAACTCGAAAATAGTTTCTAATACCAGTTGGATAAAATATTCCTGGCTCACCAATAGCAAAGCCGGGCTGTGTTAATCCGGGCCAAGTATTTATAGAGCTGATTTGAGAAAGGCCGGCTTTATTGGTTATTGGAATACTAATTTTAGCTGCCCCACTATCTATTGGCCCCAAATAAACAAGTACATTCTTGTCAGATACAACTTTTTGAGCAATTTCTTTTTCTAAATTTTCTCTCCACAAACCCTCTTCATCTCCATTGTCCATAACCCCAAATTCAATTCGATGCCCATCAATTTCATATCCTCTCTCCTTTAACGCTATCTTCATACCATTAATAGTTTCAACACCAGCACTAATTCCCCTCATAGTAGCTACGGCTACAATTTTTATCGTCTTATCATCTTTTCTATTCTTTAAATAAAAAAAGATGGACACTAAAATTACCATCAAAACTAAAACAGAAAAAAATATTTTTCTTTTCATATTTTTATATTTTTTGAAACTAATATTTAAAAACGTTTAAATTCAAAAATATCTAAGATCCACACTCTACCATTATACTAGAGCAAAAATTAGCCCCCTTAACACAATCAACCTGTTTAGACGTCCAACCTTCGCACTGCAAAAGACATTCATCAAAAATGTTTTGATTATTAACACTTTCGGAGCGATCGGATTCAATATCGCATTTTTCTACATAGTTTTTACAAGCCAAGGAGCAGGCAGTGTCTAGCTTTGGCTCAAAAACAAAATTTTTCTCTATTTGACACTTGCCATACAAATCATCGCAGCCAGTAGCAGTTTGAACACAATTTCTTTGGTTATCGTCCCAATTTTGACAAAGCTTAGAACATAATCCAGTAGATAGTTCTAAACAATTTTTAGAAGCTGAAACACAAAGATAATCACAAATGTCTTTAGCATTAGCTTTAGGATTGCTAATTTCTCCCTTGTCGTCAAAAAAAGAACAGGCCGAAAAAAGCACTAAACCCACAATTAAAGACAAAAATAAAAGTCTTTTTTTCATATTTTTAAGCCAAAATAGAGGCAATTAGTTTAAGTTTCTTGTTATTTATATTATACATTAAAAAACAAAAATAAACAAACACTTTTATAATGAATTCTATAATTTATAAACTGTTAATCTTATCCACTAAATCATCAACATTAAAAGGTTTTTCAAACACAGCCTTAACCAAATCAAACTTACTAAAATCTTCTAAATTTTTATAAAAAACATCAGCTGGTAAAGGCAGAGCGGAAGACATTAAAAAAACAGGAATATTTTTTAACTTTTCATCACCTATCATCGCCTGGCAAACATCATAACCACTAACTTTCGGCATCATAATGTCTAGAAGAACTAAATCATAGTCGTTAACAGACATTTTATTTAAACCTTCCTGACCATCGTGAGCGGTGTCTATAATAAAATCACCTTTGCTTTTCAGTAAAGCACTTAAAGTTGTAGTGGTACTAACATCATTGTCAATTATCAAAATTTTCATATTTTTAAAATTATTTAGAAATTAATGGCAAAGTAAAATAAAATTTAGCTCCTTGATTAGGTTCGCTTTCAACTCCGATTTCACCACCTAAAGCATCAATTGTTTGTTTACAAATGTACAAACCAAGTCCCATGCCATCTTGCGATCTCGATAAAGATGGTTCTAATTGGGAAAACTTCAAGAAAAGATTTTTCTGAATTGATTTTGGTATTCCCTTGCCTTCATTTTTTATTTCAATTCTGACATAATTATTTTTTAAATTAATCGAAGAAATAGTAATTGTTTGTTTTGGTAATCCATATTTTATAGCATTATCAACTAAATTATAAACTACCTGTGATATTTTGGCTTTATCACTTTCCATCAACAATTGATCACTGTCAAAACTAAAAACAACCTTAGAGTCGGTTTTTTTAACCAAAATATCAAGTGAGCCCTTAAATGATTTAATCAGAGATATTAAATCAAATTTTTCTTTGTTCACTAAAATTTTAGAAACTTCATTTCGATTAACCGTCAACATTGTTTTTATTAAATTGGCCAACTTTGATCCTTCTTTATTAATTATAGAAATATAATTTTGATATTCCGTTGGTATTGTTTGGGGATTATTTTTCATAACCTCTGACAAACCAATAATTGAAACTAATGGAGTTTTTAATTCGTGCGTGGCAATATTTAAAACTTCATTTTTTAATTTATCTAACTCCTTCAACTGACCAATTGTAGCCTTAGCCTCAATTAGTTCTGTTATATCCGCTCCGGTGGCCAAAACAGCTTGAACTTGACCCTCTTTATTCTCTAAAAAACTAAAACGCCAAACAATATTTTTTGATTTTCCATCTTTGGCAATTATAACATTTTCAAAAGCCTCTACCTGCGTGTTGTTATTAAAAATAGAAGACAGGGTTGATTTTGTTTTCTCTTGATCTTTTTTAGAAACATATTTACTAACCCAATCTTCTCCTATTATTTCCGACGCTTCAATTCCAAAAACATCCTTACCTTTCCTGTTTATTAAAAAAACATTATTATGACGATCGAAAATCAAAACAATAACTCCGGCAACATTTAAGTATTTTTGTAATTTTTGTTTTTCTTCTTCCAATTTATCTCTAGAATCTTTAATTTCTAAATTATATTTTTGTAATTTTTCAATATCATTTTTAATTTGAACGATCATCGAATCAAAAGAATTGGCTAAAAATGAAACTTCATCATTTTCTTTTAAAATATTGCTATCAATTTTAACATTAAAATTACCCTTTTTGACGGCCTGAGCTAAATTACTTAAACCGACAAGCGGAGCCACAAATTTACTAGAAAAAGAAAATGCGTACCAAACGCAAAAGAAAACTATAAAAGACATCAGTAAAATAGCTATTACTTGGCTAACATTTTTTATTTTAGCAATTTCAATTTGAAGATCTTTGGAATATTTTAATTCCTTTAATATTAAATTAACCGAATTATCTTTTATAAAATCTT
>DAOMZR010000001.1:0-28040 GCA_035400585.1 bacterium | reverse complement strand
GAATATTTTAATTCCTTTAATATTAAATTAACCGAATTATCTTTTATAAAATCTTTTTTATTATAAACTTCGGTTTGTCGATTAACAGCCTCCAAATAATCACCGCTATCCAAACCCTTTACTCCGATCTCAATATCTAAAAAGATACCTTCGATAGTATTTTTCAAACCATTAAAAGCCACTCGACTTTCATAGTTAACAATGCTTTGGTCTAAATCATCTAGCAATGACAAAATCTCCTTGTGAATCTTTTTTAAATTATCTCTTTCCGAAATGTCATTAGGCGATTTAATAATCTTGTCATAAGAAAAAAGCAAAGCAGAAACACCATCAATAAGCCTATACTCAGAAACCATGTTGTTGTTGAGAGCAGTATATTTTGACAAAATTATATAATTTATGGACACAAAGAATATCCCGGAAATAATCAGGGATAAAATAATTAGAAAAAAAGAATTTAAAAGTTTGCCTTTTATTCCCATAAATTAATCTAAAATCAAATTATATATAGATTCGCGAGAGTGAAAGCCATCCTTAATTACCGTTTCTTCTATATTATTTTTATCAACCATTATCGGCTCTACTAATATAGATGGAACAGAAATCTTTCCATTTTCAACCAACAAATCGGTGGAAATTTTTTGTCCATTGGCTAGAGACACGGCAATTTCAGCCGCTTTTTGGGCTAATAAATTTATCGGTTTATAAACAGTTGAGGTTTGTGTTCCTAAAACAATTCTCTGAATTGCCGAAAGTTCAGCATCTTGACCAGAAACCGGTATTTTCCCGTCTAATTTTTTTTCTTTAAGGGCCTGTATAACACCAGAAGCCAAACCATCATTAGCGGCAATAATGGCGTCTATTTTTTTACCGGATTCTAAATATTTTTTTACCAACTTATAAGCTGTCTCCGGTCGCCAATCATCAATAAATTCATCCATAACTAATTCCACATCGCCATTTTCAATTTTTGGTTTTAAAATATTCATTGCACCCTCTTTTAATAAAAAAGCGTTATTGTCCGAGCTAGAACCGCCGATATAGGCAAATTTACCGCTATCGACTTTGGACAAAACGCTTTTAGCTTGAATTTCTCCAACCTGAATATTATCAAAAGAAATATAAAAATCTATATTACTATTTTTAATTAATCTATCGTAAGCTATTATTTTGACTCCATAATAATTAGCCAAATCTATAACTGAAGTTAACTTTTCTGAATCAGAGGGAACAATAACAATAGCTGAAACGCCCTGACTTATCAGATTTTCAATTTGACTTATTTGTTTAGAAACATCAGAGCCGGAAGAAACAAGAGCTACCTCGGCTTTAAGGTCTTGAACCTTTTCAATAAATAATTGGGCGTCTCTAGACCATCTTTCCTCGCTGGTGACACCCATAGAAAGACCAATAACTATCGGGTCTTTTTGAGACACAAAATCTTGTTTTTCAGATAATGAATTACTTAAAAAATAAATACCAGAAACAACTAAAACAATCAAAAAAGACAAAATTATAATAGTCTTTTTCATAATTTTATTTAAACTATCTTTTTTATTTCGGCTAAAATACTTTCAACGACAAATGGTTTTTCAATTGATCCCTTTACCACAACTAATGATTTAAATTGATCCAATAATTCTTCTAATTCATTAGAATTGATTGGCAAAGCAGAAGCTAAAAGAACTGGAATTTTCTTTAATTTTTCATCTTGTGACATAGCTTTACAGACATCAACCCCGCTAAACTCCGGCATCATCACATCAAGTATGAGCAAATCATAATCAGGATTGGCTTTCATCATTTCCAGCCCCAGTTTACCATTATAGGTTACATCTATTTCGTAGCCCTCTTGGCTCATAAGCAAGGCTTTAAGGGTTACAGCTCCGTCGTAATCATCATCGATAATTAAAATTTTCATATTTTTTGTAAATCACATTATAAAATTTTTATAAATTTTATAGAAGATGAAAAAATAAATAGCAAAATTAAATTTTAAAATTAAGACAAGAATTTTACATTATAGTAAAATTATATCAATTATCGGGATATAAGTAAAGAAAAAAAGCCCTGTTGGGCTTTTTATAAAATTTGTTGATTTTAGAAAGAATGTATAAATTATATATTAAAAAACTTTTTGGAAGTATTAAAAATTTCTTTTTTAACTATAGAAATGTCCATTTTTTTAATTTCAGCTATTCTCTTGGCCACCTCCTTAACATATAAAGGTTCATTTCTCTGTCCTCTAAAAGGAGTCGGTGATAAATAAGGAGAATCGGTTTCAATCATTATTTTTTCCAATGGAGCCTGTTCAATTAAGGAGTCCCACTGTTTAACGAAAGTTATCAGCCCAGTAAAAGAAGTAAGAAGTCCTAAATCCCAATATTTTTTGGCTTGATCTAAATTGCCAGAAAAACAATGAATAACTCCCCACTCTTTTTTAAAACTGTTTCTAGAATAAAAATCTTTTAAAATGGCAAACAAATCATCGTGAGCTTCTCTGCAATGAATAATAACTGGTAAATTTACTTTTTGTGCTAATTCCAATTGTTTATAAAAAACATCTTGTTGCAATTTTTTAACTTCATCGACTTTTTTTTCAGAATCTCCTTCGATATGATAATAATCAAGACCAATCTCACCAATAGCCACAATCTTTTTACCGCCAGATTTAACTAAATTCAAATAATCATCTTCTCGATATTCTTCTTTTTTACTTCTAAACTCATATTTGCCATTTTCATTATCATTTTTAATCAGGATATCTTGCAAATGTATAGGATGAAGACCAATAGCGCTATAAACACCCTGTTCAAATTCTTTGGACAGAGAAACTGACCTAGAAGATGTTTTTATTTCCGAGCCAACAACAATCATTTCCACCTCATTAGATAAGGCTCTTTCGGCTACATCCTTATAATCATCTTTAAAATCCTTAAAATTTAAATGGCAATGAGTATCAATATACATAAATTAAATATCTAAATCTTCTAATATTTTTTTATCTTTGCGGGAAATGCTCTTCGGAATATTAACAACAACATCTACAAAATGATCTCCGAAACCAGATCCCCTTAACTTTTCAATTCCCTTTCCTTTTAATTTAAACATGGTTCCAGATTGAGTTCCCTCTGGTATTTTCAATATCACTTCTCCGTGAATGGTTTTAACTTCAACTTTATCACCCAAAACAGCCTGTTTAACACTAATATTTTTCTTGGTGTAAATATTGTAACCCTCTCTTTTAAAATCATCAGACGGCTTAATCTTGATAATTAAAATTAAATCACCGCTAGGATTACCTTTCTGTCCAGCATGACCCCTACCAGACAATCTAATCGCTTCACCACTATCTATGCCTGCTGGCACTTTAACTTTTAATTTTTCCTCTCCTTTGTGAATACCAGCTCCAGAACACTTTGAACATTTATGACTATAACTTTGACCCTCTCCATGACAATCAGAACAAATTGCTTCTACTTGCATAGTCCCAAAAATAGTTCTTTGAGCCTTTAAAACACGGCCTCTGCCACCACAAGTTTTGCAAGTTTCTATTTTGGTTCCTGGCTCAGCTCCATTGCCGTTGCATTTTTCACATTTAACATTTTTATCAATTAAAATTTCTTTGGTAGCACCAAAAGCTGCTTCTAGAAAATCAATATTTAAGATTGCCTCAATATCAGCACCTCTTTTGCTTCGTTGGTGGCCAGATGATCTCCCAGAAAAACCAAACATGTCACCGATTCCACCAAAAATATCTCCCAAATCTTCAAAATCCATTCCAGCACCAGAAAAATTTCCATTTTGAAAGCCAGAAAAATCAAAACCGCCCGGACCACCACCAGAAAAGGCTGAAGAACCAAATTGATCATATTGTTTTCTTTTTTGTTCGTTGCCCAAAACTTGATAAGCCTCGTTTATTTCCTTGAATTTATTAGCGTCACCACCTTTATCGGGATGATGTTTATGAGCTAATTTTCTAAAAGCATTTTTAATATCAGCTTGATTAGCGGTTTTAGAAACACCCAAGACATTATAATAATCCTTACCTGCCATAAAAATTAAAAAATAAATTTATTTTTATAGCCGTTCTAATTAAAAAACTAGAACGGCCGAAAAACAAATTTATGAAACGAATTATTTTTTTTCTTCTACTTCACCTTCCACAACTTCGTCATCCTTTTTTTCTCCACTAGCACCCGAAGAATTTTGTTCAGAATTATTGCCAGCTCCTGGAGTAGATTGATTTTGTTGATACATGGCTGCTCCAATTTTTTGAGCAATAGTATTTAAATCTTCCATGCTTTTTTTCATACCTTCATAATCTTCTCCGTCTTTTATTTTTTTCAATTCTTCCAATTTAGACTCTAATTCCTTTTTATCTTCTTCTTTCATTTTATCACCAGATTCTTTTAATAATTTCTCGGTTGTAAACACAACGGCTTCGGCTTGGTTTTTAATTTCAATATTATCTTTTTTCTTTTTATCTTCTTCGGCATGAATTTCAGCTTCTTTTTTCATTTTTTCAATCTCTTCTTTACTTAAACCAGAAGAGGCAGTAATAGTTATTTTTTGTTCTTTGTTAGTAGCCTTATCCTTGGCGACAACATTCAAAATACCGTTAGCATCTAAATCAAAAGTAACTTCTACTTGTGGAATACCACGAGGTGCTGGTGGAATACCATCTAATATAAATCTACCCAGGGTTTTATTATCGGCAGCCATAGGTCTCTCTCCTTGAACAACATGAATTTCTACACTAGGTTGATTATCAGCAGCAGTTGAAAAAATTTGCGATTTAGATGTTGGAATAGTAGTATTTCTTTCAATAAGAGGAGTGGCTACACCACCTAAAGTCTCAATACCCAGGGTTAAAGGAGTAACATCTAAAAGCAAAACATCTTTAACATCACCTTGTAAAACACCAGCCTGAACAGCAGCACCAATGGCCACTACTTCATCTGGATTAACACTTAAATTTGGTTCTTTGCCAAAAAATTCTTTAACTTTTTTCTGAACCAAAGGCATACGAGTCATGCCACCAACCATAATAACTTCTTCTATATCAGAAATATTTAAACCAGCATCACCCAAAGCCTTTTTACATGGTTCTAAAGTTCTATCTACTAAATCCATAACTAATTCTTCAAGTTTGGATCTAGTTAATTTCATAACTAAATGTTTAGGACCATTGGCATCGGTAGTAATAAAAGGTTGATTAATCTCTGTTTCCATGGCAGTTGATAATTCGATTTTTGCTTTTTCAGCTGATTCTTTAATTCTTTGTAGCGCCAATGGATCTTTCGACAAATCAATACCCTGATCTTTTTTAAATTCGGAAATTATATAATCAATAACTCTTTGATCAAAATCTTCTCCACCCAAATGAGTATCTCCGTTAGTTGATTTCACTTCGACTGACAATTCACCATCAGCAACTATATCCAAAACAGAAACATCAAAAGTTCCTCCGCCCAAATCATATACTACAGCTTGTTGACCTTTCTTTTTATCAAAACCATAAGCCAAAGCAGCGGCTGTTGGTTCATTAATAATTCTTTTAACATCCAAACCAGCGATTTTACCAGCATCTTTAGTGGCCTGTCTTTGAGCATCATCAAAATAAGCTGGAACGGTTATAACTGCTTCAGTTATTTTTTCGCCAATTTTAGCTTCAGCATCAGCTTTAAGTTTAGCTAAAATCATGGCTGAAACTTCTTGCGGAGTATAATCTTTATCATTCATCTTTACTTTAACTCCCTCACCACCTTGAACTATTTCGTACGGAACCATTTCAATATCTCTTTTAACTTCAGAATCACCGTATTTTCTGCCAATTAAACGTTTAACGGCATAAATAGTATTTTTTGGATTAGTAACAGCCTGCCTTTTAGCCGATTGCCCTACTAATCTCTCACCACTTTTAGAAATAGCAACTATTGAGGGTGTAGTTCTATTTCCTTCAACATTTTCCAAAATTTTAGCCTGACCGCCCTCAATAATGGCCATGGCTGAGTTGGTTGTTCCCAAATCAATTCCTAATACTTTTGACATAATTTTATATATATCAGTTGAGGTTTAAAAAAATCAACTGAAAAATTTATTATTTTTTTATAGGTTACATTAAAACCCCTATAATTCTTAGGAAGAAAATTCCTAAGAATTTTAAGAACTTTAATCTTTTATTTTTTAACCGTTTTAATCTTAATTGATTTTGGTTTAGCTTCTGGAGCTTTAGGAATGGTAATTTTTAAAATACCACCCTCGGCTACAGCTGAAGCCTCATCACCAGAAACTCTGGTTGGAAGTGGCACGGAACGATAAAAACTACCACGACGAATTTCTTTGCGATAATAATTCTTTTCATCAACTTCAGTTTTTCTTTCTCCTTCACCCTTAATCGACAAAATATCGTTTTCAATAGAAATGTCTACTTTTTCTGGATCAATACCAGCTAATTGAGTTTCAACAATAACATTGTCATTGTCTTCATACATATCAACTGCTGGAATAAAACCAGAAACCGAACGAGATGATGGTAAAAATTCGTTAAAAACCTTATCCATCTCATCAAAATAATTGTCGCTTAAAAAAGGATTCCATTTTATAAGAGACATATATTTTAAAATCTTTCTTCAAAATAGCTTGTTGGCTATAGATGAAAAAAGAAAAACTTTAATTTTTATTTTCACTTCCAGCTACAATTCTGGCTGGAATTATAACTTTATCTTTTAACTTATATCCCGGTCGTAGTTCTTTAATAACATATTCACCTTCACCTTCTACTGCTTCCATACTATTGTAATCAAATTCTTCCCCAACTGTTTTTATCCTTTCGACTCCATTTCTAGAAAAGAAATCATCAAATTGTTTAATGGTATATTTAACACCCTCAACCCAAGCATTTTTACTTTGCTCTTCGTCTAAATTATTAATAGAAATATTTAAATTATCATAAATTGGTAAAATTTCTAACAAAAATTCTTCTAATGAATATTTCAGTAATTCCCTCTTTTCTTCGGCCGAATTTCTGAGTAAATTTTGATAATCAGCTAAAGCTCTTTTATATTTATTTTCTAATTCTTCATTTTCTTTTTGTAAATCAGCTATTAAATCTTTTTGATTATCATCTTTTTGTTGATTTATTTCATCGGATGAATTTTTGGACAACTCATCATCTGACAATTTGTTTTCTTTATCTAAATCTTTTTTTATATCCTCACTCATAAAACACTATTGTAATTTATTTTTTAAATAATTAATCAAATCTAAATTTTTCTCATAATCCATTCGAAGTGGTCCCATTATTCCAACTACTCCGCTCTGCTTCTTTTGTTCATATTTTAAAACTAAAGAGCTTAAAAATTGACCAAAAGGATTTTCACTACCGATAAAAACATTTTCTCCAATTTTTAATTTATCAAAAATATCAGCAATAATTTCTTCCATTCTATCAATCACAATCGAGACATCACAAACAACATTTGATTGTTTAAATTCTGGTTGTATAAACAAATTTGATATTCCAGTATAATAAAGATCATTTTTATGAAAAGCCCAAAAAATGGCATTGCCGGAAATATCGGCTAGTTTTTTAGCAACTTTCTTAAACGATTCTTGATTATAATCAAAAATTTCATCCAAAACTTTTTTGTATTTATCATCATCCTTCTTTTTTCTGGAAAGAACATGTTCTTCAACAAATAATTTATAAGCTAGTTCGGTAGGAATTCTTCCAGCTGAAGTATGTGGTTGAAAAATGTAACCCCCTTCTTCTAATTCGGCCATTTCATTTCTAACCGTAGCTGAAGAAACCTCGAGCTTGCACCTATCAACCAACATACCAGAACTAACTGGCTGAACATTTTTAATATATTCTTTTATAATGGCTAATAAAATACTTTTTTTTCTATCGCTAATTGACATATTTTTGATTTACAAAATAATTATATAAAATTAGCACTCCTATGTCAAGAGTGCTAAATAAGAAAAAAGCCTTGCTTTAAACAAGGCTTATTATTATAGAGAAAATTTGATTAAGAAAAGATTGTGATCTATGGGATGAATTTTAATAGTGAAATTAAAAAAGTTAAGTTGACAATACTTTAATAATCTCACTCCTTCAACCACTCCCCATAAAAAATCATTATTTTCTTTTAAAACGTTCTTTAGAACTAAAGAAAAATATTCCTTAGCCAAGGATGATCTTCTAAACCTCTTATCAATTACAAAGAAGCTAGCATATAAACCACCCTCTCCCCAAAAATATTCTTTTTTTTGATTAATAAAATCACCTTCTGGCGATTTATCAAAAACACTAACTCCACCAACCACTTCGTTGTCTTTTAAAAAAACATAGGAGTAAATATTTTTTAAATCAATTAAATCAAACCAAGATATTTTTTGGGAAAATTCTTTTCTGACCAAAGGCCAATAATCTTGAAAAAAAATATTATTAGGCCCGATCTTGCAAATCATCTTCATCTTTAAGAAAATTTTAAAAAATTAAAGTACTATTAAATTAATATATTATAACATAAATATAATAATTTGTCTATATACGTTTTTTGCTTTTTTGAAAGTATTATAAACATAATTTTGATATCATGACCAATAAAAGAATTGACTTTTTCTATTATTTCCTTTAGGATTGAACGAAGTACATTGATAAACAATAAACCAAAATAGGAGGAGTAAAAATGGAAAAAAATGTTCAATTACCAGGCAATCCGCGTTACCAACCAAAAGAACTAACCAAAATTTTTGGCTATGATTACCTATATCAAAAAGCCATCGATGTTGAATTTGCAGCAATGTATACCCTGCATGTTAGTGGCTTTATAGATGAAAAAGATTATGCCTTATTAACCCCGGAATTAAAAGTTAAAATAAAAGAAGAAATAACAACCACCATGGTTGATAAGGTAGAGCGAGAAATCACTCACCACGATGTTAGAGCCTTAGTACAGTTAATTCAAAGCAAGCTTCCCGAAGAACTACGAAGATTTGTTCATGTTCCGCTCACTAGTTATGATGTTTTAGACACTGCTAGAATTTTACAGTTTAGAGATGCCTATAAACTGGCTCTGAGACCTTCCATAATAAAAACGATGTATGCTTTTTTGGAGGCCATTCAAAAAGAAATGGATCAGGTTCAAATTGGTAGAACCCATGGGCAACACGCCCTACCAATAACGGTCGGATTTTGGCTAGCCACAATTCTTGATCGGCTTTTTGAAAATTGGAAAAGATTGGATCAGGCTAATAAAAAATTGTGTGGAAAAATATCTGGCGCAGTTGGTGCTTATAATGCTCAGGCAGGTTTTGAAATGAACAACTTTGAATATTTAACTATTTCCTATTTAAAGCTTGAGCCGGCCGATATCAGTACTCAAATACTGCCGCCAGAAAGACTTTCTGATTTTTTATATGCTTGCCTGTTGACTTCGGCTACACTAGGACAATTTGGACGTGATTGCCGAAATCTTATGCGTAGCGAAATTAATGAAGTAAGCGAATCTTTCGGCACTAAGCAAGTGGGATCATCTACCATGGCTCACAAAAGAAATCCAATAAATTTTGAAAATCTGGAGGGAATGTGGCTTAGAAATAAATCAGAGTTTAATAAAGTGATGGACACTCTAATCAGCGAGCATCAACGCGACCTGGTCAACAGTTCGATTATGAGAGATTTTCCGATAATTGTTGTTAATTTACAACAACAACTAAACACTCTCAATCGAGAAAAGGATGGAAAATCATTTTTACAAAGAATTTCTTTTAACAAAGAAAATTTGGAAAAAAACTTTGAGATGTCAGCTAACTACATTTTAGCCGAACCAATTTATTTGGCCTTACAGCTTTATGGTTATAGCGGAGATGCTCATGAATTGGTTAACAGAAAATTGATGCCCAAGGCTAAAGAAAAAAACATTTCCTTGATGGAACAATTAAAAGAAGAAATGTTGGAAGATATTTTGCTGGCCAAAGTTTACAGACAAATTCCAGCGACAACAAGAAAAATGTTGGAAGATCCTCGCCAATATATAGGATTAGCCAAAGAAAAAACAACTTTTATTTTCGGCAAAGTTCTAGAAGAAATAAGACCTCATTTAAAATAAACAGTCTCTAAAAAAAATAACCCTTGAAAAAGGGTTTTTTTATTTTTAAATATACTTTATTTTATTATTTTATTTAAAAAGTTTAATTAAAAAATCTTGATAAATTCCGTAAATTAAAGCCAAGGCCGAAAAGATAAAAATAATTATATAATTCCATTTAGCTAAGCTAGTTTGTAGTCCTTTAAGAATATAAGTTAGAGACTCTTTTTCCTCCAAACTCAAACAATCATTAGTATTAATCTTCTCGACTAATTTCATCTCTTTAATAACCTGATTTCTTCTATTTTCAATTTTAAAACGATGAGCAAAATACCAAACAAAACCGATAGTCCCAACATACCAAGCTATCTGAACCAAAACTGGGCTGTAATGGTTTAAAACTACAATAATTCTATAAGCTATGGTGGCTAAAACGCCAACTACAAAAATCAAATTGCGATAAAGTTTATTACTTAATTTGGGCATATATAAGAAATTTAATTTTTAATACTTAGAGCAAATTTTTTAGCCTTACTAATATCTTCTTCATTTGGTCTATTTTTATTTATTCCACCAAAAAAATATTTTAAAAAACCGTAATCACTAAAGCCACGACACATAAAATTGCCAACAACGACAAATCCCTTGGACAACAAAGAGGACTTTAATGGATCATGCATTTTTTCATAACAAATAGAAGCGGTAGAAAAAATAAAACATTTTTTATCTTTTTGCCCAGTCAGATTATCTATAAACCTAAATAAGGATATATAATGCTTGCCATTATAAATACCAGAGCCAAAACCAACTAAGTCATATTTTTCTAAATCTTCATTTTTTACTTCAGCTGGTTTTTTGATATCAGCCTTTAATTCCTCGGCCATAACCTCAGCTATTTTCATGGTGTTGCCATGATGGACTGACTCACAAATAATAAGAATCTTTTGATTATTCATATTCTTTATTTAAATCTATATACTTTCTAAAATTCATTGTACAACGTAAACTATACTAACTCCAGCCTCATTTTCAGTGGTATAAGGCTTGCCGCTTCCATTAAGAAGGGTTGTCTCCACTGTACCACTAAAATTTATTTTTAACTCCTCTCCTTTTTCCGGAATTGTCTGACTAAAGTTACCGTAATAAACTATAGTTCTTGGTTCATCTTTGTACAAGCCATCATATTTACGATAATGTTTACCGCTAATAATTCTAGTCTTTTGATCAAAAGTACCTTCTATTTTTATTTGACCACTACCTTGAAAACTACCAACACTAAAAGAATCGGAATAAGTAGAAACAAATTTATCGCCAGTAATATTAATTGGTGCATTAGCAAAAAGACTGTTTTTAATTGTCGCCTGCCAATCATTGCTAGCTTCGACTGGTTTCATTTTTAAGCTTAATAACAAATCACCAGGCTCTTCCTCTAACTGACCACCAACAATTTCATTTTCAGATTCCTCCTCTTCATTTTCTAAAACAACATCAATATTTTTTGCATTATCATCTTTGCTATTATCTTCAACATTATTTGAAATATCTTTTTGCAAATTATCACTGGAAACTTCATTAAAATTACTGTCTTTAAAATTAGGTTTATTTAAAAAATCTAAAAGATCATCGGACGAAACTTCACCAGATGAACCATTTTGATCTTTAACAAAAATATTTAAATCTTCTTCGTTTGATAAAACAGAAACATAAATTGGTGCTTTATGTTTTTTTATATTAGCAAACCTTTCCTGCTTCTCATAAGAAGGAAGTTCAACTCCAACAATTTTTCCTTCTTGAGCCGCTGAATTAAATTGCTCTAAACCAATCATTACAGAATTAAATTTTTGATAACCACTAGCTAAATTATCTGGAATTTCATTAATACTTAAAATCGTAGCTACTGGCTCAGTCACTTTTCTAACATCGTTAATAATAGCTGAGACTTTATTGTGATTACCAAGAGCTATTTTGGAAGCATCATCGCTTACCTCCAAAACAAGATCAGCCCCACTGACAACAATCGTCGCCTTAGCCAACATTGAACCAGTGGCTATAGCTGAAACACCTCCGGTTATAGCTATTCCTCCAACAAAGCCAGCGACCTTACAACCATCTTTAATAATGGTTGCTGAAGTTTCTAATTTCTGAAAAGTGTCACCAGCCTCATTCCAAGCATCGGCTGTAACCTGATCTTGATCCTGTCTTAAAATAGCCATAGCCTTCTTAGCATCAACACCTAAATGTTTGGCTAATGTAACTATTTTTTTACCAGCTGGAGCTGAGTCAAAAATAGCACTTATTTCAGATTTTTCTAAAGCTGAAACGCTGGAAACCCCCAATGAAATTTGATCGGGTTCAAAAAAATCATTGAGTAAATCAATCAAAATTAAAGACTCTTCATCTAGCTCTTGCCATTTAACCAAAAGAACATCAATCGAGCTATTCCAATCATTGTAGTTTTCATATTTTTCAGCTTCAAACAAAACCAAGTCAGTCTGATAACGTAAGGCTAAGTATTTTTTAGAGATATTATAAGTTTTTTCTAAAATTTGTTGCTCTTTTTTTTCAATTTGATTATTTTTTTCAAAAATAAAAAAAACAAAAACTAATAACAAGAAAACAATAAGCGAGATAATCGCAATAATCTTTTTCATATTCTTCTTAAAAAATAATTTTAAATAATGTTAAATAAATTTTATTCTAAAAATAAAAGAAAATCAAACAAAGGTTTTATTGTTTAACCAAAATTGATTTTAAAAGAGTGGAAAAAGGCGCCAAATTATTCTTATCTATTTTTAAGAGATCTTTAGAGCCAAGTTCAACATAAGTCTTATTATATCCTTCCGGAATGAGAAAAGAAGACATTGGATAACCGGGATTTATTTTATTGGAAAACTCATCAGCTAAGAAGTCATTTTGAATAGACTTGGCTGTTTTTAAAAAATTAGATCGAACATCAAAATAAGACATTCTAAAATCCCAAACAAAACGACGATTTTTTCCTGGATAGAGTTGAGAAATTCTTTTCCAAATTTCTATAACCTCCAAATCATTTAGCTCTCTTTTTTCTTTATTAAAACGACGAACAAAAACTCCCGGCTGTTCGTTTTCAGGAAGAAAATTAGTGCTTAGAGCCTCGTCAATAGCTATGGTTGGCAGAAGACTAATCTTGCCATATTCTTTGGCTTTAAAAATAGAATTTTCCTCGGGACTATTGTGAGGTTCATCAATTTTAGTAGAAATATTTAAATCTTTTAAGCTTACTAACTCCAAGTCAGTAAAATCGGCAAAAAGGTTTTGGTAACGTTTTAATTTTCCTGGGTTGTGGGTGGCGATTAAGATTTTCATCTTTTCATTGTTTATTAAGAATATTTAAATATTAACATAAAAATTAAGATTATTAAATATAAATCAAAAAAAGCCGCAACAATTGTTACGGCTGGCCATTTCTGGCTATATTGATTAATAACGAAAAATGAGATAAGCACTTAGGCTTTTATATAAAAAGTCATAGCGCAATTCAATAATTGATCTGGTACTGTTTAGTTTAAAATCTTTGTAAAATTCCACAGCTGGAGCTAAACGAAGCTCTCCTTTGTATTCACTATTTATACCAACTGCCATTCTAAAAAGATTTTGACCGACCTCTCTTCCCATCGCCAACTCACAATTATAAACTTCATTGGTGCGACGTCCATCGATTTTAAAAGAATAAGTACCTTTAGTAGCAACAGGAGAAAAATGTTGAAAATGAAAAGCCGGCACAATCAAATAACTAGTAGCAAAAAGATAAAGATCTTGATTAAAAAATCCTTGATCAATTTGGCCAAAAGCTGATTGATTACGAAACCAAAAATTGCCATTCTCGGGATTATAATTTACCAAAAGGAAATTACCAAAACTATTTAAACTCTTAGTTCCTCCCAGAAGCCAATATTGTTTATCGGCGATACCAGTTGAAATAAAAAAATTTTTAGGATGGTAAGCTAGCCAAGCATAAAACTGATCGTCTTTGTTTATTCCTTCAACCAAAGAGTTATTAGTCACAACATAAGCTTCGCCAGTAAAAACAAAACTAGATATCCTAAATCCAAACACATCATTAGGAGTTGAATTTTGATTAAATATACGCCCCAATTCGAAGGAGGTTGTTAACTGATTAATTTTAAACTTACCGAAAAAATCAATAGCATAACGATCATCACTAGACTTATCACCCATTTTAATTAAGGCAACACCAAAATTATACAAAGAATCAGAAAATATTTTAGGCAGAGTCAAACTAAAAGCATCAGGACTATTTTTTTTATAATCATATTTCAAATTAAAAAAATCGCCAGAAATTTCCATTCTTTGAGTATTGATTTGACAATTACTGGTGTCAGCCAATACAGAGCTTTCCAAATTTACTTTCTGAGCCAAAAGAATGTTTACCCAAAAAAACAATACGACATTTATCAATAAAGTTTTCATTTTTATTCCTCCATTGTTTGTTGATAAAATAATTACTTAAAAAAATAGGCAAAAATTTATCAACAAATAAAGGAATAGGCTTGGGAACATTCTTAAAACCAATTTGTTCAGGTAAAACTAGAAACGGAATTGAATTTAGAAAAATATTGTTAAAAAAAACAAAAAATTCTTCCAAAATTACTCCGGGTGAGAAAAAATCATTTTGATCGTCTTCAAAAGAAAAATTAGTTTGAATCAAATTTGGTGGAGAATTTACAGAAACACAGATTTCCTCCATAAAATCAATGCTTGAACAATTTGAATCAAAATTATTTTCTTGAGAACTTAATGGTAGAAATAAAAAAATAAAAGTAACCGCAACAGCTGGCATTAAAGTGTGCTTATAAATTAAATTTTTATCATCCAAATAAAGACGATAATCACTTAATCTCATATTACTCTTAGCCAAGCGCTTGAGCTCTAGTATTTCGTTTTCAGAAAATAAAGAAAATAAATTTTTCTCTCTTCGACGAAGTTCAATACTCATGGCAAAAAACCTAGACTCCTGCCTAATGGCTTTAGCCAAAACTCGAATAATGACTACTGGATAAAAAATAAGACAAAGAACAAAACTAAACGGGTTATCAATTTTTAATTTTTGTTTATCTTGATACCACCAAAACCAAAGAAGAAAAAAGGCTAATATAAAATTCTTTAAATAAAATTTTCCTAAAAAATTAAGAAAACTTAAAAGTAAATTTAACCAATAGCCCATTGAACTAATTTTGGCGTGAAAATCAGCTTGTCTTTTTTTAAATCCAGGATCAGTTACTTCATAATACAAATCCTGAGCCTTGCCGAGTTTTTCAATATACAGATTGTATTCTTCCTGAGAAGCTCTTGCTCGTTTATCCATTAAATTAGAATGGAAAATATCGTGCAAATAACTCTTAGAAGAATTCATAAATGTTAAAACTCCAGCATCAAAATCCTTTTTCTTTTCTTTTAACTCAATATCAGCTAAATCAGCGAAGTATTCTTCTGGGCCATAATTACCACCCAGATTTTTTGCTCTGTTCATTTTATCTTCCATATAACGAAGATCTTCTTTTTTGCCATCATAATCTTTAAAAGTGGGAGCTTTTTCTGGCTCGAAATTAGCAATAAAAGAAAATACACCGATATTATGAAGAAAAAAAGAAACCAGCAATAATTTAATGGTAATTAAAATTGCCCTTTTCATTTTTTTTCGTTTTTTGTTTTTAAATTGTTAAAGAAAATTGGTTTAAAACCAACGAATTATTATATCATATTTATATACATTTGTCAATGTTAAAACAAAAAACCCCAGATTTATCTGGGGTAAAGCAATTTGAAAAAAATCAATTATTTCATGTCCGACATAATGTCGTTTTCTTTTTTAGCCTCTCTTTCTGCAGTAAGTTTCCTAGCAAAATCTCTTTCGTCTCTTTCTTTTTCCAGAAATTTAATTCTTTCCATTAGGACCGGATTATAACTAAATTCTTTTACAATCCAATCGACAGCATCTTGGGATTCTTTACTACAAATTGAAAAATTATAGACACCATTCTTTTTTTCAGAAAGGACATATTCGGCTAAATTATATCTCAAAGCCTTATATTCTAGATCCGACAAAAGTTCAAAAATTCTAATAACTTGCCAATCGTGTATTACTGGATTCTGATCCTTTTTTTCCAAAATAAATTTTAGCTGCCTAGCATAAAGATCCTTAGAATATCTAGGCGCTTTATAAAGCATGTTTTGAAAAATAGAAACGTATTGGGAAAAAGCTCTTTCCCACTCTTCTCTGGGAGCCACTTTTCCGGAAACTTCCTTTTCAATAATAATTAACATTTTAAAATCGGCTAAACGTTTCCATCTTTCGTCAACTCTTTGGTTGGATAGTAAGCTGGCAAAGGGATTGTAGCCAGAAGCATACTCCATATTATAATAAGCAGAGATATCCAAAAGAGAAAATAAAGAAAATAATTTTCTAACACGTTCTTCGGGAAGCAAAATTAGAAACTCGATAATACAAGAATTATAAAAAGAAAGAGCGGTGTGATGTTTTTCTGTAATTGGTACATGAATGTTCATACCGTCGCCCTTTAAAACCTTAATATTTCTTTTTCCGATGTGTTTGAATTTTAATTCGCTGTAAAAATCAAAAACCAAATCAACAGCATAATTTAATTCTTCGGTTGATAACAATTCCAAAAAATTTGAATTGTGATAAAATTTTCCAAGCTCCTTTTTCCAATAAAAAGAGTTGTATTCGTCGTATGGAACCAAAAGAAGAAAAGTCGCCCTTCTTTTAAATTCCGGCCGAACATCGGCAGAAAAAAGATCAATCAAATCTTTATCTTCTCTATCTTTAAAATCAACCCAGGCTTTCCAAGCTTTTTCATCTTCACTGGGAAAAAATCTGTCTTTAAGTTTCTTAATGATTTCTTTCATGACGTATTTTGTTTTAAAGGTTCATAATGATTAACAAAAAAGGATATCAATATAAATTGGGATTGTCAAACGATATATATTATATATTGACAAAAATCAATAAATATGATATAATACAGTTATAGTGAGTGAATTCGGACATTAACAATAAAAAAGGAGGTTTTAATGAATTGGTCGATTCTTTTTTTGATAATTGTTTTAAACAGTTTGTTTTGTTTTATTCAATATTTAATAGAAAAATTTGAAGAAAAAACAGGAAAAATACCGTTAAGACATTCAATCATTCCTGGTACAAATCAAAAATTTCTTTACTGGGAAGATTTCTACACTCAAACTTATGGTGATTTTCTAGGATTGGTTTGGATTGTCAATGGCTTTGTTCATTTAATAGTTGAAGAAAAAATAGCTAACTGGGAATGGATAATATTTTTATCTTTCGCAATTTTAATGATGCTCACCTTTATCAAATCAACTTTAAAATCAAAAAACCACAAACCAGATTGGGGCTATCCAGCAAAAGGAAAAATAAGCTTTGGCGGAGCTAGCCATTTACCGTATTTTGGTACTTTGTCATCAATGGCTTTGATTTGTTTTATAAACATGGTTGATGGTGATATGAAAGGCGTTGTTTTGTGGACAACTCTGGCTGGTGGAATATTCTACATCGCAACAGTAATTGCTGATATAAAAACCGGCCACTTTGATCAGTTAAAATTGATTTAAAAAAATAAAAAGAGCTAAAAAACAGCTCTTTTTTTAATAAATAAAATTTATTAATTTATTTTTTTCTTTTATCTCTAACGACAAAAACAACGACAGAGACAACAAGTATAAGGCCCAAGCCTTGTGCTCCAGGGCTATCATCAAGCTCACCAAATACAATTAAAAATAATCCAAAAAATATTATAAGAATTTTTAAACTCCAATATATAATTTTACTTTTTATTTTCATAAATATTTATCAAGACAATTAAACAGAATATTTATTTCCACACTTCAAACAAAAATTTCTATGAACACAAAGAACCTGTCCACAACTTGAGCATTTCCATTTTTCTTTTTCCAGCTTAATAAATTTTTTAATTCCAAATTTTTTAATGTTTTCCAAATTTTCAAGCATACTCATTTTGTATTTGATTCTATATCTTTTGTCGAGATTTTTTAATCTTGTACAGGGAAATTTTGGACATTTTTCTGAACAAAAAAGCATTTTGTTTTTTTCTAAAATTTTACAATGAACTATAGTGCATTTTCTACAAGAATCTGGTTTACTTTTACACATTTCCCTACAACCAAGACATTTGTTTTCATTCCTGAGATACCCCAAACAAATTCCACAATTCATTCCGCATGGAGCAATAAGTGTGGATTTCATAAAATTTGTTAAAATTCTTAAACTAAATAATGTTCAGCAATTAAAATATTGCTAAAATCAAATAATATTAAAATTTTATTTGGAATTTTTATAAATTAAAAATCATTACTGTATTTTATCATAAAACGACAATTTAAACAAAAAAATTGTTATTTTTTTGTTATTAGTAAATATAATAAATGAATAACAAAACTTGACATATTAAGTATAATATGATATAATCAAAAACAGAAAAATTAGTAAATATACACCAAATAATAAAAAATGAAAAGACACAGAACATTAAAATTAATTGCTAAAATATGGGCAAGCACAATGATTATTATAACAGCTTTTTATCATCCTATAGTTTGGCACCTTAACGAACGTATAACTAGAAACGCATACAAAGATGTACTAAAATCTGCGCTTAAAAAATAAACCCCCTGTTTAAAAGAGATTGAAACAACAATCTCTCTTTTTATTCATGCTAATTTTGAATATTTTAAATACAAAAAAAGTAGACAGAATTTGTCTACTTTTTGGGGTACAGATCACATTGCGGAGAGGGAGGGATTCGGTCACGGTCGCTAAGCCTCGTTCTTTCGCTACGCTCAATCACTCGCTAAGCGCCCCGACCCGGCCTCGGCGGTGCGTCGTTTCACTCCGCACATCGCCTCCGGCTTTCGAATCCCTCCCCTGCTGTCAACAAACAAAAAATGACCCAAAGTAGTTTGGGTCATTTTTGTCCGCGGAGAGGGAGGGATTCGAACCCTCGGTACCCGTTAAGGCACGACAGTTTTCAAGACTGTTCCATTCAACCGCTCTGGCACCTCTCCTTAATATATTTTCTACCTTGACCAGATTTTAAAAATAGTTCTCTTTTTCTGGCTAAAGTATAATTTTCAAATTTTTCAAAAAACAAAATTTTCCAAGGTCGGCCATTTTTGGTAGATCTGGTTTTTCCTGAATTATGAGCCAATAATCTAGTACCAGGATCGTCAAAATGAGATGAACCAATATAAATCTTATTATCTTTATTTGTTAAAACATAAACCGTAGACATAGATTTTGACAGTTTTTCCGCCGAAGGCGGACCAGCCTCTGGCTGGCAAGACTGTTCCATTCAACCGCTCTGGCACCTCTCCAATTTGTTTTTGAAATAACAAATCTAATATAAAGTATTTAAAATAAAAAATCAAGTTCAAACAAAAAAATGGGTTTTAATGCCCATTTTTTATTTTTACACAATATTTATTCGGAAAAAATATTTCTTACCCAGCCAAACAAACTAAAAACTTTCTCTGATTTATTTAAGTCTTGTTCTATTTGATTACTAGCTTCTTTTATTTTTTCAATTTGTTCTTGCACTTGTTCTTGATCAACAACATTAATCAATTGACTCCTAACATTCTCTAATCGTGTAAGTTCATCTTTATTATCCTGCAAAAGCTTGCGAGCATTTTTTATTTCTTGATTATCTGGACCAAAAATAAATCTTACCAATTTATTCCTGTTTTGTATCTTTTCTAATTTAGCCTCAATTTTTTCTTGATTATTTTCTTGATTTTGAGCCATAACCCTTACCTGCTCACCAATGCCGGCGTTTCTGTCGGCCACCTTTAACATCTCAGAAACAGCATTGGCTACCTGGCTTCTTCTTTGAATAGCATTTTCTAAGCCCTTAGATCTAATCCTTGCGTTTGAACTTGTTGAATTAACATCTTCTTGATTTTCGTTTTCTTCTTCACCTTCAATAGCTTCAGTATCTTCATTTTCCAGACTATCTTCTTCTACAGTTTCGCTCTCCATAGATGTTTTTATTCCACCGCTAACATCTGGCGCTCCTCTCCTCTCCATGGCTTCAACACTATTTAAA
Source organism: bacterium (assembly GCA_035400585.1). Classification (GTDB taxonomy): domain Bacteria; phylum Patescibacteriota; class Patescibacteriia; order Patescibacteriales; family UBA12465. Next base: position 7,780 of record DAOMZR010000001.1, on the reverse strand, counting down.
ACAAAAAAGGGGAAAGCAAAAATGATAAATAAGCTCAAAAGATTAATTATTTTTGTTTTCATATTTTTTTCTCATTTGATTAAATAAATTATAAATTTAATTTAAACCAAATTAAAAATTAATTATGATAAATTAATTATAGCAAAAAACAGAATAAAAAACAATTTAGGCAATAAAAATAGTGCTTAAATTGACCGAAATCATTAATTTTGTTAATATAAGCCTATAATTTTATTAAAAAATACTAAAAATATGGCCAAAGAAATGGATAAAACTTACGATTCAGCTCAATGGGAAGATAAGATTTATGAGATTTGGGAAAAATCAGGTTATTTTAATCCTGATAATTTAGATTTAGAAGAAAATGCCCCTAACTATACCATCGTTTTACCACCACCAAACATTACCGCCAAACTACACCTTGGTCACGCTTCTACTATTGCTATTGAAGATTTGTTTGTTAGGTATCATCGCATGAACGGATTTAGAGCTTTATGGATACCAGGAACTGATCATGCTGCTATCGCCACCCAAAATGTGGTTGAGAAAAAAATATTAAACGAAGAAGGCAAAACCAGACATGATTTAGGTAGAGAAGAATTTTTAAAAAAGGTTTGGTTATTTTTAAAAGAAACTCAAGAAATTATTTTAAACCAAACTAAAAAAATGGGCGCTTCAATCGATTGGAGTCGAACTGCTTTCACACTAGATGAACAAAGACAAAAGGCCGTTAAAAAAATGTTTATCGATATGTATAATGAAGGGATTATATATCGAGGTGAAAGAATAGTTAACTGGTGTCCAAGATGCAAGTCAACTTTAGCTGACGACGAAGTAGAATACAAAGAACAAAAAGCTGGTTTCTACACTTTTAAATACGACAAAGACTTCCCTATTTCAATCTCTACCACTAGACCAGAAACAAAATTAGGAGATACTGCCGTGGCAGTTAATCCTAAAGATAAGAGATATGAGCAATATGTCGGCCAAACAATAAAGGTTAATTTTTGTGGCCAAGAATTAAATTTAAAAATAATTGCCGATCATAACGTTGATATGGAGTTTGGAACTGGAGCACTAGGCGTAACTCCGGCTCATTCCATGATTGATTGGCAAATGGCTCAAAAAAATGATTTAGAAAATATTAAGGTTATAAATGAAGATGGTTTAATTAATTCTGGTTTCGGTAAATTTTCTGGCAAAAAAGCCTTAGAAGCCAGACAGATAATAGTAGAGGAACTAAAAAATCAAGGATTAATAAGTGAAGAAAAAGAAATTGATAATAACTTATCGGTTTGTTATCGCTGTGGAACCCCAATTGAACCAATACCTTCCAAACAATGGTTTGTTAATGTTGATAAAAAAATAGAAAGACTCGGAAATAAATCGCTTAAAGAAAAAGCGATTGAAGCTGCTCAAAACGGAAAAATAGAATTTATACCGGAAAGATTTTCCAAGAGATATTTAGATTGGATGGAAAATTTACATGATTGGTGTATTAGTCGCCAAATTTGGTTTGGTCATCAAATTCCTGCCTGGCACAAAGATGGAGAAATTTATGTTGGTGAAAATAAACCAGAGGGAGACAACTGGATACAAGACTCAGACACATTAGACACCTGGTTCTCATCTGGTATGTGGACTTTTTCAACTCTTGGTTGGCCAGACAACTTTCCCCAAATGGAGAAAAAAAATGATTTAAAAAAATATCACCCAACTCAAATGTTGGAAACTGGATATGAATTAATAACTCTCTGGATATCCAGAATGATTATGATGTCTTTTTTCGCTCTAGATGAAATACCATTTGAAAAGGTTTATTTACATGGAATGGTTTTGGATAAAGACGGAAAAAAAATGAGCAAATCAAAAGGAAATGGAATTGATCCGATTGATGTCATTTCTCAATTTGGAACTGATTCTCTAAGACTATCATTATTACTTGGAAACACCCCCGGAAATGACATGAGAATCGGCGAGGAAAAGATATCCAGTTCTCGCAACTTTATCAATAAGCTATGGAATATCAGTCGTTTTATTATTAGTAATAGTCAAAATTTTAATGATAACTACGATGAAAATAAATTAAGTTTAAGTGATAAATGGCTGTTAAACAGATTAAATCAAACCATTAAAAAGGCTACTCAGAACATAGCTGATTATAAATTTTCTTTAGCTGGAGAAGATCTTAAAAATTTTACCTGGAACGATTTAGCTGATTGGTATTTAGAAGCTAAAAAATTTGAAAAGGATGATAATAATGAAAAAATATTAATATTTGTTTTAAAAAATGTCTTAAAATTGTGGCACCCTTTTATACCTTTTGTTACTGAAGTTATTTGGAGTGAGCTAAACGAAGAAAAACTTTTGATGGTTAATAAATGGCCTACAGAAAATAACATCGATTTCGAAATGGAAGAAAATAATTTCGAATTGATCAAAGAAATTATTACTTCGATTAGAAATGCTCGTGCTGCCAATAAAATTGAACCCGCTCAAAAAGTTCAAGCCATAATTATTGCCGGAGAAAAAAAAGAAATAATTAAAAACCAAGAACATTTGATAAAAAGTTTAAAAACCGGCATTGAAGATATTAAATATTCCAACGATCGTCAAGAAATACCAGAAAAAAATACTGTCTTAATAAGTATTGGAGAGATAGAAATATATTTGCTAGGAGCAATTGACGAGGAAAAAGAAAAAATAAGAATAGCTAGAGAAAAAGAAAATTTAGAAAAAATGATTACTATGTTAGAAAAAAAATTAAGTAATAAAGAATTTGTTGAAAATGCGCCAGAACAAATAGTAAGTATTGAGAAAGAAAAATTAGAGAAATATAAAACAGAATTAAACAAAATAAATTAATAAAATAAAAAAAAGAAGTGTCTCTAACAAACACTTCTTTTTTTATTTTATAATATTTTTTTTTACAATATCTGGAATAATTTTATTTCTTATTATCGGAGAAACTCTTTTATTCCCAATATCCTCCTTCCCTATCCAGTAATAATTAATAATTTCTGACGATGGCTTTGGGATACCTAAAATCTTTCCCTGATAAAGTCTTATAGAAACATCTTTTGTTAAATCACCGGAGGCGATATCATTATATTCATTTATAAAAATTAAACTATTTAAATCCAAATTAACGTTTAATTCCTCTTTTATTTCTCTAGACAAACAATTTAAATCATTTTCACCTTCATCTAATTGCCCTCCTGGCATTATAAAATCAGAAGTGAAATTATTTTTTTCACAAACCATAAACTTGTCACCATCCTCACTTAAAACTAACAATCCAATTTTATTAAAATAAGCCATAAATTTAATCAATTTTCATTGCTTCAATTTTTAGTTTTCTGGGCATTTTTTCGATAGCATATCTCAAGGCAGTTCTGGTCATTTCTTTTTTATTCTCCATTACAAAATCAAAAACCTGCTTTTGATGAAAATTAGCAGCCACTTTTAACATCCAACCATAGCCTTTTTGCACTAAATCTTCTTTATCCTTCATTAAAGTTCTAGCTATCTCAAAAACATCTTTTAAATTGTCTCTGGCGACATAACCGACTTCTTTGCCGACGCTCATTCTGTCCGAAGATATAAAGCTAACAGCTGAAGCCCGTCTAACCCACATATTTTTAGATTTTGTCCATTTTTTCAATTCTGAAATTAATTCAGGATGACGTCCAAGCATAACACCTAAAACATGAGTGCAAAAATCATCATCTTTAGCCCAATTATTAATATATTTATTTAAAAATTGAGTAAAAACTTTAAAATCTTTCTTTTCAAATTTATTAAAACTGAGAGATAAAAATTGAATAGCAATTGTAGCCTCCTCATTATAATCACTTTTAAATAAATCTTCACATAAAGAAAACAAATCTTTTTTATCCAAAAATTTTACCTCTTCTCTAAAATATTTCTGGGAAATTTTACGAACCAGTGGAGTTCTAACGCCATAACAAACTATTTTTTCTATGAAAAAATTTTCACACCCTTTTTTATAATCCAAATCAACTTGTGATTTTAGTTCATGGCGAATTTTTTTTATTAATTTATTGTCCATAAAAATTTATTGAGCAGTCCAACCACCGTCAACATATAAAACAGAACCGGTAACATATTTAGACTCATCAGAGGCTAAATAAACAGCAGCATAGGCAATATCGTTAGGTTCCCCCATGTATCCCAAAGGAGTTGCAGCTGAAATAGCAGCGTTAGCGGTTTGATCGTCTTGTATGTCTTTAGTCATTTCTGTTTTTATGAAACCAGGAGCAATGGAATTAACCCTGATACCAAAAGGAGCTAATTCCAAAGAGGTTGCTCTAGTCAATTGATTTACCCCTCCTTTTGAAGCGCAATAAGCCGAGGCGGTTCTAAAACCAACTTTTCCTAAAATAGAAGCCATGTTTATAATTGATCCCTTAACTTTATTATCTTTCATAAATTTAGAAGCTGATCTTAAGCCATAAAATACTCCATTTAAATTTACATCAATCACTTTTTGCCAAACATCGTCACTCATCTCGGTAATCTCACCAGTTAGTCCAATGCCAGCGTTATTAACAATAACATTAAGTGATCCAAACTTTTCAACAGCAATTTTAACTAAATTTTCCACCTCTTCTTTTTTAGAAACATCGGCCTTGATAAATATTCCATTTTCACCCAAACTATCTTTTTTAGAATAATCATTCAAATCAGAAAAAACAACTTTAGCTCCTTCGGCCAAAAACATTTGAGCAATAGCCTCTCCCAGACCTGACGAAGCTCCAGTTACAATGGCAACTTTATTTTGTAAACGCATAAGTTTATATAATTAATTATAAATATAATTATTAAATAATTATTCTTTTAAAACACTTCATTCGAAATAAAGCAAAAATTTGAATAACAATAGAAATAATAACAACTAAAATTGCATAATCATTTAGAAAATCTAGAGCAAAAGCTGGGAAAAAAACGGAGACAATAGCCGCTCCGATAGAAGCGCCACAAACCGGAGCTCCAATAGTGCAGGTGTGTAAAGCCGATAAACCAATAATACTGAATATAAAGCTAATAATTGAACCTGTTCTTTGCTTCTTTCTGGCTTCTGTTTTATCTTTTATACTTCTAATCATGCAGGTAAGTGTCAGCGAAAAAACGATAATAAAAATGATAGCTATAATACTATAGAAACCATAAAATATTTTTTTAGGTACTAAAAAATAAGCACCAATAGCAATTAAGATAAAGGATATTAAACAATATCTACTCTTCATTACTTTTAGCAAATAAATTTTCATAAAAATTATTTAAAAATTACAGGCATTTCCAGAAAATCATCGTTTTCCGGCAAACCAGATGGATTGTCTTTTTTAAAAATTATTTTCCCATCACTTCCCGCTTCTTGTTGATTAAATTCTAATTTAGATGAAAAAGGAACAAACTCCTCTGTCATCCAATCGCTTTGAGCCGTAGCTATTGTAGTAGAAATTATTTCACCATTGGAATTAATTATTTCTACCGGGAAGCTAGCTTCAAAATACCAATAACCACGAGCCTCACCGCTTATTTCTAAAGGGCTTTCAATAGCCATTTTAGGTCGAGGATTGTTAACCATTATTAAATCCTTTTTTTCTAGTTCATTTCCAATATTTTCAACAAAAACAGAACCATCAATTGCTCGACATTGTCGAGGATAACTCTCCATAACTGGATTACCGGATTTAAGGCAATCATCAAAATTTTTAATCTCTAAATTAATATTTTTAGATGAATCATTTTTAAAATCATCTTTTTTATAATTGTATTTATAAAAAAAACAAAAAGCAGCAACTAAAATAACTAGACTCAATAGAATTATAAGATTTTTTTTCATAAAATTATTTATTATTTTTTTTAATTATCGTCATACTAAAAACAATCAACAATAACCCCAAGATAGATAAGATTGGATAATTGAAATCAAAATCAAATAGATAAACTATTCCGTTTGTAAGCAACATTAAAAAACCAACTACTCGCATTAAATATATAAAAAATAATTTATTTTTCATATTGATAAAATACTTGATTAAAGGCTACAATAGTATAACAAAATAATGGCAAAATCGCTAGAAATAAAAAAGGAAGGCTATTGCTAGACTTCCTAATTGTAGGTTTGTAATCTTAAATTTTAAAAACTATTAACCCATCCTCTACTGCGATTAATTTATCAATCGTATAACAATCTTTTTCGGCGGCCCTAATTCCTTTTGTTCGACACTCTTCAATAAATTTAGACTCAGCGGAATAAACAATGGTTTTAGATATTTGATCTTCTGACATCTCCTTTAATACATCACGTCCATGGTCATTGTCGAGAAGCCGACCATCCAGAGTAATTAAATCGAAATCTTTCTCCTTCATGAGGTTAAGGGCTTCGGTTTTATTACACGCCTCAAAGAACTGGAAGCTGGAAATAATTCTATCCAAAAATCTAATTATATTAGATCTAATCCCCGGATCATCATCGATAACGAGAATGTTAAAATTTTTCATTTTTAATAATTTTAAAGATTAAACAACCAAATCAATAACTAAATAAATTTCAATATTTGTCGACGCCTTTCTATGGCCTTCTCTCTCAACCTATCGCCAGCCTCATTAAATTCTTTTTTATTAATTTCAACAACTTCTGGTGTGATTTTTTGACCAATTTCTTCAAGAAAATTTCTAAAATCTAAACTAGAATTCATTAGGTTGTTGGTATAATCAGAGAAAGAATAACCAGGCTCGGTGAATTCTTCAACATACTCTCTGCTTATAGTTTTAACAACAACATAACATTTATAGTTTTTTTCGTATGCTTGCACACTAACTATATGAGAAATTACTATATCTTCACCAGCAAAAATCAAGGTTTTATTTTTCATTTTTTTCAGTTTTAAAGGTTAGACAATGTTTTTAAATAACAATGCATAATCATATCATAATTACAGAAAAATGTCAATACAAAACTAAGAAACATTAAATTATTTTTTAGAATAAAAGAAGGGGGCGCCTGCGATTTCCCCCTAAAAAGCTAATTTTGTTTTCTCTAATATCTGCCAATATCTCTCTGTTTTTCAGAACTTCATTTATGCCCTATTCGTCCGGATCATTATCAAAATTCCAACTGTACTGAGCCGGTGAAAGGTATGGATCTTTGGAATTTCTGACACTAACCACAAGAAAATCAAACCCACCTACTGAAAATTCTTGGGCTATTTGAGTATAATCAACGATACGTTTTTTATAATAACCAACAGAATTTTCGTCAGAGGGCTCATTTTCCAAATTCCAGCACAAAATTTTTAGGCTCTCAATCTCTTTTTGAAAATTTTCATCAAAAACAGAATGTTCGCTGGGTAATAGAATTTCTTTTTCGTCCCCTGGATATATTTCAATCTCTGGACCGAAATTATTATTTATTATTACAAACGAAATAATAGAATAATTAAGATTATTTTTTATTTTCATTTTTACAATTTTTAAAGTCCAACAATAGCACTAATAACAAAAAAGCGTATCATATTGATATGTCTTTGTCAATCCGCGGAGAGGAAGGGATTCGGTCACGAGTTTCTAAGCTCACTTAATCGCTACGCGATTTGCGTTCACTAAGAACTCGCGACCCCGCCTCGCGGTGCCTACGTTTCACTTCGGCACATCGCTCCGGCTTTCTCATCCCCGGCAAGCCAAGCAGTTGGCTTGCCGCCTCTCCACTCACTCAAAAAGACGCCATTTTGGCGTCTTTTTTCGTTCGCGG